>NZ_JBVJHP010000014.1:0-339118 GCF_055586745.1 Nonomuraea sp. NPDC049378
ACCCCCCCCCCCCCCCCCCCGCCCCCCCCCTCCCCCCCCCCCCCCCCCCCCCCCCCCCCCCCCCCCCCCCCCCCCCCCCCCCCCCCCCCCCCCCCGCTGCTACGCGCTATGTGGTTATCTCATCACGACCAGCGCCGGTCAGCGCTCGTCGTTGGGGGCAACAGTTGGGGTTTCGCTGAGGCGAGCCGACTCGTCCAGGATGTCGGCGCCCTTTTCGCGCAGCGCTGCGATGTGCTGACGCCCATGATGGGCGCAGAACAGCAGCTCCCCACCCACAGGCAGGGTCGCGCGAATGTAGGCCTGGGCACCGCAGCGGTCGCAGCGGTCGAGGGCCGTCAGCGGCTTAACGGGGGCGAGAGCTCCAGTCACGTATCGCCTTTCGGGTCACCCCCGCCGAAGCGAGGATCTGGCGTCAGTCACTTGGAACAACATCTAACCGGACGTGGACGTTCCCAACCGCCCCCTCTCTACGCCCAGAGCAGAATGTGTCCGGAAGTAATGATGATCAGGCGCTTGGTAACAGGAAACGCGGCTCCATGGCAAGCTTGTACGCGCGCGTGTGGGAAGAACGGTAAGCTACGCACACGTGTTCGATGCCTAGACCCAGGGGAGCTGGAGTGACGCTAGTGGAGGCGGGTTACACGGCTCGTCACCTGTCGGTGCTTGAGGGCCTCGAGGCCGTTCGCAAGCGGCCCGGCATGTATATCGGGTCCACCGACAGCCGCGGGCTCATGCACTGCCTCTGGGAGATCGTGGACAACGGGGTCGACGAGGCGCTCGCGGGCCACTGCGACCGCATCGAGGTCGAGCTCCACGCCGACGGCTCCATCGAGGTGCGCGACAACGGCCGCGGCATCCCGGTGGACGTCGAGCCCAAGAGCGGCCTGGCCGGAGTTGAGCTGGTCTATACCAAGCTGCACGCGGGCGGCAAGTTCGGCGGCGGCGCCTACGCCGCGTCCGGCGGTCTGCACGGCGTCGGCGCCTCCGTGGTCAACGCCCTGTCCTCGCGGCTCGACGTGGAGGTCGACCTCCACGGCCGGGTGCACGAGATCAGCTTCCGCCGCGGCGTCACCGGCATCTTCGACGGTGAGGGGCCGACGGCCAAGTTCAAGAAGAAGTCCGGGCTGCGCGTCGGCGACAAGCTGCCGAAGAACGTCACCGGCACGCGCGTGCGCTTCTGGGCCGACAAGCAGATCTTCCTGCCCGACGCCGAGGTCTCGCTCGACGAGATCCACGTGCGGCTGCGCCAGACCGCGTTCCTGGTGCCGGGGCTGACCCTGGCGGTCTATGACAGCAGGCACGAGGAGCGCATCGAGGAGGAGTTCCGCTTCGACGGCGGCATCTCCGAGTTCACCGAGTTCCTGGCCCGCGACGAGGCCGTCTGCGACGTGCTGCGCCTGCAGGGCGCCGGCCACTTCCACGAGACCGTGCCGGTCCTCGACGACCAGGGCCACATGACGCCCACGCAGATGGAGCGCGAGCTCCTCGTCGACGTGGCGGTCCGCTGGGGCAAGGGCTACGAGTCGACCGTGCGCTCGTTCGTCAACGTCATCGCCACGCCCAAGGGCGGCACCCACCTGACCGGTTTCGAGCGCGGGCTGGTGCGCACCGTCAACGAGGTGCTGCGCGAGACCCGCCTGCTGAAAAACGGCGACGATCCGGTGACCAAGGACGACATCTCCGAGGGCCTGACCGGCGTGGTCACCGTGCGCGTCCCCGAGCCCCAGTTCGAGGGCCAGACCAAGGAGGTGCTCGGCACCTCCGCGGCCACCCGCATCGTCTCCCACGTGGTCTCCCGCGAGCTCAAAGAGCTGTTCGCCAACCCGCCGCGCGGCTACAAGCAGCCTCTCAGGGCCGTCCTGGAGAAGATCGTCGCGGCGGCCAAGGCCCGCATCGCGGCCCGCGAGCACCGCGACAACCAGCGGCGCAAGAGCGCGCTGGAAAGCTCCGCGCTCCCGGCGAAGCTGGTCGACTGCCGCAGCGACGACGTCGACCGCAGCGAGTTGTTCATCGTCGAGGGCGACTCGGCGCTGGGCACGGCCAAGCTGGCCCGCGACTCGGAGTTCCAGGCGCTGCTGCCGATCAGGGGCAAGATCCTCAACGTGCAGAAGGCGTCCGTGAGCGACATGCTCAAGAACGCGGAGTGCGCCGCCATCATCCAGGTGGTCGGGGCCGGCTCGGGGCGCTCGTTCGACATCGAGGCGGCCCGCTACGGCAAGGTCATCCTCATGGCCGACGCCGACGTCGACGGCGCCCACATCCGTTGCCTGCTGCTGACCCTCTTCCACCGCTACATGCGGCCCATGGTGGAGGCGGGGCGCGTGTTCGCCGCGGTGCCGCCGCTGCACCGCATCGAGCTGACCAACCCCGGCCGGGGCAAGGAGAAATACATCTACTGCTACTCCGACGGAGAGTTGCAGAAGGTGCTGCGCGATCTGGAGCGGCGCGGCAAGCGCTGGAAGGATCCGGTGCAGCGTTACAAGGGCCTGGGCGAGATGGACGCCGACCAACTGGCCGAGACGACGATGGACCCCCGCCACCGCATCCTGCGGCGGGTCCGCATCGAGGACGCCGAGGGCGCCGATGGCATCTTCAGCCTGCTGATGGGCAGCGACGTGGCGCCGCGCCGCGAGTTCATCGTCAACAGCGCCGCCGAGGTCGATCGCGACCACATCGACGCCTGACGCTCTCTGGCCCCGCCTACCGCCGGAGCACCTCCGCGGCGACGCACAGGGCTCAGCCTTCTGAGTCTTCCAGGCATGCCCGGGAGATGCCTGGCCCTGCGGTGTGCGGCGCTGGAGCGGCCCCTGAAGGGCGAAACGATCCCCCTCTGGGCCCCAAGGTCGTTTCGACGGTGGCGTGGCGACAGGGGCCGTTGGGGCTGCAGAGAGGCGTGCGCGGGCGATGAGGGCCGGCTCAAGGCTCCTGCGGGCCCGCGTACCCGAGCGCCTGGCCCAAGCAGGTGCCGATGCCGCGCTGACATTGCAGCACAACCAGCAGCGTGCCGATGAAGTGGTCGAGCAGATCAAGCTGGCGGGGACGGAGGGCGATCGCCGTGCGGGCGGACAGCGCCGACCCGGCGGCGGCGGGGCGCCGCAGGCTACGGGCGGCGTCAGGCCACGTTCGCCCTCTTCACGATCCGGTGTTGGCGAGGGTCGCCGGTGTCGCGGTCGCGCCGGGCGATGCAGCGGCGTTTCGCCTCCGCCCTCTGGCCCACCCGCTTGTCCCTGCCTGGCGGTAGGCCCTGGCGGTCCTCCAGCACGCCGACTCCTCCGCGGCATGTGTCCGCGACGCCGCTCCTCCGGGCGGCGGATCCGCCGGAGGAGGTCTCGGCGGTCGGTCGAGCGTGCGGTTCGGCGGCCGGTGCGTGCGTTCACCGCGCAGACCCGGGAGCCGGGCAGGTCGTCTCCGACGGGACGTCAGGCCGCGTCGGACACCTGTCTCGGGGCCGGGGTCAGCCGGCCGGTGTGGACATCGTAGATGGCGCCCGTCACCGGCAGGTCCTTCGGCAGGAACGGGGTGCTGCGGATCCGCATGAGGTCGTGACGCAGCGCCTCGTCCTGGTCGGGCACGGTGTGAAACTCGAGGCTGCGGGTGTCGACTCCCTGCCCGCTGGTGAGCGCGTGCACGTCGGAGTCCGTCACCTTGGACATGCCGCAGTCCGTGTGCGGCATCACCAGCACCCGATCGACGCCCAGCAGGTAGACGGCCAGCACCAGGGTCCGCAGTACGTCGTCCGTCACCCGGGCGCCCGCGTTGCGGAGGATCTTGGCGTCGCCCGGTTTGAGACCCAGCAGCCCGAGCGGGTCGATGCGGGAGTCCATGCAGGTCACCACGGCCAGCCCGCGGGCCGCCCGGCCGGTGAGGGTGGAGTTCTCGAACTCCTTGGCGAACGTCGCGTTGGCGGCGTACAGGTCGTCGAACGCTGTCATGACCACAAATATCCCTCACCCGCCGAATTTCATGCTCTCCGGGGGTCACGAATGGCCCGACTTGGCAAACCTCCCACGAATACCCATCGCTCTGCGTGATGATGTCGTAGCCGTATGTACGGGATCGAAGAAGGTTGCTCGTGAGTAGGTCCGAATCCCTTGCCGCGTTTCTCCGCGTTCAAGCCTGGCGTCGCCTCGACCGCGTGGAGTCGAACGACGGTGGCCGTAACGCCAGGAGCGCGCTGGCGCTCCTCGACACCGCCGCCTACGCGGCCGGTCTCCCCGACGACGATCCGCTGATCATCATGTTGGATGAGGCGGGTTGCTACGGGCCGCTGGGCTGCGAGGGCTTCGACCCGGGGGAGGCGGGCACCCGGCTGATCCGGCGCTGGGAGGGCGGCGAACCGCACGAACTGCTGCTCGCGATCCCGTCCGCCATCGCGGCCTCCGGTTGAGGGGACACGCGGGCGATCAGGCGGGTGCGTTGCCCGGCTTCCACTTGATGCCGCACCCGAGTGACGGGTGTTGTTCTTCCGGCACCGGGTCGCCCGCCAGCACGGCGTCGATGGCCGCCCGCAGGGACGCGCCGGTCACCGGTTCCGCGTTGCCCGGCCGCGAGCCGTCAAACTCTCCCCGGTAGGCGAGCCGCATCTGAGCGTCGTACAGGAAGAAGTCGGGCGTGCACGCCGCCCGGTAGGCCTTGGCCACCTCCTGCGTCTCGTCCAGCAGGTACGGGAACGTGAATCCGGCTCGCTCGGCCTGCTCCGCCAGGTGTGCCGGTTCGTCATCCGGGTAGTTCACGCTGTCGTTGCTGGAGATGGCGACGACCGACAGTCTCGCGCCGTAGCCGGCGGCCAGGGCTCCGATGCCGTCCTCGATATGCCGAACGTAGGGGCAGTGGTTGGACAGGAAGATCACCAGTGTGGCGGGAGAGCCTCTGAGGTCCTCCAGCGAGACGCTCCCGCCGTCGATGGCGGTCAGGTCGAAGTCCGGCGCGGGAGTGCCGAGCGGGACCATGAACGAGTTGGCAGCCATGGCAACATTCTTGTCTCCGATCGGCCAGGTAAAACAGGCCGGGAAGGTGAATCGATGAGCGGCATCGCGAGGTTCCGGAGCATCGTGTTGGACTGCCCCGACCCCGAAGGACTCGCGGAGTTCTACTCGCACCTCCTCGGGTGGCCGGTCACGTCCGTCGAGGAGGACTGGGCGGTGGTCTCCGACGGAGGGTCGTCCGGACGGCTGGCCTTCCAGCTCGCCCCCGACCACCGGCCGCCGGCCTGGCCCGACCCGCAGCACCCCCAGCAACTCCACCTCGATCTCACCGTGGACGACCTGGACGAGGCCGAGGCGCAGGCGGTCAAGATCGGGGCGCGCAAACACGAGCACCAGCCGAGCGAGGACGGCGCATTCCGGGTGTTCCTCGACCCGGCCGGGCACCCGTTCTGCCTCTGCGCCGGCTGAACGCGGGCTCCCGGTCCAGCGACCCCGGCCCGGGCCCTGGGGACTGCTCCCCGGACCGGACCGGGCCGCCGGGACCGGGTTGGGGACTGACCCCGCCCACACCGGGGCCAGTCCCCATCACCGCCGGGCGATGCGCCTGGAGACGACGTTCATGCTCACCGCGTCAGCGGATCGACCGGGCCAGCAGGTCCACCGCCTTCCTGTACGCGCCCGCCGCCAGTTCGTGGTCGGCCGCGGCGTGCAGGTCTGGCCGCTTGCCGGCGCGCTGCGCGACGTCCCTGGCGACCGAGACGAGCGTGTCCGCCGTGGCGTACGGGACGCTCCGCGAACGTTCGAGCAGCGCCGCGGCCGCTTCGAGCGTGCCCAGGACCACGCGTGTGTCACGGACGGAGCCGTCGGCGTGCCAGTGGCGGCCCGACAGGGCGGGCGCCAGCAGCAGGGCCGCCGTCTTGGACCGGCTGTCGCCGTGGGCGAGTTCGTGTCGTACGCCCTTGAGCCGCTCGCGGGCGCGGTCGGTGCGCAACCCCCACCCGTACGGGAACAGCGGATCGTAGGCGGCGTCGCCCACGTTGATCGGCAGTTGCTCCACCGAGCGGAACCAGGTGAAGGGCAGCCGCCCCGTGTACGGCACCGCACCGAACAGGGTGTCGGCCACGCCGTCGCCCTCGGTCCCCGGCAGCCACGAGGCGACCACGGATTCGACGCCCGACAGGTCGCCGAGCAGCATCGGACGCCCGGAGACCACCAGGACGGCGCACTTCATCGCCCCGCACACCCGGTCGACGGCGGCCCGGTCGGCGGGGGAGAGACCGAGCGTGCGGCCCGCGCGGCCCACGTCGCCCTGGCCCTCGGCGTACGGGGTCTCGCCCACCACCACGACGCCCACGTCGTGCCCCGCCAGGCCGGCTGAGGCGTCCCGCGAGTACGTCACGGATCCGGCACGCGACCGGACGGCCTGCAGGATCGTGGTGCCGGTGGTGATCGGACCGGACGAACCCTGCCAGCTGATCGTCCAGCCGCCCGACTGGTTGCCGATGTCGTCGGCGTTCGAGCCGGCCACGTACACCTTGACGCCGCGCCGCAGCGGCAGCAGGCCGCCCTCGTTCTTCAGCAGCACCTGCGATCTGGCCGCGGCCGTGCGGGCGACCGCGCGGTGCGCCGCCGAGCCGACGTCGCCGAGGCGGGAGCGGTCGGCGTACGGGCGTTCGAACAGCCCCAGCCGGAACTTCTGGGTCAGGATCCTGGCGACCGCGTCGTCCACTCGCGCGATCGGCACCCGACCGGCCTCGACCTCGGCCTTGAGCGCTGCGGTGAACTCGGGATAGGCGTACGGGACCATGATCATGTCGAGCCCCGCGTTGACCGACGTGCGCACGTCGCTCGGGTAGTCGCCGGGGATCTGGTCGATGGCCTGCCAGTCGCTGATCACGAAACCCTTGAACCCGAGCTCGCCCTTGAGCGTGCCGTTGATCAGCTCGTCGTGGGCGTGCATCTTGAGCGGCCCGTCGCCGAAGTCCACGCTGGAGAACGACGGCATCACGGTGGCGACGCCGCGCTTGACCGCCTCCTGGAACGGCGCCAGATGGATCGCCGCCAGTTCCTCGCGACTCGTCAGGGTGACGCCCTGGTCGATGGTGTAGTCGCCGGTGGAGGACGAGCCGTACGCGGTGCCGCCGTCGCCGGCGTAGTGCTTGGCGGTGGCCAGCACCCCGTTGTCCTGCAGCCCGTCGATGACGGTGGCCATCCGCGTCACCAGCGCGGGGTCCTCGCCGAACGACTCGTACGTCCGGCCCCACCGGTCGTCGCGCGCGACGCACAGGCACGGGGCGAAGTTCCACGGGATGCCGGTGGCCCTGACCTCCCTGGCAGTGATCTTGCTCACCTGCTCGGCGAGGTCGGCGTCGCGGGCGGCGCCCAGGCCGATGTTGTGGGGGAAGATCGTCGCGCCGACCACGTTGTTGTGCCCGTGCACCGCGTCGACGCCGTAGATCAGCGGCACCTGCAGGCGGGTCTGCCGGGCCTGGAGCTGGAAGGCGTCGATCATGTCGGCCCACCCCTCCGGCGTGTTCCTGGCGGGCGCCGACCCGCCGCCGGACAGGAGCGAGCCGAGCCGGTACGTGGCGATGTCGCTCTGCTTGGCCAGCGCGCCGCGCTCGGCCTGCGTCATCTGGCCGACCTTCTCCTCCAGCGTCATCCTGCCCAGCAGGTCGGAGACGCGGTCCTTGACGGGTTCGCGGGCGTTCAGGTACGGCAGGTCGTGCGCGTTGATGACGATGACCGGCGGCTCGGCCGGAGGCCGCGTGCCCGTGCCCGACAGCTCGATCGGGATGGTCTCCGCGACCTCGCTCTGCCGGTCCTTCCTGATCTCGACGGTGAACGTGCGCGCCGAACCGGAGGCGGTGCCCGCGGGGAACGCCAGCGTGCCCTCGGCCGGCGTGTAGTCGTCGCCGGGGGTCGCGGTGCCCGTACCTGTCCGGTAGTCCACGGCCAGGTCGGAGGGGAGCGGCTCTCCGGTGGCCGTGGTGACCGTGACGCTGACCCGTACCTTGTCCTTCTCGTCCACCGGGTAGACGGGCCGGTCCGTGGACAGCCGCACCGGGCGCGGGGGAGCGGTCCCGTACACCTGCACCTCGTCCCACCGCAGGGTGCCCTGCGCGGTGGGCAGGCGCATCCCGTAACCCCACATGGCGACCAGGTCCAGCTCGCCGTCGGTCGGGGCTCCGCCGGGCTGGTAGTCGGCGCGGCGGGTGAAGCTCTCGAACGGCACCCTCACCTGCCGCCAGCCCGCCGTGTCATCGGTGAACGACGACTCGAACAGCTCGGAGTTGCCAGGACCGCCGCCGCCGTCCTTGAGCTCGAAGAAGATCTTCTGGCCCGAGCCGGTGCCGTCCACCCAGAAGGAGAACCCCTCGTACGCTGACCAGTCCTGGGTGGCGGGCAGGTCGTGGGACCAGCCGCCCCATTGGCTCACGTCGTAGACCGAGGTGAGCGCCCGGTTCGTGGAGGGCGCCTCCGGCCGGGTGGTGTCGGGCCCGACGGTGAGCGCCGGGGTCGAGGCCGCGTCGTTGCCCCAGGCGTACACGCCGGCGGGCACGCCGTCCGACTCGAAGTCGGTGACCGTGAGCGGTTCGGCGGCGGCCGCGGCGTGTGGGGCGACGATCAGGGAGCCGGTCAGGGTCAGGGCCGCCGCCCATAAGGGTGGTCTGGATGGGAACACGGTACCTCCAGTCGAGGGGAGAGAGCGCTCTCCCAGACCATCGGAGGTAAGGCGCGTTTCATAACATCAGCCCGCCCAGCCCATGAGGACGCGGCCCACCGGGGCCGGGCGCTGCACGCGACCGGACCCGGCGACGCCGTCACACGCGCCGACCAGCCCCGCGCCACCGGCACGTGGGTGATCGCCGGGACCTCAAGGTGCGGAGTCGCCGGTGCCGGGACACTTTCCACCGCAGGCGGAGCCGGTGAACGTGCGCCCCGGTCACTCCTCCAGGGGTGTTTCGCCGTCGGCGGAGGACAGGGCGGCGGGATCGGCGGCGATGGCGCCGCCGATGGCGCCGATCGTGTGCGTGAGGCGGACGCCCGAGCCGTCGCGCCGGCCGAGCTCCTCCGGCAGCGGCACCGGCTTGCCCACCGTGGAGACCGCCTTGGCCGGAGCGGGGCCGGCCCAGGCCAGCAGGAGCTCGTCCTCGCCCTTCAGGAACCGCTGAGCCCGGACGCCGCCCGTGGCCCGGCCCTTCGCCGGGAACTCCGCGTAGTCGGACACCTTGCCGCCGCCCACCTGCGTGCCGGGCAGCGCCGTGGAGGAGCCGGCGATCGTGACCACGTGGCCGGGCCGCTCGGGGTCGACTGCGCCGAACCAGATCGCCCGCGCGTCACCGTCGAGGCGGATGCCCGCCACGCCCCCCGCGGGACGCCCCTGCGGGCGCACCAGCGTGGCGGAGTAGCGCAGGAGCTGGGCGTCGGAGGAGATGAACACCAGGTCGTGGCTCTCCGACACCAGCTCGACGGCGCCCACCACGCGGTCGCCCTCTTTCAGGGTGATGACCTCGAAGTCGTCGCGGTTGGCGGGGTAGTCGGGCACCACCCGTTTGACCACGCCCTGCGCCGTGCCCAGGGCCAGGCCGGGGCTGTCGGGGTCGAGGGAGCCGAGGCCGACGACCTTCTCGTCGGGCTCGAGCGAGACGTATTCGGAGACGGGATGGCCGCCCGACAACGACGGCGGGTTGGCCGACGGCGGCAGTGTCGGCAGGTCGACGACCTGGACGCGGATCAGCCGGCCGTGCGACGTGACCACGCCCACCTCACCGCGTACGGAGGTGCGGACGACGGAGACGAGCACGTCGTGCGCGGTGCGGTCGCCCTCGCCCGCCAGCGGCGAGGCGTCGGAGGTGCGGGCCAGCAGGCCGGTCGAGGACAGCAGCGCCAGGCACGGGTCGTCGGCCACCTGGAGCGACTGGATGGGGGTGCGGGCGACGCCCGGCGCCTCCAGCAGGACGGTCCGGCGCGGCGTGCCGTAGCGCTTGGCCACGTCGGCCAGCTCGCCCGAGACCACCTGGCGGAGCTTGGCCGGGGAGGAGAGGATCTCGGTCAGCGCGGCGATCTCGTCGCTGAGGGTCTGCTTCTCGCGGTCGAGCTCCAGCTTGTCGTATCTGGTCAGCCGGCGCAGGGGCGTGTCGAGGATGTAGGCGGCCTGGACCTCGGACAGCTCGAAGACGTCCATCAGGCGGGTGCGCGCCTGGGCGGAGTCGTCGGAGGAACGGATGACCTGGATGACCTCGTCGATGTTGAGCAGCGCGATGACGAGGCCGTCGACCAGGTGCAGGCGCTCCTCGCGCTTACGGCGCCGGAACTCCGACCTGCGGCGCACGACCTCGAGCCGGTGGTCGACATAGACCTGGAGCATCTCGCGCAGCCCGAGCGTGCGGGGCTCGCCGTCGACGAGGGCGACGTTGTTGATGCCGAAGGTCTCCTCCATCGGCGTCAGCCGGTAGAGCTCCTCCAGCACGGCCTCGGGGATGAACCCGTTTTTGATCTCGATGACCAGGCGCAGGCCCTTGTGCCGGTCGGTGAGGTCTTTGAGGTCGGCGATGCCCTGCAGCTTCTTACTGGTCACCAGCTCTTTGATCTTGGTGACCACGCGTTCGGGGCCGACGTTGTAGGGGAGCTCGGTGACGATGATGCCCTTGCGGCGCGGGGTGATCTGCTCGACCGTGCACGTGGCGCGCATGCGGAACGTGCCACGCCCCGTCTCGTACGCGTCGCGCACCCCCTGCAGCCCGATGATCGAGCCGCCGGTCGGCAGGTCGGGCCCCGGCACGAACTTCATCAGCTCGTCGAGCGTCGCCTCCGGCTTCTTGATCAGGTGGCGGGCGGCGGCCACGACCTCGGTGAGGTTGTGCGGCGCCATGTTGGTGGCCATGCCGACCGCGATGCCGCTCGTGCCGTTGACCAGCAGGTTGGGGAAAGCCGACGGCATGACCGTGGGCTCGGTCTCCTGGCCGTCGTAGTTGGGCTTGAAGTCGACGGTGTCCTCGTCGAGCGACTCGACCATGAGCATCGCCGCCGGGGCCAGCCTGGCCTCGGTGTACCGCATGGCGGCGGGTGAGTCGTCGGGGGAGCCGAAGTTGCCGTGGCCGTCGACGAGCGGCAGGCGCATGGAGAACGGCTGCGCCAGCCGGACGAGCGCGTCGTAGATGGCGCTGTCGCCGTGGGGATGCAGCTTGCCCATGACGTCGCCGACGACGCGCGAGGACTTGACGTGGCCGCGCTCGGGGCGCAGGCCCATCTCGCTCATCGAGTAGAGGATGCGCCGCTGCACCGGCTTGAGGCCGTCACGGGCGTCGGGCAGGGCGCGCTGGTAGATCACCGAGTAGGCGTATTCGAGGTAGCTCGTGCGCATCTCGGAGGAGACGTCGATGTCGACGATCCGCTCCTCGAAGTCCTCAGGTGGGGGTGCAGTCGTGCGTCGGGCCATCTTGTGCTGCGCGGCTGCCTCGGTCGTCGCGCCGAGGGGAAGCGCATCCTCCTTCTGTCCTTGTGCGGTAACCGTAACCGTCAGCCCGGCAGAGCGGCGTCAGGTCGGCGGGTGGGGCGTCGACGTAAGCTCTCCCGGTCGCGGCGCGACGGCGGCCGAAGGCGCGCGCGGGCACGAGACCGGTGCGGGTGTGACGTTTTCTCCCCTGGAGATGATGGCACGAGCCAGGCGCGCTGTGACGTATCCATGGCGTTGCTCATGCCTTCGCCGGCCGCACGCGGGGCCGCGCGGGCGAGGGCCGCTGCCGTCAAGACGCCTCCTCGGTGATGATCCGGTTGCCGGGGAGTGTGCGGTGTGCGCGTCGCCGGCGTCAAGATGATACGCGATCCCCCGCCACTTCTCGTAAACATGTTCGATGTCCTGCCATTCTTGACCAAGCAATTGCTTGGGTGTTACGTTCCGGACACGAGGGTCCCGTCGTCTCCGGAGGCGTCATGATCGAGTTTCATCCCGTGACGAAGCACATCGGCGCCGAGGTCACCGGGGTCGATCTGCGCAAGCCGCTCTCCCCGGAAGAGGTCACGACCCTGCGCGAGGGCTGGCTCAAGCATCTCGTCCTGTTCTTCCGCGACCAGAACATCGACGACGAGCAGCACCTGCAGTTCGCCCTCAACTTCGGCACGCTCAACCATCCCGCCTTCAAGAAGGACGCCGGCAGCCCCATCCACGTGCTCGACCAGACCTCGCCCAAGGGCGAAGGCGGCGACGAGTGGCACAGCGACAACACCTTCGAACCCACTCCGCCGATGGGCTCGCTGCTGCGCTGCGTCCAGTTGCCCAGCGTGGGCGGCGACACGTGCTGGGCCAACACGTACCTGGCCTACGAGACGCTCTCGCCGTCGCTGCAGCGGTTGTGCGACGAGCTGACCGCCGTGCACGACATCACGATGTCGATGAAGAAGGCCATCTCGAAGGGGCACCCGTTCGACCTGGCCGAGATCCAGGCGAAGTGGCCGCCGATCGAACGCCCGGTCGTCCGCGTGCACGCCGAGACCGGCCGCAAGGCCCTCTTCGTCAACCGCGCGTCGACGACCCGCCTGGTGGGGCTGAGCGACCGGGAGAACGAGGCGCTCCTGCCCTTCCTGATCGACCACATCCGCTCGCCCGAGTTCCAGCTCCGGCTGCGGTGGCGGCCCGGGACGCTGGCCTTCTGGGACAACCGCCCCACCCAGCACTACGCGGTCGCCGACTACACCGAACGCCGCCGGATGCACCGCGTCACCATCAACGCCTTCCCGGAGCACGCCGACGCGTAGCCCTCACGGCACCTGCCCGCGCATGCCGTAAAAGATGCTGGTTTTGCGGGCCTCGCTCACCACGGCGCCCGGGAGAGCTGGTAACAAGGGAGGCATGATTGACGCCCCCGATGTCGGGATGCTACGGGAAGAGGCCGAGACGCGGCTGCGGGCGCTGGCGGGCGAGCACGCCGTGCTCCGCGACGACCAGTGGGCCGCCATAGAGGCGCTCGTGATCGACCGCCGCAGGGTGCTCGTCGTGCAGCGCACCGGCTGGGGCAAGTCGGCCGTCTATTTCGTGGCCACCGCGCTCCTGCGCGAGCTCGGCGAGGGCCCCACCGTCATCGTCTCCCCGCTGCTGGCCCTCATGCGCAACCAGATCGCCGCCGCCGAGCGGGCCGGCATCAGGGCCGTCACGATCAACTCCGCGAACCCCGAGGCGTGGGAGGAGATCTACGGTCAGGTCGCCGACGGCATGGTCGACGTGCTGCTGGTCAGCCCCGAGCGGCTCAACAACCCCGACTTCCGCGACAACGTCCTGCCCGAGCTGGCCGAGAGCGCCGGGCTGGTCGTGGTCGACGAGGCCCACTGCATCTCCGACTGGGGCCACGACTTCAGGCCCGACTACCGCAGGCTGGCCACATTGTTCGGGGACCTGCCGCCGGGCATCCCCGTGCTCGCCACCACGGCCACCGCCAACGCCCGCGTCACCCGCGACGTGGCCGAGCAGTTGAGCCTTCCTCCCGAGCTCCGGCCCGAGGGCGGCGACGACACGCTCGTCCTGCGCGGGCCGCTCGAACGCGAGAGCCTGCACCTGAGCGTCGTCCGCCTGCCCTCCGCCGAGCAGCGGCTGGCCTGGCTGGCCCAGACGCTGCGCGAGCTGCCCGGCTCCGGCATCGTCTACACCCTCACCGTGGCCGCCGCCCACGAGATCGCCGGATACCTGCGCGAGCAGGGGCTCGAGGTGGCCGCCTACTCCGGCCAGACCGAACCGGCCGAGCGGCTGGCGGCCGAGGAGGCGCTGCTCCGCAACCAGATCAAGGCGCTGGTGGCGACGAGCGCGCTCGGGATGGGGTTCGACAAACCCGATCTCGGGTTCGTGGTGCACGTGGGGGCTCCGCAGTCGCCCGTCGCCTACTACCAGCAGGTCGGCCGGGCCGGGCGCGGCGTCGAACGAGCCGAGGTGATCCTGCTGCCCGGCACGGAAGACCGCGACATCTGGGCCTATTTCGCCTCGCTGGCCTTCCCGCCCGAGCCCGTCGTACGCACCACGCTCCAGACCCTCGAGGAGCGCGGCGTCATGTCCACCCCCGCGCTCGAAACGGCCGTCGACCTGAGCCGGGGCCGGCTGGAGATGATGCTCAAGGTCCTCGACGTCGACGGCGCCGTCCGCCGGGTCAAGGGCGGCTGGGAGGCCACCGGGCAGCCGTGGGCCTACGACACCGAGCGGTACGCCCGCATCGCCGCGGAACGCAAGGCCGAGCAGGACGCCATGCTCAGCTACCTGACCACCTCGGAGTGCCGGGAGCGGTTCCTGCGCGGGCACCTCGACGACGAGACCGCCACGCCGTGCGGCCGCTGCGACAACTGCACCGGCACGCACCGCTCGACGGAGATCGGCGCGCAGGCCGTCGAGGGCGCCCGCGAGCGCCTGAGCAGGCCCGGTGTCGAGATCGATGCCCGCAGGCAGTGGCCCACCGGGCTGCCCGACCTGTCTGGCCGGATCAAGCCCGAACTGGGCGCCGAGCCCGGCAGGGCGCTGGGGCGGCTGACCGACATCGGGTGGGGCAACCGGCTGCGCGAGATGTTCAGCGCCGGCGACGGGCCGATGGCCGACGACATGTTCGCGGCCGTGGTGAAGGTGTTGTCCGCGTGGGACTGGCGCGAGCGCCCGGTGGCCGTGGTCAGCGTGCCGTCCGCGACGCGGCCCAAGCTGGTGCGCACGTTCGCCGAACGGCTGGCCCAGGTCGGGCGGCTGTCCTACCTGGGGGAGCTGGGCTACCGCGCGGGCTCGCCCGGGCAGCAGTTCAACAGCGCCAAACGGGTGCAGGCGATCAGGGGCACGCTCGCCATGCCGAAGGACGTGGGCGCCGCGATCGCGCAGTGCGGCGGCCCGGTCCTGCTCATCGACGACCGTGTCGACACGGGGTGGACGATGACGCTGGGCGCGGCCATGGTGCGCCACGCCGGGGCGCCCGCCGTGCTCCCGCTCGCCCTGGCCACCACGTCCTGACCACCACGTCCTGACCGGCGCGTCCTGACCGGCGCGTCCTGACCGGCGCGTCCTGACCGGCGCGTCCTGACCGGCGCGTCCTGACCGGCGCGTCCTGACCGGCGCGTCCGGTCAGGTGAGACCCGCCGTGACCGGTTCGTAGTCGCCCATGGACCGGGCTGAGCGCTCAGGCCGGCGCGGCGTCAGGCAACCCTGTGATCAGCGCGTGCCAGGAGGTGCGTCCACCTCGGCGTCGAGCCGGTGGTCCGCCCAGACGTAGCTGTCGGGAAGCAGATCGGCGATGGAGACCGTACGGAGTCCGTCGCGTGCGCCGACGATGACCTTGAGGGCGGGGAAGTAGTCGAGCAGGACCTGGCGGCAACGGCCGCACGGCGGCACGACGCCCCGGTCGCGGTCGCCCACCGCGACGATGGTGTCCAGCTCGTAGACGCCCTGCGCGGCGGCCGCGCCGATGAGGACCAGCTCCGCGCAGGGGCCGCCGGTGAAGTGGTAGGCGTTCACCGCCGTGACGATCCGGCCGTCGTGGTCGCGGGCCGCGGCCGCCATGGTGTGGTTGTCGCCCCGGCAGCGGGTGGCAGCGACCTGTGCCGCGGCCCGGATCAGTTCACGGTCGACGTGGTCGAGCTCTGCGGTCGTCATCTCTGCCTTCATACGCTCGACGGGGCGAGAACGGCAGGCCGTGTCCTGTCGGCTTCGATTGCCCGATCCGCCGGCCCGCCCGTGTTCGTCCTGGGCGTCCGGCGTCGCGTGAACGTGCTGGTCGGGCACTAGAACGGGGGACGCGCACCCAGGTGCATGATGGCCTTGGCCGCCAGGCGGCACCCCGACGCCAGCGCCTCCGCAGGCGGCTTGCCCTCAAGCCACGGCGGCAGGAACCCGGCGGAGAACGCGTCACCCGCACCGGTGCCGTCGACGATCTTGTCGACCGGCTCGGCGGCGACCCTGACCGGATCGGGGCGGCCGTTGGTATACCACAGCGCGCCCTCGGCGCTCATCTTGATCACGACCTGCGGGAACCACGCGGTCAGCACCTTGGCGGCGGCCTCGGGCTCGTCGCGGCCTGTCAGGACCTTGGCCTGGTCGATGTTGGCGAACAGCAGCTTGGCGCCGTTGGTCCACTCGAGGAACGGCTCGGCGCCCGTGCGCTCCAGCGGCGCGGACGAGGCGCAGTCGACCGAGATCGACATGCCGGTGCGCCTGGCCATGTCGAGCGCCGCGAGACCGGCGTCGCGCGAACCCTCGTTGATCAACGTGTAGCCGGACAGATGCAGATGGGTGCCCTGGCCGAACAGATCGCGCGGCAGGTCTTCCGGCGACAGCGCCGCGTTGGCGCCAGGGTCGGACAACATGGTGCGCTCGCCCTTGTGCGTCACGAGCACCACGCAGGTGCCGGTGGGCCGCTCAGGGTCCATGACGAGCCGGGCGTCGACGCCGTAGCCCATCAGCTCCATGTCGCGGTTGCGCCCCGTGATGTCGGCGCCCCTGCGGCCGATGTAGGCCACCTCGGCGCCCTCGACGGCCAGCCACGAGGCGATGTTCGCCCCCGAGCCCCCGCCGTGCATCGTCACGATCGCCGGGGTGTCGCTCGCCCTGGCGAGCGCATAACGGGCGCGCGCGACCGCGTCGGTCATGAGATCGCCCACCACGACGACCCGCGTCATGATGTCACCACCTTGCTGCCTTCGGAACGAGCCTGGCCACGGCAAAACTAACAGCTTCCGGGCTGCTCGTGGGACGGACCCATCACACAGGGCAGCAGTCGATGCACAAGCGTTGCCCAACTGGGGCCCCGGGTCTTGGCATGTGGGACGCGGGTTTACGCTCAGGACTGTGGAGGAACAGTATCCGGCTCACTGGGAGGCGGATGTCGTCCTGGCCGACGGCGGCACCGCACACGTCAGGCCGATCAGGCCCGCCGACGCCGATCGTCTCCGTTCCTTCTACTCCCGTCTGTCCGACGAGTCGATCTATTTTCGCTTCTTCGGGCCCCGGCCGCGGCTGTCCGACAAGGAAGTCGCCCGCTTCACGAACGTCGACTACGTCACCAGGGTCGCGCTGATCGCCACCATCGGCGACGAGATGGTCGCCGTGATCCGCTACGACCGCACCGGTCCCGGCGAAGCCGAGGTCGCCTTCCTCGTCGAGGACGCGCACCAGGGCAGGGGAGTGGCCTCCGTGCTCCTGGAGCACCTGGCGGCCACGGCCCGCGAGCGCGGCATCGAGCGCTTCGTCGCCGACGTCCTGCCCGCCAACATGCGGATGACGGGCCTGCTGCGGCAGGCGGGCTACACGGCCCAGAGCCAGTTCGCCGACGGCGTCGTACGCATGACGCTCGACCTCACCCCCACCGACACCTCAGCCGAGGTGAGGGCCGCCCGCGAGCACCGCGCCGAGGCCAGGTCCATCGCCCGGCTGCTCACCCCCGGCTCCGTCGCGGTCATCGGAGCCTCGCGCGAGCCCGGAGGCGTCGGTCAGAGCGTCCTGCGCAACCTCCTGGCCGCCGGCTTCACCGGCCCCGTCTACCCCGTGCACCGCGAGGTGCGTGCCGTGCACGGCGTACGCGCCTATCCGAGCGTGACGGCGATCGACGACGAGGTCGACCTGGCCGTGGTGGCCGTGCCTGCCGAGAGCGTGCTCGACGTGGTCAAGGAGTGCGCGGAGAAGGGCGTGCACGGGCTGGTCGTGGTCTCGTCGGGGTTCGGCGAGACGGGCGCGCGGGGCCGGGCCAGGCAGGACGAGCTCGCCAGGATCGCCCGTTCCTACGGCCTGCGCGTCGTCGGCCCCAACTGCCTCGGCATCGCCAACACCGACCCGGCCGTCAAGCTCAACGCCACCCTCGCCCCCACCGTGCCCGGCCGGGGCAAGGTGGGGTTCTTCAGCCAGTCGGGCGCGCTCGGCACCGCGCTGCTCCAGCGGGTGGCGCAGCGTGGCATGGGCATCTCGTCGTTCGTCTCCGCGGGCAACCGGGCTGACGTGTCCGGCAACGACCTGCTGCAGTATTGGGAGGAAGACGACTCCACCGATGTGATCCTGCTCTACCTGGAGTCGCTCGGCAATCCGCGCAAGTTCACCCGGCTGGCCCGGCGCATCGCCCGCCGCAAGCCCATCGTGGTGGTCAAGAGCGGCGGCACCCCCGCGGGGCACTCGGCGGAAGAGCTCGGGCTGCCCGACTCGGCGATCAGCTCCCTGTTCGAGCAGGCGGGCCTCATCAGGGTGGACGATCTCATCCAGCTGTTCGACGTGGGGCAGGTGCTGGCGTACCAGCCGCTGCCCGCCGGGCCCAAAGTCGCGCTCGTGACCAACTCCGACGCGCTCGGCCTGCTCGCCGCCGACGCCTGCCTCGCCGCGGGCCTCGAGCCCCGCCCGCCGGTCAACCTCGGTCCCGGCGCGGGCCCCTCGGAGTTCGGCACGGCGCTGGCCGGCGAGTTGTCCTCCACCGACGTCGACGCCGCCGTCGTGATCCACATGCCGCCCATCCCCGGCGCGTCCGACGAGGTGGCCGCCGAGCTGCTGCGCGTCTCCAAGGACGTCGCCAAGCCGGTGGTGACCACGTTCCACGGTCATCTGGGCATGCATCCGGCGCTGCGTGTCGGGACCGGCTCCGCGACGCCCGGGAGGTGCTCCATCCCCTCTTACGCGGCGCCCGAGGAGGCAGTGAGGGCGCTGGCGCACGTGGTGCGGTACGCGAGGTGGCGGGCGCATCCGGCGGTGCCGCCACCGGAACTCGACGGCATCGACACCACCCGCGCCCGATCCCTGGCCCGAACCGCCCTGGCCGCCGCCCTCGCCGGAGAGGCGACCACATCGCGAGACACGGCCCCCACCGCGGCAGCGGACGAGAGGACCACTGGTGCCTCGCGGGGAGAGGCGGTCGCCGCCTCGCCCGACGGATCGCCAGGTACGGCGACCACCGGGCCGTCCGGTGGCTCGTCCGGTGAGGCCGCCGTCACGTCGCCCGGTGAGCCGCCGGGTGAGATGGCCGCCACGTCGGCCGCCACGTCGGCCGGTGCGGCGTCCGGTGCGGCGTCCGGAGCGCCGGCCGAGACACCGGCTGGGACCCCAACGGGGACACCGGCTGGAACACAGTCCGGAATGCCGTCCGGGACGCCGGGCGGAGGGCCGGACGCCGGGCGGCTCGGCTCGTCGGGTGTGTTCGCCGAGCCGGGGCCGCCGGTCGAGATCGACCCCACCGAACTTCTGTCCTGCTACGGCCTGACCGTGTGGCGGGCCGAGCTGGTGCGTTCCGCCGATGAGGCGGTGGCGGCGGCCGAGCAGCTGGGCTGGCCCGTGGTGGTCAAGGTCGCCGACCCGGGCGCCTCACGCAGAGCCGGGACGGTGCGCCTGGGGTTGACGGGGCCGGAGATGGTCCGCAACGCCTACACGGAGTTCGCCGTGCAACTGGGCGAAGGAGCGGAGCTCGCGGTCCAGCGGATGGCTCCGCAGCCAGCCGTGCCGACCGTCGTGGGCGTCATCGAGGACCCCGCCTTCGGGCCGGTCGTGTCATTCGGGCTGGGCGAGGTGACCGCCCGGCTGCTGCAGGACCAGGGTTTCCGCCTGGCGCCGCTGACCGGCGAGGACGCCGCCGCGCTGGTGCGCTCCGTACGCGCGGCTCCGCTCCTGTTCGGCGAGTACGGCTACCCGCCCGTGGCCGTCGGCGCCCTGGAGGATCTGCTCGTACGCGTCGGCCGCCTGGCCGGTGACCTGCCGGAGCTGGCCCGGCTGGACCTCGACCAGGTGCTCGTGGGGGAGTCGGATGTCATGATCCTCGGCGCCCGCGCCACCCTGCGCACACCGGCGGGCCCGCGTCTGGACGGTGGCCCGCGCCGGCTCTCCTGATGCGCCTTGAGCGAATGCAGGGAACAGAGTGCTCGGTGTTACCTGTACACAGACCGTTATAGAGCGTTATATCCGGCGGGTGAGTGCACTGCCCGGTCCTGGCAGGATGGACCCATGAGGGAAACCCGAGTCTCCGCCGCGGGCCTGCGCGAAGCGATCGAGCGCAGCGGCTATTATCCCGACCTCGTCACCGACGCGGTCGAATCCGCGCTGGGCAAGGAGGTCGTGACCGCGTTCGTGGTGCACCACGAGGCGACCTTCGATCCTGCCATGGAGGTGCGCAGGCACGTCACGGTCCTGGTGCTGACGACGACGCGGCTGCTGGTCTGCCACACCGACGAGCACCCGGCGGTGGAGGGTGTCTCCGCGTCCCACGCCTCCACCACCACGGAGGCCGTGCGCCTGAGCCGCGTCCAGTCGGTCGCCGTCACCCGGGTGGTGCCCGACCCCGCCGCCTACGCGCCCGGTGTCCCGCCCACGGAAGTGACCCTCACGATCGGCTGGGGCGCCATCTCCCACGTCGATCTGGAGCCGGCCACCTGCGGCGACGAAAACTGCGAGGCCGACCACGGCTACACCGGCGCCATCACCGCCGACGACCTCTCGCTCCGGGTCAGCGAGGCGGCCGACGGGCCCGAGGCGGTCAACCACGTCCTGGCGTTCGCGAAGTCCCTCTCCGAAGCCACGGCCCACGCCGCCGCCTGACCTCTCCCGGCCCCGCACCGGCCCACCCTCGACGCCGGCGCGCCCGCCCTTTTCGCCCCACACCCCCGGATCCCGGCTGAACACCGCCGGAAGACGCCCACCAGGCGACACCGCCCGCCAGGGAAACCCCGGCCTGCACAGCGAGAGACTGGAATCACCGGTAGACGGCTCGGCGTAGAACACGGCCCAGAAGACGCTCGTCACGGCGAGCACCGCGTGAGCCTTCACGACCGGCCATGACGGACGTGAAGCAACGTCGGCGCGTGCGGGCAGGCCGGCTTTGCCGTAACGGATGCAAGCCAGTTCCAGCGCCGGCCGGCAGACAGCGAGCGGCGGTTAGGCTGTGCGCATGGTGCCGGGGTATGGCGGAGGGGCGCTGACGGATCTGCCGGATTCGTTGCTGGCCGCATTGGGCATGCGCGCGCCCAACGCGCTCGCCATAGAGCCCGCCGAGCGCGTCTGCCTGTTCCTGGTGGACGGTCTGGGAGCCGAGTTGCTGCGCGCCCACGCCGACGCCGCCCCGTTCCTGGCCGGCCTGCGGAGCAGGACGCTCAACGCGGGTTTTCCCGCCACGACCGTGACGAGCCTGTGCTCGCTGGGCACGGGCCTGACGCCGGGCGAGCACGGCATGCTCGGGCTGATGCTGGCCGTGCCGGGCGCCGGCCACCTGTTCAACTGCCTGCGCTGGACGCTGCCCGGCGGCCACGTGATGGACCCGGACGAGTGGCAGCCCGCCGAGACCGTCTACGAGCGCGCCACTCTGGCCGGCATCGACTCCGTCTATGTCGCGCCCGCGCAGTTCGAGGGCACGGGCCTGACCAGGGCCGTCTACCGTGGCGTGCGCTACGTGGCCGCCGAGACCGCCGACGAGCGCGTCGCCCGCGTGCACGAGGCGATGCGGCGGCGCCCCGCCCACGTCACCGTCTACTACGGAGACCTCGACGCGGCCGGCCACATGACGGGCTGGGGCAGCGAGGAGTGGCTGCGGCAGCTCGGCGTGGTCGACGGCATGGCCCAGCGGATCGCCGAGGGGCTGCCGCCCGGGTCCGCCCTCTACGTCACCGCCGACCACGGCATGGTCAACGTCGGCGAGAAGGTCGATGCCGAGAGCGTCCCCGAGCTGACGCGGGGAGTGGCGCTGCTCGGTGGCGAGGCCAGGGCCAGGCACGTCTATGCCGAGCCGGGTGCGGGCGATCAGGTGCTGGAGGCGTGGCGCGAGGTCTTCGCGGGGAAGGCCTGGGTAGCCTCCAGGGAGGAGGCGGTCGAGTCGGGCTGGTTCGGGCCCCGCGTGCGTGACGCCTGGCTGGAGCGCATCGGCGACGTCGTGGCCGTCCCCTACACCGACCTGGCCATCACCGCCCCGACGAACCATCCGGTCGAGGCCGTCTTCACCGGCTACCACGGTTCGCTGACGGCGGCCGAGCAGAACGTCCCGCTCCTGGAGGTACGCACGTGACGAGCCCGCTCATCACACCCGCCGATCTCGCCGCGCTCGACGGCGTGACGGTGCTCGACGTCCGCTGGCGGCTCGGTGGCCCGCCGGGGGTGGAGCTTTACCGCGAAGGGCACATCCCGGGCGCCGTCTACTGCGACCTCGACACCGACCTCGCCGGGCCTCCCGGCGACGGCGGCCGGCACCCGTTGCCGGATCCCGGCGCGTTCCAGGACGCCATGCGCCGCCTCGGCGTGTCCGACCGTCGGCCGGTCGTGGTCTATGACGACGTGGGCGCCACGGTGGCGGCCAGGGCCTGGTGGGCGCTGCGCTACTTCGGCCACCAGGACGTCCGCGTGCTCGACGGCGGGCTCGCCGCGTGGGCCGGGGCCGGGCTGCCGGCCACGAAGGAGGCCCCGGACCCGCTCGCCCACGGCGACTTCACCGCGCGGCCGGGCGGGATGCCGATGCTGACGGCCGACGAGGCGGCCGCGCTGGCCGGTCACGGCGTGCTGCTGGACGCCCGGGCTGCCGAGCGTTACCGGGGCGAGGCAGAGCCGGTCGATCCCGTGGCGGGTCACATCCCTGGAGCTGTCAACGCGCCCACGACCGGGAACGTCGGGCCGGACGGCAGGTTCCTCGCCCCTGACACGCTGCGGGCCCGCTTCGCCGGTCTCGGGATCAGCGAAAGGGTGGAGACGGGCGCCTACTGCGGATCCGGCGTGACGGCCGCCCATGAGGTGCTGGCGCTGGAAGTGGCGGGCCTGCCCAGGGCCGCGCTCTACGTCGGTTCCTGGTCCGGGTGGGTCGCCGACCCGTCAAGACCCGTGGCGACCGGCTGACCACCCAGCGACACCTCACCACGGTGCGCCGCGCGGGCCGAGGACCGCACGACCGCGCACGCCCACCGCGGCTCGGCAACGGGCCGCATCGGTGCGTGGCCGCGCGGCCGCACCACCACGCAGCCACCCGGGGACCAGACCGGTACGAGGCCGCGGCGAAGCACGTCGCCGCGGCGGCGCCCGGCGTGCGACGCGCCGTCAGTACAGCGCCCGGTCGCCCGCGCCGAAGCAGACGAAGGCGTGCTCGCCCGTCTTGGCAGCGGCGCACGCCAGAGCCGCGTCCGGTGGCCGGCCCGCCGCCACGAGCTCGTGGAACACTCCCATGACGGCCCGCGCCGCCTCGTCCCGCACCGGTACGAGCCCCGCCACCACGCACGACGACCCCTTGGCCAGGAACGCCCCCGGCAGGCCGAGCGGCGCCCCGTCCACGGGTGCGCGCGACATTCCCGAATTGCACGCGGAGAGCACCACGAGCTCCGCCGACCGGGGCGCCTCCAGCAGGTCGTACGCCATGAGCGGCCCGTCCTCCAGCGTGATCCCGGACACCAGCGGGCTGCGCGAGTGGAACACCCCGTGCGCCGCGAGGTGCAGCACGTCCGCGACTTCGAGTGCCTTCAGGACGTCGGCCGTGCGCGCGGGCGACTCGCGTCCCCCCGGGTGGCAGGACAGGACGTGCGCCACTTCGGCGTGCGCGTGCGCCAGCGCGGGCCCGGCGGCGGCCACGACCACCGGGGGCCCGTCGCGGCGTACCCGATCGAGTGCCTGCACCCAGGCGGCCGCGCTGGCGGCCACGCTCACCGGGCGCTCCCGCAGGCACGGCAGCGCGCCCCACGGCAGCGTGTGCAGCGCGCCCACGGGCACCGCCACGAGCGGCCCGTTGCCCAGCTCGGCGAGGAGCGGCCGCAGCACCAGCCGTTCGACGTCGACGGCAGCGGCTTCGACGTCGCCGGGGCCGGCCTGGCGGCGCAGCGAGTAGCGCAGCCGGACGATCGCCTCCTTGACCTGCCGCACGTCGGCCAGCCGCCGGAGCAGCACCCGTCGCTCGGAGATCAG
This sequence comes from Nonomuraea sp. NPDC049378, assembly GCF_055586745.1. Taxonomy (NCBI): domain Bacteria; kingdom Bacillati; phylum Actinomycetota; class Actinomycetes; order Streptosporangiales; family Streptosporangiaceae; genus Nonomuraea; species Nonomuraea sp. NPDC049378. The sequence continues at coordinate 23,764 of NZ_JBVJHP010000014.1, forward strand.
TACGGCCAGCAGCGACTCCTCGTGGGTGACGTACTCCACCAGGGTTCCCCCTCCCAGCTCCGCCCGCACCCGCTCGGGATCGGCGGGCGAGCCGGCGTGCGCGGGGGCGGTGACGGCCCGCCAGCGCTCGCTCCACTCGAACACCTCCTCGACGCCGCCGTTGCGCACCGCCAGCCCCAGCCCGAAGGCCGCCAGCCGCTCCCCGGCCCTGGCCGCGTGGGCGCGCAGCGACGGATCGTCGAACGTCTCGACCTGCTCGCTGACCTCCGACAACCCGTCCTGGACCGCGCGGAAGGCGCCGGTGTTGTCCTCCTGCAGCGCGGCTTCGAGCGCGAGCGCGTGCTGGCGCACCGGCCCCGGGATGTGCGAGGCGAGCTGCCTGGACTGCGGCTCCGAGCCCAGCGGGGTGAGCCGGGTGCCGGCCGGGACCCATCGTTCGCCCCGTTCGGCGTACCGGGTGAGCCGGGCGAGCTGCGCGGAGGCGGTCGGGTGGTCGTCCACGGCGAGTGCCGCCTCGGCCGCCACGAGCCGCAGCGCCGCCCCTGCCTGCGGGGCGAAGCCGTTCTCCAACTCGTCGGCGCACGCGATCAGCTCCCCGACGAGGGCTGGGGTGACGGGTTCGAGCGCGAGCCGTGACCGCAGCACGACCTCCTGCGCCAGTGGCAGCCAGCGGGTCCGTTCCTGGGCGGCCAGCTCGGCGGCGGCCTGTTCGGCCACCTGCCTGGCCTGGTGCGGGTCGCCGGTGAGCAGCTCCACCTGGGCCAGTTTCAGCCGCGCCTCGGCCAGCGCCACCTGGGCGCCCGACGCTTCGAGGTCGGGTACGGCAAGGCTCAGCATCGCCCTGGCCTCGCCGGGCAGGTGGGCGGCCAGCAGGGCGCCGGCGAAGTCCGCCCGCATCGTGGCCAGCCGCTCGGGGAAGCCGAACAGGGTGTCCTCGGCGTCCCGGTAGTGCTTGAACGCCCCGGCGATGTCGCCCCGGCGTACCGCGAGGAACGGCAGGTTCGCGGCGGACAGGCGGGACAGGTGCAGCAGCCCGGCGTGCTGGGCGATCTTCAGGCACGCGGTCAGGTCGCGCATCGCGGCGTCCCAGTCGCCGCGGTAGGAGTGGATGAGCCCGCGGTTGAGCAGGCCGCCCGCCAGGAACCTGCGGTCGTCGATGGTGCCGGGCGCGGTCACCAGGGCGCGTAGCGCACGGTCACAGGAGGCGATGGCCTCCTGGTGGCGGCCGAGGTGGGCCAGGGCGACCGCGCGCTGCGTGTCGAGTTTGGCGCGGTCGAGCGGGCGCAGATAGGCCCAGGCCAGGGCGGCCACGCGCAGTGCCTGCAGGGGGTGCCCGCGTTCGGTGCGCACGGTGACGAGGGAGAGCCTCACCTGCGCGAGCCGCTCCTGCGGCGCGCCGGGGGTGCCGAGGCCTTCGCGGAGGTGCTGCTCGGCCGCTTCCAGGTCGCCGAGCTCGCGGGCGGCCAGCGCCATCGCCCTGAGCGACATGACCGCGGCCTCGGCGGAGCCGACACGGCGGGCAGCCGCCAGCACGAGGCGGCCCGCGCGCAGGGCGTGGCCGGGATCCACCAGGGAACGCAGCATCGCGGCCTCGGCCGCCCTGACGAGCGGATCGAGGTCGCCTGATGAGTCCGGGTATGCACTCATGGCAGGCCTTGGTCTGGCGCCGGGCGGGGGCGCGGCTCCCCCTGCCGGCTGATGGTCGGGGTCAGGGCCGGATGCGCACCCATCTGGTTTGTACGGGGGCACGTCCGGGTCGGTGGCACACCACGCTGAGCCAGCCAGGAGGCAGGCCCGTCGCGGCGAAGTTGCCGTTGTGGGCGAGGTTTCTGGTCAGCGTGAGGTGCGGGGTCTTCACGTCGATGACGGCGTCTTCGCCCGGGTGGGGGCACACCTGGCCCGCGACGTCGATGAGCCCGTCGCCCACCGTCACCTCCAGGTCGAAGGTGAGGCCGTCGGCGACGAAGCGCACCAGGTGGCAGCCGTCCGGGTCGCGCACGTCGGGGCCCGCGGCGCGTGCGGCGGGCGTGGCGGTCACCGCGCGGGGGACCCGCAGCCCGTAGATGTCGCGTGCGGCGGCGGACACCTGGCTCGGGATGGGGTCGCTTCCCGCGGCCAGCCGGAGGGCCGCCAGGAAGTACTCGTCGTTGATCATTGCGCCGTCTCCTGTGATGAGATCAGGGTGCGCAGTTTCTCCAGGCAGCGGGCCTTGGTCGGGCCCACGCTGCCCACGGGCATGCCCAGCCGCGCGGCCATCTGCCGGTTGCCCAGATCGATGGCGACCAGCTGGATGAGCGTGCGGCAGGGCTCGTGCAGGGCGGAGACCTGCTTCCAGAGCAGGCGCCTGCCGTCGGCCTCCAGCACGGCGGAGGCGGGGTCGGGATCGTCGACGGCCTCGAGGGCGAGGATGTCGTGGTCGAAGGGGGTGACGTCATGACGCTTGCGGAGGAACGCGTGAGCCTCGCGGCGCACGGTGGTCATGAGCCAGCCGCCGACCTTCGCCGGATCCCTGAGCGTGTGGAGGTGCTGGAGCAGCCGCAGCCAGGATCCCTGGACCGCGTCCGCCGCGTCGGCGGGGCTGAGCCCGGACGCCCTGGCCACCGCCCACATCCGCGGCCCGTATCTGGCCTCGAGCTCGTCCCACGCCGTCCGGTCGCCGTCGGCCGCCGCTGTGACCAGCTCCGCCGGCTCACGTGGATCGGGCATGCGGCCTCCTTCCGTGCGGCACGCCGAGGCGGTCATGCCTCTTCGTGATTGCGTGAGGACTGAGCGTAAACTCTACAGACTCGCCGGTACGAGAACTCCCAGATCCGGAATTTGCCGGGCCTCCTCGGCGCCGAGGAGCCGCCTGACCACCTCCTTCGCCGGCTCGTCCCTGGCCGCGTCCGCGATGGCGCCCGCCACCAGCGCGGTGGCGAACGACGTGCCGCTCCACGACGCGAAGCCCTCGAACTCGCCGCCCCGCAGGAAGCTGCTGGTCAGCCAGTCGCCGCGGGCGCAGGCGTCCACCCAGGTGCCATGGCCCGAGTAGACGGCCCGGTGCTCCTGCGAGGCGTCCACGGCCGCCACGCCCACGGCGCACCCCAGCGCGGCGGGCCAGAACGGCCGGTCGGAGGCGGTGTTGCCGGCGCAGGCCACGGTCACCGTGTCGCTCAGCGCGGCGAGGGCGTCGGACAGCAGGGGCGGCGGCCGGTCGTCGAAGGTGTGACCGCCGAAGGACAGGTTGAGCACGTCGGGAGGGCGCTCGCGCATGCGGTGCAGCGCGCGTACGACGGTCGCCTCGTCGCCGAGGCCGTCGCCGTCCAGCACCCGGCGCACCCGCAGCGCCGCGCCCGGCGCCCGGCGTGCCAGCAGGCCCGCGATGAACGTGCCGTGCCCCGCCTGCGCGCCCTCCGCCGCGTCGGCGTCGTCGGGGCCGAGCCGCTCGTACCAGTCGCTGCCGGACCACCACGGGTGCTCGGCGACGCCGGTGTCGAGCAGGCCGATGACCACGTCCGAGCGCGTACGGCCCGGCTTGTAGCGGATGGGCGGCACGGGGAAGGGCCGTGACGCGGGTCCGCCGAAGAACAGCGGCTGGCCGCGGAACACGTGGTTCGGCGAGGCCCGCACGCCCTGGTCGCGGAGCTCGGCGGTGACCTCGCAGGGGTCCGCGCCGGGAGACAGGTGGACGACGCAGACCCCGTCCGCCTCCGAGACCGCGGAGGTCCAGCGCGACGCGGCGGACAGCGCCGACCGGTCGGTCAGCACCTGCCCTGGCCGGATGAACGCCTCGCCGGCAGGTTGCATGTCCATCAGAGTCTCCGGAGACGACCGCCGCCATCAGGCGACGGGAGGGTCGGGTACGGCAGGGCCGTCAAGGCCCGATCGTGCCCTGACCTGCCAGTTCCGCGCATCACGGATGTCCTTCCCGGTTTTGTCGGCGCCGGCCGAAATCGTGGTGTTGTCGTTACACGTGATGGGAGGTGGGTGTGCGCAGGTCGTTCTCCTCCCAGCAGGCCACCCTGCGACGGCTCGACAAGGCGTTCGCCGCGTTCTTCAAGCGGGTCCGCGCGGGTCGCGCGCCGGGGTTTCCCCGGTTCAGGGGGCGCGGCCGGTTCGACACGGTCGAGTGGCCCAAGGACGGCCACGGCTGCCGGTGGGACTCCCAGCCCGGCCACCCCACCGCGACCTGCGTCCGTGTGCAGGGCGTCGGGCACGTCCGCGTCCACCGGCACCGGCCCGTGCGCGGCCAGGTGAAGACGATCAGCGTCACGCGCGAGGGCTCCCGCCGGTTCGCGGTCCTGCCGTGCGACGTGCCCGCCGAACCGCTGCCCGCCACGGGCGTGCCGGCCGACATGGGGGTGGCCTCGCTCGTCACCACCTCCGGCGGCGGCCGGGTGGCCGGCCCCCGCCACCTCGCCGCCACCGCCGGCCGTCTGGCCGACACCTGATCGCGGTGCACCCCGCCGGCACCTCCCACCTGCGCCCTCCGTGGCCGCGGCGCGAAGGAGAACCGCGTCACCCAAGCCGGGTTCGCCTGTACGGCATGCGGTCATACCGCGCACGCCGACGTCAACGCGGCCATCGACATCCGGAGGGCAGGGCTTGCCCTTCGCGACGCTGCGGGAGCGGCTTGGCGAGAAGCCGCTCCCTTCAGGGAACGGAGGAGTCACGAGGCGGTATCTTTCCTCCGCTGCCCCGCTGTCACGTACGACTCCCGCACCAAGTTGGTATGGCCCCCCACTGGTGCCGGATGGCGACCGACGGTAGTCTCTCCCTAGTCACTTGTGATCATCCCGGGACGAGGCCGTTGGGGAAGGCGCACCTCGTACCGAACGGGAGGTCCGGTGTCTGCTCGTGGCGTCCTTTACGTCCACTCGGCTCAGCCCGCGCTGTGCCCACACATCGAATGGGCAGTCGCGGGTGTCCTCGGCGTGCCCGTAGATCTGACGTGGACTCCGCAACCCGCCGCGCCCAACGTCGTGCGCGCGCAGGCGGAATGGGAGGGCCGGCCGGGCGTCGCCGCGGCCATCGCCTCTTCGCTCATGGGCTGGCAGCGGCTCAGATTCGAGATCACCGAGGACGCTTCCCCGGGTGTCGACGGGTCCCGGCACGCCTACACGCCGACGCTCGGCGCCTTCACGGCGGTCATCGGCGCGGCCGGCGACATCATGATCCCCGAAGACCGGCTGCGCACCGCGATGATGATGGCCGCTCAGGGCCGGTGCGTGCTGGAGGACGAGCTGGACAGGATGCTCGGCAAGCCGTGGGACGAGGAGTTGGAGCCGTTCCGCTATGCCGGGGACGGCGCGCCGGTCCGCTGGCTGCACGCCGCCGTCTGACCTCGCCGTACACCCGCTCGGCACGAGCAGCCCCCGCGGCCGGGCTCCGCTGCCCGGCAACGGCAAGGCCCCGCACCGAACCGGTGCGGGGCCTTGCCGTTGAGCCTGACGGCGAGCCGTCGCCGAGGGCGAGCCGAGGCGGCCCGGCATGCCGATGGGATGCCGGACGGCTCGTCGGCTGTTACAGGGGGATGTTGCCGTGCGCGCCCCGGGCGGGGGTCGCCTGGGCGAGCAGTTTGGCGATCGCGCCGCGGGTCTCCTCCGGCTTGATCACCTCGTCGATGACGCCCAGCTCCTGCGCTCTGGTCAGGCCGCCGGCGAGCTTCGAGTGCTCCTCCGCCAGGCGCTCCTCCAGCTCGGCCCGGTCCTGCTCGGGCACGGCCGCCAGCTCGCGCCGCTTGATGACGCGCACCGCCGCGACGGCCCCCATGACGGCGACCTCGGTGGTGGGCCAGGCGAAGACCTTGGTGGCGCCCAGGGCGCGGGAGTTCATCGCGATGTACGCCCCGCCGTACGCCTTACGCGTGATCAGCGTGACCCGCGGAACCGACGCCTCGGCGAACGCGTGCAGCAGCTTGGCTCCCCGGCGCACCACGCCGTCGTGCTCCTGCCCGACGCCCGGCAGGTAACCGGGAACGTCCACGAGGACAACCAACGGCACCCCGAAAGCGTCACACATACGTACGAAGCGGGCGGCTTTCTCGGCGGACGTGGCGTCGAGGCAGCCGCCGAGCCGCATCGGGTTGTTGGCGATCACACCGACCGTCCGGCCACCGAGGCGGCCCAGCGACGTGACGATGTTCGGTGCCCACTTGGGGTGAAGCTCCAGGCCGGGCTCGTCGAGCAGGCCGTTGACCAGCGGCTTGACGTCGTAGGCACGGCGCGGGGAGTCGGGCAGCAGCGTGGAGAAGTCAACTTCCTCGATTTCTCCCGACCGCATCCGGCCCTGGTGGCCGAGGAGCGTGGCGAGCTGGCGCGCCTTGACGTAGGCGTCGGTCTCGGTCTTGGTGACGATGTGCGCCACGCCGCTGCGCTTGCTGTGCGGCTCGGTGCCGCCCAGGGCGGCGCTGTCGACGTCTTCGCCGGTGACGCTGCGGACCACGTCGGGGCCGGTCACGAAGATGCGGCCGGAGTCGGCCAGGATGACCAGGTCGGTGAGCGCGGGACCGTAGGCGGCGCCGCCGGCGGCGGGGCCGACGACCACGGAGATCTGCGGCACCACGCCGGACGCCTTGGTCATGGCGGCGAAGACCCGGCCGACGGCGTGCAGCGACTCGACACCGTCGGGGATCCGCGCGCCGCCGCAGTGCCAGATGCCGATGACCGGCACCCGCTCGCGGACGGCCACGTCGTAGGCGTGCACGATGTGCTCGCACCCCTCGCTGCCCATGGCGCCGCCCTGAAAGCGGGCGTCACTGCAGAACGCGACGACGGGAACACCCTCGACGCGCCCCATGGCGGCCAGCATGCCGCTCTTGTCTTCCGGGGTGATGAGCCGCAGCGAGCCCTCGTCGAGCAGCGCGGTCAGGCGGACGATGGGATCGCGGGGATCGGCAGGCTCCTGATCGGAGCCGGGCGTCACCACCCGGTTGTCGAGGACGGTCACTTTATGCCCCCTTAAACACGACGGTCACGTTGTGCCCGCCGAATCCGAACGAGTTGTTGACCGCGGCCACGTCGCCGTCGGGCAGCGTGCGGTTCTTGCCGTGGACGACGTCGACCTCGATGCCGTCGTCGAGATCGTCGATGTTGATGGTGGCGGGAACGATCCGCTCCTGCAGCGCCTTGATCGTGAAGACCGACTCGATGCCGCCCGCGCCGCCGAGCAGGTGCCCGGTCATGGACTTGGTCGACGTCACCAGCGGGTGGGTGCCGATGGCCTTGGCCACGGCCTGCACCTCGCCGACGTCGCCCGCGGGCGTCGAGGTGGCGTGCGCGTTGACGTGCTTGACGTCGTGGCCGGTGACGCCGGCGTCGGTGAGAGCCTGCGTCATCGCCATGATGATGCCCCGGCCGTCAGGCTCGGGCTGCGTGATGTGGTGCGCGTCGGCGGAGTAGCCGACACCGGAGCAGTAGGCGTAGATGCGCGCGCCCCGCGCCCTGGCGTGCTCCTCGGACTCCAGCACCACGATGCCGGCGCCTTCGCCGAGCACGAACCCGTCGCGGCCGCGGTCCCACGGCCTGGACGCGCCCGCCGGGTCGTCGTTGCGGGTGGACATGGCCCGCGCGGCCGCGAAGGCGGCGATGTTGAGGCCGTGGATGGCGGCCTCGGTGCCGCCGGCGACCACCACGTCGGCGCGGCCCACCCTGATCATGTCCATCGCGTGGCCGATGGCCTCGGCGCCGGACGCGCACGCCGACACCGTGGCGTGCACACCCGCCTGGGCGCCCAGGTCGAGCCCGATCCAGGCGGCCGGGCCGTTGGGCATGAGCATCGGCACGGTGAACGGCGACAGCCGGTTCCAGCCACGCTCGCGGTAGGTGTCGTAGGCGCTCAGCGTGGTGTTGATGCCGCCGATGCCGCTGGAGACCACGACGCCGAGCCGCTCCGGCGGCACCTCGGGAGAGCCGGCGTCCTGCCAGGCCTCCCTGGCGGCGACCATCGCGAACTGCTCGCTGCGGTCGAGGCGGCGGGCCTCGGGCCGCGGCAGCACCTCGGTGGGGTCGACCGCGGCCGTCCCCGCGAACTTCACGGGGACGGTGTCGATCCAGTCCGTGGTGAGAGCCTCGACACCCGACTGACCGGCGAGGAGCGCCGTCCAGGTCGAGGTGACGTCCCCACCGACGGGCGTCGTCGCGCCGAGCCCGGTGACGACGACACGTACCCGGTTCGCACTCACGTTTCGCGCTCCCTTGCTGATCAGTACTGGTCGGATCGGGTGTTGCGGCTCAGTTCTGGATGAAGGTGAGGACGTCCTTGACCGTCTTCAGGTTCTTGAGCTGGTCGTCGGGGATCTCGACGCCGAACTCGTCCTGGGCGGCCACGGCGATCTCGACCATGGACAGGGAGTCGATGTCGAGGTCGTCCACGAAGCTCTTCTCGGGGGTCACCTCGGACGCCGGAATGCCGGTGATCTCGTTGATGATCTTGCCAAGGCCCTCGAGGATGTCCTGCTCGGTGGCAGCCATGTCGCTATTTCTCCTTTGGTTTCCTGGGAATCTGTGCGGTTGCGCCGCACCAGTCTTTCTTCGGGCGGGCACGGCGCGGACCGTGCCCGATCCTACGGAATCTCGATCACTTGGCCCGCGTAGGTCAGGCCGGCGCCGAAGCCGAGCACCAGCGCGAGATCGCCCGTGCGGACCTCGCCGCGCTCCACCATGCGCGAGAGCGCGAGCGGGATGGAGGCGGCCGAGGTGTTGCCCGAGGTGACGATGTCGCGCGCGATGACGGCCTGGTCGGCGCCCAGCTTACGGGCGATGGCCTCGATGATGCGCAGGTTGGCCTGGTGGGGTACGAACGCGGCCAGCTCGGACGGGTCGACACCCGCCCGCGAGCAGGCCTCGAGCGCCACCGGATGCAGCGCGGTGGTGGCCCAGCGGAACACCGTCTGGCCCTCCTGCCGGAGGTAGTCGGCGCGGTCCTTGATGATGATCGCGTCGGACTTGTCGCCGGCGCTGCCCCACACCACGGGGCCGATGCCGGGCGTCTCCGACGGGGCCACCACCGCGGCCCCCGCGCCGTCGGCGAAGATCACCGCGGTGGACCTGTCGGTCCAGTCGATCCACTGCGACAGCTTCTCCGCCCCGATGACCAGCACGTTCCTGGCCGATCCCCCGCGCACCGCGGCGCTGGCGGTGCCGAGGGCGTAGCAGAACCCGGCGCAGGCGGCGTTGACGTCGAACGCCCCGGGCGACTCGATGCCCAGGCGGTGGGCGACGATGGCGGAGGCGTTGGGGATCTGGGTCTCGAGCGTGCACGTGGCGACGATGACGAGATCGATGTCCTCCGGCGACAGCCCGCTGGCGGCCAGTGCCTTGCCGCCGGCGATGGCGGCCATGTCCTCCAGCGACTCACCGTCGGGCGCGACCCTGCGCTCCTTGATGCCGACCCGGGACAGGATCCACTCGTCGTTGGTCTCCATGGTCTTCGCCAGGTCGTCGTTGGTGACCACGTTGGCGGGCTGGTAGTGGCCGAAGGCGAGCACCTTGGCGCCGGCGGCGATGTCGGGAATCTTCACGGGATCAGCTCCCTGGCCGCGTCGAGGTCGTCTGGGGTCTTCAGCGCGACGGTCCGCACGCCGCGCAGGGCGCGCTTGGCCAGACCGGTCAGCGTGCCGCCGGGCAGCAGCTCGATGATCCCGGTGACGCCGAGACCGGACATGGTCTCCATGCAGGCGCCCCATCGGACCGGGCTGCTGACCTGCTGGACCAGCCGCTCGACGAACTCGGCGCCGGTGGCGACCGGCCTGCCGTCGAAGTTGGACAGCAGCGTGACCCTCGGGTCGGCGGGCGTGACGTTCCTGGCCGCCTCGCGCAGGCTCTCGACCGCCGTGGCCATGTGGGCGGTGTGGAAGGCGCCTGCCACGGAGAGCGAGATGAGCCGGGCGCGGGCGGGCGGGTCGGCCTTGAACGCGGCCAGCTGCTCAAGGGTGCCGCCGGCCACGATCTGCCCGGCGCCGTTGATGTTGGCGGCGGTGAGCCCGTGCCTGTCGATCGCGGCGAGAACCTCCTCCTCGACGCCGCCGAGCACGGCCGTCATGCCGGTCTCGGTGATGGCGGCGGCCTTGGCCATGGCCTGGGCGCGGTCGCGGATCAAGGAGAGCGCCTGCTCGGGGGAGAGCACCCCGGCCAGCGCGGCTGCGGCGAACTCGCCGACGCTGTGCCCGGCCACGACGTCGGGGGCCGCGCCGAGCGCCTCGGCGGAGGCCAGCGCGCCGGCCACGAGCAGCGGCTGGGCGACGGCGGTGTCGCGGATCTCGTCGGCGCCGGCGGTCGTGCCCTGGGCGATCAGATCGACCCCGGCGACCTCGGACCACGAGCCGAGCCTGTCGGCCAGACCGGGCAACTCAAGCCATGGAGCCAGGAATCCTGGCGTTTGGGCACCTTGGCCCGGAGCGACGAGTACAAGCACAAAATCCACCATGCCCTGTAGAAGTCCGACACGCGGATGGAGATCCGTACGAACTTTGTCCAGGGTGATTTGTAGGAACCCTACAGTGGGGATTTCGGCGCGGTTACGTTAGAGCGCGCCAGCTCGCCGCACTCTCCGCGAGCCTCCCGAGGATGAGCCCCACCTGGAGGGTGAAGGCGGACCTGCCCTCGGTGGGCTGGTAGCCCGTCAGCTCGGTGATCTTCTTGAGGCGGTAGCGCACGGTGTTGGGATGGACGAACAGCAGCCGGGCCGTGGCCTCCAGCGAGGTGCCCTGCTCCAGGTAGGTGGCCAGCGTGTCGAGCAGCGGGGTGCCCGCGAGCGGCAGGTAGACGCTCTCGATGAGCTGCCCCCTGGCGTCGAGGTCGCCGTCGAGCGCCCGCTCGGCCAGCAGGTCCTCGGCGTGTACGGGCCTCGGCGCGTCGGGCCACCCCGACGACGCCTTCAGCCCGGCCAGCGCCGCCCTGGCCGAGTTGGCGGCGGCGTGCAGGTCGGCCACCTCGGGGCCGATGACGATGGGGCCGACGCCGAAACGGGCCACGACCTGCTTGGCCGCGTCGTTGACGCTGCCGGCGCCGCCCACGATCACGATCAGCCGGTCGGCCTGGACCCCCGCCAGCAGGTCCATGCCGATGCGGCGGCCCTTCTCCCGCAGGCCGTCGATGACGGCGCGCGGGTCGCCCTCGGGTGCGTGCCCGGCGATGACGACGACGGGGGAGGAGGTCCAGCCCAGGGCTGCGGCCCAGGAGTGCAGGCCGTCGTCCACCTCGCCGCGCACCAGGGCGTCCACGATCAGGGCCTCGAGCCTGGCGTCCCACGACCCCCTGGCCTCGGCCTCGCGGGCGTAGACGTGGGCGGCGGCGAAGGCGACGTCGCGGGTGTAGCGCAGCATGGCCTGCTGGAGCTCGTCCTCGCCGCCGGGCGCGGCCAGCTCGTGGGTCTGCGCCTCGACCACCTCGACCACGACCCTGACGATGTCGACGGTCTGCTGGAGCGAGATCGACCGTTTGAGCTCGCGCGGCGCCGTGCCGAAGAACTCGATGCTGGGCGTGCGCCGCCCCTCACCGGCGGTCGAGAACCACTCGACGAACGCGGCGATGCCGGCCTGCGCCACGAGCCCCACCCACGACCGGTCCTCGGCGCTGAGCGCCCGGAACCACGGCAGTTGCTCGTCCATGCGCGCCATCGCCGCCGTGCCGAGCGAGCCCATGGCCCGCTCGAGCCTGCGTGTCGTGTCCTCCCGGGTCCGCTCTGTCACGTCTCCTAGAGTGCCAGGTCTCCTCGGCTGACCGGAACGGCGGCTCGTCCGCTCCGTCAGATGACGGCGACGGCGGTGATGAGCCCGATCGCGACGTGGGTCACCGCGAGCAGCCGCGCGCCCGGCTGCAGGTCGGGCTCCTTGACGAGCTCGCGTACGGAGATGCCGACCACCCGGTCGAAGATCAGCATGGCCACCGTCTGCACCACGATGCCGACCAGCCCGAACACCGCCGTGCCCGCGAGGCCCTCGGTGAGCCGGCCGCCCGACGACCAGATCGAGGCGGCCACGATGAGCCCGATGGCGGCCATGGCCGAGCAGGCCAGCAGGGTGGCGTTGGGGTTGCGCTCGTTGCGGATGACCTCGCTCAGCTTGCCGGGCGTGGCCCAGTCGATCACGTAGAACCCGACGATCATCAGGATCACGCCGACGGCGGCGTACGCGGCGACGGCGCCTGAGCCGCGGGCGAGGATTTCGAGAAGAGTCACGTCAGTTCAGTTCCAATCACGGGGAGCGTGCCCGCCCGGAGCCGGGACGGGCAGATGTCGGTCGGGGAACACGTCAGTCAGCGATGCGGTGCGGGACGAACGATGAGGTGTCGTCGGTGATGAGGCCGGTGGTCTCCCTGATGCCCAGCCCGGCGGCCTCGTCGGCGACCACCCAGGCGCCGAGCACCGGCCGCTGTCCCTCGAAGGCGGGCAGCGCCTCGAAGCCCTGGAAGACGTACCCCTCGCGGCCGTAGACGCCGGGGGTCTCCTGGGTGCCCTCGGGGGTGACGATGCGCATGGAGGCTCCCTCCCTGCCGAGCAGCGGCTTGGCGATGTAGGAGGTGAGGTCACGAGGGCCGTCGAGGTAGGCGGGCATGAGGTTGGGATGGCCGGGATGGAGCTCCCACAGCAGCGCCAGCAGCGCCTTGTTGGACAGCAGGGTCTTCCACAGCGGCTCGATCCAGGTGGCGTGGCGTACGGCGTGCCGCCCGAACTCCTCGGCCAGCATCCACTCCCACGGGTAGAGCTTGAACGCCGAGCGGATCATCCGCTCCTCGACGTCGACGAAGCGGCGGTTGAGGGAGTCCCAGCCGATGTCCTCCATGGCCACGGAGACGGTCTGCAGGCCCGCCTGCTCGGCGGTCTCCTGCAGGTAGGCCACGGTCATGGCCTCCTCGCCCGTCTCGTCCATGTTGGTGAACGCGAAGTGCGTGGGACCGGGCGGCAGCCCCAGCCGCGTCCAGCGCTCGATGAGCCGCTCGTGCACGGAGTTCCACTGGTCGCCGCCGGGGTGCGTGTCCTGCAGCCAGAACCACTGGATCACCGACGACTCCACCAGGGAGGTGGGCGTGTCGGCGTTGTACTCCAGCAGCCTGGCCGGGCCCGTGCCGTCGTAGCGCAGGTCGAAGCGGGCGTACAGGTGGGGGTCGCGGCGCTCCCACGAGCGCGCGACGTCCTCCCACGCCCATTCGGGGATGGCGAAGTCGGCGAAGCGGCCTGCCGAGACCACGTGCTCGACAGCGCTCAGGCACATGGCGTGCAGCTCCTCGACCTGCTCCTCCAGCTCCTCGACCTCGTCCATCGAGAAGACGTAGTGGACGGACTCGTCCCAGTAGGGGCGGCTCAGCCCCGACGGGTGCGCGGCCTTGTGGTAAGCCAGGCCCTGGCTCTCGATCGTCTCTTCCCAGCCTGGCCTGGGAGTGCCGTGCTCGCGCCGCACCTGTCAGCCCCCGCCGCCCCACTTGCTGCCGAAGCCGCCTCGCTGGATGGATTTGCCGTTGCGGGTGTTGATGTCGATGTTGGACGGCCGGTAGGTGGTACCGCCGCGCACGCGGTTGCCGACCCGGGTGCCGCCGTAGTACCAGAGGTAGGCCCCTCGCGATCCGCCGTAGTAGTGCGTGCCGCCGTCGTCGTCATCGTCGCAGAAGTCGTCGTCGACGATCTGGTAGCTGCCGTCGTCGAGCCGCATGACGCAGTCGGCGGTGACCTCCTCGTCGTCCTGCACGGCCGCGCAGTAGCCGACCAGCATGACGGACAGGACGCCGAGGATCGTGAGAGGGATGGCTTTCGACGCCTTGCGCGGAGGCCGCGGAGGCGAGTGGTGGGTGGGCGGCGGTGGTGCCATCAAGCTCCTGCTTTCATGGGCCGATTACTCTAGCGGCGGCGTCCGTCCGTGTTCAATGAGTAATTAGTGCATCTCGATTTATTTCGGCTATGGAGGGTGTATGGATCCGGTCACGGCCCTGCGCGAGATCGCCTTCCTGCTGGAGCGCGCAGGCGAGCCCACCTACCGTGTACGGGCATTCCGCCGCGCCGCCGCGGTCGTCGCCGACCTCCCCGAGGACGAGCTCGTGCGGCTGGCCCGCACCGATGGGCTCGGCGACCTGCCGGGCATCGGCAAGGTCACCGCTCTTGTGGTCAACGAAAGTCTCGATGGCCAGGTTCCGACCTACCTGCGAAGGTTGCACGCCACGGAGGGCGTCGAGCTCGACGCCGAGACGGCCGCGCTGCGCACGGCGCTGAAAGGTGACCTGCACAGCCACTCCGACTGGTCGGACGGCGGGTCGCCGATCGAGGAGATGGCCGAGACCGCCGCCGGGCTCGGCCACGACTATCTGGCGCTGACCGACCACTCGCCCCGCCTGACGGTGGCCAAGGGCCTCTCGGCCGAGCGCCTGGAGCGCCAGCTGGGCGTGGTGGCCGAGCTGAACGAGCGCCTGGCCCCGTTCAGGGTCCTGACCGGCATCGAGGTGGACATCAACCCGGACGGCTCGCTCGACCAGGAGCGGGAGCTGCTCGAACGGCTCGACGTGGTGGTGGCCAGCGTGCACTCCAAGCTCCGCATGGACCGCGCGGACATGACCCGCAGGATGGTCACCGCCATCGCCGACCCTCTCGTGGACGTGCTGGGGCACTGCACCGGCCGGGTGGTTCGGGCCGGCGGGCGGCGCGGGGAGCGCAGGCCGGAGTCGGAGTTCGAGGCGGAGCTGGTGTTCGAGGCGTGCCGGCGGTTCGGGGTGGCGGTCGAGATCAACTCGCGGCCCGACCGGCTCGACCCGCCCAAGCGGCTGATGCGGCTGGCGTACGAGATGGGGTGCGTCTTCGCGATCGACTCCGACGCGCACGCCCCGGGACAGCTCGACTGGCAGCGGTACGGCTGCGAGCGGGCGGCCATGTGCGGCATCGAGGCGGAGCGCCTCGTCAACGCCTGGTCCCTGGACAGGCTCCTCGACTGGACCCGGGCCTGACGCTCCGGACACCCTCCCTCCGATCGTCAGATCTTTGTAGTCCTGCGGTGAGGCAGGGGTTGCCGGGCGCCGCGGAGCCCCGCGGTTGTCGGTGGCGCGGCGTAGCGTCGCGGATGTGAACCGTACCGACCGGCTCTACGCGCTCGTCGAAGACCTGCGCGCCATCGCGCCGCGCTGCCGCTCCGCCCGCGAGCTCGCCGGGCGGTTCGAGGTGAGCGTGCGCACGATCGAGCGCGACATCACCGCGCTGCAGGAGTCCGGCGTCCCGATCTACGCCCAGCCGGGCCGCAAGGGCGGTTACGCCATCGACAAGAAGATGTCCCTTCCCCCGCTCAACTTCAGCCCGGCCGAGGCGGTGGCGATCGCGGTGGCGCTCAGCCAGGCCGGCGACCAGCCCTTCGGCCGTCAGGCCCGCAGCGCGTTACGCAAGGTGGTGGCCGCGATGCCGGGGCCCGAGGGCGAGCTCGCCAGAGAGCTGGCCCGGCGGGTGCAGCTCGTCCAGCCGCCCGACCAGCCCGCCGCCGGCATCCAGCCCCTGGGCGCCGAGGGCATCTCCCGGGCCATCGAGGAGGCGCTGCTGCGCCGCCGCGTGCTCAGGCTCGACTACGCCGACGCCAAGGGCGCGCTGACCTCGCGCGACGTCGAGCCGGGGGTGTTCCTGGGCGGGCGTGGCGGTTTCTGGTATCTCGTGGCGTGGTGCCGGCTCCGCGACGACGTACGCGTCTTCCGCCTCGACCGCATCGCCTCCGCCACCGTCACCGGCGAGCGCTGCCCCGAGCGCCCGCTCGAGGGGTTCGCCACGGACGTGCCTGAGATGGTCGTCCACGGCACCACCCTCGACTGAACTCGTGCTCGAAAAATCAAGAGGAAACACCGACATAGGGTTGTCGCTCCGCCGTTAGATCGTTGTCCTGTTCGAAAGCTGAGGAGACGATGATGGACAACACGGTGACGTGGTTCGAGGTCGCGAGCGACGACCCGGAGAGCGCCGAGAGGTTCTACGGCGGCCTGTTCGGCTGGGCCTTCACCGGAGAGGGCGGCCCGATCGACTACCGCACGATCAGCCGGCCGGGCGGCGAGCAGCCGATGGGCGGGCTGTTCAACACCAAGGGCGAGTTCCCCAACCACGCGATCTTCCACGTGCAGGTGGCCGACGTCGAGGAGACCTGCGCCAGGAGTGAGTCGCTCGGCGGCAAGGTGCTGATGAAGGTGATCGACGACGGTGCCGGCACCGATTTCGCCTACGTGAGCGACGTGTCCGGCAGCGTCTTCGGGGTCTTCCACCGCAGGTGATCATCCGGGCGCGGGCCGGGAGAGCGCCTTCCCCGCGACCACCGGCCCCAGCCCGGGCCGCTCCGCGCGGAGCGGTTCACCATGACGCCCTGGACACGCCGCCGATCGCCGAGCGGCGGCGCGTCCAGGGCGATCGTCAGAAGTCGACGGCGGACAACCAGCGGCCGAGGAGGTCGCGGTCGCCGTGCACGGTCAGGTCGACGGGTGAGCGCCTGCCATAGAGCATGAGCAGCAGATCCGAGACCGGGCCCTGGACGGCGGTGTCGCCCTTGGCGTGGCCGCGCGCCCAGGTGATCTTCCCGGCGGGGCCCTGCGTGATGGTCCACTCGCCCTCGCCGTCGCTCGCGTGGAGGTGGATCGTGGCCCCCTCCACACCGAGCCCGGCCAGCGACCGGGTGACCCAGGCGGCGTTCGGCAGGTTGTGCAGGAATTCCTCGACGCCGTCGATGGCGGTCTCCGCCGGGACGACCGGGTCGAGGCCGAGTGCGAGCTCGGCGTCGACCCGGTGGACCACCAGCTCGAAGAGCATCCGGCGTGTCCACCACGCGGCCCGCCGGTCCGGGCCCCAGGTCCACACCTCCAGCTCCGGATCGGTGGTGCGCAGCGTGTCCAGCAGCTCGGCGGCCCCCGCCATCAGCCAGCCGGGGTCGCCGCTCCGCCCCTCGGCCAGCCCGCTCGGCACCTGCCGCGACCAGATCTTCTCTTGCACCTGGTTGCGCAGCACGTGGACCGCCCAGCGATGGGTCCGGCCGACATGAGTGATCAGCTCCGCGAGCGTCCATTCCGGACACGTCGGTACCGCCACCGACAGGTCGCCGGCCAGGGCGGCAAGGCGCGCGGCCTCGGTCTCTATCCCCGCGATGCGCGCGTTACGCGACTCGTTCTCCGTCTCCTGGCCCGTGCTCCGAGCGTTGTTCTGCGTCACCT
This sequence comes from Nonomuraea sp. NPDC049378, assembly GCF_055586745.1. NCBI lineage: Bacteria > Bacillati > Actinomycetota > Actinomycetes > Streptosporangiales > Streptosporangiaceae > Nonomuraea > Nonomuraea sp. NPDC049378. The sequence continues at coordinate 40,887 of NZ_JBVJHP010000014.1, forward strand.
TGCCCAGCCTAGGCCGCCGGGCAACTGGCGCCCTTCTCGGGCACCTTGCCGTCGAGCAGGTACGCGTCCACGAGCCCGCGCACGCACTTGCTGCCCGACAGGTACGCCCCGTGCCCCTCGCCCTCGTACGTCACCAGCGTGGCCGTCCTGAGCTGGGACGTCAGCTTGGGCGCCCACTGGTACGGCGTGGCCGGGTCGCCCTTGCCGCCCACCACCACGATCGGCGCGGACCCGGTGGCGTCCACGTGCCGCGCCTGGTTGCTGCCCTTGACCGGCCAGACCCGGCACAACCCGCCCGAGCCCTCGCTGCCGAACAGCGGCGAGATCTTCAGCGCCGCCGCCTCGGTGCGCCGCAGGTCGGCCTTGCTGGGGCGCTCCGCGGTGTCGGCGCAGGTGATGGCGGGGAAGCTGGTCATCTGCGTGGAGTAGGTGCCGTCGTCCCTGCGCCCGGTGTAGTTGTCGGCGAGGTAGAGCAGCGCCTCGCCGTTGCCTTTGAGCCCTTCGCTGAGCGACTGCTCCAGGAACGGCCAGGTCAGCTCGGAGTAGAGGGCGGCGGCCACGGCGGTGGAGGCCAGCCCCTGCGTCAGCGTGCGGCCGTGAACGTTGAGCGGCTTGGTGGTCAGCTGCCGCAACAGGTTCTCGACGTTGCGGTTGGCGGTGGCCTCGTCCTTGCCGAGCGCGCACGTGCTCTTGACGCACGAGCGCAGGAAGCTCTCGTACGCCCGCTGGAAGCCGCGCGTCTGGGCGAGCGTGCGCTGCTCGAACGAGACCGTCGGGTCGAGCGGCGCGTCGAGCACCATCCGGCCCACGTTGTGGGGGAACTCGGTGGCGTAGACGGCGCCGAGCTGCGTGCCGTACGACATGCCGACGTAGTTGAGCTTGGAGTCGCCCACGGCGGCGCGGATGCGGTCCATGTCGCGGCTGGCGTTCACGGTGCCGACGTGGGGCAGGATCTTGCCGGAGTCGCGCTCGCAGAGCTCGGCGAACCTCTTGTTGGCCGCCGTGGCGCGCCGGTGCGTCTCCTCGTTGGGGGGCAGCGTGTTCAGCGAGGTGTACGCCTCCAGCTCGGAGGCGTCGCCGCAGCGCACGCCCGAGCTGCGGTCGACGCCGCGCGGGTCGAAGCTGATCAGGTCGTAGCGGGCCCGCAGCGTGGTGAGCGCCTTGGCCGCCTGGTCGAGCGTGTCGACACCGGAAGCGCCCGGGCCGCCGAAGTTGAACACCACGGATCCGAGCCGCTTGTCCTTGCCGGTGGCGGGCAGCTTGATGAGCGCCAGGTCGAGCTGCTCGCCGTCGGGTTTGTCGTAGTCGAGCGGCACGGCGAGCGTGCCGCACCGCACGGAGGGGTCCTGGCGCGCGGGAGGCTCACCATCGGGACGCTCGATGTCGGTGCACGGCCCCCAGTCGATCGTGGCGGTCTCGCCGGGGGCGTCCGTGGCGGGCTCGGCTGGTGCGGTGGAGCAGCCGGCTGCGGTCACGAGCAGGGCGGCGGCTAGGACACGTCGCATATCGATGGAACTTCCCCTCGTCTCTCAAGGGGGAAGTAGTGCCCACAATACGTGACCGTGCACCAAACCCGGGTGAGGCGGCGCGTATCCACCCGGGTCGCGCCGCGACGGCGGCGCTCCCACGAGGACCTCGCGGGAGCGCCGCCGTCGGGACGGGTCAGACGCCCATCGACTGCGTGTCGTTGCTCTCGGCGCCGCCCGCCTCGGTGACGCCGTTCTTCAGGTGGTAGCGGGCGATGGCCTCGCGCAGCACCTCGCCGCCGAGCTCACCCTGCTTGACCAGGCTGGACAGCACGGCCAGCGTGATCGACGCCGCGTCCACGTGGAAGTGGCGGCGCAGCGCCGAACGGGTGTCGGACAGGCCGAACCCGTCGGTGCCCAGCGAGGACCAGTCACCCGGCACCCACTGCGCGATCTGGTCCTGTACGGCCTTCATGTAGTCGCTGACCCCCACGAACGGCCCGCGGGCCTGCGACAACACCTGCGTCACGTAGGGGACGCGCCGCTCGGCGTCGGGGTTGAGGAGGTTGTGCTCCTCGCAGGCGAGGGCCTCGCGGCGCAGCTCGGTCCACGACGTCGCCGACCACACGTCGGCCGACACGCCCCAGTCCTCGGCCAGCAGCCGCTGCGCCTCCATCGCCCACGGGCCGGCGACGCCCGAGGACAGGATGTTGGCCTTCGGCCCCTGCGTCTGAGGCCCCTCGGCGAACTTGTAGAGGCCCTTGAGCAGGCCCTGCACGTCGATGTGCGGGGGCTGCGCCGGCTGCAGGTAGGGCTCGTTGTAGACGGTCAGGTAGTAGAAGATGTCCTCCGGCTGGTCGCCGTACATCCTCCTGAGGCCGTCCTTGACGATGTGGGCCACCTCGAACGCCCAGGACGGGTCGTAGATGACCGCGGCCGGGTTGGTCGAGCCGATGAGCGGGGTGTGGCCGTCCTCGTGCTGCAGGCCCTCGCCGTTGAGCGTGGTGCGGCCCGCGGTGGCGCCGAGCAGGAAGCCGCGGCCCATCTGGTCGCCCAGGGCCCACATCTGGTCGCCGGTGCGCTGGAACCCGAACATCGAGTAGAAGATGTAGATCGGGATCATGTGCTCGCCGTGCGTGGCGTACGACGTGCCGGCGGCGATGGTCGAGGCCATCGACCCCGACTCGCTGATGCCCTCGTGCAGGATCTGCCCCTGCACCGCCTCCTTGTAGGACAGCAGCAGCTCCCTGTCGACGGCCTCGTAGGTCTGGCCGTGCGGCGAGTAGATCTTCGCCGTCGGGAACATGGCGTCGAGGCCGAACGTGCGGGCCTCGTCCGGGATGATCGGCACGAACCTGTGACCGATCTCCTTGTCGCGCATCAGGTCCTTCAGCAGCCGTACGAACGCCATCGTGGTGGCGACCTGCTGCTTGCCGGAACCCTTGCCGAAGGCGTTGTAGACGTCGTCGCCGGGCAGCTTGACCGGCTTGGCGCGGACGACCCGTTTGGGCAGCACGCCGCCGAGCGCGGCGCGGCGCTCCATCATGTACTGGATCTCGGGGTCGTTCTCGCCCGGGTGGAAGTAGGGGGGCAGCTCGCCCTCGAGCGCGGAGTCGGGGATCGGCAGGTAGAGCCGGTCGCGGAACTCCTTGAGCTCGGCCTTGGTGAGCTTCTTCATCTGGTGGGTGGCGTTGCGGGCCTCGAAGTCCTTGCCCAGCGTCCAGCCCTTGATGGTCTGGGCGAGGATCACCGTCGGCTGGCCGACGTGCTCGCGGGCCGCCTTGAACGCGGCGTAGACCTTGCGGTAGTCGTGGCCGCCGCGCGACAGCTTGCGGATGTCGTCGTCGGTCAGGTGCTCGGCCATCTTGCGCAGGCGCGGGTCGGAGCCGAAGAAGTGCTCGCGGATGTAGGCGCCCGACTCGACGGAGTAGGTCTGGAACTGGCCGTCGGGCGTCGTGTTCATCTGGTTGACCAGCACGCCGTCGACGTCGGCCGCCAGCAGCGGGTCCCAGTCGCGGCCCCACACGACCTTGATGACGTTCCAGCCGGCGCCGCGGAAGTAGGACTCCAGCTCCTGGATGATCTTGCCGTTGCCGCGCACCGGGCCGTCGAGCCGCTGCAGGTTGCAGTTGATCACGAACGTGAGGTTGTCGAGCTCCTCGCGCGCCGCCACGCCGATGGCGCCGAGCGACTCGGGCTCGTCCATCTCGCCGTCGCCCAGGAACGCCCACACGTGGCTGCGGCTGGTGTCCTTGATCTGCCGGTTGAGCAGGTAGCGGTTGAAGCGCGCCTGGTAGATCGCGCCGATCGGGCCCAGGCCCATGGAGACCGTCGGGAACTCCCAGAAGTCGGGCATCAGCCGCGGGTGGGGATAGGAGGGCAGGCCGTGGAAGCCGTGCGACAGCTCCTGGCGGAACGCGTCGAGCTGGCTCTCGTTGAGCCGGCCTTCGAGGAAGGCGCGGGCGTAGATGCCCGGCGCGGCGTGCCCCTGGAAGAAGACCTGGTCGCCCGACTCGCCGTGGTCCTTGCCGCGGAAGAAGTGGTTGAAGCCCACTTCGTAGAGCGACGCGGCCGAGGCGTAGGTGGCGATGTGGCCGCCCACGTTGGTGCGGGCGTTGGCCCTCGACACCATGATGGCCGCGTTCCAGCGGATGTAGGCGCGGATGCGGCGCTCGACGTGCTCGTCACCCGGGAACCAGGGCTCGCGCTCCGGCGGGATCGTGTTGATGTAGTCGGTGCTGCGCAAGCCCGGCACGCCGACCTGGTGCTCACGGGCCCGTTCGAGCATGCGGAGCATCAGGTAGCGGGCTCTGGTGCGGCCTTCGGTCTTGACGACGTTGTCGAGAGACTCGAGCCACTCGTTGGTCTCACTGGGATCGACATCAGGCAGCTGGCTGGGTAGGCCGTCGCTGATGATCGAGAATCGCTGGCGTCCGGAAGCCACTGGGTCTCGCCTTCCGAGGTGGACTGATGACTGGTCTGGGTCGCCTTCCATCCTGGTCGCTAGACGTAGAAAACGCATCTCTACTCGCCGGTAACCAGGGTGTCCCTGCTGGCAGGAGGGGTGCCGATGGCCTAGACCACCGATGGTAGGACGAATCTCGCCACAGGTTACATCCCGGGAGCAATTTAACAAGACCGGAAAACGGACGAAATTTCGCCCATATGGCCTGGATCGGTCCCGGGGGCTCGCCGTACGTGAACCTGCCCTGAAGAGGCGGGCGTACGCGCCTGGCGCTGTGCCGCGCGAGTCTAGCCCCCGTCCGGTGCCGCCCACGGACAGGGGGCGGGCGCCGGGCTCTCCTCTATTAGAGGCGCGCGCGTGGAGACGTCTCCCGTACCGGTGATCTTCAGATTCTGCCCTCGGGGGTCAGGTGTTCGCTCACAGGTGAATCGTCGGAGAGGGAGTGCGCCGCGGGGTCGGCGCGCCGGGCGCCCATGGTCCGAGCTGCGTAACATTTTGGTCATATTTCGGCTTGTCATCGCTCTGGGCGCAAAAAATCCCTTGTCTCCAGATCCGGTCTTTTCTTGAGGCTTTCGGAGTATCAGGCTGGAGGTATGAAGGCGACGGCAGGCGACCGGCTCCTGATGCACGGAAATATCGTTGGCGAAAGGGACCGGGTCGGAGTAATCGTGGAGGTCCAAGGCCCGGACGGCGGGCCTCCCTACATGGTGCGGTTCGACGACGGGCACACGGGGCTGGTCTTTCCCGGTCCTGATGCGGTCGTTGTCCGTAAGTAAGATTTTCTTGTGAAATCTCAAATCATCTCTGTGGCCACCGGTTCACGGGAGACGGTGCACGACATCACGGCCGAATGCGCCGACTTTGTACGCGCGCAGGGTGACGACGGGCTGCTGCACATTTTCGTGCCGCACGCCACGGCCGGGGTCGCCCTGCTCGAGCTGGGGTCACGCAGCGACGACGACCTGCTCGCCGCGCTGCGCGACCTGCTGCCGCCCGACGACCGGTGGCGTCACGCGCACGGTTCGCCCGGGCACGGAAGGTCACACGTCATGCCCGCGCTGATCCCGCCCTATGCCACGATCCCCGTGCTGGGCGGGAGAATGGCGCTGGGCACCTGGCAGTCCGTGGCCCTGGTCGACCTGAACGTCGACAACCCGCAACGCCAGGTTCGGCTGTCGTTTTTGTCTGATTGATTCTGACCGACCACGGCCGTACCCGTGGCGACCGTTGACGACTGAGGGTCACAGCGTGTGGACTGTGCCGAAGCGATAAACCGCATAAGCGGGGCCACTCAAGCAGGAGGGATAAACGTGAGCGCGACCGCGGGTCAGGCGCAGGGCGAGCGCGGCCTGGCCGAACGACTCGGCCTCAAGCCGGGTCAGGTGGTGCAGGAGATCGGTTGGGACGAGGACGTCGATGACGAGCTTCGCGACTCCATCGAAGACCTGACCGGCAACGAGCTGCTGGACGAGGAGAGTGACGACGTCGTCGACGTGGCGCTGCTGTGGTGGCGCGACGGCGACGGAGACCTCTTCGACGCACTGACCAACGCCATGCGATCACTCGCCGAGGGCGGCCAGATCTGGCTGCTGACTCCCAAGGCCGGGCGCGATGGCCACGTGGAGCCGAGCGACATCGGGGAGGATGCCACGACCGCGGGTCTCTCGCAGACCAGCAGCATCTCCGCAGCCCCCGACTGGTCAGGCACGAGGCTCGTGACGCCCAAGGGCCGACGGTAGGAGCTCGAGCGCCCGCCGTGCGGCAGGATGGTTCCCGTGAACGCACATCCTGCCGAGGTCGGCGCCCAGGCTCCTGATTTCGAGCTGCAGGACCAGCACGGCACGCCGGTGCGCCTGTCCCAGTTCCGGGGCGCCAATGTCGTGCTGGTCTTCTACCCGCTCGCCTTCAGCGGGATCTGCCACGGCGAGCTGTCCGCGCTGCGCGACACCCCGCTCGACGGGGCACACCTGCTGACCGTCTCGGTCGACTCCATGTTCACCCACCGCGCGTGGGCGGATCGTGAGGGTTACACCTTCCCGCTCCTCTCCGATTTCTGGCCACACGGACAGGTCGCGCGGGCGTACGGTGTCTTCGATGAGGCGAAGGGGCTCGCGCTACGGGGGACCTTCATCATCGACGGCGAGGGCTTGATCCGGTGGAAGGTGGTCAATCCGACCTCCACCGCACGTGACGTCGCCGACTACGTGAAGGCACTCGCCGACATCTCTTGACTTCGGAGGCAACGATGCCCTGCTACCGCTGCGGGGCCCGGCAGACCGACCCGGTGCGCGGCGCCAGCCCGTGGCAGCGCGGGGTGCGCAACGAGTCCCAGGTGCTGATCTGCCCGGACTGTCAACGGCTGCACGACCACGACCTGGACGCGTGCTCCACCTGCGGGTCCGCGGCGCTGATCTGCCGGCTGGGCGAGGTGGAGTGCCGATCGTGCGGGGCCGTGCGGATGGCCCGCTCCGATGCGCTGACGGTATCGGTGGCGCCGCCGCCGGGGCTCTCCGCGGAGGTGGAGGCGGCGCTCAACAGGGTCCTCGGGCGCGCCTGAGCCGCTTCTGGGCGGCCGGACGGTTCGATGCCGGATGGTTCTCCCCTTGTTGGTGGACAGGCCCTCAGGCGTACACCTGGGCCCTTCCGGCGCGTGTCGGGGGAGTCTGGCGTGCACGGTCGGAGGGTTCCGTCCGGGCCACTGCATGGAGCACCGGCCCGCGGGAACGACCGTCTGCGCGTGCCCGCTACGTTCAGTGCTTCAACAGCGCCTTTCCGGACATGTGATGAGCTGCGCTATCGTCTCCTCTCGTGTCCGCAAAGAGTTCGTTCGTCGTAGCGCTCGACGTCGGTGGCACGTCCATGAAGGGCGGCCTGGTCAGCGAGTCCGGCGCGGTGCTGCTGAGCGAGCGGCGCCCGACCCCGCGGGCTGAGGGCCCGGAGGCGGTCGTGGCCGCCATCTCCGGCTTCATCGGTCACCTCGCCGGCTCGGGCGACGGCGACCCGGCAGGTGTCGGTCTGGCCGTTCCCGGCCTGGTGTCCGACAACTCCGCCGTCTACGCCGCCAACCTGGGCTGGCGCGACGTTCCCGCCACGGACTTCACCGCCCTGGACATCCCGGTCATGCTCGGGCACGACGTACGCACGGGCGGCCTCGCGGAGAGCATCCTCGGCGCGGGCCAGGGCGTTGCCGACTTCCTCTTCCTGCCCATCGGCACGGGCATCGCCGGCGCCTCGATCATTCACGGCGAACCGTACGGCGGCTCCGCCGGCTGGGCCGGCGAGATCGGCCACACCCCGGTCTTCCCGGACGGCGAAGAGTGCGCGTGCGGCCAGTTCGGCTGCCTGGAGACGTACGCCTCGGCCGCCTCGGTGGGGCGCCGCTACGGCGAGCGGGCGGGCGTGGAAAACGTCAAGGCCGAGCAGGTCGTCTCCTCCGACGACCCGATCGCCATCGAGGTCTGGGACGAGGCCGTGGAAGCCCTGTCGCTGGCGCTGGCCACGTACACACTCCTGCTGGACCCCTCACTTATCGTCCTCGGCGGCGGCCTGGCGGAGGCGGGCCCCGCCCTCTTCGACCCGGTACGCACCCGTCTCGTCAAGCGCCTGGCCTTCCGCGACGCCCCACCCCTGGTCCCGGCGGCGCTCGGGGTGGACGCGGGGATGCTGGGGGCGGCCCTGCTCGGCTGGCGCGCGGCAGGCCGTCCTGAGCTGGGACCAGGGTGGACGGCGGATGTGCGATCGGCGCCGATGGTGTCGTAAGGTGTAGTGCCGATCAGGGGCGGTTAGCTCAGCGGTAGAGCACTCGCCTTACAAGCGAGGGGTCACTGGTTCGAACCCAGTACCGCCCACCTGCACCAAGAAGCCCGCAGCGATCATGCTACGGGGCTGTCGTGCCATTAGCTCACGCGGACGAGCGCGCCTGAAGAGTGAGCATTCAGAAGTGCGTGATCATGCTGACGTGAGCGGCATCCGAGGGATGGGATGATCGTCGGGTGCCGAGGACCCCGGATCGCCGCCCGTCATACGACGAGTTGGCCTCGCTCGTGGTCCGGCAGATGGAGACGATCGAGGCCCAACGGGAGACGATCGCCCGGTTGGAAGCGACGGTAGACAGCATGTTCCGGTGGAGCGCTGCGCTCAGCTGATCGCCGATGTCACCGGTGCCCGGGTCTCGCCCGGCTGGGTGTCGTCCGTCCTGTCCGAGGCCGCCGCCCTGGTCGCCGACAGCATCACCGTGATCCGCGCGCTGCGCCCGGTCAAGACCAAGATGAAGATCTCCGGCTGCCACCAATCCGAAGATGGCGCCGCGCACTGGCTGACCGTCCGCTCCTATCTCGACAGCGCCCGCAATCACGGGCTGAGCGCCTTGGAGGCGATTCTTCGTGCCTTCACCGGCAACCTGTGGATGCCGCCCGTCGCACTTGATGCCTGATCAGCACGCATCACCCAGCGTCACAGAACCGTCTGCCAGGTCGCGGCCTCACCCCGACGATCGCCGATCTCCCGCTGCAGATCCAGCGCGACCGCGGGGTGAACGAGGGCTCCGTCATGGTCGCCCAGCTGGGTGTGGAGCCAGCCGAGGTTGTCCAGCGCGCGGCCTGGCCGATCCGGTCTCCGCCCTTCTCGTGCACCAGCAGCGCTTGCCGGCGTGGTCGAGCGCTGTCTGCTGGTGACCCCGCACCCACACCACCCAGGCCGCGCCTGGTACTGGCACGTGGCCCTGGCGGCGGCGCGGGCCGGGGTCACGATGAGGGCTGATGCAGCGGACACCTGTGGGGAGCGGGTGTCCACCGCACCTTGATCGGTTGCGGGGGTCAGACGCGGTTGCGGGTCTCGGCCGATTCCGGCAGCGGCATCCCTGAGCAGGTGGTGGTGCGCTTCCCGGTCTCGAAGTAGTCGACCAGCTTCTCGATGCAGCCGGGCGCCTGGAAGGCGGAGCCGTGCACATCGTCGTCGATGGTCACCACGGTCCCGCCGATGGCCTCGCGCATGGCGGGCGTGGCCTCGTACGGCGACATGCTCTCGTGGAGGTGGCCGGAGAGCATCAGCGAGCCGCCGAAGGGCCGCAGGTCCGTCTTCTGTACCGACAACGGCCACCCCGCGCACGGCGCGACGTAGGGAGTCGCCGCCACCGTCCGCCCGGTCACCGGGTAACGCTGCACACGCTTCTGATAGGCGTTCCACCACGACTCGAACGTGCGCTCGCCCATCTCCTCGTTGCATTGGAACGCCAGGTTCGCCGTGAGCTCCCTGCCGTCCTGCTGGGGGCCGAACATCTTCTTGACCGCCGGCGGCGCGGTCGGGCCCTCGGCGTCGACCAGTTCCTTGAGCACCTGGGCGGCCTTTGGCCACTGTGTACTGGGCCGGACCGCGGCCTCGGCGATCAGCGTCCCGTCCACGGTGAGCCCGATGTCGGTGAATCTCAGCGGATCGGCGTCGTACGCCTCTTGCATGTCCTCAAGCGCCGCCACCACGTCCTTCGTGGTCGTGCCGAACCCGTAGGTGTCGTCGCGCTCCGCGATCCACGCGGCCATCCGCTGGAAGTTGCGGTGAGCGGCCTTGGCCCCGGCCTCCACCCCGGTGTCCCTCCTGTGGTCGGGTGAGGCGACGCTGTCCAGCCACATCCGGTCCACCTTGCCGGGGAAGAGGCTGCCCAGCACCGCGCCGAGCCAGGAGCCCCAGGAGCCGGCGAGGAAGCTGATCTTCGGCTCGCCAAGCGCGGCGCGGATCCTGTCGATGTCACGGGCCACGTTCGCGGCCGTGACCTGTTCGAGGAATTCGGGATTCGACTGGGCGCACTGCCGGTTTATCTTGACCGTCTCGGCGTAGGCCTTCCTGGCGTGTTCCTCGGTGACTGGGCCCGGCGGGCGTTCGCTCCCTTGACCTTCGGGGCACGCGACTTTCGTACTGGAGCCGACGCCTCGCGGGTCGATTCCGATCAGGTCGTAGCGCTCGTCCAGCTCCGCCCCATTCGTGACGATCCGGTGGGGCATCAGATAGCCGGACCCGCCGGGGCCCCCGGGGTTGAACGCCAGGCTGCCCCGACGGTGTTTCTGGTCAGCCGCCTTCAACCTGGTCAGGGCGATGCTGATCTGCTTGCCCGCCGGGTCGTCATAGTCCAGGGGAACGCTGATCGTCCCGCACTCGGTACGGCCGAGCAGTTGCCTGTACTCCTCGAATTTCTCCTCCGACACGCCCAACCGGCGCAGGTCCTCGTCGGAGTATTCCGGGCACTCCTGCCACTCGATGGCAGGCGCCCTGGCCGCGCCTTCCACCTCGCCGATGGCCGCCGAGACGGGCGTAGCGACGACGAGAGAACTCATCAGCAACGCTCCTGAAAGGAGACCGGCCGAACGGGCCGTCGCCGCACGATTCATGGGTTGATTCCTTCCACGGGGAACGAGAGCGACCTGGCCGGACCAGAGGTCCCGCGGCACACCGGTTTCGACGTTCGTACTATCCGGCCACAGCGGCCGTTTCCTCGCTGTTTCCAGAAAAGGCAGCGCGCGCCGTCGGCTCGGCTTGTCGGTCGAGGTCAAGCCATGGTTCTCCCGGTGCAACGAGGAAGGCGAACGGTTCGACATACCCCTTGGACACCAGGACAAGGCCGAGACTCGAGATCCGGGATAGGCGCGGGATGAATCGCGAACTGTCGGTGCCGCGGTCGATCAGAAGCGCAGGTCGTACGTAGACGTGCTCGGCGACTTCAGTCCGGTCAATGTCCGGTCGATGGCCTGGCCCTGGGAGGCATCCAACGCAAACTATGGATCATGTGTTCGCATGCACCTCAAGACCGGAGGGCAAGACCATGCCACGAACGCTCCAGAAGATCACACTCACCGCCATCGGCTACTCGCTGGTGCTGGATTCAGCGTGGCTGCCACGGCGCCCGCACAGGCTGACCGGTACGACTGTGAGTCGTATCTGTTCGTGAAGGGCTACATCGTCAGGCAGGCCCACAAGGACGTCTGCCGGCGGACCGAGCTGAACGAGGGCCAGATCGGAAACCACGTCAGCTGCATCATCGACCTCGAGCGCTTGACCCCGGGCGGCATGCGCGAGGGGGAAGCTGCGGAGGCGTGCCGTCGGGCAGTGTTGTAGACGAGGCAAACAGCAAGGGCTCGAACCCCGGCATCAGGGAGGTTCGGGCCCTTCGTCGTTCCAGGGGTTTGGACCCAACCAGCTGAGCAGCCCTCACAAGACAGCGCCGCCAGCACCGAGCATTCGTGAGGAGCGCAGCGGGCCACGTTGATCCGTCCGCAAGCATGAGTGCGGCGACGACCGTGATGGCGCTGGAGGCTGCGAGAACGATTCCCGCCTCGTGGATCACCGCGCCTCTCGTCTCACCCTGCGATCACACGTACTTGGCTCCCCGGCCACCGTGGCTTTTGACCAGGACAAGCCAAGCGGACCAGGGCCAGGGCGCCCACGCCGCGGTACGTCAAGACCCCACCTGCTTGAGGAAGCCCTCCAGGACCACCAAGCCCTGCCCGTACTTCGCATCGACCTCGCGCTGCAGCTCCGGCGTGACCACCCAGACCGCGATCTTGACGTGTCCTTCCCACTCGTCCACCGAGGCCGAGTACGTGTCCTTTATTTCCTTCTGCGCTCTCTCTTGGAGCGCCCGCAACTCCGTCTCTGTGCGCTGAGCACGGCTCAGGCACAGCGCACCGCCCCAGACCTCACGGATCGCGGGCTCCCGGGTGCTCGGGTCACCGGTGAAGCGCAGGTTCAGCACCAGTCGCTTGGGGTCGTTGGCGTGTCGCTCCACAGATCTACGGTCACGGGAGTCATAGCCCTCGATCTCCTCGAGGTAGCTCTGGTCCAGCCAACTGCCCGCGTACCCGGGAAGCTTCTGAGCCTTGGCGATCGCGTCCGCCATCGCCTCCTGAGTCGCCTTCGCGGGGGCGACGGGGCGCCAGCCGCCTGTTGGCTTGGGGCAGGGTGTGGTGAGGTCGGATCGGCTACGCGGGGCATCGTGGTGCTCGGCGGGGCGCGGCGGCTCGGTGAGCCTCAACCTCTTACCGTCCCAGGTGCCGACTACGTGGTAACTGCCCCAGCGCACGCCGTTCCGGGCAGAGTGCTCAACCGCGTTCCAGTCCCATCCGATGATGTCGGGCCCGCCGCATTGAGGCGGCAGGGACTGAGCAACGATGGCGCAGAGTTGGGGGCCGTGCTGTTGGTCGGCGAGCACGGTACCGTCGGCCTGGTACTGGATTGTGGGAACGGTGGCCGCAGGTGCCGGCCCACAGGCGGCGAGCGTCACGAGCACGGCTAAGAGCCAGATGCCTTTCATGCATCTAGGACGGGCGGAAACGATCAGTGGTTCACGGTTTCACGCTCTCCGGAGAAGGCTTTCCATGGATGCCTCGTGGGAGCCACCCGAACGGATGGTCCTCGGTTCTCGGCGGCGATCAGCCCGACACCAGGTGGGAAGACATGTGTCCGTATGGGTGTGCCATTCGCGTGCCATTAGCTTCGGCTGACTGCTTCCGCGTTGATGGGGACGACCTTGGGAAGGTGCAGGTTGGCTCCTCGACTGGCCGATCTTGGGCTTCGTGCCATCAGGTGGTGCGGGGATCTCGCTCTCAGCCGCCTTTGTGATCTTGGTGTTCCTCGCGTCGGCGCTTCCGGTCGGCTTCCGCCGTCCTGTGCTCAGGGGTCGCGCGGGATGATCTGATCGTCCGCCGCCGTCATGAGCACTGCCCTGCGCGGAGCCATCGCCGCCGCCAGCACCGGCAACCGCCACACCATCGCCGGACGCTCCGGCGCCGAACGCATCGACAGCTACTCATGAGGGCCGGCGATGGAATGCCTCCGCATAATGGTGTGATCGCCTCAACCCAGGGTGGCCTATTCTTGCCGTGGCAAGACCGATCCATGCTGAGCCGGCAGGTCCCGCGGAAAGCGCAACTCACTAGGAGTTGGTGGGGCGTTCAGTCGATGCTGTCGTCTGGTTCGAGGGCAGAGTGGGATTCCTTCCCAGCGTGATGAACCAGCGTTCACCTTCTCTGGACAGGTGCAGCGTCTCGCTGTAGGCGCCATTCGCACCTACTCCCACCACCTGAGCCTTGGCCGCCTTCGGCGTGATCTCACTCCGGATGTCGATTGACGTGATCCGGATGTTCCGGCCGCCGTAGGTGTGGACGCGTTGCCGTATATCGGTGGATGCGTCGTTGCCTGGAGGTGCAAGCCGCGCGATGGCCTGATCGTCGGAGCGATTCAGCGCGTGGATGTATTGATCAACGGCGATTCGAGGGCTGGAGGCGCCACTCTCGGACTGGGGGGCACAGCCGATCAAGGCCAAGCATCCGTTGAGGACCGAGGCGATCCTCAACCGGATGCCCTTGTTGCGCTTGTCCATATCTCGGACTCTACGTCCGATGGGCGTAGTAGGTCGTGCCGTCTCCGTAAGCAGCGATAATGCTGCTAAGCGGCTTGTCCTTGGTGTCCGCGCCGTGACAAGTCATATACAGCTCGTCCACGCCATCGCCGCCTATGCCGATGTCGGTAACGTTCATTGAGTGGCTGATACTGCCATTGCTGTCGCTGTCGATCTGAAGAACGTCCGCTATGCCCACGTGCCAGGCATTCGTTAATCCAGTGACGCGTCCGGACCACTCCCTGGCGAACTGAAACCAGTTATGTGCGGCTGCCCACGTATAAGTTGTGGTCGCCACTAGGTCCCCGCAGAACCATTCCTTGGGGCTTGTGCGATCTTCTCCTGGCCATGCACCGGGTTCTTGCCAGTCGCCGGTTTTGAGGATTTGTGACAGGAAGTTGGTGCAGTCGCCGACTTCTCCGCCGTAAGTACGGTGATTGGGGTTGTAGTTGTAGACGTGACGGTACGCGTAGTCGATTATGGCGGTATAGTCATAGGCCAAATGCTTCGCATCTGACGAACTGTATCCCGGCGCGAGTTTGTCGGGCCGCGCGATGGACTTGTGCCGGCTCGGTGCTGCTTGCAGGTCGTGTCAACGAACCCATTTCATCCTCAGGCGGCCTGGGCGACGCGGTGATTCTTAAGGACGGCGATGGCCTTGCAGAGGTGACCGGCCTTGGAAGGGCTGCAGCGTAGCTTGCGGAGGATCTTCCAGCTCTTCAGCTGGGCGTTCGCGCGTTCACCAGGTCCGCGAAGGCGGGCGTGGGAGCGGTTGGCCTGCTTGTGCGACTCGGGCTTGCCCTTGCCCTTGTACGGGATGACGACCGGGCCTTCCGCGCCCTGATAGGCCTTGTCGGCCAGGGTGATGATGCCCGCCTTCTCCAGCGCGCGCAGGATGCCCCACATCCGGGCGGCGCTCAGATCATGTTCCTTGCCCGGCAGCGCTCCCGAGGTCCACAGGATCGTCCCGTCCGGCGAGGCGATGACCTGCACGTTCATGCCGTGCACGCGATGCTTGCCGGAGAAATACGGCCGATCGGCGGCGATCCGGTCGGTGTGGATCAGCGTGCCGTCCAGGACGAGGTAGTGCAGCCCGTCCCGCTGGGCCTTCCGCAAGGCCTGCTCAAGCTCCGGCGAGCGCGCCGACAGCAGCGTCACGGTCTCCTCCACATAACGCCAGGCTGTCGCCGTGGACACCCCCGAAACCGGCCCCGAGTTCGTTGAACGTCTCGCCTTTGCGCAGGTAGACCAGCACCAGCAACGCCTGCTGGCCGGGGTTCAGCCGCCGCCGGAGCGACCCGATCGCCTTACGGTGGCGCCGGATCATCCCGGCGACGTAGTTCAGGGTCTGAGGCGACAAATCGACGGCAGCACGATAGAAAAGCACCGGAAGCTCCTGGTTGCGACGGTGTGGGTTGTGGTGATCAACCCGTCTACCAGGAGCTTCTGTACGTCACCGGCCGAACACCGGCATCGCGATCATGCTGTGACCAGGGGCGCTCGCTAAGTGGCCCCGCCCGTAAGCCGTTCGGGGGTCAGCGGCTGAGGTGGAGATAGCCATTGTCATCCCGGACGCTGACCTACGCGGGCAGGGCCGCCGCCTCCCGTATGGCGGTGACGGCCGCCGTTGGGATGTAGTTCTCGGGCACGCCGTCGACCATGATGATGTCGCCCTCGATGCGCCGCGAGCGCAGCGGCGCGATCTCCCGGTACGCGGGAGAATCCCACCACGCCCGTGCCTCGGCGATCCCCGGGAACCCGATCATCACGACATGTCCGGGCCAGTTGCCTTCCTTCACCTCGTGCTGGGTGGCGTGGACGAGGTAACGGCCGCCGTACGGCTCGAAGGTGGTGGGGAGCCGTTCGATGTACTCGGCAATCTCCGGGTGCGGGGCTGCCTCCTGCAGGTGGGCGATGACGTAAGCCGGCATGGTGTCCTCCCGGTGAAGTGGTGTTCGGTGCGCTGCCGATCCTGACACGCCCTTCGTAGGCAGGGCGATTACCTGGCAGGTAGGCGATCTGGCATCGCAGGCCGACTTGTGGCATTCGTTTGAGCCGGTTCTCGATGATCGCCTGAAGGTGGTCGATGCCGTGGGCGGCGAGGTTGCCCAGGATGGCGACATCGCCGGCCTCTCGCGTCCGCACAGCACTCAGCTCTACGTCAACCCCCGAAGGATTCACGGAGCCAACACTAAGGAGCCTGAAAAAGGTTCAATGTGCGAGCTTTATGGGGTTGTCCGCGGACTCTGCGGTGGTAAGGAGCGGGTGACCTGGCGAAATGCTCTCTTTTGACTCAAGGGGCGGCGCCCCGCGCCGCGCTGCGGCCGGGGGCCGGTCACGGCGCGGGGTTCCGCGTAACCGTCGGCGGCGCCGAGTTCCCATGTCGTGGGAGCTGCGAAGTGAACCGCTCAAAGCCGAGCCCCGTGCCTTTCGGGGCGGTGGCAGGATCAAGATTTCGTGGTCGGGACCCAGTAGCGACGCTTTTGCGCGGTGATGTCGAGCAGTTGTCCGCCGTTGGCTTCGATGACCCGTTGCGAGGCAATATTGGTCTTGTCGCACATGACCAAAGCCTGAGAGATGCCTAGAGACCGGGCGATCGGCAGCGCTGCGGCGAGCATGGCCGTCGCGTGACCCTGGCGACGTGCGCCAGGGCGGACGTCATAGCCGATGTGGCCGCCGAACATCTCCAGCGCCGGGGTGAGCCGGTGACGGATGGCCAATCTGCCGAGGAATTGCTCGCGGTCGACCCACCACAGGGTGGTCATCGGTACGAATCCGGGGCGCACCCCCGATGAGTTCCGCTCGTCGACCAAGCGCGCGGTGTACGCCTCGAAGGCCGCCGGGTCCACCAGAGCCTGCGGGTCGACATCGTCGACGAACCAGGGAACCGGATAGTCAGGGTCGGCGCGGAACTCCGCCACCGCGGCCAGGAACGACGTCAGCATCTTGCCGATCGGCTCGATGAACTCCGGCATGGCGACCATGATGCCCGCGAGGGTGGGCGGTGCCAAGCGGGTATCCGTCCCAGCGACGTCGTCGCCTCATGGGCGCGTGAAGGACCAGCGGTCCTCCACTAGCTCGTCGCGGTGTCAGGACGGTCGCGGTGGTAACAGAAGAAACCCGTACCGGCATACCTGGAATGGAGCACGCCGGGCGGTTTCACCCGATCAGGGCGCCTCGGCGAGTGACAGGCTGTTTCCGTCCGGGTCCAGCACGACGACATGGCGCACGCCGTTGCCGTAGGTCTCCACCGGTTCGTGGCTGGTGCCGTGGGTGGCGAGGCGGGCCAGGATGTCGTCGAGACCGGTCACCCCGAGCGTGATCATGGCTCTTCCCACCCGCTCGGCTCCAGCGCCCCGGTCGTCGACGACGACCCACGCGTTCTCGCCGACCTGCCACAGGTATTCCTCGCCGATGACCTCGTCCGCGGGGCGGCCGAAGAACACCCCGAACCATTCCAGCGACTTCGTACGGTCGCTCACCGGCATGACGCTGTACAGGTCCACGTGGACCACTCCTTCCGATCGTGTCGGACGTTGGACCACTCCCGTGACCGGAACTCATCGGTAAACGTCCTCGAGTCAACGAATCCGCGTGGGGTGAGCGCCGGGCGCGGAGAGGGCGCCGCGGGTCTGCTCGCGTACGAGGAGGGCGCCGAGAGCTGCGGCGACGATCGGCAGCCCGGCGACCACCGCAGCGATCACCGGCCACGGGGTGGGGAAGGGCACTCGTGGCGGTGAATTCCACGAGGTCGCCGCCGTCAACGGCCAGCTCAGCAACATCCCGACGGGGCACCCGGCGACCGCGCCCAGCACCGTGCCGCACGCCGCGCCCAGTCCTGCGCGACAGGCGCCGAACCACCGGAGCGCCGCGGCCGAGCCGTCACCTGCCCGCGCCAGAACACGGCCTGCCCGCGGGCTCGTGGCCCCGCCTCCGCCGGCGGCCAGAGCGCTGCCGAGGGCGACGAGAAGGACCGCGGCGACGACGGCCGTCCAGCCGGTCCAGGGCTGGAACCCCCGTTCCACAGAGGTTTCCGCGACGCCACCCAGCCGGGCGTCGAGCCGCTCCTTCTCGCTCGCCGAGACGCGGTGGACGGAGGGATCGACGATCAGCTCGCCGGGTTCCAGTTGATGGCCGAGGTCCCGGATCACCTTCGCCGGGACGAAGATCGTCTCCATGTGCGGATCGGCGGTCCTGGCGACGACGGCCGGAAGGGTGTTGACCGTCGGCGAATCGCCGATGTTGATCGTGACCGAGCCGACCTTCACGTCGGCGGTGGTGACCACCACCGCCGTGCCCTCGTCGTACGGCGTCGACCGGTCACCCGTGAGATACCGCAGCAGCGCCTCGTCGCCGATGACCGCGTCCGGGTAGACGCTCCCTTCCGGCCGGTCGAGGCCGTCGACATGCGCGCCGACACGCGAAGGGGGACGGGGGAGCTGCGTCTCGGCTGATGGCACGCCGGGTAACTCCCGCTGCATCGCCGTGCGTACGGCGTCCATGTCCGCCGGCGAAAGAGGGCTCACCAGGAGGGCGCCGGGCCGGGCTCGCGGGAGGTAGTCGGCCCTGAGCTGGGCCGTCGCGCCGACCGCGATGATCGTCAACGCGATTCCGAACGCCGTCGCCATCGCGGTCAGCGTGATCGCCGGAGCCGTCGACGTGCGACGAGCGGCCAGGTCGCGGACCGCCAGGCGAACGGGCAGCGGCAGCCGTTCCGCGTACCGGCCGAGCACGTCCAGCAGCCGCGAGGCGAAGGGGCCCAGCCCGATGAGAACCAGGCCCGCGCCCATGAGAGTCGCCGCGGTGAAGTCGGCCCGTGCGAAGAGGCCGTAGCGCGAGTCCGTACGCGCCGACCACGCGCCGGATGCCATCAGCCAGACGCCGACGAACGACACGAACATGCCCCCGAGGACGTAGGCCCGGTGTATGCGCGCATGGCGGGACCGTGGCGCGGACAACATCGCCATCGTCACCGACAGTGACGCGGACATCCCGAGTACGGTCACCATCCCGGCGATCGCCAGGGGCGTGGTTTCGAAGATCATGGCGGAATGGTAGTGAGAGCCGGCCGGAGCCCTCCCGTCCCGCGGTCAGGGCACGGTCAGCGGCTCGCCGTTGGCGGTGACGTTCTTGAGCACCAGGTCCTCGACGTGCTCGACGACGATCGGCGTCGCGGTGGCGCCGAAGTCCACGTCGGTCAGCGTGACCCTGCGGATCGGGGCGTCGGCGTAACCGCGCAGGTTGAGTGCCCGGTTGGCGGTCCGTACGGTCACGTCCCGCACGTCGATCCCGCCCACCTCGGGGTTGAATCCGTGGCCGGGTCCCTCTTCGTAGTTGAAGTTGATGTCGATGACCGAGCCGCCCACCTGGCCGATCTCGAGGTCCCTGGCGTGGAAGCCCTCGATGAACCCGCCGCGTACGGAGTTCGTCTTGAAGCGCAGGGCGATGTCGAGGTTGGGGCTGGACATCGCGCAGTCCCTGATGAAGACCTCGCGTACGCCGCCGGACATCTCGCTGCCGATCGTCATGCCGCCGTGACCGTCGCGGAAGGTGCAGTTCTCGACGACGATGTGCTCGCTGGGCACGTTCACGCGGCGGCCGTCCGCGTTGCGTCCCGACTTGATCGCGATGCAGTCGTCGCCGGTGTCGAACGTGCAGCCGCGGATCACCACCATCCGGCTCGACTCGGGGTTGCAACCGTCGTTGTTCGGGCCGTGCGACTCGACCGTGACGTTCTGCACGAGAACGTTCTGCGAGAGCGTGGGGTGGATCTCCCACATCGGTGAGTTGACGATGGTGACGCCCTCGACGAGCACGTTGTCGCACCGGTAGGGCTGGACGAAGGACGGGCGCAGGTAGCCGCCCTCGCCGTATCTCCGCCGCGTGACCGGCACGCCCTGCTCGGCCTGGGCGAACAGCGCGGCCCTGGCCTCGGCCTGGTGGGGCTCGCCCGGCTCCCAGCCGTCGTCGCCCGACCCCTTCCACGGCCACCAGTGCTCGTGGTCGGCCTGCCCGTCGAGCACGCCTGACCCGGTCACCGCGATGTTCCGCTGGCCGTAGGCATAGATCAGCGGGGAGTAGTTGTAGAGTTCGACGCCCTCGAACCTGGTCAGCACCAGCGGGAGGTACGCCTTCGGGTCGGTGCTGAACAGCAGCCTGGCGCCCGCGGTGACGTGCAGGTCGACGTTGCTCAGCAGGTGGATCGCGCCGGTCATGAACCGCCCTTCCGGCACGTCCACGTGCCCGCCGCCCGCCGCGTGGCAGGCCCTGATCGCGGAGCGGATGGCTTTCGTGCAGTCCGTCACCCCGTCGCCGGTCGCGCCGAAGTCCCGGATGTCGAACCGGCGTCGCGGGAATCTCGGCCCGCGCACCCTGGCCACGATGTGGTTCGCCCGCGCCCACGGATCGGGCGTGGCGTGTACGGCGCGCGCGTCGAGGATCGGGACGGCGAGGGCGGACATCGCCATGGCGCGCATGGCGTTGCGGCGGCTCAACATGGGGCGGCTCCCTGCCTGCTCGGGACACCCCGGATGCTAGGCCAACCCGTTGCAGTGATCTAGGGGTGTGGGCCACATCAGTCCAGGATCAGGGCTGCAACCGTTTGCATGAACGCGAGCCCTGCCACGGTCGGGGCATGGTGGAAGGGCGGCGCTGTCTCCGGCAGGAGATGGTCCGACAGGCGGCCCGTGGCACCGCCGCGGGAGGTCGGCGCTCCCGCGGCGGAGGACGGCACGCGGGCGACGTACGAACTCGACCGCGCGTACCTGACGCCGGGCGCGGCTATCGCCCGTCCTGCCGAGGGCTGGGACCTGCACGGAGAGTGGTGTACGAGGCGTGCCCCGGCCGGCCCGGGTCATCGTCGACGCTCGGCGGGGCGGCCCAGGGTGACGGCTCCCGCGAGCCGGCACCCGCCCGGCTCCGACCGGTCAGTCGTCCAGGACGTACCGGAGATAGAAGTCCGGCTTGCCGAGAAAACGGCGGAAATGGTCGACGACCTGAAGCTTGTCCCACTCCACCGGATGGATGCCGTCGTCGCTGAGTTCGAGGATCTGCGCGCCGGGCAGCCCGCTGAGGATCGGTGAGTGGGTGGCGCAGATGATCTGCGCGCCCTTGGCCGCAGCGCGGTCCATCAGGCCCATGAGCCGCAGGCACGACATGAACGACAGGGCCGCCTCAGGCTCGTCCATAAGGTAGATCCCGGGGCCCGCCACCATGCTTTCCAGCACGGTGAGAAAGCCTTCGCCGTGGGACTGCTGGTCGGGGTGCTCCGTCCAGTAGCCGGGCAGGCCGGAGACGGTGCGGCCGAGATTGATCAAGGTCTCGGCGCGGAAGAAGAACGAGCGGCGCTTGAGGCGGGGCCCGCGCGTGAGCCGCAGCCCTTCAGCGGTGAACGACGCGTCGAGCGCCTCGCCGAGCGCGGTGGCGGGGCCGGTGTTGGCGTAACGGGTGCCGGCTTTGCCGCCTTCGGAGTTGACCTTGCACGCGTCGGCGATCGCCTCGATGATCGTGGACTTCCCCGAGCCGTTCTCGCCCACCAGGAAGGTGACCGGTGCGGAGAGCTCCAGGCCGTGCTCGCCCAGGTGGCGGACGGGCGGCAGACCGGCGGGCCAGCCGGTCAGCGGACCGCGCACGCTCAGCCGGGTGAGCAGCATCACCGCATCTCC
The DNA here is from genome assembly GCF_055586745.1 of Nonomuraea sp. NPDC049378. Classification (NCBI taxonomy): domain Bacteria; kingdom Bacillati; phylum Actinomycetota; class Actinomycetes; order Streptosporangiales; family Streptosporangiaceae; genus Nonomuraea; species Nonomuraea sp. NPDC049378. The sequence goes on from NZ_JBVJHP010000014.1 coordinate 62,364, forward strand.
TCCTGGTCACTCACTTCCGGGGTCGCTGGGCTCACCACGCTAACGGGCCCGAGCGCCGCGTGCGGCTTCCGGCACGTCCGTGGTCATCGACCATGGGCGACTCGCTCTGACCGGCAGGCGCCGCGGCGAGGAGCCGTTCGCCGAAGGTGCGGCAGGCCTCCAGGAGGTGCGGCGCCGCGTCGATCTCGAAGCCGGCCTCCAGGAACGCGAGGTTGAGGACCAGCCACTGCCAGGAGTCCAGCGCGAGGCTGACCCGGGTGTGCGTGTCGTCCACGGAGTGGATCTCGGCGTCCTGGAATTTCAGGGCGTCGACGACGTCCGCCGCCGGCGCCTCGACAAGGACGCTGACGCGTTCCTTGTTCCTGTTGAGCCCTCGACGCAGATATTCCGACGCTGACTCGGCCGGCAGCGGGCGCGGCGTGTAGCGGTGGCCGGTCCTGGACGGGCCGGTGACCCGGTCGAGGCGGAACACGCGCCAGTCGGCACGGTCGACGTCCCAGGCCAGCAGATACCAGCGCAGCAGGTGGTGAACCTGCCGGTAGGGCTCGACACGCCGTTCCGTGCGTTCGCCGCGGGCGTCGGTGTAGGTGAACGACATCGTCTCGCGGTGCGCGATGGCTTCGCCGACGAGGCCCAGCTGCCGGGCCGCGACGCTCGGCGCGCGTTGAGGGCTCGCCTCCAGGCTGGAGCGGATGGAGGCGACATGAGGGCGCAACCGGGCGGGGAGAAACTGGTCGAGCTTGCCGTACGCGCGGGTCGCGGCGGCGTCGATCCCTTCCCCGATGGACGGCCCGGTGGATGGCCCGGTGGATGGCCCGACGGATGGCCCGGTGGATGGCTCGACGGCGGCGAGGGAGGCCAGCGCCAGCAGGGTGGCCACCGCCTCGTCGTCGTCCAGGACGAGCGGCGGCATCGTACGGCCGGAGGCGAGTCGGTAGTAGCCGCCGGGGCCGGGCTGGGTGTCGACGGGATAGCCGTATCCGCGGAGCCGGTCGATGTCCCGGCGCAGGGTACGCGGGCTGACGCTCAGCCGCCGGGCCAGCTCATCGCCGGTGAACGAACGGCCCGTCTGCAACGTCGACAGCAGGGCCAGCATGCGTTGGGTGACGTCCGCCATAGCCTGAATTCTTCCACCGATCGCGGTCAGAATGTGGCCACATCTGCTCGTAGCCTCTCCGACATGAGTGAGCGCAGCATCATCATCCGCCGGGCCCGGACCAACAACCTGGCCGACGTGGACGTCGACGTTCCGCGTAACCGGCTGGTCGTCTTCGCGGGGGTGTCAGGTTCCGGCAAGTCGTCGCTGGTGTTCGACACGATCGCCGCCGAGGCCGGCTACCAGATCAACGAGACGTTCCCGCCGTTCGCGCGTAACCGGTTGCCGAAGTGGACCCGCCCCGACGTCGAGCACATCGAGGGGCTGACTCCCGTGATCGTCGTCGACCAGCGCCGGATCGGCGGCAACGCGCGCTCGACCGTCGGCACGATCACCGACGCCTGGACCTACCTGCGGCTGCTGTTCTCCCGTCTCAGCCACCCCTACGTGGGCGAGTCGAGCCACTTCTCCTTCAACGAGCCCGCCGGCATGTGCCCCGCCTGCTCCGGCCTCGGGGAGGTGGTGGTCACCGCCGTCGAACGTATCCTGGACCTGGACAGATCGCTCGCCGAGGGCGCGATCCTGCTGCCCGGCTTCGGCAACGGCGGCTACTGGTACGCCCAGTACGCCGACATCGGATCCTTCGACCCCGGCACCCCGCTCCGCCGGTGGACCCCGTCCGAACGCGAGGCTCTGCTGTACGGCGGTCAGGCGGCGGCGCAGCTAGGACGCAAGCCCCCCAAAGGCTACGAGGGCGTCGTCGAGCGGTTCGAGCGGATCTACCTGCACACGTCCGACAACCTGTCGGAGCGCAAACAGGAGACCATCCGCCGCTTCACCCGCGCCGAGACCTGCCCGGAGTGCGGCGGCGACCGGCTCGGCAAGGCCGCGCGGACGGCCACGGTGCTCGGTCACACGATCGGTGAGATGGCCCGCATGGAGATCACGAAACTGGCCGGACTCGTCCGTACGATCGACTCCGCCCGCGTCGCGCCCGCCGTGGACGCACTGACCGCCCGGCTGGAGGGGATGATCAGGATCGGGCTCGGCTACCTCACGCTCTCCCGGGCGACCACGACCCTCTCCGGCGGGGAGTCGCAGCGCATCAAGATGGTCAGGCACCTTGGATCCAGCCTCACCGAGATGACCTACGTCGTCGACGAACCGAGCGTGGGACTGCACCCCACCGACGTGGAGTCGATGATCAGAATGCTGGAACGGCTCCGCGACAGCGGCAACACCGTCCTCGTCGTCGAGCACGACCCCGCCGTCATGGCCCACGCGGACCAGGTCATCGAGCTCGGACCCGGTGCCGGCGACGGGGGCGGGCGGCTCGTCTTCCAGGGCACCTACGCCCGGCTCAGGGAGAGCGGCTCGCCGACCGGCCGCGCCCTGGCCAGGCAGCAGCCGATCAAGCGCGCCCCCCGCCCCGCCACGGGCTCCTTCACCGTCACGGACGCCAACCGCAACAACCTGCGCAACCTCACCGTGCGGTTCCCCACGGGTGTGCTCACCGTGCTCACCGGCGTCGCGGGTTCGGGCAAGTCCAGCCTCGCCGGGGAACTGGTGGCCCAGCACGACGCGGTCGTGATCGACCAGAAGCCGGTCAGCACCAACCGCCGCTCCACCCCGATCACCTACACCGGCGTCGCACCCGCCATCCGCAAGCTGTTCGCCAGGCACAACGGCGTCCCCGCCGCCCTGTTCAGCGCCAACTCCGAGGGCGCCTGTCCCGACTGCGGCGGGCTCGGCGTCATCTACACCGACCTCGCCTTCATGGACGGCCAGGAGGTCGGCTGCCGGACCTGTCACGGCCGGCGCTTCACCCCGGAGGTCCTCGCCCACACCGTGAACGGACTGTCGATCGCCGACGTCGACGACCTCACCGTCGACCAGGCCGTCGCCCGGCTGCCCGACCAGGGCATCGCCCGCGCCCTGCGGCAGCTCTCCGCCGTCGGACTGGGATACCTGCGCCTGGGACAGTCGCTGAGCACGCTGTCAGGAGGGGAGTGCCAGCGCGTCAAGATCGCGAAGGAGCTCCGCGAAGCCGGGCAGCCCACCGTCTACGTGCTCGACGAGCCCACCACCGGATTGCACATGGACGACATCGACACGCTCCTGCACGTCCTCGGCGACCTCGTCGAACACGGCCACACCGTCGTCGTCATCGAGCACAACCTCGACGTCATCCGCCAGGCCGACTGGCTCATCGATCTCGGCCCGGGACCCGGCAGGCACGGCGGGACCGTCCTCTTCGAAGGCCGCGTCGCCGACCACACCGACCGGACCACCCCCACCGGCCGCGCCCTCGGCTGAACATTCCCTATCTCCGGAAAGTGCACCCACAAATTCAGGGGTTCGCCGCAGGAAGGCGGGATGTACGCCGCCCGTTATTTCGGCGCAAGTTGATCCTGGGGCGGTGTGTGGCTCCTGATGAACCAGCCAAGCTAACTCCTGGAAAATATCGGGAGCAAGGCTTTCGAAAGCTCCGGTCTGCGTCGATAGTGGGGAGGTCGGCCTCCGGTCATTGATTCCTGGACACAGGGGGAAGGAAGTCCATGCCCAATCGCGTAGAGAGTAAAGACAGGATTCAATCAGAAATGCAAGCCCTCGGAGCTTGCGTTCAGAGGGCGCAAGAGCTGCAAAGTCACTTCGGTGACGGCAGTTGGGACGAGAGCGTGACCAGCCTCGCCAACGGCTATCACGACAGCCTCGAGCAGTGCGGTGCGCTTCTGTCTTCACTGCTGGACGAGGTGGTGAAGCGACCGGAACCGGGGCCAACACCCGGCTTCGACTTCGAGCGGTTCGCCGCGCTCCTCGACGAGGGCGGCAGGCGTATGGAGCGCGCATACGAGATCCAGGCGGAGCAGGTGGCGATCGCCCAGAAGGAACAGTCGCGGCAGATGGCGGTCGCTCAGGAAGAGCTGGCGAAGCAGATGGCGGCCGCTCAGGAGGAGCTGGGGGACCGGCTGGCCGCGGCTCAGGACGCCGTCCAAAGGGAAAACCGGCAATTGTTCCGCGATCTCGCTGATCATGTCAGGGAATCTGGGCGGGTCTCCGGGCAGGTCGCTCATTCCGATCCGGTACGGAGTCCGTCCCAGCCCGACGATAACCGGGACGATGAACTGCCGGAAAGTCCGGACCCCTGGAGCAAAAGTTAGGAAGCCTGTCCGTCGGCGGTTGCCGAGGATCTGGAAAGCGCTCTTATCGGTTATGAAGGGCAAACGGCCAACCGGTCGCGTTCGCTAATCGCCGCGGTGAATCGTCCGCAACGTCATGGGCGTTGCGGACGCATTCGCGTGAAACCGGGACGTCATGCGGCCACGTGGTGCCGCCGGCCGGGGGCGCAGGGTGGCGCCGGATCGGGCTCGGCGGCCAGGGCACGGAGCTGGTCGGCGAAGGCGAGGGCCTGCTCGGCCGTCAGGCGCGGCTCGGCGCCGACATAGAAGACCACGATGTCACCCGCGGGCGATCGCACGGCGTTGAAAGGAGTCATGATGCCGACGATTCTGCCCGACGGGACCGACAGTTTCCGGGCGCGCGGGTTCAGGCAGGGACGGGACCGGATGTCCTACCAGCGGTGGTGCACCTGAGGGCGGATCAGGTCGTCGTAGACGGCGCGGACGGCCGCCAGGGTCGCGGCGTCCAGCGGGGGCAGGTCCGCGGCGGCGGCGTTCGCGGTGGCCTGGGCCGGGTTGCGGGCGCCGGGGATGACCACCGAGACGCCCTCCTGGTCGAGGATCCAGCGGAGCGCGAACTGGGCCATGCTCGCGCCCGGCGGCACCAGCGGAGCCAGGAGGCGGACCGCCTCCAGGCCGGTGGCGAAGTCGACGCCCGAGAAGGTCTCGCCGACGTCGAACGCCTCCCCGTGCCGGTTGAACGCGCGATGGTCGTCCGGGGAGAAGGTGGTGTGCTCGTCGTAGCGGCCCGACAGCAGGCCGCTGGCCAGCGGGACACGGGCGATGATCCCCACTCCGGCCGCGCGGGCGGCGGGCAGGACCCGTTCCAGGGGCTTGAGCCGGAAGGCGTTGAGGATGATCTGCACCGTCGCCACGCCCGGCCTGGCGATCGCGGCCAGCGCTTCCTCGCACGTCTCCACGCTCACGCCGTACGCGGCGATCTTCTTCTCGGCCACCAGCGTGTCGAGGGCGTCGAACACGGCGTCCACCGAGTAGACGGGCGTCGGCGGGCAGTGCAGCTGCACCAGGTCGAGCGTGTCGACGCCGAGGTTGCGGCGGGAGCGTTCGTTCCAGGCGCGGAAGTTGGACATCACGTAGTTGGCGGGGATCTGCTCCACCCGCCGCCCCATCTTGGTGGCCACGGTCAGGCCAGGACGATCCTTGACGAAGCGGCCGATGATCTGCTCGCTGCGCCCGTCGCCGTAGACGTCCGCGGTGTCGATGAACGTGACCCCGCTGTCCACGGCCGCCTCCAGGGTCGCGCGGGCCTCCTCCTCGCTGACCTCGCCCCAGTCGGCGCCGAGCTGCCATGCGCCGAGGCCGACCACGCCGACCTGCCGACCGGTACGTCCCAACACGCGGTGTTCCATGAACCGTCCTCCGTTACGGATGCCTGGGATCCAGTGTCCCGTATGGCGGCCACCCGGCGGGACGGGACGCCCATGCCCCCCGCTACGCTGAATGCCATGATTCGCCCCGCCACGCCCTCTGACGTGCCCGTCATCGCCATGCTGATCCGCGAACTGGCCACGTACGAGAAGGCCGAGCACGAGGTGCGGGTGACCGAGGAGCAGTTGCGTACGGCGCTGTTCGGCGCCTCGCCCGCCGTGTTCGCCCACATCGCCGAGCACGATGGCGACGTGGCCGGGTTCGCCCTGTGGTTCCTGACCTTCTCGACGTGGAAGGGCGTGCACGGCATCTACATGGAGGACCTGTACGTACGCCCCGCGCACCGCGGCGGCGGCTACGGCCGGGCGCTGATGGGCGAGCTGGCCGGGATCTGCGCGGAACGCGGATACGAGCGGCTCGAATGGGCGGTGCTCGACTGGAACGAGCCGGCCATCGGCTTCTACGAGAACCTCGGCGCGGTGCGCCAGGAGGAGTGGCCGCACTACCGCCTGAGCGACGCTCCGCTGCGGCGCCTGGCCGACCGGCCCTCATGATCGGCCCTCATGATCGGCTCTGCTGATCCGTCCCGGTGAGCGGCTCAGGTGATCGGGCTCTGTGACCGGCTCGGCCGGCCGGGGCGCGCGGCCACGCAGATCACGGGGCGTGATGTGACCTGCGTGACCTCCGCGTCACACGCCGGCGTGGGTCCTGGCCCGAGTCTCCGCCTGCTCGTACATCTCGGACTCCGGCCCTTCGAGCTCGCGGTGGGTCTCCTCGATGCGGAGCGCCACCCCCAGCGCGAAGAACGACGGCGCCCACTCGCCGATGAAGATGCCCCAGCGGTCGGCCCTGTCGATGCCCGCCGCCTCCATCTTCTTCGACATGAGCCAGGCCGCGAAGGAGACGGCGATCGACGCCATCCCCGCGGTGTACATGTGGCCCGACTTGATCCCCATATGGTGAAGCTTCTTGATCATGTTTCTCCCCCCTTGCTGGAGTGCTGTTACCCGGAGGGGCACGTGATAAGCGATCATTTCCAGCATGTTTCCGCCGTGACACATGTGCGTGGCTTGTTACCGAGGTGAATCACCCGTAACGCATGCACGGCGACGGACCGTCAACGTGCGTAACGCGCCCTTCCTAGCTTGGAGATCCCGGACGCCGAGCGTAGGAGAGGTCGATGGCGCGCTGGATCGCCGACTGGCACCCCGATGACCCAGCCTTCTGGGCGAGATCAGGCAGGCGGGTCGCGCGGCGCAACCTGATCTTCTCGATCGTCGCCGAGCATCTCGGCTTCACCGTGTGGACGTTGTGGAGCATCGTCGCCACGCGGATGGGGTCGTACGAGTTCTCCACCGACCAGCTGTTCTGGCTGGTGGCGCTGCCCAACCTGATCGGCTCGGTGTTGCGCGTCCCCTACACGTTCGGCCCCGCGAAGTTCGGCGGGCGCACCTTCACCGTGGTCAGCGCCCTGCTGCTGCTCATCCCCGCCGCGCTGCTCGGCGTGGCGGTCAACGACCCGGGCACGCCGTACTGGCTCTTCCTGGTGATCGCGGCGCTGGCCGGGTTCGGCGGCGGGAACTTCGCCTCCAGCATGGCCAACATCACCTACTTCTTTCCCCGCGACAAGCAGGGCGTCGCGCTCGGGCTGAACGCGGCGGGGGGCAACATCGGCGTCAGCTCGGTCCAGCTCGTCATGCCGCTGGTGATCGGCTCGCTCGGGCTGGCCGCCGCCGGGTGGTTCTGGATCCCGCTCATCGTCGTGTCGGCCGCCTGCGCCTGGTTCTTCATGGACAACCTCACCAGCGCCAGGGCCGAGCCGCGCGAGCAGCTCGCCGTCGCCGGCAGGGCACAGACCTGGATCATGTCGTTCCTGTACATCGGCACCTTCGGCTCGTTCATCGGCTACGCCACGGCCTTCCCGCTGCTGAGCGCGAACCTGTTCGCCGGCGCCCCGTACGCCGCGGTGGCCTTCATCGGGCCGCTGATCGGCTCGCTGGTCAGGCCGGCGGGCGGCTGGCTGGCCGACCGGTTCGGCGGAGCGCCCGTCACGTTGTGGAACTTCGCCGCGATGGGCGGCGGCGTGCTGCTGGTGTGGCTGGCCGGCACCTCCGGCGACTTCTGGCTGTTCTTCCTGGCCTTCCAGACGTTGTTCCTCACCTCCGGCATCGGCAACGGCTCCACGTACCGCATGATCCCGGCCATCTTCCAGGCCAAGGCCGTGGCCGAGCGCGGCGAGAGCGAGCAGGCCCTGCTGTACGGCAAGCGCCAGGCCTCCGCCGCCATCGGCATCATCTCGGCCGTCGGAGCGCTCGGCGGGTTCCTGATCAACCGGGCGTTCGGGATGTCGTTCGCCGCGGCCGGCACGCCCGGCCCCGCGTTCCTCGCCTTCGGCGCCTTCTACGTGTCCTGCGCCGCGCTGACCTGGTGGTGCTACACGCGCAAGGTCGGCGTCTCCGTGATCGCGAGCCTCGCCCATGCCCGGGTCTGACGTGACGAGGACGCACTGCCCGTACTGCGCGTTGCAGTGCGGCATGGCAATCGGCCCAGGAACGGGCGGAGGCCTGGCCATCACCCCCAGGACCGACATCCCGGCCAACGCCTCGGGGGCGCTGTGCCAGAAGGGGTGGACGGCGGGCGAGCTGCTCACCAACGGCGAGCGCCTGACCGCCCCGCTCCTGTACGGCGAGCCCGTCGCATGGGAGACGGCGCTCGACTACGTGGCCGCGCGGCTGTCCGCCCTGCGTGCCGAACACGGCCCCGACGCCGTGGCCGTGTTCGGCGGCGGCGGCCTGACCAACGAGAAGGCGTACGCGCTGGGCAAGTTCGCCAGGGTCGCGCTCGGCACCAGCCAGATCGACTACAACGGCCGCTTCTGCATGTCCTCGGCGGCGGCCGCCTCGACGAGGGCGTTCGGCATGGACCGGGGGATGCCGTTCCCGATCACCGACCTGGCCGGGGCCGACGTGGTGCTGCTGGCCGGGGTGAACGTGGCCGAGACCATGCCGCCGTTCCTGCGGCACCTGTCAGGGGCGCGGCTGATCGTCATCGACCCGCGGCGGACCAGGACCGCCAAGGAGGCCTGGCTGCACCTGCAGCCCGCGCCCGGCACCGACCTGGCGCTCGCCCTGGGGATGTCGCATCTGGCCATCGCCGACGAGCTCGTGGACGAGACGTACGTCGCCGCGCGGACCGCGGGGTTCGAGGAGGTGCGCACGTCGCTGGCCGGCTGGTGGCCCGAGCGGGTCGAGCGGATCACCGGGGTGCCGGTTCACCAGATGCGGCAGGCGGTCAGGGCGCTGGCGGCCGCCGGCAACGCCTACGTCCTGACCGGGCGCGGCGCCGAGCAGCACGCCAAGGGCACCGACACGGTGAGCGCGTTCATCAACCTGGCGCTGGCGCTGGGCCTGCCCGGCACGTACGGCTCCGGGTACGGGTGCGTGACCGGGCAGGGCAACGGGCAGGGCGGGCGGGAGCACGGGCAGAAGGCCGACCAGCTCCCCGGTTACCGCAGGATCGACGACCCGGCCGCCCGCGAGCACGTCGCCGCGGTGTGGAGGGTGCGCCCCGGCGACCTTCCCGGGCCGGGACGGCCGGCGTACGAGCTGCTGGACGCGCTCGGCACGCCGGAAGGGCCGCGCGCGCTGCTGCTGTTCGGCTCCAACCCGGTCATCTCGGCGCCCGCCGCCGAGCGCGTGGCCGAGCGCATCGGCGCGCTCGACCTGCTCGTGGCCTGCGACGTCGTCATGTCCGAGACGGCGGTGCTGGCGGACGTGGTGTTCCCTGTCACGCAGTGGGCCGAGGAGAGCGGCACCATGACGAACCTCGAAGGCCGCGTGCTGCTGCGCCGCCGCGCCGTCGACCCGCCCGCGGGCGTCCGGAGCGACCTGGACGTCATCGCCGGGCTGGCCGCGCGGCTGGGCCACCGCTTCGACAACGAGCCGGCCGCCGTGTTCGACGAGCTGCGCCGGGCCAGCGCAGGCGGGCTCGCCGACTATTCCGGCATCACCTACGAGCGCATCGCCGCCGAGACGGGCGTGTTCTGGCCGTGCCCGTCGGAGGGGCATCCGGGCACGCCGAGGCCGTTCCTCGACTCCTTCGCCACGCCGGACGGCCGGGCCAGGTTCGTGCCCGTCCAGCACCGGCCGCCGGCCGAGGAGACCGACGAGGACCATCCCGTCTACCTGACCACCGGCCGGGTGCTGGCCCAGTACCAGAGCGGCGCGCAGACGCGCAGGATCGCGCCGCTCGTGCAGGCCGCTCCCGAGCCGTTCGCCGAGCTCCATCCCGACCTGGCCGAGCAGCTCGGCATCGCGCAGGGGGACGTCGTGCGGATCAGCAGCCGCCGGGGCGAGACCAAGGCCGTGGCTAGGATCAGCGAGGCCATCAGGAGCGACACCGTGTTCATGCCCTTCCACTGGGAGGGCGCCAACCGGCTGACCAACCCGGCCCTCGATCCGGTGTCCGGGATGCCGGAGTTCAAGGTCTGCGCGGTCAGAGTGGAGAGGGACTCATGAGACTCGTCGTCGTGGGCAACGGGATGGCCGGGTCGCGGCTGGTCAGCGAGGTGCGCGCCCGAGACCCCCACATGAGGATCACCGTTTTCGGCGCGGAGTCGTGCCGGCCGTACAACCGGGTGCTGCTGTCCAACGTGCTGGCCGGCAGCTCGCGCCCGGAACAGGTGCGGCTGGTGGACTCCTCCTGGTACGACGCGCACGACGTGGAGGCGGTCTTCGGCAGCACGGTCACCCGCATCGACCGGCAGGCCGGGTACGTCGTGACGGACGGCGGGCGGCGCGAGCCGTACGACGTGCTGGTCCTCGCCACCGGCAGCGACGCCGTCGTGCCGCCCGTCCCCGGCGTGGAGCGGGCCATCCCGTTCCGCACGCTCGGCGACTGCGAGCGCATCATGGCCGCCGCCGGGCACGCCCGCAGGGCCGTGGTCGTCGGCGGCGGCCTGCTCGGCGTCGAGGCCGCCCGCGGCCTGGCCGGGCGGGGCCTGCCGGTGACGCTGCTGCACCTGGCCGGGCACCTCATGGAGCGCCAGCTCGACGTGGAGGCCGGTGAGGTGCTCGGCGAGACGCTGGCCGGGCTGGGCGTGGAGATCCGCACCGGGGTCAGCGCCGAGGCGGTGCGCGAGGACGGCGTCCTGCTGGCCGGCGGCGAGCTGGTCGCGGCCGACCTGGTCGTGCTGGCCTGCGGCGTGCGCCCGGTGACCGGGCCGGCCGCGGAGGCGGGCCTGCGGGTGCGGCGCGGTGTGGTGGTGGACGACGAGCTGCGCACGGACGACCCGTCGATCTTCGCCATCGGCGAGTGCGCCGAGCACGACGGCACCGTCTACGGCCTGGTCGCGCCCGCATGGGAGCAGGCCGCCGTGGCCGCGGACGTCATCACCGGCGGCAAGGCCCGCTACCGCGGTTCCCGGCTGGTCACCCGCCTCAAGGCGAGGAGCGTCGAGCTGGCCGCGATGGGCGAGACCCAGCTCGGCGAGGAGCACGCCGAGGTGGTGCGGTTCAGCCACCGGGCCCGCGGCACCTACCGCAAGCTCGTCATCCGTGACGGCCGGCTGGTCGGCGCGATCCTGCTGGGCGAGAGCGACGTCGTCGGCACGCTCACCCAGCTCTTCGACCGCGGCGGGCCGCTGCCCGGCGACCGGGCCGGCCTGCTGTTCCCGGGGGCGGCGGCGACGCCGGTCGCCGACAGCCCGACGCTGATGCCGGACGCGGCCAGGGTCTGCCAGTGCAACAACGTGACGAAGGGCGAGATCAGGGCGTGCTGGGAGGCGGGAGCGCGGGACGTGGCCGCGGTGGCGGCCGCGACCCGGGCCACGACCGGGTGCGGCACCTGCCGCGACGCCGTGGAGGGCATCGTCGGCTGGCTGTGCGAGCAGGAAGGGGTTTCGGTATGAACAGGATCGTCGTCGTGGGGTACGGGCCGGCCGCGCACCGGTTCGTGGAGACGCTCGCGGCCAAGGGCTTCGACGGCCGGATCACCGTGATCGGGGAGGAGCCGCGCCCGGCCTACGACCGGGTGGCGCTGACCTCATACCTGTCGGGCACCACCGCGGAGGACCTCACCTATCCCGTTCCCGGCGGGGTCGTGACCAGGCTGAACACCCGTGTCACCGCGATCGACCGGCAGGCCGGGCACGTCGTCACCGAGGGCGGCGGCGCCGAGCCGTACGACGTGCTCGTGCTGGCCACGGGATCGGCGCCGTTCGTGCCGCCGGTGCCGGGGGCCGGGCACGCCTTCGTCTACCGCACCATCGAGGACCTCGACGCCATCAGGGTGGCCGCCAAGGACGCCGCGGAGGGCGTCGTGGTCGGCGGCGGCCTGCTCGGGCTGGAGGCCGCCGACGCGCTGCGGGCGCTCGGGCTGAAGGCGCACATCGTCGAGATGAGCCCCTGGCTGATGCCCCGGCAGGTGGACGAGGGCGGCGGCTCGGTACTGAAGTCCCACATCGAGCAGCTCGGGCTGAGCGTGCACGCCGGCGCGGGCGTCCAGGAGATCGTCGCCGACGGCGAGGGCCGGGTCACCGGGCTGCGCAAGCCCGACGGAACGCTGGTGGACGCGCAGATCGTGGTGTTCTCCGCGGGCATCAGGCCGCGCGACGAGCTGGCCAGGTCGGCCGGGCTGGCCGTGGGCGAGCGCGGCGGCATCGTGGTCGACTCCGCGATGCGCACCTCCGACCCCTCCATCTACGCCGTCGGGGAATGCGCCCTGGCCGGGGGCATGATCTACGGGCTCGTCGGGCCGTGCAACACGATGGCTGAGGTGGCGGCCGAGCAGATCATGGGCGGCCGGGCGGCGTTCGAGGGCGCAGACCTGTCGGCCAGGCTCAAGCTGCTGGGCGTCGAGGTGGCGCAGTTCGGGGCGATGGACGGCGCCCTCGACGTCACCTACATGGACCCGGTGGCCGGCGTCTACAAGAAGCTGTTCATCAGCGACGACGCCCGGACGCTGCTCGGCGGCATCTGCGTGGGCGACGCCTCGCCGTACACGACGCTGCGGCCGTTCGTCGGCAAGCCGCTGCCCGCCTCGCCGTCCGACCTGCTGTTCACCGGGTCGGGGGCGGCGAACCTGGACCTGCCCGACGACGCGCAGGTCTGCTCGTGCAACAACGTGTGCGCGGGCGACGTCCGCACCGCCATCGCCGAGGGCGGCGCCACCGACGTGGCCGGCGTCAAGGCGTGCACCCGGGCCGGCACGACCTGCGGCAGCTGCGTGCCGATGCTCAAGCAGCTGCTGGAGAAGTCGGGCGTCGAGGTCAGCAAGAGCCTGTGCGAGCACTTCACGTATTCGCGGGCCGAGCTGTTCGACATCGTACGGGTGCGCGAGGTCAGCACGTTCTCCCAGCTCATCACCGAGCACGGGCAGGGCAGGGGCTGCGACATCTGCAAGCCGGCCGTGGCCTCGATCCTCGCCTCGCTGCACAACGGGCACGTCCTGGAGGGCGAGCGGGCCGCCCTGCAGGACACCAACGACGCCTTCCTCGCCAACATCCAGAAGAACGGCACGTACTCGGTCGTGCCCCGCATCCCGGGCGGTGAGATCACGCCGGACAAGCTGATCGTCATCGGCGAGGTGGCCCGCGACTTCGGCCTCTACACCAAGATCACCGGCGGGCAGCGCATCGACCTGTTCGGAGCCAGGGTCGAGCAGCTGCCGGAGATCTGGCGGCGGCTGGTCGACGCCGGGTTCGAGTCGGGCCACGCGTACGGCAAGGCGCTGCGCACCGTGAAGTCGTGCGTGGGCTCGACCTGGTGCCGCTACGGCGTGCAGGACTCCGTCGGCATGGCCATCGCCCTGGAGCTGCGCTACCGCGGGCTGCGCTCCCCGCACAAGATCAAGTCGGCCGTCTCCGGCTGCGCCCGCGAATGCGCAGAGGCCAGGTCGAAGGACTTCGGCGTCATCGCCACCGAGCAGGGCTGGAACCTCTACGTCGGCGGCAACGGCGGCTTCCGGCCCCGCCACGCCGACCTGCTCGCCAAGGACCTGAGCACCGACGAGCTGATCAGGACCATCGACCGTTACCTCATGTTCTACATCCGCACCGCCGACCGGCTGCAACGCACCGCCGCCTGGATCGAGTCGCTGGACGGCGGTCTCGACTACCTCCGTGAGGTGATCATGGAAGACTCGCTCGGCCTCTGCGCCGACCTCGACGCGCAGATGGAGCACCACATCGCCACGTACGCCGACGAGTGGCAGGCCACGCTGGACGACCCGGACAAGCTCAGCAGGTTCGTCAGCTTCGTCAACGCGCCCGGCGTCCCCGACCCGTCGATCGTGTTCGGCAGCGAGCGCGGCCAGATCAGGCCGGTGATGGCGCGATGAGCTGGACGCCGGTCTGCGACTTCGACGCCCTGCTGCCGGAACGCGGCGTCTGCGCCCTGGTCGGTGACGTGCAGGTGGCCGTCTTCCGCACCTACGACGGCGCCCTGCACGCGCTGGCCAACCGCGACCCGTTCAGCGGGGCGTACGTGCTCTCCCGCGGCATCGTCGGCACCAGGAAGGGCGAGCCGACCGTCGCCTCGCCGCTGCACAAGCAGGTGTTCAGCCTGGTGTCGGGGCGCTGCCTGGACGAGGACGCGGTGACGGTGCCGGTCTATCCCGTACGGGTGGCCGGCGGGAGCGTGGAGGTCAGCGTTTAGGGGTCCCGGTCACGGGCAGCCACCTGCTTGAACTGCGGGAGTACGGGGAATGCGGGGGTGCCTGATGCGGTTGCCGCCTGCGCGTGGCCTGATCACGTCGCTGCTGTTCGACCGGCTCGCCGGCCCGCCCGGGGCGCCGTTCCCTGACGCGCGCGCGACCGGCGGGCTGGACGACGACGATCTCCAGCTCGCCCTGTTCGCCTGCTACGAACTCCACTACCAGGGGTTCGACGAGGTCGACGACCGGTGGGAGTGGGACCCGGGGCTGCTGGGGTTCAGGGCAGGGCTGGAGCGGCGGTTCGAGGAGGCGCTGCGAGCCGCCGTGCCGGGCCCTGCGCCGGTTCCGCCGCGCGAGGTGCGCCAGGCGCTGACCGCGCTGACCTCCTCTGACGGCGGCTCTGACGGCGGGCCGTCGGTGGCCGCGTTCCTGCAGCGCGACGCGGACCTTCCGACCTTCCGCGAGTTCGTCGTCCACAGGTCGATCTACCATCTGAAGGAGGCCGACCCGCACACCTGGGGCATCCCGCGGCTCAGCGGCGGGCCCAAGGCGGCCCTGGTGGAGATCCAGGCCGACGAGTACGGCGGCGGCAGGCGCGAGCGCATGCACGCCGAACTGTTCCGCGCCACCCTGCGGGGCCTCGGCCTCGACGACTCCTACGGCGCCTACCTGCACCGCGTCCCCGGCGTGACGCTGGCCCTGTCCAACGTGATGTCGCTGTTCGGGCTGCACAGGAGGTTGCGCGGGGCGCTGCTCGGCCACCTGGCGGCGATCGAGATGACCTCGTCGCCGGCCAGCCGCCGCTGCGCCACGGGCCTGCGCCGGCTCGGCGCCGGCCAGGAGACCGCCCGCTTCTACGACGAGCACGTGCAGGCCGACGCCGTGCACGAGCAGATCGCGGCCCACGACATGTGCGGCGGCTTCGCGGCCGCCCACCCCGAGCTGGCGGGCGACATCCTGTACGGGGCCGCGTGCGCGCTGGAGCTCGAACGGCGGTGGGCCGAGCACGTGATGGGCCGCTGGCGGCGCGGGGCCGGCTCGTTGCTCGACGAACGGGTCCCGGCGTGAGTACCGCGCTCGACCTCGACTACGTGCTCCCGCTGCGCTGGGACGACGACCAGGGGCTCGGTGAGCTGACCGGCTACCTGGCCCGGCTCTCCCGGCACGCGCGGGTGATCGTCGTGGACGGCAGCCGCGACGATCTCTTCGCCCGCCACGCCGCCCGGTGGCGCGGCCTGGTCCGGCACGCGCGACCGGCGGCCGGCCTGCGCTACGCCAACGGCAAGGTCGCGGGCGTCACGACCGGGCTGCTGCTGGCCACGGGCGACCGCGTGGTGATCGCCGACGACGACGTGCGCTACGACCTCCCCGCCCTGACCGCGGTCCACGACCTGCTGGCCCGCGCCGACCTGGTGAGGCCGCAGAACTACTTCGACCCGCTGCCCTGGCACGCCCGCTGGGACACCGCCCGTACGCTGCTCAACCGCGCCTTCGGCGCCGACTACCCGGGCACCTTCGGCGTGCGGCGCGGCTTCTTCGTGCGTATGGGCGGTTACGACGGCGACGTCCTGTTCGAGAACCTGGAGCTTATCCGCACCGTGCGCGCCCACGGCGGCCGCGAGCTGCACGCGCCCGGCCTGTACGTCCGCCGCCTCCCGTGTAACGCGCGCAGGTTCTGGTCGCAGCGCGTCCGGCAGGCCTACGACGACCTGGCACAACCGGTGCGGATGGCCGCGTTCCTGCCGATGTTGCCCGCGCTGGCGGCCCTGGCCCTCCGGCGGCCACGTGGGCTGCCGGCGCCGGCCGGGCCGACTGTGCCGGCCGCGCTGACTGTGCTGACTGTGCTGGCCGTGGGGCTGGCCGAGGCGGGACGGCGGCGGGCGGGCGGGCGGCGGGTGTTCCCCGCGTCGGCGGCGCTGCCGGCGCCCGTCTGGGTGCTGGAGCGGGCCGCGTGCAGCTGGCTGGCGCTCGGGGCGGCTCTGACCGGCGGCGTGCCGTACGCGGGCGGCCGGATCCGGCGCTCCGCCCACTCGGTGCGCGCGCTACGGCGGCGGGTCCGGCTCGCTCGCGGCACGGAACCCGCCGGCCTTGTGCGAGCCGTCGCAGAACGGCTTGACCGAGGACAGGCCGCACCGGCACAGAGCGACGGTCGCCCGGCCGGCGTCGATGGGCTCGCCGTCCTGGGTGAGCAGCTCGAAGTCGCCCCTGATGAGCAGGGGACCGTCGGCGCAGGTGGTCACCGTGACCGGGTCTCGCATGCCCGTCACCTGCCCCAGGGCTGAGCGCTCTCACCCGCGAGCACGATTCCCAGCTCGTACGCGCGGACGACGGCCTGCGTGCGGTCCCGGGCGCCGAGCTTGTCCAGGACGTTCCCGACGTGCGTCTTGACCGTCTCCCTGGTGACGTACAGGGTGGCGGCGATCTCGGCGTTGTTCAGCCCTCTGGCCAGCAGGCGTACGACGTCGAGCTCTCTCGGGGTGAGGCCGGGCACGTGCGGCGCGTCCCGGCGCGGGGCGGCCAGCCGCCGCAGGGCGTCGGGGAACAGCACGGCGTCCCGGCCGTGGACCACCCGGATGGCGGTGACGAGGTCGGAGGCGGGAGAGCGCTTGAGCACGTAGCCGGCCGCCCCCGCGCGCAGGGCGGCCCAGACCAGCTGGTCGTTCTCGAACGTCGTGACCACGATGACCCGCGTGCCGGGCGCGCTGCGGGCCAGCTCGTCGGTGGCGCGCAGGCCGTCCATGCCGGGCATGCGGATGTCCATGAGCACCACGTCGGCCGTCCGGCCGTGCTCGACGGCGGCGTGGCCGTCGGCCGCCTCGGCGATCACCTCGATGTCGTCGTGCACGGAGAGCACGGTGGCCCAGCCCGAGCGGATGAGCGGCTCGTCGTCGGCCAGCACGACCCTGATCACGGGCCTGATCGCGTGCCTGATCTCGGGCCCGCTCGGCTGGGGGCCGCTCACCGGGGAAGCGTCGCCGTGATCCGCCACGTGCCGTCCACCTCCTCCTGCTCGAACGTCCCGCCGGCCAGGCGCGCCCGCATCCGCATGCCCACCAGCCCGCGCCCGGCCCCCGACGGGGAGCGCCCGGCGACCTCGTTCTCCACGGTGAGGACGACGTCCGCACCGACCGCCAGGTCCATCCTGACCGGCCCGCGCCCGTGCCTGAGCGCGTTGGTGACGGCCTCCCTGGCGATCGCGTACGCCGTCCGCGACGTCGCCTCCGGCACCCGGTCCACAGGGTCGGCCCGCAGCTCGACGGCCAGCCCGTCGACGAGAGCGTCCAGGGAGTCCAGCGCGGGCGTGCGGGCCTCGCTGCCCTCGTCGAGCACGCGAAGCAGCACGTCGAGCTCCTGCTGGGCGTCGCGGGCCGCGCCCATCAGGTGACCGAGCGACTGCTCCGCCACCAGGACCGTGTCCTGCCGCCGCAGCGCCGCCTGGGCCGCCATGGCCTGCACCAGGACGACGCTCAGCGCGTGCCCCACCGAGTCGTGCAACTCCAGGGCCAGGCTCTGGCGGCGGCCGAGCTCCTGGATCACCCGCGACGGGTCCGCGCGCAGCAGCCTGCGGGCGGCCCGCTGCTGCCCGAGCCCCGCGCCCGCCATCACCGCCAGCACCACGACGATCAGGAGCAGGACCTGCGCCACCGCGCCGGGATCCGCCCGCCAGCGGCCGGGCGAGAGCACCGCGGGGACACCGGGCACCAGCGCCAGCGCGCCCGCGCTCAGCGTGGCCCCAACGAACAGGTGCAGGGCGGTCAGAACTCCCAGGTAGACGCGGTCCGGATGCTCGGGAACCGCCACGCCGAGCAACTCCCGCAGCGCGACGACCTCCAGCCTCCCCACCAGCGGCACGCAGGCCACCAGACCCGACGCGGGCAGGCAGAGCACCCACAGCAGCAGCACCCGTGACAGTGACATCTCCGTCACCACGAGCAGCGCCAGGACCGCCGCCACCGGGGTCAGCAGCGCCGCCCCCAGCAGCTGGTAGAGCACCGCCCTCCAGTGAATGGTCACAGGTCAGAAGCTAGCCGACGGGCCGCGCGCGCACCTCCCTCACGTGGGGGAGGCGGCGGCCGGCCAGGCTTCCTAGCGTGAGCTGCCATGAAACCACTCGGAGTACTGCTGTCACTGGCCGTGACGGCCGTCGGCGCGCTGTGGTGGACGACTCCGGCGTCGTACCCCTTCGGCGCTCGCGACCGCGTCACGGTCTCGCTCTCGCACCTGTTCGAGCACGAGGCGGGTGGCGCGATGACGGTCGCCGCCGGTCTCGCGGGACTGGCCGTCGCGCTGCTTTCCGGCCGGCCGACCCCGCTGGTCAAGGCGGGCGCGATCGTCCAGGTGCTGTTCTTCGGCATCGTGATGTCCGACGCCGGCGTCATGTCGGTCCTGGGCTACGTGACAGGGCTGTCCCTGCCGGTGGTGCTCGCCGCGGCCGTCGTCGTGCCCGCTGTCAGGGCCTGCGCCCGCGGCAGGATCTGGGGCTACGTCGCCCTCGCCGCTCTGGTCGTGGCCGGCGCCGCCGTGGCCGCGTACCTCGGCGCGGCCCTGTTGGCGTACGCGGGCAACGTCACGGCCGGGCTGCGCTCGTACGCGGGCCGCATCGCCTGGACGCTCGCCGACATGGCGGCCTTCGCCGCCTGGGTGTGGATCACCTTCCGCCTGTTCGGCGGAGCGCTGCCCCGCTGGGCCGGGCCGGTGCGGGCGCGGCGGTGGGGCAGGGCGGCCACCATCGGGGCGGCTCTGTGCCCGCTGCCCTACGCCCTCTACCGGTTGACCTGGCTGACGCCGTGGCCGACGGACATCTCCGGGCCGATCGACCTGCCGCTCAGGCTGCAGGGACTGATGCTCGCCTTCGCGGCCGTGGGGGCAGCCGTGCTCACGCTGGGCCTGATCAGCAGATGGGGCGAGGTGTTCCCGCGCTGGATCCCCCTGCTGCGCGGGCGTCCCGTGCCCGTGCGGCTCCCCGTCGCCGTCGGGGGAGCGGTTGCGGGCGCCTGCTGCCTGGCGTCGCCGGGGCTGGCGGTCAACGCCGTCGATCGCGGGGAACTCTGGGCGCTGCTGCTGTGGCCGTATCCGCTGTGGGGGGTGCTGCTCGGCGCGGCCGTGCTCGCGTACTGGCTGCGGCGCAGGCCCGGCGGCTACACGGCGGCGCCCACGGGCGCGTAGACGTGCGGGCTCCGGTGCATGGCCGGAAGCACGCAACGCCGTCCTGACTCCATGTGGTCGCAGCGCTCGGCGTCCTCGCGCTGCGGAAGGGGCCCGGGATTCACCTCTGATAACGGCACTGAAGGGACGCTATAGGCGGCGCCCCGGGCGCTGGTTACGGAGTGGCAACGATCGCGGCTCTGAACGGTCTCATGAGTATCTGTGAGGCGTTACGGTGAGTGAGTCCCGGATGCGGCGCGGTGGCCATCAATCGATTTCTGGCCGGGTGGCGTTTGTGCTGGCCGCGAACCCGGACACCGGCCACCGCGCGAATGCGGCGAGCCTGGGTGGCGTGCCACGGGCCGATACGGAGCGTGTTCGATCGTTCGGGAGGCGTCAGCGGCGCGTCCGGGACCTAGCGTGGGGGCTATGCGGGATCTGTCGAAATTCCAGCGTCCGCGGTTCGCGCGCGCGTACGAACGGATGAGCGCCGAGTCGGAGCGGTCGGGCACGGCCGAGCACCGGCAGCGGCTGCTGGCCGGGCTGGCCGGGCGGGTGGTGGAGATCGGCGCGGGCAACGGGATGAACTTTCGCCACTACCCTCCCGAGGTGCGCGAGGTGGTCGCGGTCGAGCCGGAGGACGTGCTGCGGTCGGCGGCGGAGCGGGCCGCGGGTGGGGTGACGGTGCCCGTGCGCGTGGTGGCCGGGCACGCCGGGGCGCTGCCCGTCGAAGACGGCGGGTTCGACGCGGCCGTGGTGTCGCTGGTGTTGTGCTCGGTGCCCGACGAGGCGGCCGCGCTGGCCGAGGTGCGCAGGGTGCTCAGGCCGGGCGGGGAGTTGCGGTTCTACGAGCACGTGCGCTCGCGCGGCACGGTGCTGGGCCTGCTGCAGGACCTCGTCACGCCGCTGTGGCGGGTGGTGGCCGGCGGGTGCCGCCCCAACCGCGACACCGCGCGGGCCATCAGGGAGAGCGGGCTGGTGATCGAGGAGCACGCGCGCTTCTCGCACAAGCCGGTGCCCTCCACTCCGGCGCTGCCGCACATTCTCGGGCGCGCGCGCAAGCCGGACGCGTGACTCCTGCCGCCGGAGGGTGCTAGAGGCCGCGTTCCTGCCGGTCGAGGATGGCGACGCAGACCGCGACCGCGCGCGCCGCGTCGCCGTCGGCGATCGCCTGCAGCAGGTCGGCATGGGAGCTGTCGGGGTCGAGCGCCGCCTGCTCCTGGTCTCTGACGCTGTCGCGCAGCGCGTCGCCCATGCTGCGGTAGAGGTCGCCGAGCAGCGCGTTGTGCGCGGCGTCGGCCACCCGCAGGTGGAAGTCGACGTCGGCGTCGGCGAACCCGTCGAGGTCGCCCTCCTTGCCGGCCGCGTCTCTGCGGGCCAGCGCCTCGCGCATCGCGGCGAGGTCCTGCTCGGTGCGCCGGCCGGCCGCGAGCCTGGCGGCCACGAGGTCGAGCCCGCGGCGCACGTCGATGATGTCCATGGCGGCGGCGGTGTCGAGCCGGCGGCGCAGGGCGATCTTGGACTCGTCGGTCGCGGTCACGTAGGTGCCGTCACCCTGCCGGGTGTGCAGCAGTCCCGCGTGCGCCAGCACGCGCACCGCCTCGCGTACGGACAGCCTGCTCATGCCCAGGCTCTGGGCGAGCTGGCTCTCGGACGGGATCTTGGTGCCGACCGGCCACACCCCGCTGGCGATCTCGCGGCGCAGCTCGTCGATGGCGGAGTCCACGAGCGAGGTCCGAGCGACGTTTCGCATGCACCTTCTCCTCACCGGCTGTTGACCATCCACCCTAGACGTTGCGCGGGCGGGGCCTGGTGGCGTGGCGTCGCGCGGGCGGATAACGATGTGATCGCTATCAGGCGGCGGGTCCGTCCTGCGGCGGGGCCGCTCGATCGAGCCGCCCGGCAGGCTGCCGCCGGACTCCGCTCCCAACCCGGCCTCGAACGCGGTCCCCGGCATCCAGATCTGGAATCTTGTCAGGTTCTCAGTCATCTGCGAGATTGCAGGGTATTTGGGTCAATTATCCCGGAGGTCACGCGTGTCACAATTACGCCCGGCCCTCGTCGCCGTCGCCCTCACCCTGGCGATCGCGACCCCGGCCCAGGCGGCCGCCGCCCCTGCGATCACCGTCGAGAACGGTCGCACGCAACCGGTCTTCTCCTATGCGGACGCCGTCCGCGAGCACGTGTACGTCGAGTCCACCGTCGACAGCGACCAGGACGGCGCCCTCGACAAGGTTCGTGTGGACATCATCAGGCCCAAGGAGTCCGGCCCCGGGCTCAAGGTGCCGGTGATCATCGACGAGAGCCCGTACTACGACAATTCCGGCCGTGGCAACGAGGGAGAGCGCAAGGAATACGACGAAGCCGGAAATGTCGTCAAATTTCCGCTCTTCTACGACAACTACTTCGTCCCCCGCGGCTACGCCGTCCTCAACGTCGACATGCTGGGCACCACCCGGTCCGAGGGCTGCCCCGACATCGGCGGCAGAGCCGACGTGCTCGGCGGCAAGGCCGTCATCGACTGGCTGAACGGCCGCGCCAAGGCGGTCAGGGCCGACGGAACCCCGGCCGTGGCCGACTGGACGACGGGCAAAGCCGCCATGATCGGCAAGTCGTACGACGGCACCCTCGCCAACGCCGTCGCGGCCACCGGCGTGAAGGGCCTGGAGACGATCGTGCCCATCTCGGCGATCAGCTCCTGGTACAAGTACCAGCGCTCCAACGGCGTCATCTACAACTACGACTACGCCTCCTGGCTGGCCGGCTACATCGACACCGACCCCGCCGCCAAGTGCCAGGCCGTCCGCGACCGGATGGACGCCGAGGACGGCGACGACACCGGCAACCACAACCGGTTCTGGGCCGAGCGCGACTACATCGACGGCCTGCTCGGCGACGTCTCCAAGGTCAGGGCCAGCGTCTTCGTCGTCCACACGGTCAACGACCTCAACGTCAAACCCGACAACTTCTCCGCCTGGTGGAAGGCGCTGGCCGACAGGAACGTGCCGCGCAAGATCTGGGTCGGCCAGACCCAGCACGTGGACCCGTTCGACTTCGAGGGCCGCAGGACCCTGTGGGTGGAGACGCTGCACCGCTGGTTCGACCACTGGCTGCACGGCGTCCGCAACGGCATCACCCGCGAGCCCCGCGCCGACGTCGAGATCGGCCCGGCGCGGTGGATCACCCAGCGCGACTGGCCGGCGCCGTTCGCGGTCAAGGCGTCGCTACGGCCCGCGCCCGACGGCACGCTCGGGCTCAAGCCCGCCCCCAGGAAGAGCACCGCCTCCTTCACCGACGTCGCCATGAGCGAGAACGACATGGTGGCCGGGATCGGCACGGCGAACCCGGGGCGGGTGGCGTTCACCACCGGCCCGCTCCCGCTCGACCTGCGCCTGTCCGGCACGCCCACCGCCGACCTGCGGGTCAAGCTGGACAAGCCCACCTCCAACCTGACCGCCCTGCTCGTCGACTTCGGCGAGGCGACCCGCGTCGACTGGATGCGCGGCCAGGGCATCACCACGCTCACCGAGGAGGACTGCCACGGCGAGAGCACCGAGGCCGACGACGCCTGCTACCGCAAGGTCGTCACCAACGTGGCCACCCGGCCGCTCGAGATCGTCGCCCGCGGCTGGATCGACGTGCAGAACCGCCACTCGCTCAGCCACGCCGAGCCGCTGCCCCCCGGCGAGTACGGCACGGTGAAGTGGCTGACCCTGCCGCAGGACTACACGTTCAGGAAGGGGCACAGGATCGGCCTGGTGATCGCCGGCACCGACGCGACCTTCAGCGGGGAGACCGGCACCGGAGCCAACGTCACCGTCGACCTGGCGGGCAGCCGCGTCGTCGTGCCGTTCGTGCTCGGCACGCCGCTGACCGACGTGCCGAAGGACACCGCCAGGTTCCGCGGTCCCGAGCGGGTGGACCTGCCGGAGCCCGAGCCCGGGTTCCACTTCTTCTAGACACCCGAGCGGCCTTGGGCTCCGCCGGGAGCCCAAGGCCCCCTACGTCCCTGGGCCGTGCGGCTGAGCGAGCCGTACGTCCGACTGCGTGGCGGCCTTGGTGATCACCGCCTGCTGCCCGCCCGCGTTCATGAGCGCCCAGACCAGCCCCGCCGCCAGCAGTCCGACTCCGAGGAGCAGCGCGAGCCTGACCACGGTCCTGACCGGCGCGCCCGCATCGGGATCGTCGTCCTCGGGCCGGTCCCGCCAGAACTCCTGGGCGCCGTCCCCGCCAGGCCCGCCGCCGGAGCCGTTCGCATGACCGTTCGCGTGACCGTTCACGTGACCGTTCGCGCGTCCGTTCATGGGGCCGTGCACGGCGCCGTTCAAGGGGATCCCGCCGTACCTGACGATCGTGCCGTCGCCGCGCGACGACCCGTTGCTGTCGCCCCTGATGACGGCGCTGTAGACGAGCTTGTCGTCGCCCGCGCCGCCGCGGAAGGCCCGCGTGCGGCTCGGCGGCGTGAACGGGTGCCGCCCGCGCACGGCGGGCGCGGCGGGAGGCTCCTGGTCGGCGGCGGCCGCGCCCGCCGCCGACCAGGGCTTTCCCGAAGTCGCCGTCGTGGGGTCGGCGACTGGGACGGATGGCGTGGCGTCGGCGACCGGGGGAGGCGGCGCGGAGCCGGACTCCACCAGTGTGCGGGCCTGCACAGGAAAGCCGTCCGCCCGCCAGATGGGCCCCTCGCCAGGCAGTGGCTGCGCCGACGCCAGCCGGCTGGGAAGTGTGCCGGGCAGTGCCGCGATCGGCAGGCGGCGCAGCAGCGCCGCCGCCGTCACGGTCCTGGGCGCGGCCCGGCAGGTCGCACAGGACTGGATGTGGCGGCCGATCCTGGCCCTCGCGCGGCGGCCGGGCGCGCTGACCCAGTCCGCCACCCGTGACGTCAGATCGGGGCAGCCGTCGGGAGCGCGCGCGGCGATGATCGCGGCGAACCACTCCTCCAGGCCGGCCGCGGCCTCGGCGACGGTGGCGCGCACCTCGCTCTGGCCCATCTCGAAGAGCACGGCCAGCTCGGTGTCCGACAGGCCGTGCCGTACGGACAGGTCCAGCAGCTCGCGCTGCGGCCGTTCCAGGGAGAGCAGCGCCTCGGGCAGCAGCTCGGACATGCGGCCGGGACGCGACCACGAGCCGATGCTGGCCGGCTTGGCGACCACCGCGCGGTGCGCGCGGGCCACCGCGTACAACCAGGGGCGGCGCAGGCCGGGATCGCCCACGCGGTCCGCGTACAGGTGCGCCGTCAGCGCCGCGCCCGCGACCGCCTGCTCGGCGTCGCCCGCGGCGAGCTCGGTGCGGCAGTAGTCGTAGAGACGGGCTCCGTGCTTGTCGCACAGGTCGCGAACGGCCTGGCGCGCGTCGTCAGACAGGGTTCGCCACATCCGGTGTCACACCTCCTCGGTCGGTACGCGGGAGCACGAGGTCGCAGGGGCCCGCTCATGTCCTCCCGGCGGAGTTGGGGACCGTGTCCAGCAGCGAGGCCTGCGCCAGGTAGGCGCGGGTCGCCTCCGGGTCGCCGGCGATGGCCCGCAGCCCCGCCATGGCCGCCTCGAGCCTGGCGCTGTCGTGCTCCCGCACGCCCGCCGGCCGGGTCTGCCCGCGGGGGACCACCCGCTGCAGCAGCACCGAGCGCCGCCGCCACGCCCACGCCTCCAGCGCGGCGGGCTGGGCGAAGCCGCCGATCACCGCCGCGATCACCTGGCCGAGCTCGACGGCGTCGTGGATGCCCGCGTTCATGTTGAGCCCGCCGACCGTCGAGGTCAGGTGCGCGGAGTCGCCCACGAACAACACCCGCCCGCACCGGTACGAGGTCAGCACCCCCCGCGACAGGGCGAACCGGTCGGCGCCCGTCACGCGGATGGGCTCGCCGGCGCCCGGCAGCGCCCGCCGGACCAGCAGGCCCAGGTTGGCCTGCGACAGCGGCTCGTGCGTGTCACAGGGGATCTTGAAGATGATCCGCCAGTGGTCGGGCAGCCCGAGCAGGGTGCACGACTGCTGCACATCGCGTACGTACGTCAGCGGCGCCAGGCTCGGCAGCAGCCGGTCGAGCGGCGAGTCGGTGAACACCCGCAGCGCCTGCGTCGGATAGGTGGACCGGGGGAACGGCAGCCCCAGCGAGCTGCGCACCGTGCTGTGCGCGCCGTCGGCGGCGATCATGTACCGGGCCCGCGCCCAGGTGTGGCCGACGCGGACCCGGATCCCTGTTCCGCCCTCCGCCACACCGTCCACGTGGGTGCCGAACCTCACGTCCACGTCCGGGTGGACGCTGAGCGCGGAGAGCAGCAACCGGGTCAGCGAAGCCTGGTCGGCGTGGATCCTGAAGGGGTGCCTGGTCAGGCCGTCCAGCCGGTTCATGCCCATTTCAGCCAGCACGATCCCGGACCGGTCGCGCCACTGCACGCGGTCGACGACGCGGCCCTCGGCGACCAGCCGGGAGGCCACGCCGAGCCCGTCGAGCAGGTCGAGCGTGGCCGGATGGAAGGTGCACGCCCGCGGTTGCCTGCTGAGCTCGTTCTGGCCCTCCAGCACGGTGACCGGGATGCCCGCCCGGGCCAGCGACAGGGCCGCGGTCAGCCCGGCGGGGCCCGCGCCGACCACGATGACGCCGTTCATGCCATGCCTCCCACGCGCGCCCCGTTCGAGGCGGCCATGTGGCGGCGGTAGGGCACGCGGCTGAGCGTAACCGGCCGGCCGATGGCCCGCGACAGCGCCCACCAGGCCGTGCAGAGGTTGGAGGTCAGCAGGACGCGGTCGTTGCCGGTGCTGAGCGGCCCCAGCACGGGCAGCGTGGCCGTTCCCGAGCCGGTGAACAGCAGCGCGGCGTCACCGGGCAGATCCGCCAGCTCGACCTGCCTGATCAGCTCGGCCGGTGTCACGGTGTACGGCGAGTAGCCGCCCGCCGCGCGGACCTGCACCACCCGGGTGACGGTGAGCCCGGCCTTCTTCCAGAACCGCTCGGCCAGCTCCGTCAGCCACGGCTGGTACGGCGAGACCAGGACGATGTCGCTCACCATGAGGTGCTCCATCGCCTCCCGCGCCGCCAGCGTGGCGGAGGCGAACGGTACTCCCGTCCTGGCCGTCAGCTCGGCGCACTGCTCGCGGTCCCGGTCGGGGTCGAGCAGGTAGCGCGGCTCGCTGCAGGCCATGACCATCGCGCTCAGCGGCAGGCCGTCGAAGGCGTGCACCATGGCGGGCAGGGCTTCGTTGTAGCCCTCCAGCCGCTCGGCCAGGGCGGGTCCCGGGCGCCCCGCGGAAAGCGGGTGCCGGGCCGCCGGGATCGGATGGTGTACGGGGAAGCGGGTGACGTGCATGTCGGCACGCGACCCGAGCAGGCGGGTCAGCTCGGGCTCCGCGGAGGGGTTCGCGGGCGCCACGATCACCCCGACCCTGCCGCGGCTCACTGCACCCCCCCGCGACGTGCGGGTCGGGGGGTGAGGACGGTGCGCATGGGGTTCCTCCTGCGAGGGGAAGGCGGAAAGGTCACTGGGCGCGGTGCCTCAGCGCCTGGTCGATCTCGGTGATGGCCTGGACGGACACCTGCCGGATGCGGCGCAGCCGGTGCACGCTGCGCGCCGGTTCCGACGGTGCCGGAACGTCGTCCTGGTCCTCGCCCCAGGACGGCGGCGGCGCGCCGGGCCGTACGCCCCGGGCGTGCACCTCGTGCGGCTGCGGCCTGCGCAGTTCATCGGTGAGCATGATCGCTCCTGTCGGTCGCGGGTCGATGACCCTGTGAAGGGACATGCCGGGAACATCGGCGGCGGTAGGGCCGCCGGCCGGCGCTCCGTCCTCGCTCGGCGCGCGACCGGGTGAGGAGCCGGCGGCTGATCGCCGGCCCCTCTTCCGCCGCGCGTGGAGATCGAGGTTCGGTCTCACGGCCCGAAGCCACGGCGACCCGCACCAGCGCCGTGGCGGCGAGCAGGACGGCGGCCGGTGAAACGGCCACCCGCACGGAGGCGTGCCTGGGCGCCGGCCTCAGAAACGGCCGGTCGATCAGTACCGTGGCGCCCGTCACGCCGATCTCCCCACCCCGCACCGCCTCCGTGCCGGTGGCGGCGAGCGCGGAGGCTCGCCGGCGGGGCCCGGCGACCGGGGTCGCCGCCCTCGCCGGCAGGCCTGCCGCGTTCGCGCGGCCCCGGCGCGGGGTCGTGGGTGACCCCGCGCGCGGCACCGCGAACGCGCCCGCCTGGTCCGGCGGGAGCGACGTATACCGACCCCAGGCGCAACCCCTCGATTTGACCAGCACGCCAGCCGCTACCGCGCTGGTCAACAGCACCGCGCCGACTAGGTCGGGCACGTGCCGCACGATGCCGGAGGGGCGAGGAAGCGCCGGGGCCGGCGCACATGTGCCTCTGACCGGCCGCCCGCCGGTCGAGGCCTGCCGGGACGCGGTCGCGACGACCGTCGCCGCGTCCTGGCAGTGACGGGGCGTGCCGAGCGCTGCCGCGCCCGGCCCGCCGGAAGGGACGGCCCGCCTCATCGGGCCGTTCCCGCGCTCAGGGCCCCATCAGGGACGCTGTTGGGGACGCTGACGCCGACCATGCGCTCCGTCAGGCCCGCCGTGGAGGAGCCGGAGTCACCTGACTCCCGTTCGTGTGACCTGGCCGGCGCCGCACCGCCGGCCACCGTACGCGCGACCTTCGAGGCGAGCGCGAGATGCTCGCCGCAGCGCCGGGCCACCTTGGCCTCCAGCCCGGCCACCTGGGCCAGCCTGAGCCGCAGCGGTTCCAGCGACGAGCCGCGTTCGAGACCGTCGAGATCGGCCAGCCGGGCGGGCCAGCGCAGGGCGTCGCCGCAACGCGCCTCCACCTCGCCGGGAAGCTCGCCGGCCGGGAATCCCTCGTGACCGAGCCGGGTGGCGATCATGACGGCGGTGAACGCCGTCCTGTCGAAGTCGGCCAGCCGTCCCGCCAGGGCCGCCCTCAGCATCCTGGCCCGGTGGCTCAGGCAGACCGCACTCCACCCGAGCAACAGCAGCCGATCAGGGCCCGTCTCCGTGTGCCAGCCGGCCAGTCGCAGCTCGCGGGCCATCCGGTGGTAGAAGCGCCAGCGGTGACGGGGACTGTCGAGCCAGACCTGGACGCCGCCGAGCGGCAGGCTCGCGACGTGCACGCCGGAACCGGCGACGCGCGTGCAGATGCGCTGGACCACCTGCTCCTGCCTGCTCGGGGCCGGATCCTCCTGGAACCAGGAACTGCCCGAGGAATCCATGGTCACGTCCGGCCACCTCCTCGTCGAGGACTCTCTCCAGAACCCTGGCTGTTAAGTGTCACTTTCCATACGCTGCGATAGTCTGCCGACAAAGGGGAGTGTGTCAACTGACAGTTTGCGCATATGTTGATACCTCCCCGCTGGGCAGAGCTTGCCCACATGGCAGGGGACAGGGAAGCACGCGTCCCTTACGCTGGATGAGTTCACGGGCGGTAGGAGGTGTGCCGTGGCGAACTTCGCCGAACGGCTCGATCTCGCGCTGACCAAGCGCGGCTTCACCGGCGCGCAGGTCGCCTCCACTCTGACGGAGGCGGGCATCCCGATCACGCGTGCCTATGTCAGCCAGTTGCGCACGGGCAAGCAGACCAACCCCACGCTCCAGGTGCTCAGGGCGCTGGCCTCCTGCCTGCAGGTGAGCGTCGGCTGGCTGGTCGGCGACGACTACCTCGAGTCGGGCAGCGCGGAGGAGCTCCAGTTGCGGGCCGCCACCATCGGCCGGTCCGTCTCGGGCCTGTCCGAGGGCTCCCTCGCCGTCCTGCACGGCGTGGTCGAGCTCGCCCGCAAGGCCGAGGGCCTGCCCGACGAGCCCGTGCCCGCCGCCGGCATCCCCGACGCGGCGGCGCCCCTGAGCGATCCGCAGCGCAGGGCGCTCGGCAGGCGGCTGCACGCCCTGCGCCAGGCCGCCAGGCTCTCCGTCGAGCAGGTGGAGACCGCGCTCGGCAAGGGCGCGGCCGCGATCCCCGCCATCGAGGAGGGCCGCATCGCGCCCGCGCCCATCACGGCCGAGCGCCTGCTCACCGTCTACGGCGTCACCGCCCCGCCCGTCCGCGACTACATGATGTCGCTGGCCAGGGGCGAGCGCGGAACCGCCTGGTACGACGCGCACTCGGTGCCCGTCTGGCTGGCCGCCGCCTACGCGCTCGAACAGCGGGCCACGGTCATCCGCACCTACCACAACCAGTTCGTCCCGCCGCTGCTGATGGCCGACGACTACGCCAGGGCCGCGATCGCCGCGACGGGGCCGGCGATCCTCGGGCAGCGGACGGTCGACGAGGCGCTCGCCCTCGTGCTGGCCCGCCAGGAGGCCATGGCCGGCGAGAGCGGCACCGTGTTGTGGGCGGTCATCGACGAGAGCGTGCTGGCCCGCTCCATCGCCGGGCCGCACGTCCAGCTCCGCCAGCTCGACGTGCTGCTCGACCACGCCAAGCGGCCCAACGTCTCGCTGCACGTCGTGCCGATGGACGACCCGGCCTACGTGCCGCGCACCGGACCGTTCACCATCTGGCGCTTCGCCGAGGAGTTCGAGGCCGACGTCGCGTGCGCCCACGGCATCGAGTCCGACGAGCTGGTCACCGAGGGCGGGGCGGTCGAGACGTACCACCAGGCCTTCACCAAGCTGTCGGTGACGACGACCACCCGCGAAGAGACCGTCGAGGTGCTCAATTCCCATCGCGAACGACTTTCGCGTTCGCTGGGAAACGATCTCTTTCCCACGTAAATGATCATTATGCGCGAGGCGGGGTAACGCATATATACCGAAAACTAATGGCTTTTCGTGTTGTCATCTGCTCCGTAGCGAGGATCATATGGTGTGGGTCATCGAGTGGGGTCCGAAAGGACAGCTTTTCCCGAGATAGTGGGCGAGGGGAAAGGGGCAACACTCAATGCGTCAGCGTGCCATCCGAAACCTGGCGAAGCTGGAGCTGACCCAAGCAAGGATCACCCGTATTCTCGACGCCGCAGCAGGTGGAAAGAACAACTTCGTGGCGGACCGCGACGCGGTACGCCGGTACGACCAGGCAGCCCCGATCACGACGACGGCCGCACGGGCCGTGCTCCACTATCTGTGCCGTGTGGTCCGTCATCTGGCGAGCGTGGGTGTGGACCAGTTCGTGATCGTCGGGAGTGGTGTCCCCAGCGGCCTGCCGCCCGGCAGGCAACTGCACGACATCGCCCGCGATGCCCTGGACGGCTCGGCGCCGCGTGTGGTGTACGTCGAGAACGACCCGATGGTGCTCGCCGGAGCGAGGGCGACCATCGAGCCCGTCACCGACCTCGTACGCGTTGTAGAGGGCGACGTGCGCGAGATCGACGACATCCTCGATGACAGGGTCCTGCAGACGTTCCTCGACTGGGACCGGCCCATGGCCGTGCTGCTGCTGTCGACCCACAGCCTGAACGACGACGAGTTCTTCCACTACGTGATCAAGCGGATCCGGCAGGCCGTTCCGGAACGGAGCTACCTGTCGCTGCTGCAGACCACGTTCGACGCGATCCCCCCGGAGCTGCTGCCCGCCATACACGACCTGTTGGCGATGACGCTGCCCGGGCACGCGATTCGCACGAGGGAGGAGGTTGAGGCGCTGCTCGAAGGCCTGGTGCTGGTAGATCCGGGGCTGGTGTGGGTCCCGGAATGGCGGCCGGACGGCCACGAGAGCGCCTGCGTCGACCAACCGAGTTCGTCCGGCACCTACGGCGCCGTGGCGCGCATCCCGTGAGCCCGGCCGTGGAGACGGCTACGGCTCGGGGGCGGCCGTACAGGGCCCGGCTTCTTCGCCGGCCGGGCCCTTGGGAGGACCGGCGCCGGACGGGCGCGCTGAGGGCACGAAGGGCGCCGGCACGGGCCGCGCCGCCATGCCGCTCGAGAGGGCCGCCGCCCGCTCGGGGACGACCGTGACGCGGGTTGGGCGCGCGGCCCGGGGACGACCGTGACGCCGGTTCAGTCCCACCAGAAGGACCACGCGTGCCGGCCCATGATCTGCTCGGCATAGCCCAGGAGGTCGCCCGGCCCCTGGACGACGTTGTCCGGGCAGAAGGCCCAGTGCTCCGCCGCCACGTGTAAGGCGTGCTCCGGGTCGTCCGGCGGCGCCGCCACGCTCAGGTCGAGCGTGTTGAACCCGACGCTGACCACGCGCGCCCCGAACCGGTCCTCCCAGCTGCGCACGACGGCAGCCAGCGGGACCATCCACTCGTTGTGGTGCAGCGCGCCCTGCCAGCCCATGACCGCCAGCGCGTCCGCTCCCCGGCCGGCGGCGACCAGGCCGAGCGGCATTTCCTTGGCCGCCAGCTCGCCCGCCAGCCAGTCGGCGACCGCCTCCGGCTCGGCCTTCAGCACGCCGGGCGCGGCGGGACCGGGGCAGATGGCGCCGTACGGCTCCAGCTCGGCCAGCGCGTCCTTCGGCATCTGCGCCACCCACTCCTCCCACACCTCGGTCATGAACCCCTCGGCGGTGAAGTGATCGATCTGGCGGGGATCGTCCGGCACGACCTGCCCGACCGCCCACGGCTGCGCCGACTCGTCCAGCAACACCGGCCACAGGCCGCTGTGCGCGTGCCAGGCGCGCAACAGCGCCCAGTCCTCGCCCACCGCCGGTTCGTCGCTCATCCAGAACGCCGGTCGCGCGGCCTCGCCCTGCCGGGTGTAGCCGGGGTCGGGCCAGACCACCTCGCCCGGCGGCAGCCCGGCCGGCAGCCGTCGTCCCCCGCCGCCGTCGGCGAACAGCCTGCACAGCTCGCGTGGCAGCCGGTGATCGTCCATGCCCTACCGTTCCGATACCGAATCCTGTCTCGGAGATGGTAGTCCCGACCGTTACCTGAGCACCTTCGGCGGCGCCGGAAAAGTCATGGCTACTGGCCAGGGTGGCGAACGCGGCACAATGAGGGACTGTGATCCCCTTCGCCGCTGTTCTGTCCGACCTCGACGGCGTGCTGCGCCACTTCGACCACGCCGCCCAGGCCGACATCGAAGCCCGTTACGGCCTGCCCCTGATGAAGACGGCCTTCGACCCCGAGCTGATCATGCCGCCGACGCTCGGCCACGTCACCGAGACGCAGTGGGCGGAGTCGATCGCCGTGGCGCTCGGCGGCGACGAGCGGGCCCGCCAGGCCGTCGGCGAGTTCATGAAGATCCGCTTCTGGGTGGACGAGGAGGTCAGGGCGCTGCTGTCCAGGGCGCGGCAGGAGGTGCCCCTGATCATCGTGACCAACGCCATGGACACCCTGGAACACCACCTCGACCTGCTGGGGCTCACCGGCTTCGCCGACGACGTGGTGAGCAGCGCCAGGGTCGGCGTGGCCAAACCCGACCGGCGGATCTACGAGATCGCCGCGGAGCGCGCCGGCGCCGAGCCCGCGCGCTGCCTGTTCGTCGACGACCGGCTGCAGAACGTGGAGGCCGCCAGGGCGCTCGGCATGACCGCCGTGCACTACCGCACGTACCAGGACCTCGCGGCGGTGCTGGGCTGAGGCGCCCCCACCCAGGCCGGGCGAGCCACGCGACCGGCCGGGCGGGGGCGGGAGAGGGAGCGCCCGGTCAGTACCCGCCGTACGGGCTCTTGGAGGACGGGGTGGAGGGCTTGCCCGACGAGCCCTTCGACGGGCCGCCCGAGGGAGCCGACGAGGACACCTTCGTGCCCTGCGGCGCGATCACGCCGATCAGGCCGTGCTTGGCCCCGTCGATGCCGGCGGAGAACCACAGAGCCTTCTCGCCGCCGGTGGCCGCGGTGCCGGGCTCGAGGTCCCACAGGCCGGGCAGCACGATCGGCTTGCCGTTCGCCAGGCGAAGGGAGCCCAGGTGACGGCCGCGCTTGTAGGCGTGTACGGTCCCGTCGCCGAAGTTGCCGACCAGCAGCGCTCCGGCGTACTGTCCCCAGCCCTTCGGCGCGGCGGTCAGCCCCCAGGGGGCGTTGAGCCCGACCCTGGAGATGCGCCCGGTGAGGCGCCCGTTGCCGTCGAAGCGGCTCACGAAGCCCTTCCCGTCGCCGAACACCGGCTTGCCCGTGGTCTTGTCGCGCAGGGCGTAGGCCACCCAGACGTTGCCGTTGACGACGGCGACGTTGTAGGGCTTGTAGGTCGAGGGGATCGCCTTGTCCCTGAACTGCCAGCGCGACAGCCGGATGCGCTCGAAGTCCTCGTCGAAGGCGTGGATGCGCCCGCCGGCGAAGTCGGCGGCCAGCAGGAAGGCGCCGTCGTCGGTCTCGACCAGCTCCAGCCCCTTGTAGTCGGCGCCGCGGGTGAAGGCCGCGATGATCGCGTTGCCCGGGTCGGCCTCCGCGTTCCAGCCCGTGATGGCGCCGCTCGGGCTGGAGAAGATGAACGTGGCCGGCCTGCCCTTCACGGTGAAGCCGTCGCCGGGGTTGAACACCTGGCCCGTCGGGGCTCCGCCCGGAATGGCCACCTCGGTCTTCTCCTTCTTGCCCGTGCCGGAATAGACGGTGGCGCTGCCGGTGCCGGTGTTGGACACCCACAGAGTCTTGCCCATGGCCAGGCCCCACGGGTTGACGACCTTGGGGTCGGTGACAGGGGCTTTGCCCTTGACGTCCGACACAAGGTTGATGACGTCGAAACGCGTCCTGGTGGTGGCGTGTGCGGGAGTGGTGAGAGTCGCTCCCAGAACGACCGCAACAGCGCAGAGTGTGATGATGCGTGGCCGCATCCGTTGCCTCCTAGTTAGCGCTTGTGACGCGAGATACGCGGGGGGCGGGGAGCGGGT
Organism: Nonomuraea sp. NPDC049378; assembly: GCF_055586745.1. Classification (NCBI taxonomy): domain Bacteria; kingdom Bacillati; phylum Actinomycetota; class Actinomycetes; order Streptosporangiales; family Streptosporangiaceae; genus Nonomuraea; species Nonomuraea sp. NPDC049378. The sequence continues at coordinate 96,514 of NZ_JBVJHP010000014.1, forward strand.
TCAGTCAGGTCCGGAAATGGCGGCGCGGGAGTTTTCCCGCATCGCGCGGGGAGAGGAAAAGCATGGACGTGTTGGGCATCGATATCGGCGGTTCGGGAATCAAGGGCGCGCCCGTCGACACGAAAGCCGGCAAACTGACGGAGGAGCGCCTGCGCATTCCGACGCCGCAGCCCTCCAAGCCCGACGAGGTGGCCGAGGCGGTCGCGTCGATCATCAAGCATTTCGGCTGGAGCGGCCCTGTCGGCATCACCTTTCCCGGCGTGGTCGTGGACGGCGTCGTCCTGACGGCCGCCAACGTCGACCCTTCGTGGGAAGGGGTCGACGCGGCCGCGCTCTTCGGCGGGGCCACCGTGCTGAACGACGCCGACGCGGCGGGCATGGCGGAGATGACGTTCGGCAAGGGCAAGGGACAGCGGGGGACCGTGCTCGTGCTGACCTTCGGGACGGGCATCGGCAGCGCGCTGTTCACCGACGGGCGGCTCGTCCGCAACACCGAGTTCGGGCACCTGCGGCTGCGCGGCAAGGACGCCGAGCACCGGGCGTCGGCGCGGGTCAGGGAGGAACGGGACCTCAGCTGGAAGGCGTGGGCGGGGCGGGTGGAGGAATATCTCCGGTACGTCGAGATGCTGTTCACGCCCTCGCTGATCGTGATCGGCGGGGGAGTGAGCAAGAAGGCCGACAAGTTCCTTCCGCACATCCACCTCGACACCCCCGTGGTGCCCGCCGCCCTCCGCAACGAGGCGGGCATCGTCGGCGCCGCCCGCGCCGCCGCGTCCCGCTGACCGCACGGTCCACGATCGTGAGACGCCGGGATATTGGGATGCGCGGCCCGGCGCGGTCGGGCACCATGGGCGGTTGGCTCCGGGGCCGCGGGGCTCGAATATCCTCGACAGCAGTATGGGAACGTCTTCGTTGTCCTCTCCACTCGCCGACCTCCAGTCCCGCCTGCCCGACCTCATGCCCCGCGATCAGCGGCGGTTGCGGCGCAGGCTCGACGGCATGCGCCGGGTGCGCTCGCGAGAGGCCCGCGACAAGATCGTCGCGGAGATCCTCTCCGACGTGGAGCGAGCCGAGCAGCGGCTGGTACGCCGCCGCGACGCCGTACCGAAGGTCACCTATCCGGAGAACCTGCCTGTCTCCCAGCGCAAGGACGACATCCTCGCGGCCATCCGCGACCACCAGGTCGTGATCATCGCGGGGGAGACCGGCTCCGGCAAGACCACCCAGATCCCCAAGATCTGTCTCGAGCTGGGGCGGGGCGTGCGCGGGCTGATCGGCCACACCCAGCCCCGCCGCATCGCCGCCCGCACGGTCGCCGAGCGCATCGCCGAGGAGCTCGGCGCCGGCGACGGCCAGAAGCTCGGCGACGTGGTCGGCTACAAAGTCCGCTTCACCGACCAGGCCGGTGACCGCACCCTGGTCAAGCTGATGACCGACGGCATCCTGCTGGCCGAGCTGCAGCACGACCGCATGCTCGACCAGTACGACACCCTCATCATCGACGAGGCCCACGAACGCAGCCTCAACATCGACTTCATCCTCGGCTACCTGAAACAGCTGCTGCCCGAGCGCCCCGACCTCAAGGTCGTCATCACCAGCGCGACGATCGACCCCGAGCGGTTCTCCCGGCACTTCGACGACGCGCCGATCATCGAGGTCTCCGGCCGCACCTACCCGGTCGAGGTGCGCTACCGCCCGCTCGACGATGACGACGACCAGACGCAGGGCATCGTCGACGCCTGCAGAGAGCTGACCGGCGAGGGCCCCGGCGACATCCTGGTGTTCCTGTCGGGCGAGCGGGAGATCCGTGACGCCGCCGACGCCCTGGCCAAGGCGGAGTTCACGGGCACGGAGATCCTGCCGCTCTACGCCCGGCTGAGCGCCGCCGAGCAGCATCGTGTCTTCCAGCGCCACACCGGCCGCCGCGTCGTGCTGGCCACCAACGTGGCGGAGACCTCGCTCACGGTCCCCGGCATCAAGTACGTCGTCGACCCCGGCTACGCCCGCATCTCCCGCTACAGCCACCGCACCAAGGTGCAGCGCCTGCCGATCGAGGCCATCTCGCAGGCCAGCGCCAACCAGCGCAAGGGCCGCTCGGGCCGCACCTCCGACGGCATCTGCGTCCGCCTCTACGAGGAGGACGACTTCCTCAACCGGCCCGAGTTCACCGACCCCGAGATCCTGCGGACCAACCTCGCCTCGGTCATCCTGCAGATGACCTCGATCGGGCTGGGCGACATCGAGGCGTTCCCCTTTGTCGAGCCGCCCGACCGCCGCCAGGTGAAGGACGGCGTCAACCTGCTGCACGAGCTGGGCGCGTTCGACGTCCACGGCAAGCTCACGCCCGTCGGCCGCAAGCTGGCCGGCCTGCCCGTCGACCCCCGGCTGGGCCGCATGGTGCTGGAGGCGGAGAAGAACGGCTGCCTGCGCGAGGTCATGGTGATCGCCGCCGCCCTGTCGATCCAGGACCCGCGCGAGCGGCCCTCGGACAAGCAGCAGCAGGCCGACGAGAAGCACCGCCGCTTCGCCGACCCCGAGTCGGACTTCATGGCCTACCTCAACCTCTGGCACTACCTGCGCGACAAGCAGAAGGAGCTGTCGTCCAGCGCCTTCCGGCGGTTGTGCAAGGCGGAGTTCCTCAACTACCTGCGCGTGCGCGAGTGGCAGGACATCTACAGCCAGCTCCGCCAGGCGCTCGGCGCCCAGCCCGGCAGCCGGGCCGCCGACCCCCAGCAGGTGCACGCGTCGCTGCTCGTCGGGCTCCTGTCGCACATCGGCGTCAAGGACGTCATGGAGAAGCGCGGCCAGGACGGCCGCAGGCCGATCCAGGAATACCTCGGCGCCCGCAACGCCCGCTTCGCCATCTTCCCCGGGTCGGCACTGGCCAAAAAGCAGCCGCAGTGGCTCATGTCGGCCGAGCTGGTCGAGACCTCCCGCCTGTGGGCGCGCGTCAACGCCAAGATCGAGCCGGGCTGGGTCGAGCCGCTCGCCCAGCACCTCGTCAAGCGCACCTACTCCGAGCCCCACTGGGAGAAGAACCAGGGCGCCGTCATCGCCCTGGAGAAGGTCACGCTCTACGGTGTGCCGCTGGTCGTCGGCCGCAAGGTCAACTACGGCCGCATCGACCCCGACCTGTCGCGCGAGCTCTTCATCAGGCACGCGCTCGTCGAGGGCGACTGGGACACCCACCATCGTTTCCTGAAGGACAACCGCCGGCTGCTCGGAGAGGTCGAGGAGCTGGAGAACCGCGCCAGACGCCGCGACATCCTGGTGGACGACGAGGCGCTGTTCGACTTCTACGACCAGCGGGTGCCCGCGGACGTCGTGTCGGCCCGCCACTTCGACTCCTGGTGGAAGAAGGCCAGGCACGAGCAGCCCGACCTGCTCACGTTCTCGCCGGAGATGCTGGTCAACGAGGGCGCCGACGTCAGCACCCGCGACTATCCCGACACCTGGCGCCAGCTCGGCCAGCGCATGAAGCTGACCTATCGGTTCGCGCCGGGCCCGGATGAGGACGGCGCCGACGGCGTGACCGTGCACGTGCCGCTCCAGGTGCTCAACCAGGTCAGCTCCGACGGCTTCGACTGGCAGATCCCCGGCCTGCGCGAAGATCTGATCACCGCGCTGATCAGGTCGTTGCCGAAGAATCTGCGTCGCAACTTCGTGCCCGCCCCCAACTACGCCAGGCAGGTGCTGGAGGGCGTCAAGCCGGGCGGCGAGCCGCTGCTGGAGGCCGTGGAGCGCGAGTTGCTGCGCCTGACCGGCGTCCGGGTGCCGCGCGAGGCCTGGCAGCTCGACCAGGTGCCCGCCCATCTGCGCATCACCTACCGGGTGATCGACGAGCGCAGGCGCACGGTCGCCGAGGACAAAGACCTCGACGCGCTGAAGCGCCGCCTCGCGCCGCGCCTGCGCCAGACGCTCTCGGAGGCGGGCGACGACCTGGAGCAGACGGGCCTGCACACCTGGAGCTTCGGGACGTTGCCCAGGGTGTTCGAGCAGGGCCGGATGAAGGGTTATCCGGCGCTGGTAGACGCGGGCGACTCCGTCTCCATCAAGATCTTCGAGACGGAGGTGGAGCAGCGCCGCTCCCACTGGCCCGGGGTGCGCCGCCTGCTCCTGCTCAACGTCACCAACCCGGCCAGGTCGCTGCTCGGCGGCCTGTCCAACCAGGCGAAGCTGGCCCTGTCGCGCAGCCCGCACGGCGGGGCGGTGGCGTTGTTCGACGACGTGGTCGACGCGGCCGTCGACAGGCTCATGCTCGACGCGGGCGGACCGGCCTGGGACCCGGTGGCTTTCGACCGCCTCTACCAGCACGTGCGGGCTCACCTCTACGACACGTCGGCCGAGGTGCTGGGGAAGGTGGAGCAGATCCTGGGCGTCTGGCACGCGGCGGGCACCCGGCTCGACGCGCTGCAGCCGAGTGCGGCGACCGACGACGTGCGCGAACAGCTCGGCAGGCTCGTCCGTCCGGGGTTCGTCACCGCCACGGGCCACCGGCGTCTGCCTGACGTCCTGCGCTATCTCCGCGCGATCGACCGCCGGCTCACGAAGCTCCCCGAGGATCCGTGGCGTGACCGGGAGTGGATGGATCGGGTGCACAAGGTCGAGGACGACTACCACGACCTGCGGCAGAAGCTCCATCCGGCCCGGCGCGGAGACCCTGACGTGGTGGAGATCGGGTGGATGATCGAGGAACTGCGGGTGAGCTTCTTCGCCCAGACGCTCGGCACCCCCACCCCGGTGTCGGAGAAGCGCATCGCCAAGGCGATGGAGAAGCTCACAGCGGTGAAACAGGGAGATCGATGATCAGGACTGTGGTGTTCGACGTCGGTGAGACGCTGATCAGCGAGACGCGCATCTGGTCGCGCTGGGCCGAGCGGCTCGGCGTGAGCGCGTTCACGCTGATGGGAGCGCTCGGCGGGATGGCCGCGCTGGACCGTGCGCACAGTGACGCCTTCGAGCTCGTACGCCCCGGCGTCGACCTCGCCAGGGAGGAAGCCGAGTGGGAGCGCGACGACCCCCACGGCATGCGCAACACCTTCGACGCCGGCGACCTCTATCCCGACGTGCGCGACGCTCTGGCGGCCATCCGGGCGGCCGGGTACCAGGTGATCATCGCGGGCAACCAGCCGGAGCGGGCCTACGACGCGCTCGTCGCCATGGACCTGCCGGCCGATTCCGTGCACACCTCCGACGGGTGGGGCGTCTCCAAGCCCGAGCCCGGATTCTTCGCCAAGGTCGCGGCCGTCGCGGGCCACGAGCCCGCCGAGATCCTCTACGTGGGCGACCGGCTCGACAACGACGTGCTGCCTGCCAGGGCGGCCGGCATGCGGACCGCGCTGCTGAAGCGGGGCCCATGGGGCTACCTGCACGCCGAGCGACCTGAGGCCGGCGCGGCCGACGTGATCGCCGACGACCTGTACGCCCTGCTGCCCGCACTCGACGGTCTCGCCTGAAGGTCGGGCGGACGTGCGGCGGCTTTTCTCCCGACGCCGCCGGCGCCCTTCACGTGAGGTTCTCGTCGGGGTCGATGCGTACGGCCCGCTCCTCCGCCGAGAGGTCATCCGTGTCGCCGCCCTGGTCCACACCGAGTTCCTCGTCGTCCGTGTCGGGTTCGAGCCCCTCGTCCGGCTGGGTCAGCCGGTGCTTGGGCCGGGACTCGTGGAGCCGGGACGGCGCCTCCCGCCGCAGCCGCTCGTCGAGTGTGTCCCGGTGCCGGGGGTCGTCCTCGGCGACCTCGTGGTGGAGGCCGAGGTCGTCGGTCCACTCTGCGACCTCGATCTCCTGCTCATCGGCGTAGCCGTATCGGTCCGGAGGTTGTTCGGTCATACCGGCCCCCTACCCAGCGAGCGGTCCGGAATCCTCCTTGCCGGACCGGCGGGAGGGCGGATCACCGGGTCACTGCCGCTCGCCGTCCAGCCGGGCGCGGGCCTCGTCGAGCTCCCTGCGCACGTCGGCGAGCTCGCGTTCGAGCTGCAGGATCCGGCGGATGGCGATGAGCGTCATGCCTTCTTCCGTCATGCGGGTGACGTGCCGGACGATGAGGATGTCGCGGCGGGAATAGCGCCGCTGCCCGCCGTTCGAACGGCTCGGGCTGATGACGTCGTGCTGGTCGAGCCGCCGCAGGAAGGCGTGCTGGACCTGCAGCATCTCCGCCACCTGGCCGAGGGAGTAGAGAGGCGCGTGTTCGTCGTCAAGGGGGAGTTCTGGCGTCATGGCTCTCCTCGTGATCCGGGAGCGGGCCGGGGAGCCCGCCCCCGGACCGCGCGTCAGGCCTTGATGGCCCTGGTCTCGCCTCGCCGGATCTCCACCTTGCGCGGCCGGGCCCGCTCGAGCACCGGGATGCGGACGGTGAGCACGCCGTTGGCGTAACCCGCGTCGATCTGCTCGCTGTCGAGGTGCTCGGACAGGTAGACCCGGCGGGTGAAGGCACCCATCGGGCGCTCGCGGACGAACAGCCGCTCGTTGTCCGCGACCTCCTCCTCGCGGCGGGCGCTCACGCTCAGCACGCCGCGGTCGACCGTGACCTCGATGGAGTCGGGGTCGATGCCGGGGAGGTCGAAGCGGAGCAGCACGTCGTCGTCGCGGCGCAGCCCGTCCATGGGCATCACGGCGCTGCCGTTGTCGAAGGTCTGGCGTGCCAGGCGGCTGAACTGCCGCTCGAACTCCTGGATGAACGGGTCAATTGAGGTCAAGAGCATTTTCTAACCTCCTTGCTGCTTCTCCTGATGGAGCTAACCTCCAAGTGCATTTACAGGTTAGCTCCATCAACGGCTACAGGCAAGTGGTGTTTCCGTGGACGGTCAGGCGTTCCCCAGACGTGGCCTCAGCTTGGCGGCCTGCCTGATCGTCCTGCCTGACAGCCGGGCCAGCACCACCGCCGCGAGCAGGGCCGCCGCCACGCAGGCCACCCCGCCGATCTCCAGGGCGGCCCTGGGTCCCATGGCGTCGCTGAGCCAGCCCAGCAGCGGCCCGCCGAGCGCGCCCGCCCCGGCGCTGACGATGGACAGCGCCGCGATGATCCGGCCGCGCATCGGCTCCGGGCTGTCGAGCTGCGCCCGTGCCGAGACGGTGGTGTCGACGGTCACCGCTCCCGCCGCGATCGGCAACATCAGGGCCGCGAACGTCCACAACCCCGGCATCAGCCCGCTCACCGCCTGGGCGACCCCGGTCACGAACGCCGTGAGCAGCAGCAGCCGGATCGTCAGGTGAGGCCGGGAGGCGGCCACGAACCCGCCGAGCACCGTTCCGACGGCGAACACGGTGGACAGCAGCCCGTAGCCGCCGGCACCCGCGTCCAGAGGGCCGGCGCTCATGGCGGCCATGGTGACCTGGAAGTTACGGCCGACGCTGCCCGAGACGAACCAGAGCGCCAGCACCACGAGCAACCACGGCGTGCGCAGCACGTACCGCAGGCCGTCGCGTACGGCGCCGGGCTGCCGCTCGGCGGTGGCCAGCGGGTGCAGCTCCGCGCGGCGCATGGCCGCCACCGCCGCGATCACCACGAAGAAGCTGGCCGCATTGATCACGAAGAGCCCGCCGTTGCCGGTGAACGGGAGCAGCGCGCCCGCCAGGCTCATGCCCAGGATGCGGCCGGCGGAGCTGAGGATCGAGCCGAGCGCCATCGCGTTCGGCAGGTCGGCCGGCGGCACCACCTGGGCGCCGAAACGGCTGCAGCAGGGTCGGCAGCGCCTGCATGACGAGGCTCAGCCCGACGCTCGTCGCCGAGCCCGTCAGCGTGAGGACGAGCCAGTTGACGCCGAGCACCTGCATCCACGTGCCGGTCACGGAGACGATGTCGGCTCCCGCCCAGAGCCGGTAGTTGTGATGACGCAGAGCCCTGAACGTGGGGGAGGAGGGAGACACAACCGATCCTTGCCTTGACGATGCACCGGGGGATCAAACACGACTCTCGAGGAAGCGGATTCCGATCAGCCCGGAATGTGAGGCAGGACACGGGGGTGAGGCGGTGGCAGCGCGTCAGCTCTCGCGGGTGAGCACGCCGCCGACGACGGTGGCGAGGCAGGGCGGCTGGGAGAGCAGTGCCGCGTACGGATAACGTCCGCGGGCGTCGAAGACGGCGAAGTCGGCACGGGCGCCGGCGGCCAGCGACCCGATCCTGCCCCTGCCGCGGTCCATGCCCAGCGCTCTGGCGCCGCCCAGCGTGGCGGCCTCGACCAGCCGGCGGTCGAGTTCCCTGGGCCGCAGCCTCAGCTCCCGCGCGCGGCGCCTGATCGCCCCGGCCAGCCCCAGCGGGCCGGTCGGTGACGTGCCGGCCGGGCCGCGGCTGCCGAAGGCGACGGTGTTGCCCTCGTCCAGCAGGGCCAGCGCGTCCTGCGCCTGTGACGGCTCAGGCGGGCAGAGCGCCACGGCGGTCCTGCGCAGCCGCAGCAGCTTGCGCTCGCCCGGGTCCAGCGACCTGCCGCTCGCGACGTGGCACAGCGGGCCGAGCACCCCGGTCTCATCCAGCTCCACGGGGGAGTGGCGGTCCAGGCGGACCATCAGCCGCAGCCCGAACGTCCTGGCCAGCACGGCCACGTCCTCCAGCACGTGCGGGTCGCGCGCGTGGGCGGCGATCCCCACCACGCGGGGCCGCTCCGCCTCGCGGATGGCGGTGATGACCGCGTCCCGGTCGTGTTCCTCCCACTCCTCCTCGCCGGCGCTGGTCACCTCGACGTACGAGATGCCGGGGAGAGCCGGACCGTCGGCCAGGTCGGAGAGCACGTCACCCCGCGCGGTCACCCCCGGGGCGGGCGCCGGTGCGGCGGAACACGCGTCGACCAGCCCCGCCACGATCATCCCCGGCCACCGGAGCTCCTGCGCGGAGGGGTACGCGGGGAGCAGTTCCGCTCGCGGGCCGACCGCGAGCACCCGCTCGCCCCCGATCGCCACGGCGCCGCCGCGGATGGGGACGGTGCAGACGGGCACGACGAGCGGGGCGGAATGGAGGATGACGGGCCCGGGCGGGCGCCTGCCCGGAGCTGGACCGGCAAGCTTCGCAGACGGCATCAGGACTCCCGTCGAGACTTCCCCTCTAGGCATTAAACGTGAAGGCAGGATATGCCCGCAATCGGGACGAACCGGGCGAATCGCTAAGCCGGCGAAGTTGTCCTGCTTCCCGCCGTCTGATCGTTGATCTCCGACAATTACCTCTATACCGTCAATCCGTGAACGCCCTGAAGAAGCTGCTGAAGGGTTTACCCGCGGTCATCGTGATGATCCCGGTGAGCCTCATGGCGACCCCTGCTTCCGCAGCGCCCCCCACCGATCCCGAGCATCCCTGGCGGCAGGACCACTGGCCGCAGACGCAGCCCTGGCAGGTCGACGCACCCGACGACGCCCAGGCCCTGCGCACCCGCCTCCCCGGCGGCCTCAAGCCCATCGACCCGCAGAACTGGAAGAACCCCGACCACATGACGTGGGCGGACTACAAGAAGCCGCCCGGCACCAACTGGGCCGACCCCTCCGTCAGGGGGTCGAAGCGCACCTTCAAGGGCGCGCTCGTGCTGCTCGACTACCCCAACCAGCCGTTCGTGGCGACGCAGCCCCAAGGCTCGACGAGCTTCGGGAACCCGAGCGCCGAGGCCCACGACGTCCCCCGTGACGAGGTGGCCACGTTCTACCGGGACTTCCTCAACACCCCCAACAAGCTCAACAGGGGACACACCATCCACGAGTACTGGATGGAGGACTCGGGCGGCAGGTACGGCGTGGAGCTCACCGGGTTCGGGCCCTACATGATGGCGGGCAAGGACCACGAGTACGCCATGGAGTTCCAGGGCGGCAACGGGTGCCCCGCCGGCGACTCGTGCGACAGGAACCTGCGCACCGAGGGCAACGCCGCCTGGCTCGCCGACGTCGGCCAGGAGGTGGCCGAGCAGTTCGACTTCGTCTTCTACCTGAGCGCCGGCCAGGACGAGTCGTCCACCTGGCAGGAATTCGGGATGATGAAATTCCCGACAAAGGAGGACGTGCCCGACGAGTGGGGTCCGCCGGACGCCGCGCTGCCCAACTGGGTCGACACCCGCTACGTCGACTGGACCTCGTGGCAGGCCGGCTCCACCTTCTGGCCCAACGCCCGCTTCGGCATCGACTCGGTGCAGGCCGAGAGCTCCGGCATGGCCGTCTACGCCCACGAGCTCAGCCACATCATGGGCATCGCCGACAACTACAACAACCCGTACGGCGTGCCGCCGCGCAGGGCGTACACAGGCGTGTGGGAGATGCTCAGCCGCGGCAGCTTCAACGGGCCCGGCGGCCCGCACTCCCGCTGGCTCATCCCGCCGACCGCCGGCGCGTCCATGGGCGCCCAGCACATGCTCCGCAACAAGATCAAGCTGGAAATGGTCGACGAGCGGAACGTGCTGCGCCTGTCACGCGAGGCGCTCGACGAGTCAGGCCTGGTCACCGTCGAGATCCTGGCGCGCGCGGTCCAGCCGGGCAAGAAGGAGCTGTCGGGCGTCAACCTCTCCTTCGACACCGGCGACAAGAGCCCGGCCTGCGACCCGCGCACCGACCCGCTCTGCGACGGCGGCGGCTACCAGAACTACACGGTCGAGGTCGTGGACCGCATGGGCTCCGACTCGTTCACCCCCGACTCCGGCGTTCTGCTGGCCAAGACCAAGAACGAGGACCGGGCGCCGTTCGAGTGGGTGATCGACGCCAACCCGCAGGACATCGGCATGACCGACTACGTCATGCCCGACGGGACCAAGGTGCCCATCACGATCGGCGACTACCGCCAGCTCTCCGACGCCCTCTTCCACGCCGGCACCGACTCCGGCAGCGAGTACGAGTACGTCGACGAGGCCAACCGCCTGCACTTCTACGTCACCGACCGCAAGCGCGGCCGCGACGGCACCCTGTCGTACACGGTCGCGATCCGCTCGCTCGACGGCCCGGGGCCGCAGCGGCGCGGCGTCAAGGTGCTGCCCGCGGCCGGCGTGCCCAGCGGCAGGAACCTGTCCACCTGCACGTTCCCGCTGTTCAACACCGGCAGGGCCGCCCCGGCGCAGGGACAGCACCCCGAGGACGTCAGCGCCTACCTGAACGCCGACGTCTACCGGCTCAAGGCCGAGGTGCAGGGCAAGGGCTGGACCGTCCAGCTGCCGAACGCCCTGGCCTCCGTCGGGTTCGGCAAGCACGAGCTCGTCACCGTGAACGCGGCGCGCGACTCCGGCGGCGCCCGGCTGGCCAAGGTCAAGCTCACCGCCACCTCGGAGAGCGATCCCGGCAAGACGGTGACGGCCACCTGCCACGTGATCGGCCTCTAGAACCACGATGGGGTACGGCCGGACGCCGTACCCCATCGGCCTGAAGCACCCGCGAGGGAGCCCGCTCGAACCCGCACAGCCCGCCCCGGCCCGGGCTCAGGCGAGCGGGCTCCTGATCAGCTCGCCGGCCGCCTGCCTCGCCTGCAGGATGCTCTCCTCGAACATCTTGCGCACGTGCGCCGCATGGTCGGTCAGCTCCCTGATGCGTTCGTGCGCCATCTCGTCGCGCACGGTGTCGGCGATCAGCGCCTGGTATTCGTGGGTCCTGGCGGCCAGGGCCTCCAGCCGCCGATGGGCGGAGTAGGCCTTGTCGGCCTTGCGCACCTGCTTGGCGTACTTCTCCAGGTGGCGTACGCGCCGTGACAGCGACGTCCACGCGGCGTCGAGCGCCTTGGTGTAGGGCTTGAACGCGTCCTCCATGCCCGACGGCAGCTCGCGGGGGATGATCCTGCCCTGCTCGGCGTGCATGGACGACAGCCGCCGCAGCCGGTGCGCGATCTGCCAGACCTCCTCCGGAAGCGACACCTGGTTGTCGACCGTGTCGATCAGGCCCGCCGCGTGGACCCGCGAGTTGAGGACGGACTCGGCGGCGTGCTGCGCCCTGCGCAGCAGCATCTGGCACGGATAGTCGAGGTCCTCCGGCAGGACGTAGTGGTCGGCGTGGCTCTGGGCGACACGGAGCTTCCGCCGCGCCGACCTGTTGGAGGTGTCCTGCGCCATCCAGCGGAACAACACGATCATCCCCACGCCGGAGCCTGCCAGGAACAACAACGGAGACCTGGTCAGCAGGGAGAGCAGCAGCAGGAGGCCGGGCAGCAGGAAGATCAGGGCGGGATGGCGCGTGGTGTCCAGCTGCCGGCCGGATCGAGCCATCCGGAGAAGGTGCGGGCTCGACCGCAGCTCGCTCGAGATCGCCGGGGGCAGCGTTGGATCGATCACCAGCCGTGGAGGCAGAGCTCGTGGATCCATATGTTCATGCTGCGTTATGAACGGCGATTCTGCTCACCATGGTGGACATATAGGGTCGCGATAATGGACGAGATGACGAGGTGGATAGACCTGGAAGGCGCGGTCAACGCGCGTGACCTGGGCGGACTGCCCACCCGCGACGGCGGGCGCACCCGCCGCGGGCGAATCTTCCGTGCCGACAACCTGCAGGGGCTCACGCCCGGCGACGTGACGCTGCTCGTGGGCGAGCTGGGCCTGCGGCACGTGGTCGATCTCCGCTCGAACGCGGAGGTTTCGCTGGAGGGCCCCGGGCCGCTGACGCGGGTGCGCGAGGTGCGGCACCACCATCTGACCCTGTTCGCCGAGGGAGGCCGGCACACCGACGTCGAGGCCGACGCCATCGACGGGGAGCGGGTGCTGCCGTGGGCGGAGCGCGGCCTGGACGAGGAGTTGCGGGTGACCGGCTTCTACTTCGGCTACCTGCGCGACCGGCCGGACGCCGTGGTCGACGCGCTGCGCGCGATGGCGCTCGACGACGGCGCGTCGCTGGTGCACTGCGCGGCGGGCAAGGACCGCACCGGCGTGCTGTCGGCGCTCGCCCTGGAGGTGGCCGGGGCGACCAGGGAGGCGATCGTCGAGGACTACGTGGCCACGGGGGAGCGGCTTGAGCTCATACTCAAGCGGCTGCGGGGCAGCGACACCTACCGTGGCGACCTCGACTCGCGCCCCGCCGACGACCACATGCCGCGGGCCGGGTACATCGAGCAGTTCCTCGGCGTGCTCGACGACCGTTTCGGCGGGCCGCTCGAGTGGCTGGCCGGGCACGGCTGGACCGGCGCCGACACCGAGGCCATGCGCTCCCGCCTGCGCGACTGACGGCGCCGGCCGCCGCAGGCACAGATGGACGATCCCCTGCGCCCGCCGGCCCAGGGGACGACGTACCCCGGCCGTCAGCTCAGGTGGACGACGATCCCCCGCGTGGCCGACAGGCGGGCCGCCTCGATGACGGCCAGCGCGTCGACCGCGCTCTCCGGATCGACGGGCGGCGCCGCGCCCTCGCGCAGCGCCGCCTCCACACCTCGGTAGAAGTCGAGGTAGGCGCCCGGCTCGGTCAGCACGGTGCGGCGGTCGTGCTCGGTGCCGAGCCGGCCCCAGCGTGACTCCTCGTCGTCCCCGAATCCGGGCGTGCCGGGCGCGGCGCCGGCCCGCAGCCGCTCCTCCTGGACGTCCATCCCGTACTTGACGAAGGCGCCCGCCGAACCCAGCACCCGGAACCGGGGCCCCGACATGGCGGCCATCGAGCTCATCCAGAGGTGCGAGCGGGCCCCTCCGGCATGCGCCAGCGCCACGAACGTGTCGTCGTCGGCGGCCACCCCGGCGCGCCGGACGTCGCTCTCGCAGTAGACCTGCGTGGCCGGGCCGAGCAGTTGCAGGGCCTGGTCGACGAGGTGGCTGCCCAGGTCGTAGAGGAGGCCGCCCACCTCGCCGGGCCCGCCGGACTCCCGCCAGCCGCCCTTGGGCTCCGGCCGCCACCGCTCGAACCTCGACTCGAACCGCAGCACCTCGCCCAGCCGTCCCTCGCCGGCCAGCCGGCGCACGGTGCGGTAGTCGCCGTCCCAGCGGCGGTTGTGGAACACGGTCAGCATGAGGCCGCGCTCCCTGGCCAGGCGCACCAGCTCCCGCCCTTCCTCGGCGGTCCTGGCCAGCGGCTTGTCGACGACGACGGGCAGGCCGTGGGCGAGCGCGGCGGTTGCCGCGGACACGTGGGTCCTGTTGGGGGAGGCGACCACCACCAGATCGCACCGCTCCCACAACGCGTCCACGTCGTTCACGCCCGTCGCGCCGTACTTCGCGGCCACCTCCGCCTGCCGGCCGGGGTTTCGCGTGACGACGGCCGCCAGTGCCAGGCCGGGGGTGGCGTGGATCAGCGGGGCGTGGAAGAAGGCCCCGGCGGGGCCGTAGCCGACCAGCCCGACCTGGATGTCGCTCATCGTCCCACCGTATCGCCGCGGGCGCGGGTCACTCGTCGTCGCGCTCGGCCAGGAAACGCTCGAACTGGGCGGCGAGCTCGTCACCCGTGGGCATGGGCGTCGTCTCGGCCATGAGGTTCTCCCGCTCGGTGCCCTCCGAGAACGCGTCGTACTGCTGCTCCAGGCCCTTGATGGCGGTGGACAGCTCGGCCGAGGCCTGGATCTGCTCCTCGATCTCGGTGTTCGTACGGCGGGCCGCCTCGCGCAGCGACTCCGTCGGGAACACCAGCCCCGTCCCCTTCGTCACGGCTTCCAGCGCGGCGACGGCGGCGGTCGGATATTCGGCCTGCGCCAGATAGTGCGGCACGTGCACCGCGTACCCCAGCGCGTCGTTGCCCTGCGCGCCCAGCCGCAGCTCCAGCAGCGCGGCGACGCTGCCGGGCACCTGGACGCGCCCGAACGCGCTCGTCTGCGCGTTGATCAGCTCGGGGCGGCTGGCATGCATCGTGACGCCCAGCGGGCGTGTGTGCGGAACCGCCATCGGGATGCCGTGCATGGTCACCAGCTTGCTCACCTTCAGCCGCGCCACCAGGTCCCCCACCGCCTTGGTGAAGAGCTCCCACTCCCTGTCGGGCTCAGGCCCGCTCATCACCAGGAACTGCGTCCCCGTCGAGTCTTTCGCCGCATGAACGGCCAGCTCGGGGTTCTCGCACTCGACCCAGCGGTCGGTGTCGAAGGTCATGATGGGCCGCCGCGACCGGTAGTCGAGCAGACGGTCGACGTCGAACGTCGCCACGACCCGGTGCTCCAGCTCGGCCAGCAGGTGGCCCAGCGCGAGACGTCCGGCACCGCCAGCGTCGACGAAACCGTCGAAGTGGTACAGCAACACCGGATCGGGCAGCTCGGGCGCGTCGTCTGCGAGCTTGTAGAGATCCTTCGGGTCGAACACGGTTGGACAGCCTTTCCCTAGGTACTCTCTCCAGAACCTACGGCGGGACAGAACGATTCCGCGCACGGCACCCTATCGAGGCAGAAAGGCATGCACGGACGGGGAACCGAAGGTCCAGGCGTCCGCCACGAAGCTGTTCGACCTGGCCAGGGCGTGCGACACGGAGCCCCCGCGCGCGAACGTAGAGGCTGGGGCACCGGTCGACCTGACCAACGGCAAAGGTGACACTTTCCTGATGCCGACGGCTTATTACGGTCACGCCCAGACCGTCGCGATGCTCGTCAGAAGAGGCGTCGACAGCGACCACACCAATGATCGCGGCCGGACACCGCTCGCGGGCGCCGGATGAGATGAAGGAATCGGCCGTGGTCAGAGCGCTCCGCGACACGGGCGCCGATCCGCATGCTGGTCAACCCCGCGCGCTGGACACCGCATGGACCTTCGCGAATGAACAGGGTCTTCGCTGGTTTTAGCAAAGCGGGACATAGCATGAAATATGCAGAAAAGGTCCGAACGTTACTAACTGTGGCCTTTTCAGTAGTCCATCGTCATGCTGGATGGCGTGGATACTTCTGCGCATTCCTCCAGCAGGCGACCCCTCCACATCCCCCCGTTGCCATGTCCGTTCCCCAGTGAGATCAACGTGCATGTGGCGGAGATCGGCTTGGAGAGCCATGCATGGGTGGTCGCCTCCAACATGCTCCCCAACGCCGAGACCGCCGAGCACTTCAGACGCTCCGAACTCGGCCTTCTCCCCGCGCGGACCAACCCCACGGTGCCGCGCGAGAGTCTCCGGTTGGTCACCGACTGGTACTTCTGGCTCTGGGCCTTCGACGACGGGTTCTGCGAGAGCGAGCTCACGGGGCATCGGGCCGCAGCCGTAGCCCGTGCGCTGCCGTCGCTCTTGGAGAGCCTCGACGAGGACCGTACGCCGGAGCCCGGCGAGCCGTTCGGCCTCGCCCTCAGAGAACTCCTGGACCGGATCTCCGCCATGGCCACTCCGGAACAGGTGGAACGGTGGCGGAGCGCGGTGAAGGAATACCTGTTCGCCCAGATCTGGGAGGCTGCGAACCGCGAAGCCGATCTGATCCCGACCCCCGCGGATTACCTCCTGATGCGCCGTACCACCGGTGCCACGTACACCTGCTTCGCGCTCATCGACATCGGGGGCGGCTATCGGATCGAGACCGAGGACTGGTACCACCCCGACGTGCGCGCGCTCTCGGACTTGGCCTGCGACCTCGTCGGCTGGGACAACGACCTGCTGTCCTATGCCAAGGAACACCGCGCCGACAAGGCGCGGCACAACCTCGTGACCGTCCTGGCCGCCCACAAGTCGCTCCACCTTCAGGACGCGCTGCTGGAGGTCGCCCGGATGCACGACGAGGCCGTCGCGGCGTTCGTCGACCGGCGGATGGCGCTGGAGAGGTGGGCTCCGCGGCCAGTGCTCGACTACGTGCGCGGTCTCGAACACTGGGTCCGCGGCCACATCGAGTTCTCGTTCGGCAGCGCACGGTTCGTGAACGCCTGGCCAGACGACACCCGCTGGCCGCAGGCCGTCTGAGCCAACGATGTCAGCCTTCATCGAGGGCGACCAACTCGCCCAGCGCCATTGATGCTGCCTCATCGAGGTCGAGTCGGGCGCCCTCTTCGAAGGCGTTCTTGTAGGCGAGCTCACCCATACGGCGTGAGCACTCCCTGACGCACGCGTTGTGGTCAGCGGACAAGAACGGTGCGCCCAACTGCGGCAGTCCGGCCGCCCTCCAGTTCTGCTGCAGCGCACCCAGCAGGTGTGCGGCCAGCGGCAACCGGTCGAGGGCCACGAAGATCCGCGCCGATGACTCCAGAGCCAGCAGAGTGCCGAGGGTGTCGTGGAAGTGCAGCTTGATGCGCAGCCCTTCTCTCACATTGTGCAGGGCCTCCTGAGGGCGGTTGCTGGCGAGCCTGGCGCCCGCCAGCGCCCACTGCGCATGAGAGCTCACCCAGAGCTCCCCGCGCTCCTTGCAGACCTGCAGGCAGTCCTGCAGCAGGGACTCGGCCTCGTAGAACTCGCCCTGCGCGGTCAGGACGATGGACAACTCGACGATGGCGGGCAGCAGGCCCGGGTTGAGCTCCTTGTTGTCGGTGTTGAACTCGATCGCCACGCCCAGGAGCGCGCTGGCTTTCGGCATGTCGCCCTGGAGCATCGCCGCGGTGCCCTGCATCTTGGAGGCCAGGATCACCGCTCTGGAGTCGCCCACCCGGATGGCCTCGGTGCTGCACGTCTCCGCGGCCGACTGTCCGCCGACGCTGTCGCCCTGGGAATTGCGCACGTACGAGAGCACCCAGAGTGCCTTGCACCGTTCCTTGCTGGGGCTGGGGTTGGCCTCGAGCGCCCGCTCCAAATACAGGCGCCCTTCGCGGGCGAACCCGCAGCAGACCCACATGAACCACAACGACGACAGCAGGACCAGCGCCAGCGGCTCCTTGCCCGGGGTCTTGAGCGCGTATTCCAGGGCCACCCTGACGTTGTCGTGCTCCTGGCGCATGCGGACGAACCAGTAGATCTGCCGTGGCCCTGACCAGGCGTCCTCGCCGCGCTGGGCCAGGCTCAGGTAGTAGTCGAGATGGCGTTGCCGCATCTGTTCGGCCTGCCCGAGTTTGTCGAGCCATTCCTCGCCGTATTCGGCCAGGGTGTCGATCAGCTTGTAGCGGACGCCGGCGTGGTTGCTCCTGATCAGCAGGATCGACTTCTCGACCAGCCCGGTGACCAGGTCCGTGATGTCCTCCGACGGCAGCCGCTCGTCGGAGCAGACGAACCGGGCCGCGTCGAGCTCGAAGTCGCCGGCGAAGACCGACAGCCGCGCCCACAGCAGGCGCTCGGCCGGCTCGCACAGCTCGTGGCTCCAGCCGATGGCCGCCCGCAGGGTCTGGTGGCGGGGCAGGGCCGTGCGGCTCGCCCCGGCCAGCAGGCTGAAGCGGTCGGTCAGCAGGCCGAGGATCTGCTTCACCGAGAGGGCGCGCAGCCGTACCGCGGCCAGCTCGATGGCCAGCGGGATGCCGTCGAGCCGCCGGCAGAGCTCGGCCACGGCTTCGATGTTGTCCTCGTCGAGCTGGAAGTCGGGCACGCTGGCCCCGGCCCTGACCGCGAACAGCTGCACCGACTCGTTGGTGAACAGGCTCTCGGCCGGGTCGTCGCCGGGCACCTGAAGCGGCGGCACGGGCACCACGTGCTCGTACGGCAGGTGCAGCGACTGCCGGCTGGTGGCCAGCACCTTCAGGTTGGGAGCGGCCTCCAGCAGCTCGTGCACCAGCTCGGCGCACCCCTGCACCAGATGCTCGCACGTGTCGATGATGAGCAGCATGTCGCGCTCGCCCACCCATTCCGACAGCGACTCCGACTCCGCCCGCGAGGACTGGTCGGCGATG
Source organism: Nonomuraea sp. NPDC049378 (assembly GCF_055586745.1). Taxonomy (NCBI): domain Bacteria; kingdom Bacillati; phylum Actinomycetota; class Actinomycetes; order Streptosporangiales; family Streptosporangiaceae; genus Nonomuraea; species Nonomuraea sp. NPDC049378. The sequence continues at coordinate 115,062 of NZ_JBVJHP010000014.1, forward strand.
CCGAGGGCGGAGGAGATCGTGTGCTTGACCATGCCCGCGTCCTGCAGCCTGGCCAGGTCGGCGAACCACACTCCGTCGGGATAGTGGGCGCGCACCTGGTGCGCCAGCCGCAGCACCGTGCGCGACTTGCCGACACCCCCGATGCCCGTGACGGTCACCAGGCGCGACTCGGCGAGGTGCCGTTTGAGGTTGGCAAGCAGGCGCGTGCGGCCGATGAAGCTGGTGAGCTCCGCCGGCAGATTGCCTTCTCGCCGCCATCCTGTCGGGGTGGCCATGGGCAGCCTCACGGGGGGTAGGCGACACCTGCACTGGCATCGTACCGCCGTGCCTGCGGCCTGTCCTGGAGCCGGTGGACACGTCGGGTAAGGCTTTGTATGCCTAGGTAGCATGTTGGGCGTGAAAGATTTCCTACCTGAGCAGACGGCGGACGACACGGACGAGGGCTGGGGCGAGTGGCGCTCCGACGACCCCGACGCGTTCTATCTCGACAACAGGCCGCCGCACTGGGGCTAGCCTCCGGATCAGCACATGACAGGACACGCGCTGCGCGCCGCGACCCCCGGCGACTACGACGCCATCGCGGCCGTCGTCGATGACTGGTGGGGGCGGCCCGTCCTGCCCTCGTTGCCCAGGTTGTTCCTCGACCATTTCCACGGGACGAGCCTGATCGCCGAGGGCCCCGAGGGCCCCGGAGACATGGCGGGGTTCCTGATCGGCTTCGTCTCGCCGTCGCAGCCCGGCGAGGCGTACATCCACTTCGTCGGCGTCGCGCCCGGCGCCAGAGAGAGCGGGGTCGCCCGCTCGATGTACGAACGCTTCTTCGGCATCGCCCGCGACCACGGCCGGCACGTCGTCAGGGCCATCACCGCGCCGGTCAACGAGCGCTCCATCGCCTTCCACCGCCGGATGGGCTTCGAGGCCGGCGATCCCGTCCCCGGCTACAACGGCCCGGGCACGAGCCTGGTCACCTTCGTACGCACGCTCTGATCCGAGACGGCGCCCACCGCGCGTCCGTCCAGGCCGCCGCCCGTTCCTCACTTAATGTTATGTGTCATATACAGCCCGTATGCATTGCCTGATTACGGGAATGGCACACAACGGGTACGCGAGAGGAAGGGGATGGCCGTGGCCGGGCGTCTCGACCGCAGAGGGCTGGCCGGCGAGCTGCTCGCCGAGTTCGCCGGGACAGCGGTGCTCATTCTGTTCGGCTGCGGCGTGGTCGCCTCGGTCGTCGCCGCGGAGGTCGGCGATCACGACAGCATCGCCTGGGCCTGGGGGCTCGGGGTGGTGCTCGGCGTCTACACCGCGGCCAGGACCTCGGGCGCGCACATCAACCCCGCGGTCACGCTGGGGTTCGCCGCCTTCCAGGGCTTTCCGTGGTGGAAGGTCCTGCCGTACGTCCTGGCGCAGACCGTGGGGGCCTTCGTCGCCGCACTGATCGTGCGCTGGAACTTCACCGAGATCCTGGCGATGGCGGACCCGGGGCACACGCTCAAGACCCAGATCGTCTTCTCGACCCTGCCGGGCAACGGCACCCTGCCGGTGGGCTTGTGGGGCGGGTTCCGCGACCAGGTCATCGGCACCGCGATCCTGCTCTTCCTCGTCTTCGCGCTGATCGACACGAGAAACATGGCGCCCGACGCCAACATGGGGCCCTTCGTCATCGGCCTGATCGTCGTCGCGATCGGCATGGCGTTCGGCACCAACGCCGGTTACGCGATCAACCCCGCGCGCGACTTCGGGCCGCGCCTGGCGAGCTGGCTCACCGGATACCACGACGCGTGGCGAGATCAGTACGGCAATCTCTACTTCTGGGTGCCCATCGTCGGCCCCCTGATCGGCGGCCTCATCGGCGCGGGGCTCTACCAGGCGCTCATCTCCAGGTTCCTGCCGAGGCCCGAAGATCGTGACATCGTCAGACCGGCGGACCCTGACAAACGCGAAGGAGAATGACATGCCCGATTTCGTCGGCGCGGTGGACCAGGGCACGACGAGCACCCGCTTCATGGTCTTCGATCACGACGGTGGCGAGGTCGCCAAGTTCCAGCTCGAACACGAGCAGATCCTGCCCAGGGCGGGCTGGGTCGAGCACAACCCCATCGAGATCAGGACGCGGACCGCGGCCGTCATCCAGAGCACCCTTCAGCGCGCCGGGCTGCAGCCCACCGACCTCGCCGCGATCGGCATCACGAACCAGCGCGAGACCACGGTCGTGTGGAACCGGCGCACCGGCCGTCCCTACCACAACGCGATCGTCTGGCAGGACACGCGCACCGACAAGATCGCCGCCGCGCTGGAGCGCGACGGCCGCGGCCAGGTCATCCGCGACCGGACGGGGCTGCACCCGGACGCGTACTTCTCCGGCGGCAAGATCCAGTGGATCCTGGAGAACGTGGACGGCGTCCGCGAGGCGGTCGACCGGGGTGAGGCCGTCTTCGGCACCACCGACACCTGGACCCTGTGGAACCTGACCGGGGGCGTCGACGGCGGCGTGCACGCCACCGACGTGACCAACGCCAGCCGTACGATGCTCATGGACCTGGACACCCTCGACTGGGACGACGAGCTCCTGTCCTTCTTCGGCATCCCGCGCCAGATGTTGCCGGAGATCCGGCCGTCGTCCGATCCCGCCGCCTACGGCGTCACGACCCCGTTCGGACCGGCCGCGGGGGAGGTGCCGATCGCCGCGATCCTGGGCGACCAGCAGGCCGCCACCGTCGGGCAGGTCTGCTTCTCACCGGGCGAGGCCAAGAACACCTACGGCACCGGCAACTTCCTGCTGCTCAACACCGGCACCGAACGGGTGCGCTCGCAGAGCGGGCTGCTCACCACGGTCGCCTACAAGTTCGGCGACCAGCCCGCCGTGTTCGCGCTCGAAGGCTCGATCGCCGTGACGGGCTCGGCGGTGCAGTGGCTGCGCGACCAGCTGCACATCATCACCTCCGCGCCGCAGAGCGAGACCCTGGCCAGGCAGGTGGACGACTCGGGAGGCATGTACTTCGTGCCCGCCTTCTCCGGCCTGTTCGCCCCCTACTGGCGGGCCGACGCCCGCGGCGCCATCGTCGGCATGTCGCGCTTCAACACCGACGCCCACCTCGCCCGCGCCACGCTGGAGGCCATCTGCTACCAGAGCAGGGACGTGGTGGAGGCCATGCAGCAGGACTCCGGCGTGGTCCTCGACGTGCTGCGGGTGGACGGCGGCGTCACGGCCAACGACCTGTGCATGCAGCTCCAGTCGGACATCCTCGGCGTGCCGGTCAGCCGGCCGGTCGTCGCCGAGACCACCGCGCTCGGCGCCGCCTACGCCGCGGGGCTCGCGGTGGGCTTCTGGCAGGACACCGACGAGCTGCGCGCCCACTGGGCGGAGGACCGCCGCTGGGAGCCCGGCTGGAACGAGGAGAAGCGCGAGAAGGGGTACGCGGGCTGGAAGAAGGCCGTGACCAAGGCGTTCGACTGGGCGGAGACCGGCTGACGCCCGAGCCCGCGACCGGCTGACGCTCAGCTGACGACGTCCTTGCGGCGGAACCGGCGGAAGGCCACGGCGATGAGGATCGCCGCGTACGTGATCGACACCGAGGCGCCCTTGATCATGCCGCTCCATTCGAGCTCGGGCGCGAGCGCGTCGAGCCAGGCGTTGTTCCAGAACGTCGGCAGGAACTCGCGCAGCACGCCCAGCGCCTCGACGGCCTGCAGGATGGTGCAGACGATCCACAGGCCGACCGCCCCGCCGACCGCTCCGAGCGGGGAGTCGGTCATGGTGGAGACGAGGAAGGCCAGGGCGGCCACGACGAGCTGGCTGACCAGCGCGTACGCGATCACGATGCCGAAGCGCGGCAACACGTCGAGCGCCGGGATGGTCTCGCCCGTGCCGGGCACCTGGATGTCGTTCCAGCCGAACGCCAGCGTGCCCGCCACCAGCGCCATCACGGGCAGGCAGATCACGGCCGCCGCCGAGTAGCCCAGCGCCACGATCAGCTTCTGCCGCAGCAGCCGGTCGCGGGGCACCGGCGCGGCCAGCAGGTAGCGCAGGGAGGACCAGTTGGCCTCGCTGGCCACGGTGTCGCCGCAGAACAGCGCCACCGCGACCACCAGCAGGAAGCTGGCCGACACGGACAGCGCGAAGGCGGCGAAGTTGAGGCCGCTCTCCGTCGCCAGGTCGGAGATGCGCAGCGACTGGTCACGGTCGCCGCCCTGCGGCCCGAACTGGAACGCGATCACGAGGATCCACGGCAGCGCCAGCAGCAGCCCGAACATCGCGATCGTGCGGCGCCGCTTGAACTGCCGGACGATCTCCACCCGCAGCGGCAGCGTACGGCGGGGCGCGTAGCCAGGCGCGGCGGTCATGCCTTGTCTCCGATGAGGTCGAGGAACACGTCTTCCAGGCGCGTGCCGTTCCCGTTGCCGGCGCGGGCCGCCCGGGGAGCCGAGCTGAGCAGCAGCGACACCGGGCCGGCGGAGACCAGCTTGCCGCGGTGCATGACCACGACGTGGCTGCAGGTCTGCTCGACCTCGGCCAGCAGGTGGCTCGAGACGATCACGGTACGGCCGTCGCGCGCGTAGCGCTTGAGCACCTCGCGCATCTCCCGGATCTGGGGCGGGTCGAGCCCGTTCGTGGGCTCGTCGAGCACGAGCAGGTCGGGCAGCCCGAGCATGGCCTGGGCGATGGCGAGCCGCTGGCGCATGCCCTGGGAGTAGGTGCGTACGGCACGTTCGAGGGCCTTGCCGAGGCCGGCGATCTCCAGCGCCTCGTCGAAATGGGCGTCGGCGACGGGCCGTCCGGTGGCGGCCCAGTAGAGCTCGATGTTGTCCCGGCCTGACAGGTGCGGAAGGAATCCCGGCCCTTCGACGAACGACCCGAGCCTGGACAGCACGGGGGCGCCCGGCGTCACCCGTTCGCCGAAGATGCGGATCTCGCCGCCGTCGGGCTGGATGAGGCCCATCATCATCCGCATGGTGGTCGTCTTTCCGGCGCCGTTCGGCCCGAGCAGGCCCAGCACCTGGCCCTGCTCGACGCGGAACGACAGGTTGTCGACGGCGAGCTCGCCGTTCCTGTAGGCCTTGGCCAGCCCGCTGATCTCCAGCGGCACGGCCGGATCGGGCGCGGGCGCCTCGGCCGCGGTCCCGTCGGCGGTGAGGGGGGCGGCGGGTTCGGGGCCGGGGCGGGTGCCCGTACGGCGGCGGTCCCGGGCGCGGCCGGTCACCAGCAGCGCGGCCGCGACCACCACGGCGGCCAGCGGCATCGCCCACACCCACCACGCCACCCCGCCCGGGGCGGCGGCAAGCGTGCCGACCGTCGGGACGGTCAGCGTGGGGGAGACGAGCGAGACCTGGTACGTGGCGGGCTCGGCGGGCGTCGCGAACCCCATGTCCGTCGTCGTCAGCACCAGCCGCAGCCGGTGGCCGGCGGCGAAGGCGTGGTCGACGGCGGGCAGCGTGATCGTGGCCTCCGCGCTGGTCGCGCCCTCGGGGATGGCCACCCGGATCGGCGCCACCAGCCCGGCGGGCAGGGTGGGCGGCTGCATGCTGTCGGCCACGTCGTAGAGCTTGGCGAACAGGGTGGCCTCGGTCCCGCCCTGGCCCGACACCCTGATCGTGGCCGTCGAGCTGCCGGTGAGCTGCAGCGGGGCGGTGAGCGGCCGGGACTCGAACGCGGCGCTCTGGCCCGGCATGTCGATCGCGACGCCGGGGCTGTTCTGGCCGCCGAGCAGGCCGCCGATGCCGGGCACCGACGAGATCGAGGCGGGCGCGCCGCCGGGCGGGTTGGCGATGTTCTGGGCGGGGCCCGCCAACTCGACGGTGCTGGTGGCGGTGCCTCCGAGGCCCGGGTAGGAGCCGGTCTCGGGGTGCAGGCGGATGCGCTGGCGGGTGCCGGGGTCGCGACCGCCGTCGCGGGTCACCGTGAACGCGCTGACCGGCGGCGCCGTCTCCCCGTCACCCTCGCCCTTCAGATAGCGGGCGAACCAGGCCGACGACTGCTCGAACACCCAGTCGCTCTCGCCGTCGCCGCCGTCGTGCCCGCCGTCGAACCAGGCGAGGCTGACGGGCGTGCCCCCGGCGGCGATGGCCCTGGCGTTGGCGTCGGCGTGGCTGAGCGGGAACAGCGAGTCGCGCTGGCCCTGGATGAGCAGGGTCGGCGCCTTGATCTGGCCCGCCACGGTGATCGGGCTCGACTTGCGCAGCAGGTCGACGGCCTGCTGGGTGGGCCTGCCCGTCTTGGCGACCTCTTCGTAGACGGCGCAGATCTCGGGACGGAACCTGCCGCACCTGGCCTGCTGCGGCGTGAGCGGCCGGGCGGCCTCGGGCCGTCCCCGCAGCGCGAGGCTGTCGAGCGAGACGCCCTGGCCGAAGAAGATGCCCGCCCACATGCGCTTGAACACGCCGTTCTCCGCCTCGGGCAGGCTGCCCGCGGCGGAGCTCTGGCCGGCGTCGCCGACCGCGGAGAGCGGGGCAACCGTGTTGGGGAAGAGCGCGTCGGCCAGGTCCGACCAGGTGATCCGCGGGACGATGGCGTCGACACGCTGGTCATGCGCCGCCGTCATCAGCGCGATGGCGCCGCCGTACGAGCCGCCCGCGATGCCCACGCGCGGGTCGTCGGAGGCGTCGAGCAGGACCTCGGGACGCTTGGCCAGCCAGTCGATGAGCTGCTTGACGTCCTTGACCTCGTAGTCGGGCGAGTTGAGCGCGATCTCGCCCGTCGAGCGGCCGAACCCGCGCGCCGACCAGGTCAGCACGGCGTAGCCGTCCTGGGCGATGCGGATCGCCTCGTCCCTGACGCTCTGCTTGCTGCCGCCGAAACCGTGGCCGAGCAGCACGGCAGGCGCCTTCCCTCCGCCCGGCGGCGGGAAGAACGTCGTGTCGAGCTCGACCCGCTGATCGCCGGCCGGCCCGTCCACGACGGTGATGGTCTGGTCCTGTCCCCGCACCTCGGCACCCGACGGCCACACCAGCCACGTCGTCACGGTGAGGAGGGCGAGCGCCGCCGCCGACGCGGCCACACGCTTCATGGCGGTGAGCCTACTGACCGCACCTGAGAGATCGCTGAGACGCGCCGCCCGTGCCTAGGCTCTGACACCATGGACTATCTGGAGATCAACAGGGCCAACTGGAACTCCCGCGTGCCCATCCATGTCGGCAGCGACTTCTACGACGTCGACGGCTTCGTCGCGGGCCGGAGCCCGCTGCGGCCGTTCGAGCTGGAGGAGGTCGGCGACGTGTCCGGCCGCCGCCTGGCCCACCTCCAGTGCCACATCGGCCTCGACACCCTCGCCTGGGCCCGGCTCGGGGCGGAGGTGACCGGCCTCGACTTCTCCGGCGCCGCCGTCGCCCAGGCGGAGACCATCGCCGCCGCGTGCGGCCTGCCGGCGAGGTTCGTCACGGCCGACGTGTACGACGCGGCCGAGGCGCTGGGCCGGGCCGCGTACGACATCGTCTACACCGGTGTGGGGGCGCTGGTCTGGCTGCCCGACCTGACGCGGTGGGCGCGGACGGTCGCCGCGCTGCTCAAGCCGGGCGGCTTCCTCTATCTCGCCGAGTTCCATCCCTTCCCCGACATCCTGGACGAAGCCACGGGCACCACCGTCACGCACGACTACTTCGACCGCGAGCCGCAGGTCTGGGTCGAGCCGCACACCTACACCGGCGGGGAGGCCCTCGAACACCAGACGTCCGTGCAGTTCCTGCACGGCCTCGGCGAGGTCGTGAGCGCGGTGGGCGCGGCGGGGTTGCGGGTGGAGTTCCTCCACGAGCACGACTTCACCCTCTTCCAGCGCTTCGCCACGCTGGAGGTCGCCGACGGCCGCTACCGTGTCCCCGGCGGCGCCCCCAAGCTCCCCCTCATGTACTCCCTGCGCGCCTCGGCCGGCGGGTGACCGGCGCCCACTCCCGGCCGACGTCCTGGAGGGGTGACCGTAAGATTCTCTTCCGTGAAGTCTCCAGCATCGATCAAGAAGGCCGCCGAGTGGGCCTTGCCCTACTGGACCAGAGGCCAGGCGGGGCGCGAGACGCCGCACGACCTGTTCAGGGTGCTCTATTTCGGATGGCTGGTGGCGTTCACGCTCAAGCTGCTCGGCTCGGCATGGGACGTCTCGTGGCACTTCAAGTGGCTGCGTGACGACCTCGCCCCGCCCCACCTGCTCAACTCCGCGGGCACGGCACTCGCCCTGGCCCTGACCGTCATCCACGGCTACACCGGCTACGGCGTCGACAAGGCCGCGCTGCGGCTGATCCAGTGGGGCACCGGGATCTTCCTCGTCGCGGTCCCGCTCGACCTGATCAACCACCGCGTCAACGGGCTCGACATCACCTCGTGGAGCCCGTCGCACATCATGCTCTACCTTGGAACGTTCTTCATGATCGCGGGCGTGGTCAGGGGCTGGTTCATGGGCGCGCCGCCCGGCAGGGAGCGGGTGGTCGTGCTCGGCGCGTTCCTCGCGTTCTTCCTGGAGAACGTGCACTTCCCCGAGCAGCACCAGGAATACGGCATCCTGTCGATCGGCGCCTGGGACAACGGCGTCGTCTACGCCGAGCCGATCCTGCTGCAGTTCGCGGCCGACCAGATGGGGCGGCCGATCGACCGTACGATGATGACCGGGTTCGCGCTGCCCGTGCCCGACTTCCTCTACCCCGTCTACGCGGTGGTCGTCGGCGTGGCGGTGCTGGTGGTGGCCAGGATGCTGATCGGCAGGTTCGGCGCGGCCACGCTGGTGGCGGCCTCCTACGTGGGGGTCCGCACGCTGATCTGGCCGCTGCTGACGTACACCGGGTTCCCGCCGTCGGCGGTGCCGTTCTTCCTGGTGGCCGCCGGGCTGCTGGTGGACGTCGCGTTCCTGGTACGGATCCCCGCCGTACGCGCCCTGCTGGGGGCCGCGGGTGCGACGGCCGGCGCGTACGCCGCGCTGACGGCCCAGAACGCGGTCATGGGCGGCGTGTACGACCTGCTCAAGGGCCAGGAGGGGCTGCTCGGGGCGCCCCCGCCGGTCATGTCGTCGGCCGTCTGGGCCGGGCTCGGCCTGCTGGCCGCCTGGCTGGCGGTGGAGTGGGTCGCCGGCAGGCGCCGCCCGCGACCGGCCACGGCCACCGCGCCCGTGATCGCGCCCGCCACCCCGTAGCGCCGGCCGGCCCCACCCGTTCCCGTGGCCCGGGGGCGCCTCGGCGCGGCCGTCAGACGATCGAGGCGCGGGTGATCGCCACCGCCACGCCGTACGCCAGCCCCATCACGCCGACCTCGGCCGCCGCCCATCCCACGAGGGCGGTGGCCCGGCCCTTGCGGACGGCGGGCAGCAGGCGGAAGCGGATGTGCGCCGCCAGCGGCAACAGCAGGGTCACCAGCGTCGCCTTGGCCACGACCAGGAGCCCGTAGTCGCTGGTCAGGAGCGCGTCGGGCAGTGTCACCCCGGGAGTGAGCGCCATCGTGCCGAGCCCTGTGATCAGCCCGGACAGCGCCACCGTGAGGAGGCACACCGAGGCGATCCTGGAGAACTTGGGCAGCGCCATGGCCAGCAGGCCCGGGTGGGGTGCGACGAAGATCGCGGTCACCAGCAGCCCGCCCGCCCACGCCGCCGCCCCCATCACGTGGATCTCCATCGAGATCATGATCGGGTCGTGCCAGACGGAGTTGACCGCGTGCCCGGTGACCGGGATGGGGAGCAGCCCGAAGAGCGCGACGATCACGCGCAGCTCCGCCGGCACCTTCTCGCCGAACCGCACCGCCATCAGCCCGATGCCGGCCGCCGCCAGCGCGCACGCCGCGCTGAACAGCAGCCCCTGGCCCGTGCCGACGGTCCCGACATAGTCCGCGATCATCCCGAACGTCGGCACGGCCCCTGGGTTGAGCTCGGCCGCCTGGAACACGATCGTGAGCAGCGCGCAGATCGCCCACGCCCAGGCCGCGATCACCGCAAGGGGCCGGACGCGGACCATCACCGGCTCGGTGTACTCGGGCCGGTCGAACCCGAGCAGCTTGGCCACCAGGCTGAGCCCCACCAGGGCGACGGCGGACACGTCGAGCAGGGCCCGCACGACGGGCAGCCCGACCGACACCAGCGGCCCCGGCATGGGGATGCCGGGCACGGCCTCCTGCTCGGCGAACGAGCTGGCGGCCACGGCGGCGACGACGGCGCACACGGGGAACGCGCCGGCGACGAGCCGTCCGCCGACGCGTCGCCCGGAGAGAGGGGGAGCAGGGGGAGCGGTGACGGTCACGCCTTCGTCTCCTCGGCCGCGGAACCCGCCACCCCGCCGCCCGCGGGACCCGCCGCGGGACCCGTGGTGGCGCCGGGCGCGGGGTCCGTGGTGGGGTCGGGCGTGGCGCCGGGCGAGGGGTCGGGCGTGGTGCCGGTGGCGGGTGCGGGATCGGTTGGGGTGCCGGGCGTGGCGGTGGCGGGCGGGCTGGTCAGGGCGGTTTCCTCAGCGGGTTTCGCGCGGCGGAGGGCCACGGCGGTGCCCAGGGCGAGGAGCAGCAGCGCCCCCACGATCCACACCACGGCCATCCCGGCCCCGCCGTTGGCCGCGGCCTCGGCGGCATCGGGGTCGGCCGCGGCCTCGGCGGCATCGGGGTCGGCCGCGGCCTCGGCGGCATCGGGGTCGGCCGCGGCTTCGGCGGCATCGGGGTCGGCCGGGGCTTCGGCGGGGTCGGCGTTCGTGCCCTGGTCGGCGGTGGCGTCCGCGGCCAGGCTGAAGCCGATCTTCCCGGTGACCGGGTGCCCGTCGGCCGACAGGATGCGGTAGCCCACGACGTACGAGCCGCCCGCCGCCAGCGGCTTGACCTTGACCGACACCCGTTCGGCGGCGATCTCGGCGGCCCCGTCGGCCCAGGCTGACCCGTCGGCCCCGGTGACGCCCACCTGCGCGTATCCCTGGCGTACCGGCTGGTCGAACACCAGGGTCACCCGCGCGGGGGAGGACGTCAGCGTGGCTCCGTCCTCGGGGTCGCTGCCGATCAGCACGTTGTGCGCCTCGGCTGGGGAGAGGGCGATCCCGGCCGCCGCGAAGGCGAGCAGCAGGACCGTGAGTAGCCGCCTCACAGGGGAAACCTTCCATCGTCGCGTCTCGAACCTGTATATGGTCCCATCCATGGCGGACCTGTTCGGCGGCGCGGCTCCCTACTACGCCAGATACCGGGCCGGTCACGGTGAGCCGGCCATCGAGCACCTGGCTATGACGTTCGGTGACGACTGCACGGTGCTGGACCTCGGCTGCGGTCCCGGCACGGTGGCGATCCCCCTCGCGCGGCGCGTGCGGGGGGTCCTGGCCGTCGATCCCGACGCGGAGATGCTGGCGGAGGGCCGCCGGCTGGCGGCGGGGGCGGGCAACATCCGCTGGTTGAGCGGTGATTCGACGCGGTTGCGGGAGTTGCCCGGGTTCGACCATGTCGTCATGGGCAGGTCGTTCCACTGGATGGACCGCCGCGCGGTGCTGCTGGAACTGGACGGGCTGCTGCCTCCGCACGGCGTCGTGGCGCTCGTCGGACCGTCCCGCGCGAGTGAGGAGCTGCCGTGGGAGCCGGCCATGCGGCGGGTGCGCGACGAGTTCGGCGTCAACACCTTCACGGCCACCAACTCCTACCAGGCCACGGGGGAGCACCACGACGACGTGCTCGCCGCCTCGCCGTTCAGCGACCTCGACGCGACCGCGTACGAACACCGCCAGGTGTACGACCTGGAGGCGGTGATCGGCCTGCAGCTGTCCTACTCCTACACCTCTTCCGCCAGGCTCGGCGACCGGGTGGAGTCCTTCACCCGGTCGGCCAGGCGCGCCCTGCTCGCGCACAACCCGCGGGGCACGTGGGAGCAGGTGACGGTGACCGAGGTCCTGGTCGCCAGGCGGCCGCCCGCCTAGGCGCGCCCTGGCTCCGCCCAGATGCCCATGAGCCGCCAGATCCGCCGGGTCAGCGGGTTGACCAGGCCGATCTCGGCGCACAGCTCCCGCGTCTTGCCGATGGAGTCGCGGATCTCCTGCCTGGCCGCCGGGTTGCGCAGGTAGATCTCCGACACGACGCTGAGGGGGATCTTGAAGTGCCTGATGAGCGCTCCGGGGGGCGCCAGCATGATGCGGGCCATCACGCCGAGGATGATCGGGGAGGCGATGCCGAGCAGGAGCCGCCGGTGCGCCGGCATCCGCGGCACCCGGTTGCGCAGGTAGTGGCGGGCGAAGGAGATGTGCCTGGCCTCTTCCGCGATGTGGATCCGCATGATCGTCTCTTCGAGCGGATGGTGCGCCCTGTCGTCCTTGAGCACCTTGCGCTGCACGTGGTCGATCGGGTCCTCGCCGCCCAGCACGAACACGAAGAACAGCTCGGTCGAGATCAGCGGGATCAGGGGCGCCGCCTGCGCGATCGCCGAGAGCGGGCCGGGCATGCCACGCACGGGCAGCTTTGTACGGTTCACGAACTCCTGGAACATCATCCCGTGATGTCCCTCTTCGATGGTCTCGTGGTAGACGTACCGGAACTCGGGGGCGCCGTTCGGCAGCCGGTAGGCGTAGTTGAGCAGCCCGCGCTTGAGCAGGTTCTCGAACTGCAGGCCGATCTTCATGGCGGTGGCCACCCGCCACAGCCCGATCGCCGCCCGCGTCTCCGGGGGCAGGCCGCGGTACCACGGGTGGCCGCCCAGCTTGTCGACCGTGGGCAGCTCCCAGCGCGGGTCGGCCGGGTCCACCTGGAACTCGGGGTCGTCCCAGGGAATGTCTCGATAGGGCTCCCAGTGCTTGTCGACCGACGCCTTCGAGAGGCGTTCGATGACCGCTTCGTAGGCCTTCCTGTTCGCGACCTGCTCGTCGCGTTCCCTGGCGGCGGTAGAGCTCGGTGCCTGTGTCATCGCGTGCGCTCCTCTCCTCGCCCGTTATTGTACGAAGCATCCAATAGCGCGGGAAGGTCAGGACCGCAGGTTTCGTCACAGCTTTTCCGGGGCGACTCCGATCTCGTTGGCGGCGGCCGTGCGGATGAGCGTGCCGGCCCGGCGCCGCGACAGGGCCCTGGGGTGCACGTGCATCTGGACCGCGAGCCCGTCGACCAGCGCCAGGATCCGCCACGTCGCCCCTTCGGGGTCGGCGCACGTGAACTCGCCGGATGCCACGCCGGCCTCGATGATCTCGCGGAGGAGGAGCCGGCCCTGGGCGTCGATGCGGCGCGAGATGTCCTCCAGCTGGGAGCTGCGCATCGCCTCGGACCACGCGTCGATCCACAACCTCCAGCCCTCGGTGGGGACCGCGGGGGAGCAGAGCCGCAGGAGGGTGCGCAGTCGTTCGAGCGGCGTGCCGGGGGATCGCCCGATGTCGTTCAGCGCGTCGAGGTGCAGGCGGGCCACGTAGGTGAAGGCCTGGGCGAACAGCTGGTCCTTGGTCTCGAAGTGGTAGAAGAGCAGCGCCTGGCTGACGCCGGCGGCCCTGGCGATGTCGATGGTCCTGGTATGCCCGAACCCCTGTTCGGCGATCACCTCGCAGGCCGTCTTCAGAAGATCCTCGCGCCGTAATCGGCTGAAACCAGATGCCACAGCAGGTAACTCTAATTTCTCGCTATAAGGGTTTTTATTGGACAAACTGGGCGCGCGCCGTCTGTTCTGTCATCTCGCGGTGATCATGGTACTGGTGGATCTCCGGGCGTTCTAGGCAGGGGGTCGAAAACCATTACTACCCACCTTTACTCCTCCCTTACCGGCATCCGTAGGACGAATCGGGCACCGGCGTGGGAATCCTCGATCCTCAGCGTGCCGCCGTGCGTGCGCGCGATCTCGCGGGCGATCGGCAGGCCGAGCCCCGTCCCGCCCGCGTCGCGGCTGCGCGAGGCGTCCAGCCGGGTGAAGCGCCTGAAGACCATCTCGCGGTGCTCGGGCGCGATGCCCGCCCCGTCATCGAGCACCTCCAGCACGGCCTCGCCGTCGCGGCGCACGATCACGGCGACCGCACGCTCCGCGTGGCGCTCGGCGTTGTCCAGGAGGTTGGTCAGCAGGCGGGCCAGCCTCAGCCGGTCGCCCGTCACGACCACGCCGGGTTGCACCGAGACCCGGACGTCCTTCGTGCGCGGCCTGGCGACCTCGGCCGTGACCAGTTCGCTCAGGTCGACCGGTCCGAGCCGGGCGGGGGCGCCCGCGTCGAGCTTGGCCAGCGTGAGCAGGTCGGTGACGATGTTCTGCAGCCGGTCGAGGCTGGTGAGCAGCTTGCCGCCGACCTCCTGCCAGTCGGACTCGCCGGGGGCGAGCAGGGCCTCCTCGACCTCGGCGCGCATCGCCGTGATCGGGCTGCGCAGATCGTGCGAGGCGTCGGAGGCGAACCTGCGCTGCTGCTCCATCGCGTCCTCCAGCCGCGCGAGCGTGCGGTTCGCGGTCTCCGCGAGCGCCCGGATCTCGTCGGCGTTCTCGGGCACGGGAACGCGCATCCCCCCGCCGCCGGCGGTGATCTCGGCCAGCTTGCCCGTGATGCGGTTGACGGGTGCGAGCGTCTTGGCCACCACGTGCGAGACGCCGTACCAGGTCAGCACGACCAGTGCCCCGGAAGCGAGGACGAGGAAGGCGATCGCGCCGGGCGAGGCGTACCAGGGCGGACGGGGGCGGAAGGCGTAGACGAGCCAGTCGCCGTCCGGCTGGTACACGCGGTAGATCGCCACGATGTGGCAGCCGCCGGAGAGGTACGGCAGGTCGCAGGCGTGGACGACGCGGTTCATGGTGCCCGGCGGAGGTGCCGCGGTGGTGAGCCGCGGCCCGCCCGCCAGATCGGCCGTGGCGGACACCACCTGCCCGTGCGGGTCGACGACCTGGACGCCTCGCACGTCGAGATGTGCCAGGAGCGCCAGCTCGGATTCCCTGACCAGGTGGGCCACCGTCAGGGTGGTGCCGGCCGCGTCCTGGGTGTGGATGTCGACGGTCGTGTTGTAGACCATCCACAGCAGCGCGGAACTCGTCGTCAGGCAGAGCAGGGCCATGGCGACACTGGCGAACAATGCCAGCCGCGCGCGTATGGAACGGCCCAGCCGTGCGATCACACCTTCCCCCCGTAGTCAGGTGATCACACCAAGTGCCTCTTACTCTAATTTACGGAGATTCCGCCGTTGATTCGAGTTGAGCCCGTACAGAGCAATGCTCTGTACGGGCTCCGGCGCCCTGGCTAGAGTAAGTGAACACTGATGCCAAGGAGTCGATGTGAACCTCGCTGACTACCGGCGTGCCGCCAGGGCGTGGCTGCAGGAGAACGCCCCCCACAACGACGCGCAGGACGACTCTCAGGAAACGGACGCGGTCACCCGGGCCAAGGACTTCATGGCCAGGCTTCACGACGCCGGCTACTCCGGCATCACGTGGCCGCGCCGGTGGGGCGGCCAGGGGCTGACCCAGGCGGAGGAGCGCGCGTTCGCCGAGGAGGCGCGCGACTACGCCCTGCCCACCTACGTCTTCTCGATCGGCCTCGGCATGACCGGCCCGACCCTGGTCGACCGGGGCACCGACGCGCAGCGCGAGCGCTTCGTCCGGCCCCTGCTGCGCGGCGAGGAGATCTGGTGCCAGCTCTTCTCCGAGCCCGGCGCCGGCAGCGACGTGGCCAGCCTGCAGACCAGGGCGGTGCGCGACGGAGCCCGCGGTGACCAGTGGATCGTCAACGGGCAGAAGGTCTGGACCTCGGTCGCCCACCACGCCGACTGGGGCCTGCTGCTGGCCCGCACCGACGTCGACGTGCCCAAGCACCAGGGCCTGACCATGTTCGTGGTCGACATGCACCACCCGGGCGTGACGGTCAGGCCGCTGAAGGACATGTCGGGCAGGGCCAACTTCAACGAGATCTTCTTCGACGACGTGACCATCCCCGACGAGCACCGCGTGGGCGAGGTCAACGACGGCTGGAGCGTGGCCGTCACGACGCTGCTGCACGAGCGGCTGTCGATCTCGGCGGGCGTCGGCATGGGTGGCCGGCGCGACCACCCCGCCTCGGTCGAGGCGCTGCGCCGGTCCGTCGACACCGGTGACCCGCTGGTCCGCGACCAGCTCGTCGAGCTGCACATCCGCACCCGCGCGCTGGCGCTGTTCAACCAGCGGCTGGCCCAGGAGACCAGGGCCGGCATCTTCCCCGGGGCGCGGGGCAGCGCGGCCAAGCTGCTGCTCGCCGAGCTGACGATGTTCCAGGCCGACCTCGCCACGCAGCTGGTCGGCCCCGAGGCCGCGCTGGCCGGCCACCCGCTGGCGCAGGCGATCTCGATGGCCCCGGGCATGGCGCTGGGCGGCGGCACGAACGAGATCATGCGCAACATCGTCGGCGAGCGCGTGCTCGGCCTGCCGCCCGAGCCCCGCGTGGACAAGACCGTGCCGTTCAAGGATCTGAAGGTGGGGACCCAGGCGTGAAACTCGTACTCAGCGAGGAGCAACAGCAGCTGCGCGAGGCCGTACGCGCCTTCCTGCGCGCCGCGTCCCCGCTGCCCAAGGTCCGCGAGGGTTACGACCCGCAGGTGTACGCCCGGCTCAACGGCGAGCTCGGCCTGTCCGGGCTGATCGTCCCCGAGGAGTACGGCGGCGCGGGCGCCGGCATGACCGAGCTGGCCGTCGTGCTGGAGGAGACGGGCGCGGCCCTGCTGCCGGGGCCGTTCCTGGCCACGGCCTTCACCACCGTCGCGCTGGCGCGGGTGCCCGACAAGGAGCTGCTGACCGGCATCGCCGAAGGCCGCGTCCTGGCGGCGCTCGCAGAGCCGGCCGGCGAGGCCGTCCTGGCCTACGACGGTTCGGCGGTGCGCGGCACGCTGGCGCAGGTGATCAGCGGCATGGAGGCCGGCGTGCTGGTGGCGCCCGCGCAGGGCGGGGACGGCGTGGTCCTCGTCGCCGTCGACCTGGCGGGGCCCGGCGTGACCAGGACCCCGCTGGACACGCTCGACCCCACCCGCGGCCAGGCCCGCGTGGAGCTGGACGGCGCGCCCGCGCGGGTGCTGGGGCCGCGCCAGGACGTCGGCGACCTGCTGTGCGTGGCGCTGGCGGCCGAGCAGCTGGGCGTGATGCGGGCCGCGCTGGACAACATCGTCGCCTACGCCAAGGTCCGCGTCGCCTTCGGCCGCTACATCGGCTCCTACCAAGGGGTCAAGCACAAGCTCGCCGACATGCACGCCAAGCTCGAACAGGCCGAGTCCATCGTCCGCTACGCCGCCTGGGCGGCCGACGGGTCGCCGGACGAGCTGCCGGAGGCCGCCGCCCTCGCCCAGGCGTACGTCGGCCGCGCCTGCTTCGAGGTGGCCCGCGACCACCTGCTGCTGCACGGCGGCATCGGCTACACCTGGGAGCACGACGCCCACCTGTTCTACAAGCGGGCCAAGGCGGACGAAGTGCTGATGGGGCCCCCGCGCATCCACCGTGCCCGCCTCGCCGCACTGCTGGAGTTGTGATGGACGTCAGCACGATGCCCGGCTTCTACACCATCGCCGCCGCCGACCCCGGCCGCCTGGCGCTGATCGACGCCGACGGCGCCCGCACGTCGTACGGCGAGCTGCTCGCCCTGGTCAACCAGGTGTCCCACGGGCTGCGGGCCCGCGGCCTGCGCGCCGGCGACGTGGTCGCGGGCGTGCTGCCCAACGGGATCGACCAGGTCGTCATGGTCATGGCCACCTGGCAGATCGGGCTCTACTACGTGCCGATCAACTGGCATCTGACCGCGTCCGAGGTGGCGTACATCCTGGCCGACTGCGACGCCAAGGTGGTCGTCACCGGGCCCGCGCACGCCGTGCCCGGCGGGGAGATCGGCGCGGCGGGACTGGCCGAAGGGCAGCCGGCCGGCGCGCCCGCTGAGCGGACCGCCGGGGCTGTGATGTGGTACACGTCCGGCACCACCGGCGTCCCCAAGGGCGTGCAGCGGCCGCTGCCCGGCGCCGAGCCGGAGGCCATCGTGCCGCTGTACGTGTGGTTCCTCGGCGAGGTCGTCGACCTCCGGCCGGGCGCGGAGACCCATCTCGTGACCTCGCCGATGTACCACTCCGCGCCGTGCGCGCACACGCAGTTCGCGCTGCACCTCGGGCACACCCTGGTGATCGCGCCCAAGTTCGACCCCGAGGTCATCCTCGAGCTCATCGACCGGCACCGGGTCTCCAACGCGATGATGGTGCCGACCATGTTCCACCGCATGCTGCGCCTGCCCGAGGAGGTCAGGGGCCGCTATGACCTGTCGAGCCTGCGCCAGGTCATCCACACCGCCGCCGCCTGCCCCGTCACGGTCAAGCAGCAGATCATGGACTGGTGGGGGCCGGTGCTCTACGAGTACTACGGCTCCACGGAGTCCACGATCGCCTTCTCCGTCAAACCGCACGACTGGCTGGCCAGGCCGGGCACCGTGGGCCGGCCCGCGCCCACGTTCGAAGCCAAGATCTTCGACGACAAGGGCGTGGAGCTGCCGCCGGGCGAGCCGGGCCTGGTCTACGTCAAGTCCGCCATGGGCTCCTTCGAATACCGCAAGGACCCGGCGAAGACGGCCGCCAGCATGCTGGGGGAGTGGTACGCGCCGGGCGACATCGGGTTCATGGACGACGACGGCTACCTGTTCCTGTGCGACCGGCGTACCGACCTGATCGTCTCCGGCGGGGTGAACATCTACCCCGCCGAGATCGAGGCCGCCCTGCTCGACCATCCGGCGGTGGCCGACGTGGCCGTCATCGGGGTGCCCGACGAGGAGTGGGGTCACAGCGTGGTGGCCCTGGTCCAGCCGTCCGACGGGGCCACGCCCGGCTCCGGGCTCACCGCCGAGCTGCTGGCGCACTGCGGGCCGCGCATCGCCAGGTTCAAGCATCCGAAGGTGATCGAATACCGTTCCGAGCTGCCGCGCACTCCCACGGGGAAGTTGTCGCGGTCGAAGGTGCGCGAGGCCTATCTCGCCGCGGCGGGGAACACCAGCTCCTCCGAATAGCGGCCGTCGCCCAGGTAGAAGCGGGTCGACAACGTCCGGTCCGCGGTGTCGAAGACGGTGCTCCACAACGTGCGGAACGGCACGGCCGGATCCTCGGCCGGCCGGACCGCCCGCAGGCTGTCGCGCAGATCCTGCGGTGACAGGGTGACGCCCTTGCTGCGCTCGTACAACGTGCGCAGCCGCTCGTACGTGCCGAAGCTGGCCTCGGTGTCGCCGGGCAGGTTCATCGGGTCGGGGTTGCGGTGCAGCAGGTGGTTGGTGACGCAGAGCGGCCCGTCACCGAACTCGATGATGTGCTCCCTGCCGTCCAGGCCCCGCTCCCACACGAACGCCTGCCCGTGGGCGTCGGCCACCAGGTAGTGCAGGGGCGTGCCGTGGTCGTACTGCTTGGCCAGCAGCAGCGCCTGCTTGGCCTGGTCGGCGTTCTCGCAGGTGTCGACCAGGAACCGGGGCAGCTGCACGCTGCCCACCCCGACCTGCGGCGAGACGTGCTCCGGCGGCTCGGCGCTCTCGAAGTCGGCGATCAGCAGCATGACCGCGAGCCCCGCCGAATTGATGGCGTCCATGCAGCCGTCGAGGTCCGACATGGTGATGACGGTCGAGGACAGCCCTTCGTCGGGGATCGTGGTGATCACGTAGGGGCGCGAGGCCATGGGCAGCTCGCCGGGCTCCGGCGCCGAGCCCATGACCTCGCTGGTGGTGAGGCGGAAGAAGTCGTAGTTGCGGCCCACCCGGCCGTGACCGTCGGTGGATGCCTGCGGCGGTACCCACAGGGCCGAGCAGCCGGAGCCCGCGGGGACCACGTCGAGGCCGTCGAGGGCCAGCTCGTCCTGGTCGGGGTCGAGGCCGAGGGCGGCCGCGGCGCCGTCCATGCGGGCGTTGTGCTGCGGCCAGTGCCGCTCGAACCAGATCCTGCGGGCCCGGTTGACCTCCGGCGAGGCCGGCGTGGGGGACCAGCCGAGCCTGCGGGCCTCCTCGGTGAGGGCTCTGCCGATCTCGAACTGGCTTCCTGCGAGGGTGAGGTGGCGGACCAGCTGGAAGTCGCCGGCGCCGCCCGCGACCTGCGTCAAGTTCTTCATGACGGCAGCCTCGCCGCGCCTTCTGACGGCCCGCTGACCGCGACCTTACCGACCGCTGACGGCGCGCCCGTAGCGCTCGGACAACCGCAGCACCTGCTCGGCCAGCTCGGGCGGGTCGAGCACCTCGAAGTCCACCCCGAGGAACCCGATCCACGCCGCCATCCCCTGCGGGTCGTCGCCGCGCAACTCGATCCTGCAGGTCGTCTCGCCGACCGGCTCGACTTCCACGCCAAGCCGCATGGCCTCGATCTGCCCGGCGGGCGCGTGCAGCAGCACCGTCGCGCGGAAGCGCGCCATGGCCGTGCTGACGCCCTTCTCCACGTACGCCGCCACGTCGCCGCCCTCCGGCATCTCGCGCGGGGTGAACCGGGGCCCGCCTGGCGTGCGCGGGCGCATCCGGTCGACCCGGAACGTACGCCAGTCCTGCCGCTCGACGTCGTAGGCCACGAGATACCAGCGACCCCGCCGGTGCACCAGGCGGTGCGGCTCCACGTCGCGCACGCTGGAGGAGCCGTCGTGCCCGGTGTAGTCGAAACGCAGCCGCTCGTGGTCGCGGGCCGCGCCGGCGATCGTGGTGAGCACCTCGGGGGAGACCATCGCCCGCGTGACGCCGGGAATCTGCACGGTGTAGGCGTTGAGGGTGCCGACCCGGCGGCGCAGCCGGGACGGCAGCACCTGCTCCAGCTTGGCGAGGGCGCGCACCGAGCTCTCCTCGATGCCCTCCACGCCGCCGCCGGCCGCCCTGCCGAGCCCCACCGCGACGGCCACGGCCTCGTCGTCGTCGAGCAGCAGCGGCGGCAGCGCGGCCCCCGCGCCCAGCCGGTAGCCGCCGGCCACCCCGGGCCGGGCGTGCACCGGGTAGCCGAGCGTGCGCAGGCGCTCGATGTCGTTGCGGATCGTTCTGGTCGAGACCCCGAGCCTGGCGGACAACTCGGGGCCCGACCACTCCTTGTGCGCCTGGAGCAGGGACAGGAGCCTGAGCAGCCGCGCCGAGGTTTCCAGCATGCGCCCAGTGTGCCCGCCATCGCGGAAGGCGCGCTTCCGCGATGGCTCCCTAACCGCCGAAGATCTTCTGCGCCTGCTGGATGACGACCAGCACGGTCAGCGTCCCGAAGAAGGCGACCGACCAGATCAGCGCCCCCAGCCGGTAGGAGCGGACCTTGATGGCGTCGGGCAGCGCCCGCCGGTTGAGCACGATCAGCAGGATGGAGTAGACGAACATCATCACGGCGGCGAAGCAGGCCGAGAACACCAGCAGAATGAGCGGCTGGTCGAAGCCCAGCAGCAGGATGACGGTGCCGATCAGCGCGATCGCCCAGACGGTGATGAAGTAGACCTTGTTCTCCGAGATGGACGACTTTTTCAGGTAGACGGTCTTGAGCGTGTCGGACGCCAGCCGCGAGGTGTAGTCGACGATTCCCATCGCCGCCGCGAACAGGGCCAGCGCCCCGATCACCCAGAACAGCACGCCGAACCAGGTGCCCACGGTCTCCTGCAGCACCTGACCCTCGACGCGCAGGAACTCGATGCTGTTCTCCAGGCCCGGCCGCCCGAAGACGGTGGAGTAGGCCAGCATCGACATGAGCGCGATCGTCACGAACGTCACCAGGCCGAACGTCCACGCCTGCTCGAGGTTGGCGAACCGCCACCACCGCTGCCACCGCGCGAGGTTCTCCTTGGTGGGCGCGAACTGGAAGCCCGTCGACGCGGCCGCCTCCTCCTGCCCGGTGACCGGGCTGACCAGGCGGGGCACGTAGAGGCCCATGCCGAAGCCCTTGTCGCGGATCCAGTTGCTCTGGCACAGGTTCTGGCCGCCGCCGGCGCCGGCGTAGGCGATGGCGCCCATCAGGACGGCGAAGTCGAGCGGGGGCACCGGGAACTGGGCGCCGACGGTCAGGCCCTTGCCCAGCTGCAGCCAGCTGTCGGCGGTGATCGCGACCACGATCGCCACCCCGATCAGGATCGCCACCAGGGCGACCTTCACGAAGATCACCCGTTCGAGCGCGATGTAGATCACCGGGGCCAGCGTCAGCCCGAAGGCGATCAGGAGCAGCATGCCGATGGCGATCCAGCGTACGGACCCCTCGCCGGCTCCGGTCAGATAGGTCACCATGGTCGCGGACGTGGTGACCCAGCCCGGCCAGAGGTTCGAGGCGAGCGTCATCAGCACGAACACCAGGCCCCAGTGTTTCCACATCCGGCTGAATCCGGTCAGCGCGGTCTCGCCGGTGGCCAGGGTGTAGCGCTCGATCTCCATGTTCAGGAACCACTGCGTGATGATCCCGATGGCCGCTCCCCAGATGAAGACGAGCCCGACCTGGGAGGCGATGTACGGCCAGAGGATGAACTCGCCCGATGCCAGCCCGACTCCGGCGCCGACCAGTCCCGGGCCGATGAAACGCCAGGTCGCTCGGGGAGGCTCGGGCAGGTCGCGGACGGTGACGGGTGGTAGGACTCGCGCAGGAACGGTGGGGGTGAATTCCGTCATGCGGATCTCCTTTTCGGCGTGCTTACGTGCCACATTACAGAGCGGCGAAACCCCGGTGGAATAGCCGACGAACAGTCACCACATACTTTCCATGATTCGTCAATGTCACGACATGCCCGCCTGCCTCCATCAGCCCGCCGAGCACCTCGCGCATGGCCGCCCGCCAGGTCCGTGCCGCCGCCGGATCCTCCCGTCGCAACCGTTCGATGTCGGGTGGTGTGCCCACCAGAACGACGTCGCCCTCGGCCTTCCTGACGACGGGCCACCCGTCATCGCCCGCCTCCAGCAACACGGGGAGGTTCGCGAGACCGGGTACGGGGGAGGCGGTGACGGATTCTCGTATGCGCCAGACGGCCAGCACACGGTCGGAGGCGTCCCCCTCGTTGATGGCGTCGGCCATTTCCCCGTAAAAGTCAGGCAAATATTTTTCAGGCAGCGCACCTAGCTTTAGCAGGTTGAAGCGCGCATTTCGCCGTACGAGCGGATCGAACGTCCAGGTGATCGTGTCGAGACCGTTCCTCCTGCACCATTCCCGCTGATGGGTCTTGAGCGCGTAGCCGATGCCCCGACCCGGCACGGCGGCGCCGGTCACGTGCGAGTGCAGCGACCGCCCACCGCCGCGGAACCCCACGGAGGCGCCCACCAGCCGCTCTCCCTCGAACGCCCCGGCCACGTAGTTGCCGGTGTGCGCGAAGCCGATCATCAGCTCCACGGGCATGGGCACGTTACGCGGCCCGGGGTGCCAGATGCCCTCGAAGAGCGCGTAGACCTGCTCGAACTCCGGGACCTCGCGCAGCTCTCTGATCACCACGCCGGTCCTCGCCTCGCCGTGTCCGGTCACCTCCCCATTCAGCCACGACGCCCCCGCGCCGCGGCAAGCCGGGGTCCATCGCCGGGCGCCGAGGCGTCGAGTTGCTGGCGGGGCCGCGGGCTAGTACTCCAGTGACACTTCGCGATCTTGAGGCGTTGGGGTCACATGGCGACGGCCACCGCGTGATCATTCAGAGTTTGTGAGGACTACAAAAGATCGTGCGGTGGCCGCGAGCCACAGCGTAGACCCTGATGGCTGGATGGTCATCTTCAACGAGCTGATGGCCCGGATCGCCTCTCGGTTCGGCCGGGTCGAACCGCGTCACGCTGCTGGGGCTTACGTGCGCGGGCTGTTGGCCGACATCGACCGCAAGAACTGCTGGAACTTGGCCGAACATGCCGCGCTGATCGGCCCGCAGAGGCTGCAGCGGCTGCTGCGCACCGCCCGCTGGGACGCCGACGCCGTACGCGATGACGTGCGTGCTTTCGCCGTCGACCGGCTCGGCCCCGGCGGTGTGCTGATCGTGGATGAGACAGGGTTCGTCAAGAAAGGCGTTCGCTCGGCCGGGGTGCAGCGGCAATACAGCGGGACAGCGGGCCGGATCGAGAATTGCCAGGTCGGGGTGTTTCTGGCCTATGCCACCCCGGCCGGGCGGGCGCTGCTAGACCGAAGGCTCTACCTGCCCGAGCACACCTGGCTGGCCGACCCCGGCCGCTGCCAGGCCGCCGGTGTCCCGGACGAGAGCGCCTTCGCCACCAAGCCCGCCCTGGCCACGGCGATGCTTGTGGCCGCGCTGGAGGCCGGCGTGCAGGCGGCCTGGGCGACAGGTGATGAGGTCTACGGCCAGGACCCGCGTCTTCGTGCCGCACTGGAAGCGCGCCGGACGGGCTATGTGCTGGCCATCGCCGGTAACCGGCGCGTCGAACTGCAAGGCGTTGTTCTGAGCGCGGCTGAGGTCGCGGTGCGGGTGGCCGATCGGCACTGGCACCGCTATCGCGCAGGTCAGGGAGCCAAGGGACCGCGCTGGTATGCCTGGGCCTGGGCCCGCATCGACGAAGGCCAGGCCGACGGTTACCGGTGGCTGCTGATCCGACGCAACCTGACCACCGGTGAACTGGCGTTCTACCGCTGCTACGCCCCCGACCGGCAGCCGCTCATGGCCCTGGTCAAGATCGCGGGTATCCGGTGGGCGGTGGAGGAGTCCTTCCAAGCCGCCAAGGGACAGGTCGGCCTGGACCACTACCAAGTACGCGGCTGGACGCCCTGGCACCGGCACATCACTCTGGCCATGCTCGCCCTGGCCCTGCTGGCCGCCATCGCTGCCGTCCAGCCACCCACCACCGACGACCGCATCCCGCTCACCATGCCCGAGATCCGCCGGCTCCTGGCCTCACTCGTCCTGACCCGGCGCCCCTCAACCACGCACGTTCTGCGCTGGTCAGACTGGCGCCGCCGCCACCAAGCAACAGCCCGACACTGCCACTACCAGCGCAGATCCATACCATGATCGCAAAGTGTCACTGGAGTACTAGCGGACCGCCTCGATCAGCGCCCGCAGCAGCGCGGCACGCCGGGGCATCTCGGCGACGGCGACGTGCTCGTGGTCGGCGTGCGCCCCGCCGCCCACCGCGCCCAGCCCGTCGAGCGTGGGACAGCCCACACCCGCCGTGAAGTTGCCGTCGGAGGCGCCGCCCACCGACGCCGAGCTCAGCGGGCCCACCCCGAGGTCCGCCGCCAGCTTCTGGGCCAGCGCGTAGAGCGAGGCCGACATCGCGCTCTCGAGAGGTGGCCGGTTGGGCCCGCCGAGGATCTCCAGGCGGGTGCCGGGCACGGCCGGCGCGAGCGCGCGTACGGCGGCGTCGACCCGCTCCTGCTCGGCGACCTCGGCCACCCGTACGTCCACCCCGACGGAGGCCTGCGCCGGGACGGTGTTGAGTGACGTGCCGCCCGACAGCACCGTCGGCGTGACCGTGGTGGCGCCCGCGCCCATACCGGCGACGGCCAGGATCTGGTGGGCGAGCTCGATTCCGGCGTTCGCCCCCTTCTCCGGCTCCAGCCCGGCGTGCGCCGCCCTGCCGTGCACGTGCACGGTGTAGAGCGAGGTGCCCTTGCGGGCGGTCTTCAGCGCCCCTCCGTCGGCGCTGGCTTCCATGACGAAGGTGGCGGCCAGGCCGCGCGCGGTCTCCTCGATCAGCCGGGACGAGGTGAGCGAGCCGACCTCCTCGTCCCCGGTGACCAGCAGCGTGACGCCGTCGAGCGAGCCGAGCCCGGCCAGCGCGTGGAACGTCTGCACCAGCCCCGCCTTCATGTCGAACACCCCGGGCCCGCGTGCCACGCCGTCCACCACCGACCACGGGTGGGTGGCGAGCGAGCCGATCGGCCAGACGGTGTCGTGGTGGCCAAGGAGCAGCACCTTGGGGGTGCCGAACGTCCAGCGCAGGTGTGTGACGCCGTCGATGACCAGGAACTCCGGCTCGGCGCCGAGGTGGCGGGTCCCCATGGCGGCCACGACCTCGGCGCTGCGGGCGACGGCGGCCAGGTCGCTGGAGAACGACTCGCACAGGACGAGCTCCTCGAGGTCCGCGATCATGCCAGCAGCTCCCCGAGGAACCGGTGCACGTTGCCACCGATGATCTTCGTGACGTCCTTCTCCGGCAGGCCGCGGGCGAGCAGGCCCTCGGTGACCATGGGCAGCCCCGACGGCCCCTCCAGACCGGGGATCGCGGACTTGGGGTCGACGCCGCGGTAGTTGAGGCCCTCGCAGCACGGCCGCGTCAGGTCGGACATGACCTCGTGGATGAAGTCGGGGCCGAGGCCGACGTGGTCGACGCCGGCGACCGCCGCGATGTGCTCGACGTGGTCGAGCAGGCGGTCGAGCGTCATGTCCCCGGGGCGTTCCGCCAGGAAGGGCGCGAAGAAGTTGACGCAGATCACGCCGCCGGTGGCGGCCACGGCGCGGAGCTGGTCGTCGGTGAGGTTGCGGTGGTGGTCGCGCAGGGCGCGGGCGGAGGAATGGGTGGCGAGCAGGGGCTTGGTGGCCAGCTCCAGCACGTGCGCGACGCCGGAGGCCCCGAGATGGGAGACGTCGAAGACCATGCCGAGCCGCTCCATCTCGCGCAGGGCGGCGACGCCGTGGGAGGTCAGCCCGCTGCCGGTGGCGTCCTCGCCGCTGCCGTCGGCCAGGGGCGTGCGGCCGAAGTGCGCGATCGAGGCCACCCGCACGCCCAGGCGGTGCATGGTCGAGATCAGCTCGACGTCGGCGTCGAGGCCGGGCATGCTCTCCAGCGCGAGCACGAGGGCGATCGTGCCGTCGTCGAGCGCCCGGTCGATCTCGGCAGCGTCACGACATATCCGTACATGCTGTTGGTTGCCCTCGGCCAGCACGTGCGCACACTCGATCATCCGCAACGTCTGGCGCAGCGCGCCCTCAGGACGGTGGTCGTCCTCGATGAAGACCGGCAGGATCTGCAGGTTGACGCCGCCCTCGATCAGCTGCGGCAACCACCGCTCGCGGAAGAAGGCCGCCCACTGCTCGGGCGGGCGGGCCGCGACGGCCATGAGCAGGTCGTTGTGCGTGTCGGCCACGACAGCGCGCTGGTGCAGGGAAGACGTCATATTCCGGACGCTATCGTGCGAGCCGGGCCGCTCCAATGTGCCAGTGTCCGAACGGCGAGCTCGTCGTTCGTGCGTCACCATCATGCGCAGGCCCGCTTCTTGACCTTCTCGTTACGTCAACTTCTACCGTGGTGAACGAGCCGGGAAAGCACCGGCTCGGCGATGGGTGAGGACGGGTGGGCCGGTCATGGCATGGTCGATCGCACAGGTGGCCCGGATGTCGGGAGTGACGTCCCGGACGCTGCGCCACTACGACGAGATCGGGCTGCTGCCGCCCGCACACGTCGGCGCGAACGGCTACCGCTACTACGAGGAGAGCCAACTGCTGCGCCTGCAGCAGGTCCTGGTACTGCGTGAGCTGGGCCTCGGCCTGCCCGAGGTCAAGGAGATCGTCGAGCGGCACACCGACCCCGTCGCAGCGCTGCGGGAGCACCACCAGCGGCTGCTGACGGAGCGTGACCGGCTGAACGAGGTCGCCCGCATGGTCGAGCGCACCATCGCCGAACTGCAGGAGAACGAAGGGAAGACGACCATGTCCAAGATCAGCAGACCGGAGAACCTGTTCGAGGGTTTCGACAGCGCACGCTACGAGGCCGACGCCCGCGAGCGGTGGCAGGAGCACTGGCAGCGGAGCGGGCAGCAGGAGGTGCTGGCCGGTCGCACTCCACAGGAATTGAAGCAGATGCAGCGGGAGGCGACCGCGGGGATGATACGGATGGCCGAGCACATGCTCGCCGGCGCCCCCGTCGACGCTCCGCAGGTCTTCGCCGAGCTCGACCTCCACTACCGGCATCTGAACGAGTCCTGGGCGCCGACCAAGGCGCAGTATCTCCATCTCGCCCGGATGCAGGCGCAGGAGGAGCAGTTCCGGACGAACTACGAGCAGGTCGCCGAAGGCCTGGCCGAGTACATGCGCGACGCCATGATCGCCTACGCGCACGCCCGGCTGAGCTGAACGTGTGATCGCGATTTCCGGGGGGCAGGAGGGCCGCACCTGGCCGGCGGGCAGGCGCAGGCCGGTGACGGCGCGTGGCCCTAGGGCGATCCGGCGGGCCGGTAAGCGGGGATCGGGGGTCTCGCCGTCAGCCTGCGGTAGAGCGTTGTGGGGCCGGGCCAGTTGTTCGTGACGCGGCCTTCAGCGGTTTTGTACCAGCTCTGGCAGCCGCCGCCCCACACCATCCGCTCCATCGCCGCGTCGAGCCGCCCCCGCCACGCGGCCATCGCCTCGGGCCGCACCTCGATCGGGCCGTTCAGCGAGAGGTGCGCCAGGCAGGCCATGATGTGCTCCACCTGGCACTCGAGCATGAAGACGATGGAGTTGTGCCCGAGATTGGTGTTGGGGCCGTACAGGAGGAACATGTTCGGGAAGTTCGGCACGGAGATGCCCAGATACGCTTCTGCGCCGTTCTTCCACTGCTCCTCCAGCGAACGCCCGTCGCGCCCGCTGATCTCCATCGGCGCGAGGAACTCGGTGCTTGCGAAGCCGGTGGCGTAGACGATGGTGTCGGCCTCGCGCAGACCCTCGGCGGTCTCGACGCCCTTCGGCGTGACCCGGACGATCGTGTCCGTCACCACGTCGACGTTCGGCCTGGTCAGCGCCGGATAGAAGGAGCTGTCGATGATCATCCGCTTGCAGCCGGGAGGGTAGGCGGGGGTCAGCTTGGCGCGCAGCGCCGGGTCGGGCACCTGGTCGCGCAGGTGGCGCAGCGCCCGCTTCCTGAGCAGGTCGGCGCTCCAGCCCTGGGCGAGCGCCGGGTAGAGGGTGGCCTCGGCGTAGCGGTAGATCCACTCGCGGTAGGCCCGCTGCAGGCCCGGGACCAGGCGGAAGGCCAGCCGGGCAGGCGGGCCGAACGCGGCGTCCGGCTTGGGGATCACCCAGTTGGGGGTGCGCTGGAAGACGTCGAGGTGCTCGGCCTGCTCGGCCACGCGCGGGATGAGCTGCGCGGCCGACGAGCCGTTGCCGATGACCGCGACCCGCCGGCCGGTGAGATCGTGGTCGTGGTTCCAGCGGGCGGAGTGGAAGGAGACACCTTCGAAGTCCGCCATGCCGGGAAGGCCGGGCAAGCGCGGGCGGTTGAGCTGGCCGACGCTGACGACGACCACGTCGAACGCCTCGGTGTGCTCGCCGCCCTCCGGGAGGGCCGTGGTGACCTGCCATCTCGCGTCGTCGAAGGTGGCTCTGCGGACCTCGCTGTTGAAGCGGATTTTTCGCCTGACGTCGTATTTATCGGCGCAATGCTCTAAATAGGCGAGGATTTCGGGTTGTTCGGGGTAGCGGCGGGTCCAGCTCGCGTACTTCTCGAACGAGTACGAATACAGGTGCGAGGGGATGTCGCAGCCCGCACCCGGATAGGTGTTGTCCCGCCAGGTGCCGCCCAGGCCGGCGGCCTTTTCGAAGACCGTGTAGGAGCGGATGCCGGCCCGTTCGAGCTGGATGGCCATGCACAGTCCGCCGAAGCCCGCCCCTATGATCGCGACGCTTGGTGCCATGCCGTCCTCCGCAGGTCAGGATTCACTTACATTACGCCCGGCCTGCGTTCCCGCGACAGCCCTTGTCACGTGCGCCGCCACCCCGCCGGTCACCGGTAGTCTGCGCAGGTGGCTGCTGTGACGTTGACGAACGTGATCGAGGTGCTCGAGGCGGCCTACCCGCCCGCCCGAGCCGAATCCTGGGACGCGGTGGGGCTGGTCAGCGGCGACCCGGCCCAGCCGGTGCGGCGGGTGCTGCTCGCGGTCGATCCCGTCGCCGCCGTGGCCGAGGAGGCCCTGGAGTGGCAGGCCGACCTGATCGTCACCCACCACCCGCTCTACCTGCGCGGCACCACCAGCGTGGCCACGACCACGCCGAAGGGCCGCCTGATCCACACCCTGATCAAGAACGACATCGCCCTCTACACCGCGCACACCAACGCCGACGTCGCCAACCCCGGCGTGTCCGACGCTCTGGCCAGAGCCGTCGGGCTCGCCGGCGACCTGGTGCCGCTCCAGCCGTTCCCCGACGACCCCTGGCGCGGGCTGGGCCGCATCGGCGAGACGGCGGAGGAGACGACGCTGGAGGACTTCGCGGCGAGGGCGGCCAAGGGCCTGCCGCGCACGTCGTGGGGGATCCGGGTCGCGGGCGATCCGTCGCGCCGGGTCAAGCGCGTGGCGGTCAGCGGGGGAGCGGGCGACTCCCTCCTCGGCGCGGCGAGGGCCGCGGGCGTCGACGTGTTCCTGACGGCGGATCTACGCCACCATCCGGCCAGCGAGTTCATGGAGACGGGCGGCCCCGCGCTCATCGACGCCGCGCACTGGGCTACCGAGTGGCCCTGGCTCGACAGCGCGGCGTCCATCCTGCACGCGAGTGGCGTTACCGTTGAAACACGTGTCTCCGCCACGGTCACCGATGCTTGGACAAGAGGATATTGATCATGAAAGCAGCCCCTGAGGCCCAGAAGCGACTGCTCGACCTGGCAGAGCTCGACTCCGTGATCGACCGGCTGGCGCACCGCCGGCGCACCCTGCCCGAGCTCGCCGAGATCGACGAGCGTTCCAAGCTGTACGCCCGGCTCTCGACCCAGGTGATCGAGGCCGAGACCGAGGCGGGCGACCTGACCCGCGAGCAGACCAAGGCGGAGGCCGACGTCGACGCCGTGCGCACGCGTGCCGAGCGCGACCAGAAGCGTCTCGACTCCGGCGCCGTCTCCTCGCCGCGCGATCTGGCCGGCCTCCAGTCCGAGATCGCCTCGCTGCAGAAGCGCCAGGGTGACCTCGAGGAGATCGTGCTGGAGATCATGGAGCGCAAGGAGGCCGCCGACACCAAGGTCGCCGACCTGGTGAGGCAGCGCGACGAGGTCGCCGCCGAGCTCTCTGCCGCCGAGGGCCGCCGCGACAGCGCGCTCGGTGAGATCGACAAGGAGGCGGCCGAGGTCCAGGGCCGCCGCGCCGCCGTCTCCGGCGAGATCCCCGCCGACCTGCTGGCCCTCTACGAGAAGCTGAAGGACCAATACTCCGTGGGCGCGGCCATGCTGCGCGGCGGCCGGTGCCAGGGATGCAAGGTGGCCCTGTCCATCGCCGAGATGAACAGCATCAAGGCCGCCCCGCACGACGAGGTGATCCGCTGCGACGAGTGCCGCCGCATCCTCGTCCGCACACCAGAGTCCGGCCTGTGACGTCCTACATCGTCGAGGCCGACGGCGGCTCGCGCGGCAACCCGGGACCGGCGGGCTACGGCGCGGTCGTCAAGGACGCCTCCGACGGCCAGGTGCTGGCGGAGGCGGCAGAAGCGATCGGCGTCGCCACCAACAACGTCGCCGAATACCGCGGATTGATCGCCGGGCTCACGGCGGTGCTGGAGCTGGCCGGCGACGGGGCCTCGGTGGCCGTGCGCATGGACTCGAAGCTGGTCATCGAGCAGATGGCGGGCCGCTGGAAGATCAAGAACGAAGGGCTGCGCCCGCTGGCCCTTGAGGCGGGGGCGCTGGTCAGGCGGCTGCGGGTGTCGGAGTGGACCTGGATCCCCCGCGAACGCAACAAACACGCCGACCGCCTGGCCAACGAGGCCATGGACGCCGCAGCCAAGGGCCTGACCTGGAAGGCGGGCGGCACCACCCCACCGGAGCCGTCCTCCGGGTGGCGGGAGCCGGACGGCGCGGACCTGACGGACGCGGGAGATCCCTCCGACGCGAGCCGGAAGGCGGGCTCGCGGGCTCGGGCCTCGGCGCCGCCGGTGGCGAGGCAGACGGATCTCCTCGACGTCAGCGACATCTCCGAAATGTCGGCCCCCACTGCCTCCATCGCCACCGCCCAGCGGCTCGGCAAGAACGCCGGTTGGGTCTCGTCCACCAAGGTGGCGACCTCGCTGCTCCTCCTCCGGCACGGCGAGACCGAAATGTCCCTGGAGCGCAGGTTCTCAGGTCGCGGCGACGCCGAGCTCACACCCAACGGCCTGGCCCAGGCGTCGGCGGCGGCCGATCGGCTGTCGCGCGAGCCGTACCGGCTGGACGTGATCGTCACCTCCCCGCTCAAGCGCGCCAGGCAGACCGCGGAGGTGGTCGCCCAGCGCACCGGCCGCGATGTCGAGGTGGACGAAGACCTCAGGGAAGCCGATTTCGGCGTCTGGGAGGGGCACACGTTCACCGAGGTGCAGCGCCGCTGGCCCGCCGAACTGGCCGCCTGGCTCGCCGACCCCACGGTCGCCCCGCCCGGCGGCGAGAGCTTCGCCGTGGCCGCGCTCCGCGTGCAGGCGGCGGGTGAACGCCTGGTCGAACGGTACGAAGGCAAGACCGTGCTGGCAGTCTCGCACGTCACCCCGATCAAGATGCTCCTGCGACTCGCCCTCATGGCGCCGCTGGAGTCCCTCTACCGCATGCATCTCGACCTGGCCTGCCTGTCGCTCATCGACTACTACGCGGACGGGCCCGCCGTGGTGAAGTCGTTCAACGACATCTCCCACCTGCGCTGATGAGCGTGTGCCGGGCCGGATGCCGCCAGAACACCCGGCACGGCACGTCACCTCCGCACGGGCGACGACCAGCCTCGTTCCACCGGGACGATCTCGCCACGGGGCTGGGAACGCGGGAGATTTGGTAACCTCATTCCGACGAGTCGGCCGGGCGGCCGCGTCGGGCTTTCGGGCCCGCCGAGGAAGGTCCGGGCTCCACAGGGCAGGGTGGTCGGTAACGCCGACCCGGGGTGACCCGCGGGAAAGTGCCACAGAAAGCAGACCGCCTCCCGGTCAGCCGGGAGGTAAGGGTGAAAGGGTGGTGTAAGAGACCACCAGCGCCCACGGTGACGTGGGCGGCTCGGTAAACCCCACCCGGAGCAAGGTCAAGAAGGGCGCTCCCCGGAGCGCCCGCGCGCGACGTTCGAGGGCTGTCCGCCCGAGCCGCGCGGGTAGACCGCTTGAGGCCGCCGGCAACGGCGGTCCTAGATGGATGGCCGCCCCTTCGCACGAAGGACAGAACCCGGCCTACAGGCCGGCTCGTCACTCTCCGCCCTCGTGACCAGGGGCCGGACCATGGTGGGAGCGACGTCAAGGAGCTCTCGGAGTCCGGGACGAGGTTGGCCGTACAGGTCAGGGGTGGGCAGTGCTGCCGGCGTTCGAGGCGTGCTCGGGCCCCGGGTGCCGGACAGGCGTGGTCGCGGCGGCGATGGCGGCGGGATCCCAGTAGAACGGCCGGCATTCGAGCATGCGCCCGTGCCGTACCCGGATCAGCTGCATGATCTGCGTGTCGATCTCCTGGCCGGTCGCGCGAGAGCGGAACCGTACGCGGTTTCGCACCACCACCGTGTCCCTGTCGCCCCAGTGTTCCTGCTCCAGGAACTCCATGGATGCCCAGGTCTGGCTGAAAGCGGCCAGGAACCGCTCCATCCCGTCATGTCCTCGCCACGTGCCGGTCCCCGTGAAGGGCAGGCCGGGAGCCTGGTACAGGACGACGTCGGGGTCCAGATACGCGGCTACCTCGTCATAACGGGCGTTGCCGAACCCGCCCGCGGCGACGTACGCGGCCTCGGCCCGGTAGAAGTTCTCCATGACCGCCCAGGCGTCCTGCGATCGCTCCTCCGAGGGGGAGCGGTCAGTCTGCCTCTCGGTCGTGTTCGCTGTGCTCATGACTCCAGTGTCACGGAGGGTGAAGGGACGCGCTGGCGGTCATCGGACGACGCGGCGAGAGCGGTGGTGTCCGAGCTGGCGACATCGGGTTGCCCGCCGGAAGTTCGGCGATCATGGCAGGCCCGTGAGGCGTGACGTCACCGCCGGGCGGAGGCTCTGGCGAGGGCCTGGGTGACGAGCCTGCTCACCCGCTCGATCGCCTTGATCCCCACCCCCATCGAGCTGTTACGCCGGGAGATGACCGCGATGAGAAAGGTGTGACCGCGATCCCGCACCCTGCCGATGCTGTTGACCGTCCACCGCCCTCCGTCCCGTTGCCTGGGCAGCCAGCCGTTCTTCAGCGCGACGTCGGCCTCGCCGCGCCCGGCCGCGCTGACGCCCCACGCCTGCTCCGGAACCACGTTCCGCATCAGGCCCAGCACGTAGCGGCGGTGTTTAGCGGACAAGGGGCTGGTGGTGGACGAGAGCGCCTTGAGCAGCCGGACCTGGTCGGCGGCGCTGGTCGTGGTCGAGCCCCATGCGCCGCCAGGACCGGGACGGGTGTGGCGCAGGCCGAGTTCCTTGTTGGCGGCGGCCAGCCCGGACGACCCGCCGATGGCCGCCCAGAGCGCGGACGCGGCGGCGTTGTCGCTGACCTTGATGGCCTGAGCCGCCGAGCGCCGCTCCCAGGCCGTCAGGCCGCGTCCCTGGCGCTGGGCCCTGAGGAGGAGCGCGATCACGATGTCCACCTTGACGATGCTGGCCGCGGCCGCCCTGAGCCCCCGGTTGTAGGAGTAGGACAGGCCGGTCGGAAGATCCAGTACGGACACCGCGAGCTCACCCGAGACGTCGTCCAGGTAACGGTCCAGCGACCTGGTGAGCGGCTTCCGGTTGGCCGTCGGCGACGGTTCCCTGTCCGGCGCTTCGCTCTCCGGGCGGTCCCTGTCCGGAGGTTCCCTTTCCGGGTGGTTCTGCTCCGGAGCTTCGGCAGGCGGCGACCCCACCGTCACGGAGGCGGGCGTGAGGGTGACGGGCGTGGCGCGTACGCCGCTCGCCGTGAGCACGGCCGGCAGGGCGAGCGCGGCGAGGAGGGGGAGGACGCGGCGGCGCGGCGACGCCCCGGGCTTCGCGGGCACGGCTGCCTACGCGAGAACCGGCGGAAACGACGGTGGGGAAGGGGAAGCGCGGAGAACCATGAGAGGCAGCGTCCCGGAGCAGGTGTTTCCACCGCGTTTGCGATCCGGTCACAGCCTGACAGGCAGGGAACCTCCCGTCCGGGGAGCCAGGGCCGGTGCCGCAAGGCCCGGTGCGAACCTCGCCGGCACCGCCGCGACCCCTGACCCCGGCAGGCCGTCCCGTCAGCGCGGGATCACGCAGAACGGGCCGCCCACGCGGCGAGGATGGCGGCCTCCTTCTCCGGCGCCATCCCGTGCGGGGTCATCTTGCCGTAGGTGCGCTGGTCCTCGGGGATCTCGCGCAACCACGCCCACGTGTCCCGCACGGTCTCGGCCACGGGACGCGTACGCAGCCCGGCCGCCTCCGCCTTGGCCGTCGGCACGGTCCAGAAGTGGCTCGTCTCCGGCGACGGCGGCCCGACCCACAGCGGGAGCTCCACGAACACCCCCGCCCCCTGCTCCACCAGGAATTCGCTGTCCACCCAGACGAACTCCGCGTCGGACCCCGTCGCCTCCTTGCACAACCCCAGCCACTCGCCGAAGGTGGTGTTGCCCGCCGGCCCCGTCACCGTGAACAGAGCCGGCGCGCCGGCCTCGGCCCGGTCGAGGGTGAACGCCGCCACGTCGCGAGCGTCCACCAGCTGCATCGGCGACCCGGGGTCGCCGGGGGCGAGGACCCGCCCGCCGTGCGAGATCCTGGTCAGCCACCACGGCAGCCTGGCCACGTCTTCGTGCGGCCCCAGGATCAGACCCGGCCTGATGATCAGCACGGCGCCGTCGAAGCCCTGCTCGACCGCCCGCTCGCAGCCCGCCTTCAGCTCGCCGTACTCGCCGTCGTCGGGCCCGGCGCCGGGCTCGCACGGCCATCTCGCGGAGTCTTCGGCCGGCCCTGCGGGAAAGCCCTCGGCGGCCGAGATCGTGGACACGAACACGTACGTCCCCGCCCGTCCCGACAGCGCCCGGACCGACTCGCCCACGACCCGCGGCACGTAGCCGGACGTGTCGATGACGGCGTCCCACGACCGTCCGCTCGTCAGCCGTTCGAGGTCGGCGCCCACATCCCTGTCGCCGTGCACGGCCTCGACGCCGGGCACGTCGGCCCCGCTGCGGCCTCTGTTGAACGTCGTGACCTGATGTCCACGGGCCAGCGCCGCCTCCACGACGGCCCGCCCGAGGAACTTCGAACCACCCAGGACCAGAAGTTTCATGGGGTCAATCTTCGCGCGCCATCACCACGTCGCCGGACGTCTTCACGGAGAGCGCAGGACGCAGCGGCGGCACCATGTGCACCCTGGCCGAGCCGATGTCGAAGAAGAGCCCCACCAGTTCGAGTTTCCCGGCCCGCACCTGCTCGTCGACCTTCCGGTACGTCCGCAGGTTCTCCAGCTGCTGCTGCACGTTGACCCGGCACAAGACGTCCAGCGCCCCGCTGTGCAGCCGGTCTCCCTCTCGTTCGATGAACGCGGCCAGGCTGTGGTTGCCGTGCCGCAGCCACCTGCGCAGCCCGGGCAGGCTGCCCGCCTGTACGCCGCCGCTCAGCAGTCCCGCCATCGCGCCGCAGCCCGAATGGCCGCACACCGTGATCGTGTGCACTCCCAGCACCTGCGTGGCGTACTCGATGGCGGCCACCACCGAGTCGTCGTGCGGCTCCGTGCCCCTGCGCGGCACCAGGTTGCCGATGTTGCGCACCGTGAACAGGTCTCCTGGGCCGCTCGCCGTGATCAGCGAGGGCACGATCCTGGAGTCGGCGCACGTGATGAACAGGTGCGACGGCTGCTGCTTGCGGGCCAGCTCGGTGAAGATGGGCCGCACCAGCGGAGCCGTACGCCGGTGGTACTCGCGCGCGCCCTCCGTGAGCCGGCACTCCGACGGTTCGGACGCGTCGGACGGCGACACGGTGGGCAGCCCGGGACGGCTCCGGTGCGCCCATGGCAGCCACCACCGGTCAGGCGCCTTGGGGGGCGACTTGACGGGGAACATCCGCGCGCCGCTGGCCGCCAGCGCGTACCACTCGTCGTGCAGCTCGTCGATGTGGACCGTGCCGCCCATGCGCTCGTGGTCGAGCCGCCAGGAGTGGATGGCCTCGAAGGCTCCGTTGTCCATGAAGTCGATGTTCAGGTCGAGGTCGACGTCCGTGCCCGCGGGGATCGCCCGCAGCTCGTGCGTCAGCCTGGGGACGCCGAGGAACGTGAGCGAGCCCGAGATCGTCACGTGCAGCCGCCCCGGGCGATCCTCGCGCTTGAGCACGGTGACCCATGTCAGCCGGCGCAGCGCTAGCAGCGCGGCCAGCGCGAGCCCTGCCAGCACGCCCTCGGCCAGGCCGAGCAGGATCACCGCGACCATGGTCACGAGGTAGACCGGCACCTCGCCGTGGCCGTGCACCTTCTTGATGTGACCGAGGTTCACCATCTGCACGCCGATGAACACCAGCAGCGCCGCCAGCGCCTCCAGCGGGATCAACCGGATCGACCAGCCGAACCCGAGCGCGAAGACGAGCACCCACACCCCGTGCAGGATCGTCGAGCAGCGAGTACGCGCGCCCGCCCGCACGTTGGTGGTGCTGCGCACGATCACCCCGGCGACGGGCAGGCCGCCGAGCGCGCCCGTGACCATGTTGGCCACGCCCTGGCCGGTCAGCTCCTGGTCGAGGTCGGCGCGCTTGCCTCCGTGCATCTTGTCGGCCGCGACGGAGCACAGCAGCGACTCGCAGCCGGCCAGCAGCGCCACCAGCAGCACCGCCGCCACGACCAGGTGCCAGTCGCCCTGCGGCAGCACGGGGAAGGCCCACTCGCCGACGCTCTCGGACAGGTCGACGCGGGTGACGTCCCAGCCGAAGGCCCAGGCGGTGCCCGCCGCCGCGAGCAGCGCGGCCAGCGGCGCGGGGACCGCCTTGACCGGCCCCGGCAGACGGGTCCACAACGCCAGCACCGTGATGGTGAGCAGGCCGACCGCCACCTTGTGCCCGTGCAGGTCGGCGATCTGGCCGGGCAACTCGATGATGTTGGCCACGGCCGAGCTCTGTGACGTGCCGCCCAGCACCACGTGGAGCTGGGCGAGGGCGATGATCACGCCGACCGCCGCCAGCATGCCGTGGATGACGGCCGGTGACACCGCCAGCGCGGCCCTGGCCGCCTTGAAGATGCCGAGCACGAGCTGGACGGCGCCCGCCAGCAGAGTGATCATGCAGGTGGCCCGCCATCCGTACGTGTGCACGAGATCGAGGACCACCAGGGACAGGCCGGCGGCGGGCCCGCTGACCTGTACGGAGGAGCCGCCCAGTGTGCCTCCCACGATCCCGCCCACCACGGCGGCGATCAGCCCGGAGACCAGGGGGGCTCCGGAGGCCATCGCGATGCCCAGCGAGAGGGGCACCGCGACGAGGAAGACCACGAGCGACGCCGGCACGTCATGCCGGAGCGTGCTCAGCCGGATACGGTGCGTGTCGCGGATCATGGAGCAAACCCTATTGCTCCGTCGACCGCGCTTTAGGCGTGTCTCACGTGGGTTTTACCCATTAATGAGGGCTGCCATCACCGGTAATAGTCGTGCGGGTAGTCCTGTTCCGGGCTCTTCCTGCGGTGGCTGCCTCGGCCGTTGCCCGGGGTGGCCTGGGGTCGTGCTTGCGCGTCGCCGCCGAACGCCTGCCACGTGGTGTCGGAGCCGGCGGCGCCGCCCGCCGGCGGCTCCGGCCATGCCCCTGCGGCGGGGCTCGTGGTGATGTCGCCCGTCTCGTACGCGAACGAGGACGGCTGCGGAGCAGGGGCGGGTGTGGGCGTGGGAGCGGCGAGCACGTCGTCGTAGGCCGAGACCGTCCTGCCGGGCGCCGTCGGGGTGCCGGTGGCGGGGGAGGGACCGGTGAGGGGGGCGGAGTCGTCGGCCACGGCCCAGCCCGCGCTCACTTCGTAGGAGGCGGGGTAGGCGGCACGCTCGGCGGGCTGATCGAACGCCGGCCACGAGCCGACAGCGCCGAACGAGGTCGCCGGGGAGGGGCCGTCGAGGACGTCGGGCGTGGACGCCGGCCACGAGCCCGACGACGGGCCGGATGACGGGCCGGTCGCGGGCGGGTTGGTCCAGGTGGTGTCGAGCGGGTCGGCCACGCCGTTGTAGGCGGGGAACGGGTCGCTCGTCGGCGCGCCGTGGATGGGGGTGGGCTGCGCGGCCGGGAAGTTGCCGCTCGAGGTGGGGCTGACGGCGGGGAACGAGCCGCTGCCACCGGCCGGGGTCGCGGGGAACGAGCCGCTGCCCAGGGGGCCGCCGCTGTTGGTGGAGAGCGAGCCGTTGCCGCCGGTCGCGGGGAACGAGCCGCTGGTGGTGGGCGCCGGATAGGTGGTGTTGGACGACACCGGGACCGGGGACGTGGAGGGAGCGGGGTCGGCGGGCCGGGCGGGGGGAGGCACCGGCTGGGCGCCCGGGGCGAGGATGCTCATCACGTCGCCTGGAGGCGCCGAGAAGGTCACGGTGCGCTGGTCGGCCAGCTCGGCCTGCGCAGGGACGGCTGGCTTGGCCGGTTCGACCAGGTCGGCGAGGCCGGAGGGGTGATGGGAGGAGTGGTTGGAGGCGGCCGGCTGGCGCTGCGGCAGCGGGCCCTGGACGGTGGTCGCGTCGGGGTCGACGGAGGCCGCCACGGGCCGCGGCTTGGCGGCGCGCTTGCCTGGACGCTCCGAGCGGCGCTCGGCGGGCCGGCTCGCCTGCCGCTCCGCGGGACGCTCGCCCCCGGACGCGGCGGGACGCTCGGCGCGGCGCTCTGCCCGGCGCCCGGTGGGACGCCCGGTCGGATTCCCGGTTGGATGCTCAGCTGGATGCCCGGTGGGGTGCTCGGTGGGGTGCCCGGTGGGGTGCCCGGTGGGGTGCCCGGTGGGGTGCTCGGTGGGACGCTCGCGTTCGACGGGGCGGGAGGCGCCCTTCCTGGCCGCCACGGTGCCACCCGCGCCGAAGCCGCCCTCCTCCGCGTCGCTGCGGATGTTGGCCCAGAACTCCTCGTCCTCGTCGTCGGACGTCGGGTTGCCCCATTCGTCGACGCCACGCCGGCCACGCTGACCGGTGCGCACCGGTTTCGGCGCCTTCGGCTGGTCGATCGGGCTGAAGTCGGGGCTGAAGTTGTTCATCCGCGGTTCGTGCGCGGCGAACTCGTCCGTGGACCGAGCGTGGGTCGACTCCTCCTTCTCGGCCATCTCCTTCAGCCGTTCCGGAGGAAGCGAGCTCTCCCGGCGGTTCATCGAACGCATGCCCAGTGCCACGACGACGAGCACGAGGAGCACGACAGCGACCAAGCTCACTACGACCGCGATCATTGCACCACCCTCAAAGCCATGGCCTCCCTTTGGCACCGATGAGATCGCGCGGCCATCGACGCGATCTGCCCCCTTTGATCACCAGTGCCTAACGATTGGATCTGATTCTGTCGGACCACTATGAGCGTTGTCACACCCTACGTGAAGAATTGGTACATCAGTGCTACACGTCGTGTTCGACCCCTTACTGAAGGTCGACCGCGGTGAGCCGCCCCCGGGCTATGGTCTGGTCCGCGATCTGCTTCAAGATCTCGGGAAGGTCGAGGGGAGGGGCTCCCTCCCGCCTTTTGACCTTGCCGTTCAGCGTGTAGACGGTGAAGCGGTAGCTGCCCGCATCGCAGGGGGGATCGTAGCCCGCCTTCCCACTCGGCAAGGGCGCCTGCCCGACCCCTTCCGGGGGCTCTTCGGCGGCGTTGGGGCCCAGCTCCGTCGTGGTCGCCGGGATGTTGTAAAGCACCCAGTGCACGGTGGACGTCGATGATGTATGGCTGTCGACCACGATCGCGATCGACTTCGCCTTGGACAGCGGCTGGCTCGACCAGCGCAGCGGCGGGCTGCCCTGGGTGCCCTTGCAGGAGTAATCGCGCGGCAGCGGCTCGCCCTCGCGCAACTCCGGGCTCGAGACATTGACCTCCGCGATGTCCTCGGCCTGTGATCTGCCGATGAGGCTGCTGCAGCCCGACAGCGCGAACGCGACGGTCACCGCTGTCACACTGACAACGATGCGGCGCACGCGTGTCGCCGTGTTACACAGCCCCATGACGGACGATGCTACGCGGGTCTCGGCGGTGTGCAGACCGTTTCCCGATGGTCGGTGGCCGGTAAAGGATCCGAAACCGGTCAGAATCACGGCATCCCGGCCGTGAGGTTGGACACAAGGACGCCCCTCCACTTCTGGAGGGAACCGAATCGGGCTACCCTGCGGGACCCTTTCTGGCCTGCTGGTTCACTGTGACGGGACTTGGGGTGCAATCTCGTACGGTGATCCGACAAGACGGACATCGTGCCGGTTGCCGCCCACGTGGAAAAATCAGGTGCGCCAGATCGTTCCTGACGGTAAAGAGAAGGGCGATCAGGCGTCGCGGTGCGGGCGCGAACGGCGGCCGCCACGTGCGTGAGGGCGCTCGCGCTGAGGTGCGGTCCTGCGCTCGCCGGACCTGGCTGGCACGTACGTGGCGCCGCCGACGTGGCCAGGCTCGACAGCCTGCGGCCGGCCGCCACCGAGCATGGCACCTGCCCATGAAGGCCGTCGGCAGACACGCCGGGACGGCCGGTCGATCTTTACCGCCCGCGAGCCGATCTCCATGCCTGATTCGCGCCCTAAGCTGGTCTTGTGACCTCATCAGGCCCGATCCGCGATCCGGCGAATCGCGTTTCGCCCAAGGCCATCCGCCTGTGGCTGTTCGAGTCGTTGATCGCGTTCGTGTTCTTCCTCGGCGGCTCGCTCCTGGTGTCCGGGTGGCTCGACGGCAGCCAGTGGTGGTGGGTCCCCGGCTGGTACGCCGACAACTCCTGGCTGCTGCCGACCGCGGTGGTGGTGCTGCTCCTGCCGTTCCTGGTGGCCGAGCCGTTCGTACG
Organism: Nonomuraea sp. NPDC049378; assembly: GCF_055586745.1. Taxonomy (NCBI): domain Bacteria; kingdom Bacillati; phylum Actinomycetota; class Actinomycetes; order Streptosporangiales; family Streptosporangiaceae; genus Nonomuraea; species Nonomuraea sp. NPDC049378. Next base: position 156,519 of record NZ_JBVJHP010000014.1, read on the forward strand.
GTACGCCGTGCACCGCTGGGAGCTCTCAGGCGACGTCGTCTACGCCAGGTCGGGTTTCCTGACCAGGGAGTGGGTGTTCGTGCCCGTGAGCCGCATCCAGACGGTCGACAAGGGGCAAGGGTGGCTGGAGCGGATGCTCGGTCTGGCCACGCTGGAGATCCGCACCGCGTCCCATGCCGGCTCCTCGACGATCAAGGGTCTCGACCACGGCGTGGCGGCCGGGCTCGCGGAGCAGCTCGCGCACCGGGCGGAGCAGCTCAGGGACGACGCCACATGACCGTGCCCGGACGGCCAGAGGAGATGCGATGACCGGCCACGGCGCGCCTCACGACGGTCCCGAGCCCTCGCCCGGCGGCCCGCCTCCGCCGGACGAGGCCACAGCGCCGGACGCGCAGGGCCGGCCCGCGCCCGAAGGCGGCGTCCACCCCCGACCGGCGTCCTCCCGGCCCTGGGCCGAGGGGCCGCACCCGGAAGACGGTCCTCCCGCGGCCTCTGGCGGCGGTCCTCGGCCCCCGGCCCGCGCGCCGCTGCGGCTGAGCCCCAAGGTGCTGCTCATCGATCCGGTGCGCATGCTGCCCTCCCTCCTGCTCCCCCTGGTCGGCGTCCTGTTCGTGGGCGGCTTCTCGGCCCGCTCGTACGGATGGGCGGCCATGGGCGTGGTCGGCACCGTGGTGTTCGCGATCATCAGGTGGGCCACCTTCACGTACGAGATCGTCGGTGACCGCCTGGAAACGAAACGTGCATTGATCAGCCGGTCCGTCCGTACCATCCCGCTGGAGCGGATCCGCGGCGTCGACGTGTCCACACCGCCCATGCACCGGCTGCTCGGCCTGTCCGTACTGAAGATCGACACAGGGGCGAGCGGCGGCGACGAGGAGGCCGAGCTCAACGGGGTCTCCCTGGCGGAGGCCGAACGGCTCAAAGCGGTTCTCCTGCGCCGCGCGGCCCGCCCCGTCGGCCGCGAGCCCGGCGTCCAGGAGGCGGAGCAGGCCGAACGGGAGATCATCCGCATCCCGCGCAGGTGGCTGCTGTACGGGCCGCTGTCCGGCGCGTACCTGCTCACGCCCTTCGCGCTCCTCGGCGGTGCGGTGGGGCTGGCGTTCCAGTGGGGGGACGACCTGGGATTCGGCCGGGACGCCGCCCTGACCGTCGGGGAGTGGTTCTGGCAACGCCCCTACCTGCTGCTCGTCGCGGCGCTGCTGCTGGTGCTGGCGATGCCGTTCGTGGGCGGGCTGATGTACGCCGTCTTCAACTGGGACTTCTCCCTCAAACGGCGCGGTCGCCACCTCGTGGCCGAGCGAGGGCTGATCAACCGGCGGAGCGTGTCGCTGGAGTCGGCGCGCGTACGCGGCTACGAGATCGTCGACGGCCTCGCCGAGCGGTGGGCCCGCGTCGTACGCGCCTGGGCCATCGTGACCGGGCTCGGCGACTCGGAGACCCGCGGGCAGCTCCTGCCCGACGTTCCCCGCGCCGTGGCCTTCCAGGTGACCGGCGACGCGATCGGCCCCTTCCGCGCCCGGCTGCGCCCCCACCCGCCCGTGGCCCGCCGGCGGCGCCTCTTCCGCGCCGTCGCCCCCTGGCTCCTGCTGGTGGCGGTGAGCCTCGCAGGCATCTGGGCGACCGGCTCGGTGGTGTGGCAGATCCTTCTGGTGCTGGCGTTTCTGCTGGCCGCCGCGGGGGTTCCCCTCGGGCTCGACCGGTACGCGTCGCTCGGGCACGGCTACGACGGGGCGCGCCTGTCGGTGCGTTCAGGATCGCTGCGGCGCTCCCAGGCCGTGGTCGAACGCCGGGCGGTGGTGGGCTGGCGGCTGCGCCAGACGTGGTTCCAGCGGCGAGCCGGCGTCCTCACGCTGATCGCCGGGGTGGGAGCGGGCAAGGGCGGTTACTCGGCGCTCGACGTGTCGGAGGCGCAAGGGGCCGGTTTCCCCGCCGAGGTGACGCCGGAATGGCTCGCGCCCTTCCTCGAACCACCACCCCCACCCACCCGCTGACCGCCACCCACCCGCTGACCGCCACCTGCTCGCTGGCCGCCGGCGTGCCCACCCGCGCGCGGCCTGATCAGTCCTGGCGGCGGGCGCCGAACATGATCTCGTCCCAGCTCGGGACCGAAGCCCTGCGGCCCCTGGAGCCCTTACGCGCCGGGCGGGCGGCCGGAGCCGGGGGCGGGGACGGTATCGGCACGGCCGGCTCGTCCTTGCCCTTGCCCTTGTCGGTGTCCTTGCCCGCGCGGGCCGCCGGCACCGACGGCTTCGGCTTGGGGCTCGGAGCGGGTTTCGGCTTGGGCGCCGGAGGCTTCGCCTCCCTGGCGGCCTCCTCGGCCTCGTCCGTCCTTCCCTCGGCCTCGTCCGTCCTTCCCTCGGCCTCCTCGGTCCGGGCCTCGGCCTCGGTCGCGGTCCCGGTCTCAGGGGCGGCGGGCTGAGCACTCGACGAGCGAGCATCCGCCGACCCCGATTCCTCGACCTCCGCCTGGGCGTCGGCCTGGACACTTGCCTCAGTGCCGGCCTGGGTCTCCGGCCGGGTGCCGCTCTGCGGGTCGGCGGCCTTGGCGCCGGTGGCTTCGGTGGTGGTGGGCTCGGTGGTGGTGGGCTCGGCGTCTCCGCTGCCGGGCGTCTCGGTCTCGGCGACCGCCGGCCCTTGGGCATCCGAGGTCGTGGTGTCGGTCGTGCCGGGCGTCGCGGTCGTGTCGGCGTTCGATGTTGTGGCAGCGGTGGCGCCGGAGGTCGTGGCTTCCGTGGTGTCAGGCGTTTCGGCTTCCGCGACGCGCGGCGTCTCAGCCATCGTGGTTGCGCGCGTCCCGGCTTCCGTGGTGCCTGGTGTCTCAGCCTCCGCGGTGCGGGGCGTCTCGGTCTCCGTCGCGGCCTTCGCGGCGTCGGTGGGCGTCGCGTCCGAGCCGCTGGGTGTTTCAGCCGGGGTTTCGGCAGGCTCCGCGGCGTCCGCGGCGGTCGCCCTGTCCGCGGCGGCGGTCGCCGCGGCCGGGCCTGCCGGGATCGTCGGGTCGGCCGGGCCCGCCGGGCTCGTCGGGTCCGTCGGGTCCGTCGGGATCGTCGGGTCCGTCGGGATCGTCGTATCCGTGGCGGCCGTCGGGTCGGCCGGGTCCGTCAGGTTGGTCGTGTCCGTGGCGGTCGGTGCGGACGTCGTGTCCGCGCCGGACGGTGCCGTTTCGGCAGGTGCGGGAGCCTCCTCGGCGGCGACGGACGGTGCTGTGGCCGTTGCCGCCACGGTGCTCGGCTGGACGGTTTCCTCTGTGAGGGCCGACTTGTCGGACCCGGCGGCCGGTGAAGGCGTGGCGCCGGACTCCACGGTGGCGGCCGGTGCGGTGCCCGGCTCCGTCGTGGCGGCCGGCGCGGCGCTCGGCTCCGGCGCGGCGGCCGGTGCCGTGGCCGAACCCGGTGCGGTGGCCGAACCCGGAGTCGGTGCGCTGGCCGGCGGGGATGCCGGTTCGGCGGCCCGCTCTGGCGCAGGGACGTGCGTGACGGCCCCGTCCTGGGCCGCTGCGGGCCGGTCGGCAACCGTCGTCTCGCCGGGCCCGGCAGGAGACGCCGTCTCCGCCTCCTGAACCGCCGTCTCCGCCTCCTGAACCGCCGTCTCCGCCTCCTGAACCGGCGTCGCCGTCTCCGCCGGCGGAACCGCCGCTTCCTGGGCGGCCTGCGGGAACGCTTCCTGGGTGGGCTGCGGGGCCGCTTCTGGGCGGGCACTCCGCTCCGGGGAGGTCTCGGCCTCGACGGAGGCAACCGTCTCCGCGGAGGGCCGGGTCTCCGCAACCGGCCGGGCGGACGGTTGCGCCTCCCAGGTCGGCTGGGTGGCGGGCTCGTCCGGGGAGACCGGCTGGGCCGTCGCCTCTTCGGCGACCTCCGGGTGCGGGGACGCCGGTGGTGGCGTGGCGGAAGCGGGCGCGGCGGGTGCGTAGATGGCGTCGGTGTCACGCTCACCCGCGCGCCCGGGGCCGAAGTCGGGCCGCCACGTCGAAGACCCGCCGCGGCGGGAGGAGGTGTCGCCGGGGCGGGTGTGGCCGGTCTCGCGAGCGGGAGGCTCGGGACGGAAGGACTCCCGAGACGGGGGCTCCTGGCGGTGGCCTGGGTCCCGCAACGGAGGACGGCCGGGCTCGGGCGACGGCTCCCGCCGAGGGCTCGCCTGCCCGGCGGGGTCGTGGCCGAAGGCGGGCTCGCGCGAGGGCGGGGCCTGGCGGTGGCCGGGGTCGTGGGCCGGTTCGTGGCGATGGGCCGTCCCGCCCGGCGGATCGTGACGGGAGGAGGAGCCGTGGGTGTCGGACGGCTCCCACACCGGGGCAGGCTCGCGCGGAGGAGCGGCCCGGTCGAAGGGCGTCCCGGGCGGGGGCGCCTCACGGGACGCGGCGTCGCGCGACGCCGTGCCACGGGAAGGCGTCTCGCGGGACTGCGGCTCCGAAGGCCGCGCGTACGCCGTCTCGGACGACCTCGGCGGCGGGTTGTAGCCGACCGCGGGCTCCTCCGGCTCGCGCCGCGACACTGGGGGGAACGGCAGCGCGTCGGAGGACAGTGGCGGCACCGGCTGCAGCTTGGCCACCCGCGGCGCGAACGGCGTCACCGTGGTGTCCTCGACCACGGTCGGCTCGGGGTCGAAGTCGGCGGACGACAGGCGCAGGGCCTCGTCGTCGTGGGGGGTCACGTGGCGCTTGCGCGGGTCGAAGAGCCATTCGGCGTGACGGGTGTGACCGTTCCACACGTAGCCGAGCTTGACCCGCCACAGGCCGTCGTCGCGCTTGGCGGAATCCCAGTCGATCTCGTCGGTGGGCACGCCGCGCCTGGTCAGGCGCTCGGCGACGAGGTCGCCGAGGGTCGGGCCGGGCGAGGACTCGCCGGGCATGCGCACGGACACCCGCTGCGCCTGCTGGGCGACGTATTCGCGCTCCTGCAGCACCGGCCCCTCGAACCAGCGGACTCGCTCGACCGGGATCCCGGCGGTCGCGGCTATCTCCTCCGCCGTCTCTCCGGCGCGGATGCGGGCCTGGATCTCCTTGGGGCGCAACGGACTCTCCACTTCGATCTCGTACTGGCCGAGACGGGAGAAGTTGCCGCGGACGGCAGCACGGAGCCGGTCGTCCACGGGAAGCGTGAAGCGCGTACCCCGCCCGGCAGTAGCCAGCACGAGATAGGTGCCGTCCTCACTCACCGCGACGAGTCGGAGCTCCTGCATGCGAGTCCTTTCGTCAGCGTCGCCATTCTTCCCCCGGACCCTTGAGTCTCTCGCGTGTGCCGGTTGCCTGCCAGCACCGTACCCGGCATGTCCGAACATCGCCTTCCTGGGATAGTCCCGAGGCGATGTGACGCCGGTCACATTCGTGGAATCCATCCCTCTAGAACCCGCCGTCGCGCATGAGGAGGTTAGAGGCCCTCGAGGGATTCTGGCGAATCTCGCCGCGCGCCGGAGCGCACTTGAGCCAAGAGGCCACAACGGACGGGTGGACGGCCGGATGGACGTGCAGGTGCCGGGCGGCGGCTCCGGCGATGTACGGAGCGTAGGCGGAGTACGCGACTCCGGCCTTGGTGACCTGACAGGTCCGGGAATGCCCTGTTCCGACGACGAACACGCCCGATCGCACCAGAGCGCGTACGGCGGCGCGGAGAGCGGGGGAGTCGGCGCCGTCGATGGACAGGTTCGCGACGGAGGGCCCGCGCGCGTGCCTGCGGATCCAGTCGAGCCCCGCCAGCGCGTCGGCCAGCGTGCCCGAGCCGCCGCAGCCGAGCACGCGTACGGAGGCGATGCGGGCCCTGGGGGCGACGGCGTGGACGCGGCCCGCGGTGCGCGTGCCGTTGCCGGCGCAGTCGTGCCCGGTGCCGCCGGTGGCGTCGAAGGCCCGCCACGTCCGGTCGCCGAACTCGGGCCGTCCGGGGTCGAGGCCGCTGTCCACGACGTACACGGTGGTGCCCGCGCCGGTGGCCGCTGCGACTGCCGGGCCGGCCGGAGGGGGCTCGGCCCTCCTGCTCGTCATGGGATGGATCTGCCGGTCGGCCTCGATCGCGCGTACCCGCGGGTCGGCCCGGAGCCCGGCCAGTTCGGCGGCGGTGAGGAACGTGGCGAATCCCGGCAGCGCCGCGGTGTAGTAGCGGCGCACCCGCCACCGCGCCTCGCCGACGAGGGCGCGGGCGGCGCCTCGGCCGCGGGCGGTGACGATGTAGGGCCGGACGGGTTCGGTCACGGCGGGGCGCAGGGCGGTTCCCGAGGCGGGCGTCATGGCCAGCGGGATGGCGGTCGCGGCGGCCGTGGCCACAGCCGCGGCGAGGTAAACGGAGGGCAGGCCGAGTCGTCGGGGCACGAGCTACGAGGGTGCCTGTCGCGCACGTCACAAGAACATCGGGACACGCCGTCGCGTCTATTCCCGGGAAAGTTTTTACCGAACAACAACATGAGGGGACTGATCCGGGGGATGAGCGGCGAGCAGCGGACTTTTGAGCTGACCGTCCCACAGATCATGGGGAGCGCCCTGGCCGCGGTGACCGCGGCCGTGGCCGCCTCCTATCTCGGCGTCGCAGGGACAGTGATCGGCGCCGCGGTCGTCAGCGTGGCCAGCACGATCGCGGGCGCCGTCTACACGCACTATCTCGCGCGTACGTCAGACCGGGTCAGGCAGCGCACGCTGGTCGGGCGGAAGGTCGAGGGCGAGCCCGCAGGAGACGGGCCCGCCGGGCACGAGCCCGCGCAAGAGGCGGGCGACGAGGGGTCCACGCTCGTCATGCCGGCCGTCGGACCGGTCTGGCGCCTGCCGTCGTGGACGCGGTTAGGGGCGGCCTCGGCCGTGGTGTTCGCCCTCAGCATGGGCGGCATCCTGGTCTATCAGGCGGTGACCCGGCAGACGGTGCACGAACAGGTCACCGGCAAGCAGCCGAAGGGCGCGGACGAACGCCACGCGCCGATCGACCAGCGAGAGGAGGAGGACCGGCCCACCCGGGAGCCCGCGTACCAGCGCAGCAGGGTGACCCGCGAGCCCGCCACGCCGACGCCCACGCGGACACCCACGAGAACCCCGTCCCGGCGGCCCGAGCCCACGAAGACGGTCACGGTGAAGCCGTCCCCCACGGCCTCCACCACCACGCCGCCCGCGGTGGACGACCAGCCCGGCGTGGAGGCGCCGTCCGACGAGCCGCCGCTGACCCCGCCGGCGCTGGAAGAGGGCCCGGAACGCCCCGATCAGGCCGACCAGGTGGACACGCCCTCCGGCTATCCGAGCACGACGTCCAGGTAGGCGTTGCCGAACAGGCGCCGCGGGTCGAGCCGGTCGCGCAGCGCCTGGAAGTCCGCGAAGCGGGGGTAGGCCCCGGCCAGGGAGGCGGCGTCCCTGGTGTGCAGCTTGCCCCAGTGCGGCCGCCCGTCCAGCCGGGTCATGATCTCTTCGACGCCCGCGAAGTACGCCGGGTTGGGCGTCGGACGGTAGACGTGGCAGGCGACGTACGCCGACGGGCGGCCGTACGCGGTGGACAGCCAGGCGTCGCTGGGCGGCGTGACCCGCACCTCCACCGGGAAGGTGATCTTCCAGTCCATGCGTTCGACGAGGTCACGCGTCTCGCGCAGGGCCTGGGCCAGGCGCTCGCGGGGCACCGCGTACTCCATCTCGAGGAAGCGCACGTCGCGCCGCGCGGTGAAGATCTTGTACGACGTGTCCACCGACTCCGAGTCGCCCAGGACGGCCGCGCTGACCTCGTTGATGCGCGGGATGAGACGGGGGACACGGGCCCCGAGCGCGCAGGCCGCGCCGAAGACGGTGTTCTCCAGGAACACGTTGTCCAGCCACCACCTGACGGCGCCGGGCGGCCGGGCCGGGCCCGCGTCCCTGTTGCCCGTCTTGACCAGGCAGGCGTCGGTGTGCGGCAGCCAGAAGAAGTCGAGGTGCTCGTTCGCGGAGGTGAGCGCGTCGAGCGAGCCGAGGATCTCGCTGAGCGGTAGCTTGCGCCGCCGGTGGCGCAGCAGGAACGCGGGCTCCGCCCGGAAGGTCACGGCGGTCAGCACCCCGAGGGCGCCCAGCCCCACCCGGGCGGCGTCGAACAGGTCGTCGCCGGGCGAGACGGTCGCGACCGAGCCGTCGGCGAGCACCAGCTCCAGCTCGGCGACCTGGTCGGCGAGCCCGCCGCTGTCACGTCCCGTGCCGTGGGTGCCGGTCTGGATGGCGCCCGCGACGGTCTGCTCGGTGATGTCGCCCATGTTCGCGAGGGCGAGGCCGCGTTCGTCGAGGAGTTCGTTCAGCACCCGCAGCGGCGTGCCCGCCAGCACGGTGACGCGGTCGCCCGCGCATGACCTGATCCCGGTCAGCGCGGCCGGGCGCAGCATGATGCCGTCGGTGAGGGCCACTCCGGTGAAGGAGTGGCCCGTGCCGACCATGCGGACCCGCCGCCCGGAGGCGGCGGCGTCACGCACCGCGCGTACGACGTCCGCGACGGAGGCCGGCGTACGCACTTCCGCGGGGGTGCCCGACTGGTTGCGCGCCCAGTTCACGAAGGTCACGAGCACCCCTTCACCGTCTCGCCGGGTCAGTCGCGGGCGGGACTCACTTGTTCTCCCAGCCCGCGGGGACGGGGAAGACGTCGCCGGGCTCGAGCTTCACGTCCTGGCCCTTGAGCACCTCGGACACCGTCACGAGATGGTAGCCCTTCTTCTGCAGCGACTTGACGATCGCCGGCATCGAGTCGACGGTCTGCTTCACCCAGTCGTGCATGAGGACGATGCTGCCCGGCTTGGCCACCTCCATCGACTTCTTCTTGATGGCGGTCGCGTTCTTGGAGCTCCAGTCCTCGTTGCCGCCGGTCCACAGGATGATCGGCATGCCGAACTCGACGGCCACGTCGGAGACCGTCAGGTCGACCATGCCGTACGGCGGCCGCAGCAGCTTGGGCTCGACGCCCGCCGCCTTCTTCACCGCCTCCTGGGTCTTCTTGATCTCGGCCCTGACGTCCCACTTCTCGACCTTGCGGAAGTCGGGGTGGGTGTAGCTGTGGTTGCCGAGCTCGTGGCCCTCGGCGACCATGCGCTTGACGTAGGACGGGCGGCTCTTCACGTATTGGCCCTCAAGGAAGAACGTCGCCTTCGCGTCGTACTTCTTGAGCGTGTCGAGCAGCTTGCCCGCGTACTTGCCCGGTCCGTCGTCGAAGGTCAGGGCGACGCACTTGACCTGCGAGCAGTCGACCTCCTTCTTGGGGGCCTGGGCCAGTGCGGGCGTCGGTGCGAGGGTGACGCAGACAGCCGCGATAGCTAGCAGTGAACTGATTTGTCGGGACATAACTCGTAGCTTCCAGTGTGATGGGTGTTGCGAGGGATGTCCCGACGGTAGCGGATCAGCTCTTCGCGGGTGAAGGAGCCTCGGGAATTCTCAGCAGACCCGAACCTCCCATTCCCACGAGCGCGGCCAGAGCCGCCGCCCCCAGGGCGAAGCCGTAGGCGTTGGACGCGCCGTACGCCTCGGTGAGCCGCCCGCCCGCCCACGCGCCGACCGCCACGCCGAACCCGATGGAGGTCGAGACCCACGCCATACCCTCGGTGAGCAGCGACGGAGGCACCAGCCGTTGGGTGAGCGAGAAACCAGTGATGATCGTCGGCGAGATGGCGAAGCCGGCCAGGAACAGCGCGACCCCCATGATCCACGCGTTGCCGATGAACATGATCGGTGTCAGGCCCAGCACCAGCAGCCCGAGGGCGCTCACGAACCGTCCGCGCAGCGAGATCCTCCAGCTGCGCGACCCGAACCAGAGCGCCGACACCATCGACCCGCCCGCGAACGCCCCGACCAGGAACCCCGCGGCCGCCTTCACCCCGTGCTCCTCCGCGAAGGCCACCGTGACCAGGTCGACCGACCCGAACACCGCGCCCATCCCCAGGTAGACGCAGGACAGCAGGGCGATGCCGGGGATCAGGATGGGCGTGCCCGACGATGATGCGAGCCGCTGCACGGGCGGCTGGGTGTGCCGCTGCGCCGCCAGCGCCAGGCAGCCGAAGAGCATGCAGAGCAGGGCCACGGTCAGCCCGGCGAACGGGTTGACGCCCGTGGCGAGCATCGTGACGAGCACGGGGCCCGTGACGAACGTGACCTCGTCGACGACGGACTCGAACGCGAACGCGGTGTGCAGCTTGCCGGAGCCGCCGTGGATCAACGACCAGCGGGCCCGCACCATCGAGCCGATGGACAGCGAGGTGGCCCCGACCAGCAGGCCCGTGACGTAGAGGGTCCAGTGGGGCAGCCCGTAACCGGCGCACACCATGAGGCCGGCCAGCGCGAGGGCGTTGACGAGGGCGAACGGCGGGATCACCCGGTTCTGGCCGAACCTGTCGACGAGGCGGCCGGACAGCGGGGCGGCGATCGCGAACGACACGTTGGTGGTGGCTGCCACGGCGCCCGCGACGGCGTACGAGCCTGTCAGGGTCTGGACCAGCAGCACGACCCCGATGCCGAGCATCGACATCGGCATCCGCCCGACGAACCCCGCCAGCACGAACCCTGCGGTGCCGGGCCTCTCGAACAATCCTCTGTAAGGCCCGACCACGCCGTTTCCCCCTTACTTCAAGGACCTAACCATTGCGCACCGAGTGTCCGGACGGCAAGTGATATTTCCGGCGGGTGGGTTAACGTGTGCCGAGTGTCCGGTCTTCCCTCGTTCCGCGCGGTCATGCTCATGGTCATCGCCGTGCTCGTGGTCACCGTCGCGGCGGGTGGAGTCGTGGTGATCCTCGGCGACGACCTCGTCAGCACCAGTGGTCCGGCCGGCGAGCCCGGACGCGGCCCGCGCCCGCAGCAGCCCCGCCCCACATCCTCGCCCACGCCCCGCCTCGACCAGATCGTGCCCTCGGCCGAGCCGGTCAAGGACTTCGGCGAGGGAGGCCCGAGCGTCACGCCGACCCCGCCGCGCGTGCTGGCGATCACCCCGGCCGCCGTGCCCAAGCAGACGCGGTTCCGCCTCGGCGAGCTCGCGCACGTGCAGAAGGTGATCGTGGTGGACGCGGGCGCGGTCAAGGTGTCGGGCACCGGGCTGAACCTGCTCGCCGTCGACCCCTCCCACTTCCGCTCGTGGACGCCGGAGCCCGTCGCCGACCAGCCGGGCGTCTGGAGCGCGCTGACCAGGGGAGAGCTGGTGGCCGACGCCGGCACGATGCGCAAGTACGGGATGGTCCTCGGCGCCATGTACCAGGTGGACGGCGGCCCGAGGCTGCGCGTCGCCGCCTCGGCCACGCTCGGGCTCAAGGGCGTGGACGGGCTGGTGAGCGCCGATCTGGGCAGGTCGCTGGGATTCGCGCCCGGCGTGGCCGTGCTGCTGCACGGCAAGCCGGGCAAGATCAGCGAGTCGGGCGTGCGCAGGCTGCTCGGCAAGGACGCCCAGATCGTCCTGCTGGACGCCGCCGACCGCACCGCGAAGAAGCGGGTCCCCGAGCAGCAGCAGCCGAAGAGCGTCAACGTGGGCAGGCCCGGCAGCTACCTCGAGCTCTACAAGGCCTCCGCCACCCGCTGCCCCGGCCTGTCCTGGACGGTGCTGGCCGCGATCGGCCAGGTGGAGAGCAGCCACGGCCGCAACAACGGCCCGTCGAGCGCGGGCGCGCTCGGGCCCATGCAGTTCATGCCCGCCACCTGGAAGCACTACGGCGTCGACGGCGACGGCGACGGCAAGGCCGACATCTGGAGCCCGTACGACGCGGTGCCCGGCGCCGCCAACTACCTGTGCGCCAACGGGGCGGGCAAGGGCGGCGAGAAGTTGCGCAAGGCGATCTGGTTCTACAACCACTCGTGGGACTACGTGAACAAGGTCATGGGCATCGCCGAGGCCTACGCCCGCACCTACGCCTGAGGCCTGCGGCGGGGCGGCGGGCAGCAGGTCAGGGGACAGGGCTGCGGCTCCGGCTCGTCCATCAGCTCGCGCACCATCCAGACGAACCGCGGATGCGTGCCGGCCGTCGCCGCCCGCTCCATCGGCAGGCCCCGCTCGGCGGCCACCTGCCTGGCCTCCGTGTCGAGGTCGTAGACGACCTCCATGTGGTCGGAGACGAACCCGATCGGCACGAGCACCACGGACGGCGCGTCGGTCTTGCGCAGGAAGTCGCAGACGTCCGGCTCCAGCCACGGCACCTGCGGCGGGCCGCTGCGCGACTGCCACACCAGGTCCCACGGCTGGGTGCGGCCGAGCGCCTGGCTGACCAGTTCGGCGCTTCTGCGCAGCTGCGCTTCGTACAGGCCGCCGGACGGGCCGGCGGTCTCGGCCATCGAGACCGGGATGCTGTGGGCGGTGAACACCAGCCTGGCGTCGTCGTGGCCGCGGAGCCCGAGCCGCTCCAGCGCCGCGCGCGTGTGGCCGGCCATCGCGGCCACGAACCCCGGGTGCTCGCCGTAGTGGCGCATCTTGACCAGCTCGGGGCCGCCGTCGACGGAGATCCTGGCGATGTCCTCGTAGTATTGGCGGCAGCTCGAATAACCCGCGAACGCCGACGTGGCGAAGACCGCCGCCTTCTCGACCCCGTCGGCCTTCATCTGCCGCACGACGTCCTCGCCGAAGGGGCGCCAGTTGCGGTTGCCCCAGTAGACCGGCACGCCGGCGACCGGGCGCAGCGCCTCGACCAGGTCGCGGTTCTGCTGGTTGATCGGGCTGATGCCGCCGAAGCTCTGGTAGTGCTCGGCCACCTCGAGCAGCCGCTCGCGCGGCACGCCGCGCCCGCGCACCACGTTCTCCAGGAACGGCAGCACGTCGTCAGGACCTTCTGGACCGCCGAACGACAGGACCAGCAGGGCGTCGTAGTCTCCCACGAGACAACCCTATGAGGAGATGCCGCCGGTCCCCTCTTCAACCCGCGAGGGAGCGCCGTTGCCTGGACTGAGGAGCGGCGGGAGCGCAGCGACCAGAGCGACGAGGGAAGGCAACGGATATCAGCGACCGAGCCGCCTCACGCAGTGAGGCCATGGAAACGGACATCGGCGAGCGAGCCGCCTCACGCGGTGAGGCCATGGACAGGTAGGTTCGATCGGGTGAGCGCATTTAACGACATACGTGACTATGTGGCTATCCCTCGGGTTCTCTCGCTGCGGCTCTCGCCCGACGGCTCCAGGCTGATCTCCGCGGTCCAGTCCCTGAACGCCGACGGCAAGTCGTACGGCACCGCGCTCTGGGCGATCCCCGTCGACGGGGAGCCGCACCGCCTGACCCGCTCCGCGAAGGGCGAGTCCGGCGCCGTCTTCACCGACGCGGGCGACGTGCTGTTCACCTCGGCCCGCCCCGACCCCACCGTCAAGGACTCCACCGACGAGGTCGCCTCGTTGTGGCTGCTGCCCCGCGCGGGCGGCGAGGCCCGCCAGGTCGCCACCCGGCCCGGCGGCATCGCCGCGGTGCGCACGGCGGGCGACGTCGTCGTGTTCGCCGCCGACGTGCTGGACGGCGAGGCGGCCACCGAGGAGGAGCGGCGCAAGGCCCGCAAGGACGCCGGGATCAGCGCCGTCCTGTTCGAGAGCTACCCGGTCCGCTACTGGGACCACGACCTCGGCCCCGGGCGCACGCGCCTGTTCGCGGCCCGGCTCGGCGACGACCGGCTGGAGGACGTACGCGACCTGACCCCCGACGCGGGCGAGGCGCTGCGCGAGTGCGGCTTCGAGCTGACCCCCGACGGCGCCACCGTGATCTCCACCTGGCGCACCTACCTGCCGAAGGGGGAGTGGCGCACCGACCTCGTGGCCATCGATGTCGCCACGGGTGAGCGGCGGGTGCTGGTCAGCGAGGACCGTCACGACTTCGCCGGCCCGCTCGCGATCTCGCCCGACGGCCGCCGGATCGCCTGCTCCCGCGAGCGGTTCACCGGCCTGGAGGTCTCGGCGCGCAGCGAGTTGTGGATCGCCGACCTCGCCACCGGGCAGGGCCGCGCGTACGCGCCCGACCTGTTCCCCTCGGCCGTCGAGTGGGCGCCCGACTCCTCGGCCGTCTACCTCGCCGCCGACCACCAGGGACGCCGGCCGGTCTTCCGCGTCCCCGCGGCCGAGCCCGGTGCCGTGGTCAGGCTGACCGAGGACGACGCCTCCTACTCGAATCTGACCGTCTCCGCCGACGGCCACGCCGTCTACGCGCTGCGCAGCGGCGTCGGCATCGCGCCCGGCCCTGCCAGGATCGACGTGGCCACCGGCGAGATCGCCGACCTGCCCTCGCCCGCGCCGCGCCCCGAGGTGCCCGGCACGCTGACCGAGATCTCCGCCACCGCCGACGACGGCACCACGATCCGCGGCTGGCTCGTGCTGCCGGAGGGCGCCTCGGCCGACGCGCCCGCGCCGTTCCTGCTGTGGATCCACGGCGGTCCGGTCGCCTCCTGGAACGACTGGCAGTGGCGCTGGCAGGCGTGGATCATGGCCGCGCACGGATACGCCGTCCTCATGCCGGACCCGTGCCTGTCCACCGGCTACGGCCAGGAGATGATCGACCGCGGCTGGGGCAACTGGGGACCGCGCACCCAGGCCGACCTCGACGCGATCGTCGACGTGGCCCTGGCCAGGGACGACATCGACGCCGAGCGCATCGGCGCGATGGGCGGCTCGTACGGCGGCTACATGGCCAACTGGCTGGCCGGCCACAGCGACCGCTACCAGGCCATCGTCACCCACGCCTCCCTCTGGAACCTCGACCAGTTCGCCGGCACCACCGACGCCGCCATGTACTGGCAGCGCGAGTTCGGCGAGCCCGGCTCCGAGCGTTACTCGCTGCTGTCGCCGCACAACTCGCTCGACAAGATCACCACTCCGCTGCTCGTCATCCACGGCGACAAGGACTACCGCGTGCCCATCGGAGAGGGCCTGCGGCTCTGGTGGGACCTGCGGCGTACGGAGGTGGACGCGAAGTTCCTGTACTTCCCCGACGAGAACCACTGGATCCTCAAGCCGGGCAACGCCGTCGCCTGGTACGAGACGGTGCTCGCCTTCCTGTCCCAGCACGTGCTGGGACAGGAGTGGAAGCGTCCGGACTCGGTGGCCTGATGACCGACTTCCTGCGGCTGGCCGAGGACATCGCCCGCGAGGCGGGCGACATGCTCCTCGCCAAACGGCCCACCATGTCCGGAGAGATCGAGACCAAGTCCAGCCCCACCGATGTCGTCACCATCCTGGACAAGGCCTCGGAAGAGCTCATCCGCGAGCGCGTCCTGGCCGCCAGGCCGGACGACCGCATCCTGGGGGAGGAGGGCGGCGAGGCGCCCGGGGAGTCCGACGTGCGCTGGATCGTCGACCCGATCGACGGCACCGTCAACTTCCTGTACGGGCTGCCCGACTGGGCGGTGTCGATCGCCGTCGAGGTCAACGGCCAGGTCGTGGCCGGGGTCGTCAACGCGGCGCAGCGCGGCGAGGTCTACACCGCCGCGCTCGGCGAGGGCGCCTGGCTCGGCGGCGAGCGGCTGCGCTGCACCACGGGGGTGCCGCTCGCGCAGGCGCTGGTGGCGACCGGCTTCGGCTACTCGGTGAGCAGGCGCGCCGTCCAGGGCGAGGTGGTGGCCGCGGTGCTGCCGCGCGTGCGTGACATCAGGCGCGGCGGCTCGTGCGCGATCGACCTGTGCTCGCTGGCCGCCGGCCGCCTCGACGCGTACTACGAGCGCGGCATCAACCACTGGGACTTCGCCGCGGCCGGCCTGGTGGCGACGGAGTCGGGGGCCAGGCTCGGCGGGCTGCACGGCAGGCCCGTGAGCCCGGACTTCGCGCTGTGCGCCGCGCCCGGCCTGTTCGAGGAGTTGCACGACCTGCTCGCGCCGCTCGACCCCGAGCGGGATGCCTGAACGACAGGGGCGGGACGGGCCAGGGAACGACGAAACGGCCGGAGCGAAAGGCTCCGGCCGTTTTCGATCGGGTCAACGGGGCAAGGGAATGCCATGATCGTCGGCCAGCCGGCGCAGATCCTCGATCTCGGCGGTGAGCGTGTCGGCGAGGTAGTCGTCGCCGACGCTGCGGGCCTCACGGAGGCCCTCGTAAGCCTGGTCGAGGCGGTGTTCGATCGTGGTCGTGAACTCGCCCATCTCACCTACTCTCTAGGGGTTCGACTCGTGTGGGAGCGACGCACGCCCATTGCCGGTTGATGTCCGGGCGATGGGTGTCCCGCAGGCATACCCCGGGTCATCCTCCCCCGAAACATGAATTTCGCCGTGCTCTGCCTCACCCTGGCGTCACCAACCCCTTGACATGCCTTACCGTGCGCTTATCGACGCTGTGGACAGAATGTGGGACCGGATCCGGAAAGAGGTGTGCCAGGCGTGCGGGTGCTGGTGGTTGAGGACGAGCGTGTGCTCGCCGACGCGATCGCGACAGGGCTCAGGCGCGAGGCCATGGCGGTGGACGTGGCCTATGACGGCGGGGGCGCGCTGGAACGCACCTCGTACATCGACTACGACGTGATCGTGCTCGACCGTGACCTGCCGGTCGTGCACGGTGACGAGGTGTGCCGGCGGCTGGTGGAGCAGCGGAGCGCCTCGCGCATCCTCATGCTGACCGCGTCGGGCGACGTGGACGACAAGGTGGAGGGGCTCGGCCTGGGGGCCGACGACTACCTCGCCAAGCCGTTCGTGTTCGTCGAGCTGGTCGCCAGGGTGCGCGCGCTCGGCCGCCGCTCCGCGCCCGCGCTGCCCCCCGTCCTCGATCGGGCCGGGATCCGGCTCGACCCGGGCAAGCGGCTCGTGCAGCGCGACGGCAAGGAGATCGTGCTGACCAAGAAGGAGTTCGCGGTCCTCGAGGAGCTGATGCGCGCCGAGGGCGCCGTGGTCAGCCAGGAGGACCTGCTGGACAAGGCATGGGACGAGAACATCGACCCGTTCACCAACGTGGTCCGCGTGACCATGATGACGTTGAGGAAGAAGCTGGGCGAGCCTCAGGTGATCGAGACCGTCCCAGGGGTGGGGTACAAGTTGTGACTGAACGGCCAGAGCGGCAGGCGGGGCCGACGCATCCGATGATCAGCCCGCACTCCGCCAGGAAGGCGACACGCGTGCAGGAGGCGCCGCCGCCCAGCGGGCCGCCGTCCTGGGACGGCCCGCCCCCGCCGGCGCAGAGACCGGTGCAGCGCACGCCGATGGAGCGGATGAGGGACCTGCCGGGCAGGGTCAGCATCCGGTGGCGGCTGACGCTCACCTACGGCGCGCTCGTCTTCGTGGCCGCCGCCGTGCTGCTGCTCTCGGTCTATGTCATCGTCGGCTCGGCGATCGACTACGCCTGGCCCTCCATCGAATGGGGGCTCAATCCCGTCCAGAACGCCCAGCTCGACGCCGCGTGGCAGGAGTCACAGCGGCAGGCGGTGCAGGACGCCCGCGACGCCCTGTTCGGCAGCGCCTTCCTCGCGCTGCTCGGCGTCGGCATCCTCGCGCTCATCATCGGCTATTTCGTCGCCGACCGGGCGCTGCGGCCGGTGGCGCAGATGACCGGCACGGCGCGCAAGCTCTCCGAGAGCACCCTGGCCCACCAGCGCATCGCCCTGGAGGGCCCCAACGACGAGCTGAAGGAGCTGGCCGACACCTTCGACGCCATGCTCACCAGGCTCAACATCGCCTTCGACACCCAGCGCAGATTCGTGGCCAACGCCTCCCACGAACTGCGCACGCCGCTCACGATCAACCGGACGGTCCTGGAGATCGCCCTGTCGGATCCCGAGGCGTCGGAGGACCTCAAAGCGCTCGGCCGTACCCTCCTCGAAGTCAACGCGCGTAACGAGAAGCTCATCGAAGGCCTCCTGCTGCTCGCCAGGAGCGAGCGGGAGCTCGCGGTGCGCAAGCCGCTGGACGTTCAGGAAGTCGCTCAGACGGCCGTGGAACAGGTCGTGCCCTTCGCCCAGGAACACGGGGTCACCGTGACGACCGAACTGGTCAGCGCGCCTACCATAGGCGACCCGGTGCTGCTGGAACGCTCCGTCAGCAACCTGCTCGAGAACGCCGTGAAGTACAACATTCCCGAAAACGGAAAAGTATGGATCCGGACGGGAATGGCGGACGGTGGCTTGGTTGTTCAGGTGGCCAACACGGGACAGCACGTCCCGGCGTACGAGGTGAACAGCCTGTTCGAGCCGTTCAGGAGGCTCCACTCCGACCGGGTGGATTCGGCCAAGGGATCGGGTCTCGGGCTGTCCATCGTCCGTGCGGTCGTACAGGCCCACGGCGGAAACGTGACCGCCGTGCCGCGTGATGGTGGAGGGCTGGTCGTGACCATTCGGCTTCCGAGACGCTGACCCGCGCGTCGCCGCGTCGCGTTCGTGCGCGTGTTGAGGAGCGGGGGGCGTCTCATTGGTGCCGCACATGTGGTTGGATGTGCCGTCGAACACGGTGGTGCATGACGCCAAGGCTGTGGGTTTCGCCATATTTGGCTAACCATTGCCCTCGGCAGCAGGCCCTGACGTGTTGGGAGGTTCGTTGTCCGTTTCCTCGGGGTACCGATGGGAAATCTCTCCGGCGGAACGGGCACAAGACGGGCCTCCCGGACGTTAGAAGACGCGCGACGAGCGCGAAGACATATGGATGAGGGGGATGGAGTAAGCACAATGGCTACCGACTACGACAGCCCGCGCAAGACAGACGACGACCTGGGGGAGGACAGCCTCCAGGAGCTCCAGGCGCGGCGCACCGACAAGTCGTCCGGCAGCATCGACATCGACGAGACCGACCTGGCCGAGTCGCTGGAACTGCCCGGTGCCGACCTGTCGAACGAAGAGCTGTCCCTGAGGGTGATCCCCCGCCAGGCGGACGAGTTCACCTGCTCGCGCTGCTTCCTGGTGCACCACCGAAGCCAGCTGGCCTCCGAGAGGAACGGCCAGCAGGTCTGCCGGGAGTGCGCCGCCTAGTCAGAGGAGGCATCGCGTGGCCGAGACCGAGAGAGAACATCATGAGGGCAACGAGATCGCCGACCCCGATCGCGAGGTCGGCGAGCTCGTAGGCAAGCTCACCAGGCCGGGTGAGCTCGAGCCGGCCGAGCGGCGCAGGTTGCTCGGCCGTCTAGCCCAGGCCCTGTCCTCCGGGGCGAAGCGGGCACGCGTGACCGGCGCGGGCCGTGGCCGCTGGCTGGCGGACGTCTTCCTCAACATCGCGCCCCGCATCCCGATCAGAGACCTGCACACCCTCTCCGACCACCACCACGGCCTCACCGGCGAGGAACTCGCCGACGACCTCGTACGCACCGCCCAGAAGGCCACGATGACCGTCGGCGCCATCGGCGGGGCGCTCGCGGCGGCCGAGTTCGCAGCACCACCTCTCCTGCTCTCCGCCCCCGCCCAGCTCGTCGCCGAGACCATCGTCGTCGCCGCCGTCGAGGTCAAGCTCCTGGCCGAGCTGCACGAGGTCTACGGCGTTCACGTCCAGGGCACAGGAGCACAGCGCGCGGTCGCCTTCACGGCCGCCTGGGCCAAGCAGCGTGGCATCGACCCCCTCACTCCCGCCTCCGTCTCGATCGCCCTCGGCGCCGCCACGAAGACCGCCCTGCGCAACCGCCTGCTCCGCACGCTCGGCCGCCACCTGACCACGCTGGGCCCGTTCCTCACCGGAGCGGTCGCCGGCGGCGCGCTCAACCGCATGGCGACCAAGAAACTCGGCCAGGCCGTACGCGACGACCTGCGCGTCAAGCGGACGTTACCCGCAGGCGAGCAGCCCGAGCTCCGCAAGCCCCACGAGCTCCGCGAGCTCGGCCACGGCAAGCGCGACGAGCTAGACCCTTAACCCGGTGAACGCCATCGTGAGCAGGGCGTCGGCCACGTCGTCCGACGAGGCCCCGCGCGACGGCTGATACCAGTCGGCGATCGAGTTGACCGTCCCGAACAACAGCCGCGTCACGAGCCCCGGATCCAGGTCCGGCCTGATGCTCCCCTCCGCCGCCGCCTCCTTGACCAGGCGGCTGATGAAGGCGTCGAACTCCCGCCGCCGCTCCAGCGCCACCTGCTCCGTCCGGCTGTTGCCGCGCACCCTCAGCAGCAGCGTCACGTAGGGCAGCCGGTCAACCAGGATGCGCACGCTCTGCCGCACGACCCACTCCAGGCGCTCGATCGCGGGGCCGGAGGTGGCCCGCTCGTCGGCGACCATCTCGGACAGCCCGTCGAGAGCCCGGTCGAGAGCCCGGCCGAGCAGCTGCTCCTTGCCGGGCACGTGGTAATAGATGGCCGACTTGGTGACGCCGAGCGCTCTGGCCAGATCTTCCATGCTCGTCCCGTCGTAGCCGCGCTCGTTGAAGACGCTCACGGCGATGGAGAGCACGGACTCGGGGTCGTGCCCCCGCCGGCGCTGGCGGGTGGGGGTCGGGATGGCCATGTCGTTAATTATCGCTGGTTATCCGCTGGTCAATGACGCGTTTGAGTTTGCCGGCCGACCGCTCCAGCGTCTCAGGGTCCACCACCTCGACCTCCACGCTCACGCCAACGGTCGCCTTGACCAGGTGGCGCAGCGCCTCGCCCGCCTCCGGCCCGCCCGCGAAACCGGGGCGGGCCTCGACCCTGACCGTCATCACGTCGAGCCGTCCCGGGCGGGTCAGGTGGAGCTGGAAGTGCGGGGACAGGCCGGGCGTGCGCAGCACCAGCTCCTCGATCTGGGTGGGGAACACGTTCACGCCCCGCAGGATGATCAGGTCGTCGGTGCGTCCGGTCACCTTCTCCATGCGGCGGAAGGCCGGCCGGGCGGTGCCCGGCAGCAGCCTGGTCAGGTCCCGGGTGCGGTAGCGGATGACGGGCATGGCCTCCTTGGTCAGGCTGGTGAGGACCAGCTCGCCCGACTCGGCCTGCTCGCCGGTGTGGGGATCGACCGTCTCGGGGTAGAAGTGGTCCTCCCAGACGTGCAGGCCGTCCTTGCTCTCCACGCACTCGTTGGCCACGCCGGGCCCCATCACCTCCGACAGCCCGTAGATGTCGACGGCGTGCAGGTCGAAGCGGTCCTCGATCTCCTCGCGCATCCGCTCGGTCCACGGCTCGGCGCCGAAGATCCCGATCCGCAGGGAGGACTCTCGCGGGTCCAGCCCTCGCGCCTCGAACTCGTCCAGCAGGGCCAGCATGTACGACGGCGTGACCATGACGATGCCGGGCCGGAAGTCGGTGATGAGCTGGACCTGCCGCGCCGTCATCCCGCCGGAGACCGGCACCACGGTGCAGCCCAGCCGCTCGGCGCCGTAGTGCGCGCCCAGGCCTCCGGTGAACAGGCCGTACCCGTAGGCCACGTGCACGATGTCGCCGGGCCGCCCGCCGGAGGCGCGGATCGAACGGGCCATGACCTCGGCCCACACGTCGATGTCGTTCCTGGTGTAGCCCACCACGGTCGGCCGGCCGGTGGTGCCGCTGGAGGCGTGGATCCTGACCACCTGCTCCCGCGGCACGGCGAACATGCCGAACGGGTAGCAGTCGCGCAGGTCCTGCTTCGTGGTGAAGGGGAACCGGCCCAGGTCGGCGAGCTCCACGCAGTCGTCGGGGTGCACGCCCGCCTCGTCGAACTTCCTCCGGTAGAGGGGGACGTTGCGGTAGGCGTGGTGGAGGGCGCCGCGCAGCCGTTCGAGCTGGAGCGCCATGAGCTCGTCGCGCGAGACCCGCTCGACAGGGTCGAGCTCGTCCTGGCCGGGGGGATCTCCTCGTCTCACGTCAACTCCCGGCTCCGGCCGCGGAACTCCGCGACCACCTGACCGTCCGGCCTGCTCACGGTGATGTCGTAGATGCCGCTGCGGCCGTAGCGGGTGCGTTCCGCGGCCGCGGCCACCAGCTCGTCGCCCGCGCGGGCGGGGGAGACGAACGTGATCTCCGCGCCCGCCGCCACCGTCACCGGGCCGTGGCTGTTGCACGCGCAGGCGAACGCCGTGTCGGCGAGCAGGAACACGTATCCGCCGTGGCACAGGTCGTGCCCGTTGATCATCTGGCCGGTCACGGTCATGCGGCACACCGCGCGTCCCTCGCCCAGCTCCATCAGCTCGATGCCCAGGGCGGCGGAGGCGGTGTCGGCGTCCATCATGCGACGCGCGCTCTCCAACGCAGGTCTCCCTTGTCAACTGACCGAATGTTCGGTAAACACTTCACCGTCCGGACGATCGCTGTCAAGAGGGTGAGCACCATGTTCGAACAGCACCGCGAGACCCTGGAGAAAGCCCTTTCCGCGATCGCCGGACGCGGTTACTGGAGTGCCTACCCCGAGTCGCCCAGTCCGCGCGTCTACGGCGAGGGCGCGGCCGAGCGCGGCAAGGAGGCCTTCGAGTCGTACCTCGGCAAACCCTTCCCCCTCGACCAGCCGGGCACCGGGGCCTGGATCGGCGCGGAACGTTCGCCGTACGGGATCGACCTCGGCGTCACCTACCCGGAGCCGGTCGCCGGCGATCTGATCGAGGCCGCGAAGGCGGCGCTGCCCGCCTGGCGCGACGCCGGGCCCGAGGCGCGTGCGCTGGCCTGCGTCGAGATCGTCGACCGGATCAACAAGCGCGGGTTCGAGCTGGCCAACGCGGTGCAGCACACCACCGGGCAGGCGTTCGTGATGGCCTTCCAGGCGGGTGGGCCGCACGCGCAGGACCGCGCGCTTGAGGCCGTCGCCTACGCCTACGCCGCCATGACCTCCTCGGCCGCCGCCGCCCGCTGGGAGAAGCCCGCCAAGGGCGAGCCGCTGGTGATGGAGAAACGCTTCACCGTCGTGCCCAGGGGCGTCGCGCTCGTGATCGGCTGCAACACGTTCCCGACGTGGAACGCCTACCCGGGGCTGTTCGCCTCGCTCGCCACCGGCAATCCGGTGATCGTCAAGCCGCACCCGCGCGCCGTGCTGCCGCTCGCGATCACGGTCCAGATCGCCCGCGAGGTGCTGGCCGAGGCCGGGTACGACCCCGCGCTCGTCACGCTGGCCGCCGAGGAGGGCAACGGCCTGGCCAGGACGCTGGCGACGCACCCCGACATCCGCATCGTGGACTTCACCGGGTCGACGGAGTTCGGCGACTGGCTGGAGCGGAACGCCACGCAGGCGCTCGTGCACACGGAGAAGGCCGGGGTCAACACGGTGGTCATCGACTCCACCGATTCCTGGAAGGGCATGCTGGGCAACCTGGCGTTCTCGTTGTCGCTCTACAGCGGCCAGATGTGCACGGCGCCCCAGAACATCCTCGTCCCCTCGGGAGGCATCGAGACCGACGAGGGGCACAAGAGCTTCGACGAGGTCGCCGCCGGGCTCGCCGCCGCCGTCGGGAGGCTGCTCGGCGACGACGCCCGCGCGGTCGAGCTGACCGGCGCGCTCGTCAACCCCGACGTGCTGGCCAGGGTGGAGGCGGCGCCGTCGCTCGGCGAGGTGGTGCTGGAGTCGCGGGCGCCCGCGCATCCCGCGTTCCCCGACGCCGTGATCAGGACGCCGGTGATCGTCCGGGTCGATCCCGATCGGCCGGACGTCTACGGGCACGAGCACTTCGGCCCCGTCTCGTTCGTCATCCCCACGGGCTCGACGCGGGAGAGCCTCGACGTGCTGCGCCGCACGATCAAGGCCCGCGGCGCGCTCACCGCCTCCGCCTACTCCACCTCCTCCGACGTGCTCGACCAGGCCGAGCGCGCGGCCCTCGACGCCGGCGTCAACCTGTCGTGCAACCTGACCGGCGGCGTCTTCGTCAACCAGTCGGCCGCGTTCAGCGACTACCACGGCAGCGGCGCCAACCCGGCGGCCACGGCCTCGCTCACCGACCCCGGTTACGTCGCGGGCCGCTTCCATGTGGTGCAATCCAGGCGACCGGCATAATCCCCGTGCGCGAGGAGTGACATGACTGAGGTGTACCTGGTCGGTGGCGTGCGCACCCCCATGGGAAGGTACGGCGGCGCGCTGGCCGGCGTCCGCCCCGACGACCTGGCGGCGCTGGTCGTCGGCGAGGCGGTGCGCCGCAGCGGCGCCGATCCGGAGGCGTTCGACGAGGTGATCCTGGGCGCCGCCAACCAGGCGGGCGAGGACAACAGGAACGTCGCCCGCATGGCCACCCTGCTGGCCGGGCTGCCCGCGACGACGCCCGCGTACACCGTCAACCGGCTCTGCGCCAGCGGCCTGACCGCGATCGTCTCGGCCGCGCAGGCCGTGCGCGCGGGCGAGGCGGACCTCGTGGTGGCCGGCGGCGTCGAGTCCATGACCCGGGCTCCCTGGGTGATGGCCAAGCCGGGCACCCCCTGGGCGAAACCGGGCGAGGTGGCCGACACCTCGCTCGGGTGGCGCTTCGCCAACCCGCACTTCGACACGCGCGTCACGATGTCGATGGGCGAGACCGCCGAGGAGGTGGCCGCGCTCGACGGCATCACGAGGGAGGAGTCCGACGCCTGGGCGCTGCGCAGCCACACCCGGGCGGTGGCGGCAGCCAAGGAGGGCCGCTTCGCCGCCGACGTCGTCCCCGTCGGCGAGGTCACCGCCGACGAGGGCCCGCGCCCCGACACCTCGATGGAGCGCCTGGCGAAACTCAGGACGATCTTCCGTGCGGGCGGCGTCGTCACGGCGGGCTCGTCGTCCCCGCTCTCCGACGGCGCGGCGGCCGTGGTGGTCGCCGGCGAGGAGGCCGTACGCCGGCACGGACTGACGCCGCGGGCGAGGATCGTCGCCGGCGCGTCCGCGGGCGTGGAGCCACACCTGATGGGGCTGGGCCCGGTCCCGTCGACGAAGAAGGCCCTGGCCCGCGCCGGCTGGGAGTCCGCCGACACCGTCGAGATCAACGAGGCGTTCGCGCCGCAACTGCTCGCCTGCGTCCGCCGGCTCGGCCTGGACCCCGAGACGGTCAACGCCGACGGCGGCGCCATCGCGCTCGGCCATCCTCTGGGCTGCTCGGGCGCCCGCCTGGTCGTCACGCTGCTCGGCCGGATGGAGCGCGAGTCCGGCCGGCGCGGGCTGGCCAGCCTCTGCGTGGGCGTGGGCCAGGGCGTCGCGATGCTGGTGGAGGCCCCGTGAACGTGGCCGTGATCGGCGGCGGGCGGATGGGCGCGGGCATCGCGCAGGTCTTCCTGGCCGCGGGCGACCACGTCACCGTACGGGAGCCGCAGGCCGAGGCGGCCAGGCGGCGCATCGCCGAGGGCCTGGCCATCGCCGAGTCCAAGGGTTCGGTGGAGGACAAGGACGAGGCGCTGGCCCGCCTGGCCATGGCCGAGGTGCCCGCGGACGCCGACCTGGTGATCGAGGCGGTGCCCGAGGACGCGGCGCTCAAGGTCGAGGTGCTGGCCGAGGCCGAGGCCAAGGCCGGGGACGACGCCGTGCTGGCCACCAACACCAGCTCGCTGTCCATCGCCGAGCTCGCCGCCGCCCTCGACCGCCCCGAACGCCTGATCGGCCTGCACTTCTTCAACCCCGTCCCGGTCCAGCGGCTGGTCGAGATCGTCGTCACCGGATCCACCCCGGCCGCCGTGCTCGGCCGGGCGAGGGGGCACGTCGAGCGCATCGGCAAGACCGGCGTGGTGGTCAACGACTCGCCGGGGTTCGCCACCAGCAGGCTGGGGGTGCTGCTCGGGCTGGAGGCCATCCGCATGGTGGAGGAGGGCGTCGCCTCGGCCGAGGACATCGACACCGCGATGACGCTCGGCTACGGCCATCCGATGGGGCCGCTCAGGCTGAGCGACCTGGTGGGCCTGGACGTGCGGCTGGCCATCGCCGGCTATCTGCACGCCCGGCTCGGACCCCGCTTCGGGCCGCCCGCGCTGCTGCGGGAGAAGGTGGCCGCCGGTGAGCTGGGCCGCAAGACCGGGAAGGGCTTCTACCAGTGGTGATGTGATCGCGGAGAGTCAGGAGGGTGGGCGATGGCCAAGCCGTTCGCCTCGTCGGCGGATCTCGGTGAGAAGCGGCAGTCCCTGGAGACCCTGGCCGAGGGCGTCTACGCGCTCACGGCCGAGGGCGACCCCAACGTGGGCGCCGTCGAGGGGGAGGACTTCCTGGTCTGCTTCGAGGCCCTCGCGACGCCGGTGGCGGCCCGCGCGTGGCTGGCAAGGCTGCGCGAGCACACGGACAAGCCGATCCGCTACCTGGTGCTGTCGCACTACCACGCGGTGAGAGTGCTGGGCGCCTCCGCGTTCGGCGCCGACGTGATCGTGACGCACGAGAAGACCCGCGAGCTGATCGCCGAGCGCGGCGAGCAGGACTGGGCCAGCGAGTACGCCAGGATGCCCCGCCTGTTCAAGGAACCGGCCTCGATCCCGGGGCTGACCTGGCCGACGGCGACGTTCAGCGACAGGTTCACCATCGACCTGGGCGGCGACCGCGGCGACCTAGTGCTGCACTACTGCGGCCGCGGCCACACCGAGGGAGACCTGGTGGCGTGGCTGCCCCGGCAGCGCATCCTGTTCGCGGGCGACCTGGTCGAGTCGCAGGCGGCCCTCTACACCGGCGACGCCTTCCACCGCGACTGGGCGTCGTCCACCCTCGACCGCGTGGCGTCGTTCGGGGCCGAGACGCTGGTCGGAGGCAGGGGAGCGGTGGCGCGCGGCGCGGGGGAGGTCGAGGCGGCCGTCGGCCAGACGCGCGACTTCCTCGCCGTCATGCTGCGCGAGGTGAGCGCGGCGGGCACGCTGAAGGAGGCGTTCGAGCGTGCCCACCGGGCCCTGGAGCCCCGCTACGGCTCCTGGCCGATCTTCGAGCACTGCCTGCCGTTCAACGTCTCCAGGCTCTGGGACGAGCTGCACGGCGTCGAGCGCCCGCGCGTGTGGACCGCGGAGCGCGACCGCGAGGTCTGGGACGAGCTCCAGTCATGAACGCCGGAAGGTCGCCGGGACGCGAAACGTCCCCGCAGGTCGTGGGATCTCTTCCTCTGTCCGGGGTGTGCGGGGCATCCCCGCAGGACGAGGCGGCCCCGCAGGTGATCGTCATCGGGGCGGGTCCGGTCGGGCTGAGCGCCGCGCTGCTGCTGGCCCGCTGGGGTGTCCGGGTGCTCGTGCTCGACCAGCGCGCGGAGCGGGGGCGGGGCGGATCGAAGTCGATCTGCCAGCAGCGCGACGTGCTGGACATCTGGTGCGCCGCCGGCGCGGGCCAGGTGGCCGAGGAGGGCCTGGCCTGGACCACCGCCCGCACCTACTACCGGGGCCGCGAGCTGTTCTCGTGGTCGTTCGAGCGCGAGGGCCCGCTGCCGGCCTGCGTGAACATCTCCCAGACCCGCACCGAGCAGATCCTCGACGCGGCGGTGGCCGCGCAGCCGCTCATCGAGGTGCGCTGGAACCACGAGGTCACCGGCATCACCCAGGACGCCTGCGGCGTCACCGTGCACTGCGGAGGACGGCTGCTGCGCGCGCCCTACGCGGTGGCCTGCGCGGGCGCCAGGGCGCAGCGGGTACGCGAGGCGCTCGGGGTCACGTTCGACGGGGAGACGTACGACGACCAGTTCCTGATCTGCGACATCAGGGCCGACCTGCCCGGCTGGGAGAACGAGCGCCGCTTCTACTTCGACCCCGCGTGGAACCCGGGCCGGCAGGTGCTGATCCATCCGTGCCCCGGCGGGACGTTCAGGATCGACTGGCAGATCGCGCCCGACTTCATCCCGACGGACGAGGACAGGGCGCGGAACATCAGGAAGGTCGTGGGGGACCGGCCGTACGAGTTGTTGTGGCACAGCACGTACCGCTTCCACTCGCGGCTGGCCTCCCGCATGCGCGCGGGCCGCGTGCTGCTGGCGGGCGACTGCGCCCACCTGGTGGCGCCGTTCGGGGCGCGCGGGCTCAACTCCGGCGTTCCCGACGCCGAGAACGCGGCCTGGAAACTGGCGTTCGTGCTCAACGGCTGGGCAGGGGAGGAGCTGCTGGAGACGTACCACACCGAGCGGCACGCGGCCGCGCTGGAGAACCTGGAGGTGACCGCCGCCACCATGCGGTTCATCGCGCCGAGGACCGTGGAGGAGCGGATGCGCCGGCGGGCCGCGCTGGAGGGCGGGCTCGTCGCGGAGATCGACTCGGGCCGGTTCGCGGAGCCCTTCTGGTACGTGGATTCGCCGCTCACGACGCCGGATTCGGCCAGGCCGTTTCCCGGCAGGCCGCCTAAGGGTTCACGCTGCGTGCCCGCACCAGGGGTGATTCTTCCTGACGTGCCGTTGCCGGCGGGCAGGCTGCGGGAGTTCTGCCGGGACGGATTCCTGCTCCTCCTGGGTGAAATGTGCGATTCGCGTTTGTTTGTGCAGGTTATGGGCAAGGTCATTAAGGCACCGCTCGCCGTACGTGGGTTCGCGGAGATGGACGGGACAGGCTCGCTCGCCGAGAAGCTCGGCGCCGGGCCCGATGAGGCATGGCTCATCAGGCCCGATTCCCACATCGCCGCGATCATCCCCCATGCGGGTCCGGAGTCGGTGGCGGTCGCTCTGAGTCGCGCTCTTGGCGACTCTCCCGACATTTGACCCCTAGAGGAGGACTGCGTGACTGGCCGTAGCTCGTTTCTGATCGTCGCGAACCGGTTGCCGGTGGACCGCACGATCGAGCCTGACGGAACGGCCTCGTGGCGCAGGAGTCCTGGCGGGCTCGTCACCGCGATCGCACCGGTGATGAAACGCCGCCACGGAGCCTGGGCCGGCTGGCACGGGGCGCCCGACGAGAAGCTGGAGCCGTTCGAGCAGGACGGCATGAACCTCGTCCCGATCCCGCTGTCCGCCAGCGAAGTCGAGCTGTACTACGAGGGCTTCTCCAACGCCACCCTGTGGCCGCTGTACCACGACGTCGTGGCGCCGCCGGTCTACCACCGGGAGATGTGGGAGGCCTACCGCTCGGTCAACGAGCGGTTCGCCGCCGCTGCCGCCGACGCCGCCGAGCAGGGCGCGGTCGTGTGGGTGCAGGACTACCAGTTGCAACTGGTGCCCGCGATGCTCCGCAGACTGCGGCCCGACCTGCGGATCGGGTTCTTCCTGCACATCCCGTTCCCGCCGACGGAGCTGTTCTGGCGGCTGCCGTGGCGCAAGGAACTGGTCGAAGGGCTGCTCGGGGCCGATCTGGTGGGCTTCCAGCTGCCCGGTGGCGCCTCCAACTTCCGCAGGTTGTGCCGGCGGCTGCTCGGGCTGCCGTACAAGGGGAACGAGATCTTCCTCGACGACCGCATCGTGACCACCCAGGCGTTCCCGATCTCCGTGGACTTCGCGCACCTCGACTCGCTCGTGCGCGAGCCGCACATCGCGGCGCGGGCCAAGGAGATCAGGGTCGAGCTGGGCGACCCCGAGCACGTGCTGCTCGGCGTCGACCGCCTCGACTACACCAAGGGCATCGGACAGCGGCTGGAAGCGTTCGGCGAGCTGCTCAAGGACGGGCGGCTGCGGCCGAACGAGGCGGTGTTCGTGCAGATCGCCACGCCGAGCAGGGAACGGGTGGAGGAATATCGGCGCCTGCGTGACGACATCGAACTGCAGGTGGGCCGGATCAACGGCGAGCACGCGCAGCTCGGCTACCAGCCCGTGCAGTATTTCCACCAGTCGTACGACCAGGAGGAGCTGGCCGCGCTCTATCTCGCCGCCGACGTCATGGTGGTCACCCCGCTGCGTGACGGGATGAACCTGGTGGCCAAGGAGTACGTCTCCTGCCACCACGACCTGAACGGCGCGCTGGTGCTCAGCGAGTTCACCGGGGCGGCGGACGAGCTGCGCCAGGCGTACCTGGTCAACCCGTACGACGTGGAGGACGTCAAGCGCCAGATGATGGCGGCGATGCGGGCCACGCCGCACGAGCTGGCCCGGCGGATGCGCACCATGCGCCGCCGGGTGGCCACCTACGACGTGGACCGCTGGGCGAACGAGTTTCTCAATGCCCTGGAGTCACCTGCTTCACAGCCTTCCACGCGTCGTAACGCTTCTTGGCGGTCCGGTTGACCACGATCTGGGCCACGGACATGCCGACGCCCATCAGGACGGCGTAGCCGATGGCCTCGCCCAGGCTGACCTCGGGTGAGTCGGTGTCGACAGGAGGCTCCTTGCCGGTCGCCTTCACCCAGACGAACCCGAGGAGCTTCCTGGCCGCCCAGGCCGTCACGAGCCCCACCAAGCCGCCGATGACCCGCCAGGCCACGTCTGGCTTGTCCTCCGCCATACCGATCTCCCTTCCCGTTGGTAACGAACACTAGTCTGTACCGCTTGCCGTGCGCCGAAGCCGTAGCATAAGGAGGCATGACTCAACAGCGACCAGGCCATGCCTCCATGCCGGAAAAGCCGACTCTCGATGGCTTGGAGCAGGTATGGGTAGCTCGCTGGGACGCTGAGGGCACCTACCGCTTCGACAGGTCCGTGCCGCGCGAGCGGGTCTACTCCATCGACACGCCGCCGCCGACCGTGTCGGGCTCGCTGCACATCGGGCACGTCTTCTCCTACACCCACGCCGACATCATGGCCCGCTACCAGCGGATGACCGGAAAATCGGTGTTCTACCCCATCGGCTGGGACGACAACGGCCTGCCCACCGAGCGCCGGGTGCAGAACGTCTACGGCGTGCGCTGCGACCCGTCGCTGCCCTACGACCCTGACTTCGTCCCGCCGGACAAGCCGGGCAAGCGCGAACTCCCCGTCTCGCGGCGCAACTTCGTGGAGCTGTGCCACAAGCTGACCGCACTCGACGAGCGGGCGTTCGAGGAGGTGTGGCGGCGGGTCGGCCTGTCGGTCGACTGGTCGCTGCTCTACACCACGATCAGCGACGAGTCCCGGGCGGTCTCCCAGCGGGCGTTCCTGCGCAACCTGAGGCGCGGCGAGGCCTACCTCGCCGAGGCGCCCACGCTGTGGGACGTCACCTTCCGCACCGCCGTCGCGCAGGCCGAGCTGGAAGACCGCGAATGGCCCGGCGCCTTTCACCGGATCTCCTTCTACGGCGAGCGGGGTCCGGTCTGGATCGAGACGACCAGGCCCGAGCTGATCCCGGCGTGCGTGGCGCTGGTCGCGCACCCCGACGACGAGCGTTACCAGCCGCTGTTCGGCACGTCGGTGCTGACGCCGCTGTTCGGCGTCGAGGTGCCGGTGCTGGCACACCGCCTGGCCGAGCCCGACAAGGGCACCGGCATCGCGATGATCTGCACGTTCGGCGACGTCACCGACGTGACCTGGTGGCGCGAGCTGCGGCTGCCGACCCGGCCGGTCATCGGCTGGGACGGCCGGCTGCTGCCGGAGCCGCCCGAGGGCGTCGACGCCGAGCCGTACAAGGAGCTGGCGGGCAAGACCGTCCACAGCGCGCGCGAGCGCATCGTGGAGCTGCTGCGCGAGTCCGGCGACCTGGAGGGCGAGCCCCGTCCTGTGCAGCGCACGGTGAAGTTCTACGAGCGCGGCGACAGGCCGCTGGAGATCGTCACCACCCGCCAGTGGTACATCCGCAACGGCGGCCGCGACGAGGAGCTGCGCGAGCGGCTGCTGCAGCGGGGCGGCGAGCTGGCGTGGCACCCGCCGCACATGCGCGTGCGCTACGACAACTGGGTGCAGGGGCTCACCAGCGACTGGCTGATCTCCCGCCAGCGCTTCTTCGGCGTGCCCTTCCCGGTCTGGTATCCGGTCGACGAGTCCGGGCAGCCCGTCCACGACGCGCCGATCCTGCCGGCCGAGGACGCCCTGCCGGTCGACCCGTCCTCCGACGTTCCGCCCGGCTACACCGAGGACCGGCGCGGCGCGCCCGGCGGGTTCGTGGCCGACCCCGACGTCATGGACACCTGGGCCACCTCGTCGCTGACACCGCAGATCGCCGGCCGCTGGGAGAGCGACGACGACCTGTTCAGGCGGGTCTTCCCGGCCGACCTGCGGCCGCAGGCGCACGAGATCATCCGCACCTGGCTGTTCTCGACCGTGGTCAGGTCGCACTACGAGTTCGGCGGGCTGCCGTGGAGCGACGTGGCGATCTCGGGGTGGATCCTCGACCCCGACCGCAAGAAGATGTCCAAGTCCAAGGGCAACGCCGTCGTCACCCCGCTCGACCTGCTGGACAAGCACGGCTCCGACGCCGTGCGCTACTGGGCGGCCAACGGGCGCTACGGCGTCGACACCGCCTTCGACGCCGGGCAGCTCAAGATCGGCCGGCGGCTGGCGATCAAGATCCTCAACGCCTCGAAGTTCGTGCTCGGGCTGGCCGGCAGCGAGGGCGACGTCACCGAGCCGCTCGACCTGTCGATGCTGGCGGCCCTGTCCGACGCCGTACGCGAGGCGGGGCAAGGGCTCGCCGCCTACGACCACACCAGGGCGCTGGAGGCCGTCGAGCGCTTCTTCTGGGCGTTCTGCGACGACTACCTCGAGCTGGTCAAGGCCCGCGCCTACGAGTCCGGCCCCGCCGCGGCCTCCGCGCACGCGGCGCTGCGGCAGGCCCTCGACGTGCTGCTGCGGCTGTTCGCGCCGTTCCTCCCCTTCGTGACCGAGGAGGTGTGGTCGTGGTGGCGCGAGGGCTCGGTCCACCGCGCGCCGTGGCCCCAGGCCGAACGCGGCGACGGTGACCCGGCGGTGCTGGCCGTGGCCTCAGAGGTGCTCGGGCGGGTGCGCAAGGCCAAGTCGGAGGCCAGGCTGTCGATGCGGGCCGAGGTCAGCAGGCTGACCGTCACGGGCCCTGAGACCGCGCTCGTGCGGCAGGCCCAGGACGACCTGTGCGCGGCGGGCAACGTCGAGGAGTTCGTCCTGGAGCACGGTGACGCGCTGCGAGTCGAGGTCCGTCTCGGCTGACGCCCGCACGCCGGGCGCCCCATGGCGGGCGCCCGGCGTCAGCGGCCCCTGCTGACGTCCTTGCGCAGGGCGAAGACGAGCGAGTTCCGGCGCCGGCCGGGCACGACCAGCGGCGCGCGCCGGGCACGACGGCGTCAGGGCAGCCCGCGGGCGATCACGCCGGGGTGATAACCGCGCGCATCCGCCGCCGGGACGTGCCAGTCTTGAACCGTGCTTCCCGACCGCCCAACCAATCTCGTGCCGCCCGTCCTGGCCAAGATGGCCGCATGGTGCGGGTGCCTGATCCTCGTCGGCGTGGTCGTCTACTACTTCGTCCAGGTCATCGCCGGGCTCACGTTCGTGGCGCTGCCCGTGGCGATCGCGCTGCTGCTGACCGCGCTGCTGTTCCCGCTGACCAACGCCCTGCGCCGCGCCGGCATGCGGCCCATCTACGCCACCTGGCTCACCATGCTGGTGGCGCTGGCCGTGCTGGCCGGCACCGGCTGGCTCGTCGGGGCGCGGGCCAGCGAGGAGTTCCCCAACCTCGTCCGGCAGGTCCAGGAGACCGCCAGGTCCGTGCAGGAATGGCTGATCAGCGGCCCGCTGCAGCTGGAAGAGGCGCAGATCATCGGCTACGTCGACGAGGTCGTCGACATGGTCAACGCGCAGCGCACGGCCATCACCGGCACCGTCCTGTCGGCCGGCGCGGTGGCCTTCGAGGTGCTCGCGTCCATCGTGCTGCTGCTCTTCGTGACGTTCTTCCTGCTCAAGGACGGCGACCGCATCTGGGCGTGGTTCCTCAAGGCGTTCGGCGGCGTGGCTCCGCGCGTCGACCGTGCGGGGCGGGCCGCGTGGACCACGCTCTCCCACTACGTTCAGGGCACCGTGGCCGTGGCCGCCGTACACGGCCTGATCATGGGGTTCGTGCTGGCCGGCATGGGGGTGCCGCTGTGGGCGCCGCTTGCCGTGCTGATCTTCTTCGCCAGTTTCATCCCCATCGTCGGCATCTTCTTCGCGGGCACCGTCGCCACGCTCGTCACGCTGGGCGCCAAGGGCCTCATCTTCGCGCTGATCTTCCTCGGCATCCTCGTCATCGAGCAGCAGCTCGAGAACCACGTGCTCCAGCCGCTGATCGTGGGCCGGGCGCTCAACTTCCACCCGCTCGCCATCATCCTGGTGCTGGCCGTCGGGGGCATCCTCGCGGGCATCGCGGGGGCCGCCGTGGCGGTGCCGGTGGCGGCGGTGATCTACCGGGCGCTCCCGGAGCTGCGTTCGAGCCGTCCCGCTCTGCCACCACCGGACCACACGTCCCCCGCCCCCGCCGAACCCGAGCCGGCCACGCCCGGTGACATCCCCGGCCCTCGTCCGGCCGCCGGCTCGGGTGAGACCGGAGACGTCCCCCGGCCCAGGGACGGCGACGCCGGTGAGCACACGGACGGCACGGAGGCGCGCTCCGAGGCCGCCGCTCCGCAGGATCGCACCGCCGCCAGTCCGCGGGGTGACGGTCCCGAGCAGGGCGGGGACGACGCCGATCCACGTCCATAGGCCGCTTGACCGCCGAGAAGCCCGGGCACCCCGCCGCGTCGTGTGAACAGTGCGGCGACGACGGGCGGCCGGGCTGGGCGGGTGGCGAAACGGGGTGAGTGGGGCTGGAAGGTGCGTGGTCGGCTGGCCGGGAAGGTGTGCGGTCGAAGGGCCGGTGGGAGGTGGGAGGGGGAAGACGGACGGCGGGTGCGCGGACACGGAGTAACCTCGTCACCCGTGACGCGTTCCTCCGTGACCGGCCCGCGCCTCCCCGTCCCCGTGGGCACGACACTCCACCTGCGTGCCTGGTGCAACGGCAACGCGGGCAGGAAGGCGTACCTTGAGGCTGAGGGGCGAATCGGCGCCATCGGCGGCTCGGTCGCCGTCCGCGCGGCGGCCCCGTGCATCGAGGTGAACATGGAACACTTCGCCAAGCACGGCGATCGGTCAGGCATCGCCGCCGAACACGACTACGAGGTGAACCCTTGACCAACGCAGGTGCGGGCCCCGAGGTCCTCATCCAGCGGCTCGACGCCGAGCTGCCGATGCCGTCCTACGCCCACCCCGGTGACGCGGGCGCCGACCTCTACGCGGTCGAGGACGTCGAGCTGATGCCCGGCGAGCGGACCGTCGTCGGCACGGGAGTGGCGATCGCCCTTCCCGACGGCTACGCCGCGTTCGTGCACCCGAGGTCGGGGCTGGCATCCCGGCACGGTGTCACCCTGGTCAACGCGCCCGGCACGGTCGACGCCGGATACCGCGGCGAGATCAGGGTGACGCTGATCAACACCGACGCCAAGGAGCCGTTCCGCCTCCGGCGGGGCGACCGGATGGCGCAGCTCGTGGTCCAGCGGGTGGAGCGCGCGGCCTTCTACGAGGTCCAGCGCCTGCCCGGTTCGGTGCGCGGCGCCAACGGATTCGGATCTACAGGACGCTGACCAGCGGGCCGCGCCCGCGGCCCTTCGACATGGCGGGCCGCCAGGCGGCCCGGTGAGCAAGGAGAGTGAGGAACGTGTTCCGACGTCGTCGTCGTGAGCAGCCGGAACAGGCGATCGAGCAGGAGTCTGCCGCGCCCACCCGAGAGTCCGGCCCGTGGGACGCCGACGAGCCCCACCCCGGCACCGACAGGATCGACCTCGGCGGCCTGCGGCTGCCGCACAATCCCGACTTCGACGTACGGCTGGCGTCGGTCGGCGACCAGCACGTCGGCGTCGTGGCTCTGTACGAAGACAGCTCGCTGCAGTTGCAGGCCCTGGCCGCGCCGCGCAGCTCGGGGTTGTGGGACGAGGTCAAGGCCAAGATCCTGGCCCAGGCCAAGCACCTGGAGGAGCGGGAGGGCCCGTTCGGCAGCGAGTTGACCGGCGAGATGAAGGCCGACGGCAACAGCAGGCCCGCCCGCTACCTCGGCATCGACGGGCCGCGCTGGTTCCTGCTCGCCGTGATCTCCGGCAAGGCGGCCGTCGACGAGACGGTCGCGACGGCGTACATCGACTTCATCAAGGACGTCGTGGTGGTGCGGGGTGACGAGCCGATGGCGCGCGAGGAGCCGATCCCGCTGCGCCGCCCCAACGAGCCGGGAGCCGAGCAGCAGCAGGAGCAGCAGGGGTTCAACCCGTTCAGGAGAGGGCCGGAGATCAGTGAGATTCGCTGACGGCTGACATCACATAGGCTGGCTCCATCATGAGTACGGCAGAGCCCCAGAAACGCAGGGGATTGCGCGGGTTCTTGAGTCGGCTGGCATCTTCCCAGTCCGAGATCGAGGCCCAGGAGCTGAGGGAAGACGCCGATGAGGTCGGCGCCACCCCGATCGCCTCGTGTGGCGGGCGCCGGCGCTTCTGCGTGGCGGGTACGCTACGTACAGTGACATTGCGCCCGAGGGGTGGTGCTCCCGCGCTTGAGGCCGAGCTCTATGACGGGTCAGACGTGATCGACCTGGTCTGGCTCGGCCGACGCAAGATCGTGGGCATCGAGCCCGGCCGCACGGTCAAGGCCGAGGGCCTGGTCAGCATGCAGGACGGGCGCAAGGTGATGTTCAATCCGCGTTACGAGCTGCGCCCAGGGAGTTGATCGAGTGAGTGCCGAGGCAGAAGAGGCCGCCCACGACACGGTTGAGGCGGCGGTGCGGGCCCAGCTCGCCAAGGCCTTCGGCGGCGTGCGCGGCATCATCGAGGCGGCGGTCCCCACGATCGCCTTCACGGTGTCCTGGATCACCACAGAGGACCTGAAGCTGTCCTTGATCATCAGTGTCGCCCTGTCGGTGGTGCTGCTGGCGGTCAGGATCGTGCAGCGGTCCACGCCGCAGTTCGTGATCAACAGCCTGATCGGCATCGCGATCGGCGCGTTCTTCGCCAGCCGCACGGGCGACGCGAAAGACTATTTCCTGCCCGGCATCCTCTGGAACGCCGCCTACATGCTCGCCATGCTGGTGTCGATCGTCACGCGCTGGCCGGTCGTCGGATTCCTGATCGGCTCGGTCACGGGCGATCCGACGGCCTGGCACAAGGACCAGGGCATCGTGCGGCTCTGCACCCGGCTGACGTGGCTGCTCCTGTTGCCGTGCGCGGTGCGGGTGGCCGTGCAGGGGCCCGTCTACCTGTTCGGAGGCGGCGACCAGGCGGTGGCGGCGCTCGGATTCGCCAAGATCGTGATGGGCTGGCCGCTCCAGGTGGCCGCGTTCGCCGCGATGTTGTGGGTGCTCGGCCGCGGCCGCACCCCCGCCAATCCGGCCGCGCCGGTCTGACCGTTCCGCGACGACGCCCGCCCCGCCCTTGCGCGTCCTGCGGCTGCGGAGGGCTCAGCGGTCGTCGTGGTCCGGGTCGAAGGCGGTGGGCTCGGCGGGAAGGGTGTAGCGCCTGCCGATGAGGTCCGCCACCCGCTGCCTGCTCTCCGCGGGCTGCGGCTCGTCCGCCCGCTCCAGCTCCGCCACCTCGTCGGCGAGGCCGGCGTCCCCGAGGCAGTCGCGGATCCACTGCGAGTAGTCGCCCCTGTGCAGGTGGTGCAGCCAGGTGTCGTCGTCCACGCCCTCGGCCAGCTCGACGAAGGTGTGCAGGTTGCGCGCCCGCAACCGCAGCCGCTCGCCGGGTCCGGTGAAGTAGAAGCTCTTGTCCTTGGCCATGGTGCCCGCCGCGTACTTGCGGCGGTGCCGGGTGCGTTCGACGGTCGCGGGCGTGAGGGTGAGGTGCCGGGCCGTCTCGTCTCCGCGCTGCCACAGCGCGATGTCGCCATCGGCGACCGGGTCGAGCGAGGGCGTCTCCTGGCCGAGGGCGCCGGCGAACGCGGCGAGCGTGCTTTCGGGCTCTTTGCCCACCGCGATCGTGGTCGTCACCAGGCGCAGCGCCTCGGTGCTCACCGCCTCGGGATGCACGGTGATCATCAGCAACGATCCGAGGTCGGCGGCCTCGCCCAGCGGCACCCGCCGCACCTCGGCGGGCAGCAGGTGGTGGGCCTCGTCGACGACCACCCAGTGCGGGTGGCCGAGCTTGGCGCGCAAGCCGGTCAGCCGGGGCAGCAGCTCGGCGAAGTACGTGGGGCGGTCGCGCAGCTGCAGGCCGATCAGGTTGACCACGACGCTCTGCCGCGGCTGCTCCAGCACGTGCGCGACCTCCTCCACGCCGGGCACCCGGTCCGGGTCGCCGAGCACGGTGATACCCGGGTAGTCGGCGTAGTCGCCCTCAGGGTCCACGATCACGCACTGGTAGCCGTCGCCGACGAGCCGCTCCAGCAGCGCCGTCGTCACCGTGGACTTGCCGCTGCCCGAGGGGCCCGCCACCAGGAGCCCGGAGCCGTACGGCCGCAGCCGCACCTCCTCGTTGCCGCGATGGCCGAGCAGGACGTGACGGCGCGGCACGTCCACCGCGTCCAGGTCGCCCGAGAGCATCATCCCGGCCAGTTCGCCCACCCCGTCGCCGGCCTCACCCGCCAGGGGCAGGTCGCACGAGTCCCTGAGCGCGGGCAGCGCGTTGGCGACGGCGGCGCCGCACTCGGCGGCGGTCAGGAACGCGTGGTCGTTCTCCCCGTCGCCGACCGCGACCGTGCTGTGCGCCGACAGCGACAGCCGGTCGAGGGCGGCGGCCAGGCCGCTCGCCTTGTTCACGCCCGGCGGCAGCACCATGACGGCGCCCTTGTTGTAGATCACCTGCAGCTCCAGCCCGAGGTCCCGGATGGCCGCCAGGACGCGCACGTCGTGCGGTTCGCGCGTGGCGACCACCACCTGCCCCACGCCGAGCGGGCTGACCCCTTCGCCGCGCAGCCGGTCGGCCAGCGCGGCGGGCGGAGGCGTGGCCAGGGCGTCGCGGGTGCGCTGCCCCGGGTCGTACAGCAGGCCGCCGTTCTCGGCGACGATCAGGTCGAACAGGCCGGGGTGCGGGAACACGGTGAGCAGGTCGTCGAGCTCGCGCCCGGTGACCAGCACGAGTTTGATGCCGGCGCGGGAGAGCCGTTCCAGCGCCTCGATCGTCGTCTCGGTCACGTGGCCCGCGCGGGCCAGGGTCCCGTCATAGTCACAAGCCAGCACGTTGTGGCGCATGGGCTCCCCCTACCCGCCGATCGCGGGACATCCAGCCGGGGCGCCGAAAGTCGCAGACGTTAAAGACCTCGGGAAGTAACCCTTAAGTACGCGATCCGCTACGGAGGGTAAGAAAGCCGGTGGAATTGCCCGCTCACTCGTACGGGAGCCATCATGCTCAGAAGCGTTGTCGCCGCCCTTGCCCTGACCACCACGGCCCTGCTGCTCGCGGCCGTGCCCGCCATCGCCGATGACGACACCGACCCGCAGAACCTGACGTGCGGCAAGAACATCAGCAGCGAGACATACGTCGACATTCCCTACCAGTCGCCGCGTAGCCACAGATTCTGCGCCGACAAGGACGACCCCAACCGGTTCAACGAGTTCGTCTGGGAGTCCTGAAAGGCGGCGCGACCCCCTCGCACGCCGCTCGCGAGGGGGCCTTCCGTCAGTGCTGCGACAGCAGGTGGGCCAGCTCCTGCTCGACCTCCTGGTTGGCCACGAAGAGCAACTCGTCGCCCGCCTCCAGCGGATCGTCGGCCGTGGGGACGAGCACCCTCCCCTCGCGCAGGATCGCCACCAGGGCGGCGTCCACGGGCCACGGCACCGAGCCGGCCCGATGGCCCACAACGGGGGCGTCGTCGGCGAGGGTGAGCTCGACCAGGTTGGCCTGCCCCTGGCGGAACGTCATCAGGCGCACCAGATCACCGACGCTCACCGCCTCCTCCACCAGCGCGCTCAGCAGGCGCGGGGTCGAGACGGCCACGTCGACGCCCCACGACTCGTTGAACAGCCACTCGTTGTTGGGGTGGTTGATGCGGGCGACCACGCGCGGCACGCCGTATTCGGTCTTGGCCAGCAGCGACACCACCAGGTTGACCTTGTCGTCGCCGGTGGAGGCCACCACGACGTGGCAGTTGTTGAGCCCGGCCTCGTCGAGGGAGGCGATCTCGCAGGCGTCGGCGAGCAGCCACTCCGCGCGCGGCACGCTGTCGATCTTGATGGCGCCGGGGTCGACGTCGATGAGCAGCACGTCGTGGCCGTTCTCCAGGAGCTCGGCCGCGATGGAGCGGCCCACGGCGCCCGCTCCGGCGATGGCGACGCGCATCAGTCTTCCTCTTCCGGTGCCGCGGCCAGCACCTTGTTGATCCGGTCCATGTCGCTCTCGGCGGCGATGACGTGCAGCACGTCGCCCTCCTGCACCACCGTGTCGGGCCCGATGGTCACGGCCTCGCCCATGCGGTTGATGAAGGCGACGCGAGCCCGCGCCCGCTCCTCGAGCTCGACGACGCGGGTGCCGATCCAGGCCGGGTGCGCGGCCGTCTCGGCCAGGACGACGGTGCCGGTGGGGTCGCGCCAGAGCGGCTCGGCGCCCTCGGGGAGGATGCGGCGCATGATCTGGTCGGCGGTCCAGCGTACGGTCGCCACCGTCGGGATGCCCAGCCGCTGGTAGACCTCGGCCCGGCGGGGGTCGTAGATGCGGGCCACCACGTTGTCGACGCCGAACGTCTCACGCGCCACGCGGGCGGAGATGATGTTGGAGTTGTCGCCGCTGGAGACCGCCACGAACGCGGTCGCGGACTCGACGCCCGCCTCGGTGAGCACGTCGCGATCGAAGCCCACACCCGTCACCCGCCGCCCGCGGAACCCGGCCCGCAGCCGCCGGAACGCCTGCGGGTCGCGGTCGATGATGGCGACGGAATGACCGCCGTCTTCGAGGATGTGCGCGAGGGTCGAACCCACCCGGCCACATCCCATGATCACAATATGCATTTCCCCCCGCATGTTCGCGGTCGGCAGGTTGCTCGACACCAGTATGGCCCGATGGGGGCTGCCGCGTTCGATCCCCCTGGCAGAGGACTAGCATCTCGTTACGTGTCGAAGGTGACGGATCTCGTCAAACGCGTGCTCGTGGGACGTGCCTTGCGTAGCGGGCAGCTCCACGAGCAGCTCCTGCGAAAACGCATCGCCCTGCCCGTCTTCGCGAGTGACGCCCTCTCGTCCGTGGCGTACGCGCCCCAGGAGATCCTCGTCATCCTCTCGCTCGCGGGAGCCTCCTTCTACGCCTACAGCCCGTGGGTGGCGCTCGCCGTCGTGGTCGTCATGCTCACGGTCGTGGCGTCGTACCGGCAGAACGTGCACGCCTACCCCAGCGGCGGCGGCGACTACGAGATCGCGACCACCAACCTCGGCAGCAACGCCGGGCTCACCGTGGCCAGCGCTCTCATGGTCGACTACGTGCTGACCGTCGCGGTGTCCGTCGCCAACGGCGTCGACTACGTCGGCGCCACGATCCCGTTCGTCGGCCAGCACAAGACCGCCGTCGCCGTCGTCATCGTCGTCCTGCTGACCGTGGTCAACCTGCGCGGCATCCGCGAGTCGGGCGCCGCGTTCGCCGTCCCGACGTACGCGTTCATGGTCGCCGTCCTGGGGCTGATCGCCTGGGGCGGGTTCCGGCTGCTGATCCTGGACGAGCAGATCCAGGCGCCCAGCGCCCACTTCACCATCGAGCCCGAGCAGACCAACCTCACGGCCTTCGCCGCGGCGTTCCTGATCCTGCGCGCGTTCTCCTCCGGCTGCGCGGCCCTGACCGGCGTCGAGGCCATCAGCAACGGCGTGCCCGCGTTCAGGAAGCCCAAGAGCAAGAACGCCGCCACCACGCTGCTGATGATGGGGCTGGTGGCGATCAGCATGTTCAGCGGCATCATCGCCCTCGGCCTCGCGTCAGGGGTGAAGGTGGCCGAGCCGTCGGTGGTCGCCGAGGACCTGCTCAGGCCGGACGGCACCCCCGTCGGCCCCGGCTACTACCAGCAGCCGATCATCTCCCAGGTGGCCGACGCGGTGTTCGGGGGCGGGTCGATGCCGTTCATCGTCGTCTCGGCGGTGACGGCGCTGATCCTCTTCCTGGCCGCCAACACGGCCTTCAACGGCTTCCCCGTGCTCGGCTCGATCCTGGCCCAGGACCGCTACCTGCCGCGCCAGCTGCACACCCGCGGCGACCGGCTGGCCTTCTCCAACGGTATCGTCATTCTGGCGCTCGGCGCGTGCCTGCTCCTCTGGGGGTTCGACGCGGACGTCAGCCGCCTGCTCAACCTCTACATCGTCGGGGTCTTCGTCTCGTTCACGCTGAGCCAGACCGGCATGGTCATCCACTGGACCCGCCATCTGAAGACCGAGACCGAGCCCAGGATCCGGCACCAGATGTACCGCTCCCGCGCGATCAACTTCTTCGGGGCGATCATGACGGGGCTGGTGCTCATCGTGGTGCTGCTGACGAAGTTCCTGGTCGGGGCGTGGATCGTGGTGATCGTGATGCCGATCCTGTTCCTCATGATGAAAGGCATCAGGCGCCACTACGACAACGTGGCGGCCGAGCTGGAGATCACCGAGGACTACGAGCCGGCCATGCTGCCCGCGCGCAACCACGCGATCGTGCTGGTCTCGAAGATCCACAAGCCGACCATGCGCGCCCTCGCGTACGCCCGCGTCACCCGGCCGTCCACGCTGGAGGCCGTCACCGTGGGCGTCGAAGGGGAGGACGCGCGCAGGCTGCAGGAGGAGTGGGAGCGCCTCGGCATCCCGGTGCCGCTCAAGATGCTCGACTCGCCCTACCGCGAGATCACCCAGCCCGTCCTCGACTACGTCAAGACGCTGCGCAGGCGCTCACCGCGCGACGTGGTGACCGTGTTCATCCCCGAATACGTGGTCGGCCACTGGTGGGAGCACCTGCTGCACAACCAGAGCGCGCTCCGGCTGAAGGCGCGCCTGCTGTTCAAACCGGGAGTCATGGTGACCAGCGTGCCCTGGCAGCTGCACTCCTCCGACCGGCTCAAGGGCAGGCCCGAGCCGTTCGCGCCCGGCGCGGTACGGCGTCCCGCGCAGCAGAGCGACGACGAGGGGCGGGTCAGTTCCCGCTGATCAGCGCGCGCAACCTGCCGGTGTCGTCGGCGCTCCAACCCGGCGGCGGGGCCACGGCGGCCCACCCGTCCACGATGTCGGAGTTGTAGCGGTGCCCGTGCCCGGGCGGCACCGACAACGCGGCCGTCATGTCCACCAGCACCTGCCAGAACGTCACCAGCGGGAACCAGTTCATCTGCGGGTTCATGCCCGGCGCCCGCGGCTCCTCCAGCCAGGCCGGCCTGCGGTAGATCAGCTCCGGCGTCCACCACACCACCGGGTCGGAGGCGTTCTGCAGGTAGACCACGCGAGGGTGCGGCCACGGGCCGGGCGGGCGGCTCAGGTCGGCGGGGCGCTGGGCGAACCTGGCCGTCCTGCCGCCGTCGTAGACCGGCCGCCACACGGGGCTGCCGGGCTCGCGGCCCTCGGTGAGCCGCCGCCAGATCGGGTCGGCGTTCGGCGGCCCGACGAACAGCGCACCGTCCGTCCTGGCCGCCATGTCGTCCAGGTCGCTGAACGCCCGCTCCAGCTCGTACGAGCCCAGGCTCTCCCCCGACACCACCAGCCGCGGCCGGTCGTCGGGCGGCAGCAGGGCCAGCCGGGCGTGCACCGCCTCGAACAACGCCTTGCCCGCGGCCGCCGCCCTGCCCCTGTCGACCAGGAACGACACCCAGCTCGGCAGGTAGGAGTACTGCACCGCCACCATGGCGGAGCGGCCGTTGTACATGTACTCGAGCGCGTCGGCGACGTGCTCGTCCACCCAGCCGGTGCCGGTCGTGCCGAGCACGGCGATGATCGACCGGTCGAACGCGCCGGTGCGCTCCAGCTCGCGCACGGCAAGCGCCGCCTGCGCCTCGGGGGTGGCCGCGGCTTCGAGGCCGACGTACACCCTGATGGGCTCGGCGGCCGGACGGCCGGAGAAGGCGGTCAGCAGGGAGGGGGTGACGGCGCTGCCGGCGAAACTGCGGCCCTCCCTGCCCAGCGACTCCCAGCTCACCAGCGAGCCCGGGCCGCCCGACAGGGAACGCGACACGGGCGGGCGCACGCCCGGATCGGTGCCCTTGTTGGCGACCGACGAGACGTCGCTCACCCTGGCCACGAACCCGGAGAACAGCACGTCGTTCGCCAGCACCCCCACCAGGACGGCGATGACCAGCACGCCGATGGCGTGCCCTGCGAACGACGGCACGTACCGGTCCAGCCAGCCGATCAGCTTGCGGCCGCCCAGGCGTACCAGCCTGCACAGGAACAGGATCACGGCGAACAGGCCGAGGGCCACGGCGAGGATCACCGGAGGGAACCAGGTGATCCGCGTGTCCATGCCCATGAGGGCCCGCAGGTCGCGCTGCCAGTCGTAGCTGTACCAGAGCGTGATCGCGCCCACCGCGGCGCAGCCCGCGATCAGGACCTGCCAGGCGATCCACCGTGCCCGCTCGGACGGCCGGTAGCGGATCATCGAACGCGCCAGCGCGCCCAGCGCCGCTCCTGCCGCGTAGCCGATGATCCCGGTGACGGCGCCCATGACCCCCTGCAGGAGCCACGTGCGGGGCAACAACGACGGCGTCAGCGAGGCGCAGGCGAACAGCACGGCCAGCAGCGTCCCCCCGAATCCGAGCCGCCGCCGCACCACCCGCCCCTCGTTCACGATCACCTAGGGTAACGGCCCGCCCGTAGCGGACGGCGCCTCCCCCGCCCGTGACAGCCCGCCGCGCCCGCGCACATAGGGTGTCGGTGTGGAACAGGCATCTCTCGAGTTGACGGTAGGTCCGGTCGCCCATGGCGGCTGGTGCGTGGCACGCCACGAAGGGCGCGTGGTCTTCGTCCGCCACGCCTTGCCCGGCGAGCGGGTGATCGCCGACGTCACCGAGGAGACCACCCGGTTCCTGCGGGCCGACGCCGTGGAGATCCTCGAGCCGTCGCCCGACCGCGTCGTCCCGCCCTGCCCCTACGCCGGTCCGGGGCGCTGCGGCGGCTGCGACTGGCAGCACGCCACGCCCGAGGCGCAGCGGCGGCTCAAGGCGCAGGTCGTGACCGAGCAACTGGAGCGGCTGGCGGGCATCCGGCGCGAGGTCGTGGTGGAGGAGGTGCCGGGGGCCGAAGACGGTCTCGGCTGGCGCACGCGGGTGCAGTTCGCCGCGCTGCCCTCCGGCGAGCTGGGCTTCCGCCGCCACCGCTCCCACCAGATCGAGGTCGTCGACGCCTGCCTGATCGCCCACCCCGAGGTCGAGGCGGTCGCCGCCGAGGAGCACACCTGGCCTGGCGCGTCGAGCATCGAGGTCATCGCCTCGTCCGGCGGCGACCGGGCCGTGGTCGTCACGCCCAGGCCCCGGCGCAGCGTCACGGTGCCCGACCTCG
Source organism: Nonomuraea sp. NPDC049378 (assembly GCF_055586745.1). Lineage (NCBI taxonomy): Bacteria > Bacillati > Actinomycetota > Actinomycetes > Streptosporangiales > Streptosporangiaceae > Nonomuraea > Nonomuraea sp. NPDC049378. Next base: position 201,275 of record NZ_JBVJHP010000014.1, read on the forward strand.
AAGCGCCCGCCTCCGTCCTGCTCGACCAGGGCAAGGGCCGCACGGTGCCGCGGCGCGGTTCAGGCGTGCTGCACGAGCGGGCGGGCGAGCGCCGGTTCCGGGTGGCGGGCAGCGGCTTCTGGCAGGTGCACCCCGGGGCCGCCGAGACGCTGCTGGACGCGGTGCTGGCGTACGCCGCCCCCGAACCGGGGGAGTGGGCGCTCGACCTCTACTGCGGCGTGGGCCTGTTCGCGGCCGGCCTGGCGGAGGCCGTGGGGCCCGAGGGCGCGGTGTTCGGGGTGGAGTCGGAGGAGTCCGCGGTCCGTGACGCCCGCGCCAACCTCCGCGACCTGCCGCAGGCGCGGGTGGAGAGGGGGCGCGTCGAGGACGCCCTCGACCGGCACCAGATCGAGCGGGCCGACCTCGTCGTGGTCGACCCGCCGAGGGCGGGGCTGGGGCGCGAGGTGGTGACGCGCATCGCGTCGCTGGACGCCCTGCGGATCGTGTACGTGTCGTGCGACCCGGCCACCCTCGCCCGCGACCTGGCCTGGCTGGCGGAGCGCGGCTACACCCTGTCGGAGCTGCGGGCGTTCGACGCGTTCCCGATGACCCATCACGTGGAGTGCGTCGCGCTGCTCGTCCGGGCGTAGACCGGGCCCTGCTTGGACCGGGCGGCCCTGCGTAGACCGGGTGGTGTGCGCGGGCCGGGTGGTGCCGTGGCGGGCGGACCTCAGAGCCAGCCCATGCGCTGCGCCGTGCGGATGGCCTCCAGGCGGTTCTGCGCGTTGAGCTTGGTCATGGCGCTGGACAGATAGTTGCGTACGGTGCCCTCGGTCAGGTGCAGCTCTCCGGCGATCCTCGAGATCGTGGCCCCGTCGCCGGCCAGGCGGAGCGCGTCGCGCTCGCGCTCGGTCAGCGGGCTGTCGCCGGCGGCCATCGCAGCGGCGGCCAGTTCGGCGTCGAGGTAGCGCCCGCCCGACTGGACCTTGCGGATGGCCATCGCCAGCTCCTCCGCGGAGGCGTCCTTGCCGAGGAAGCCGCTCACGCCCGCCGCCATGGCCCGGCGCAGGTAGCCGGGACGGCCCAGGCTGGTCAGGATGACGATCTTGCATTGGGAGCTGATCTGCTCGGCCGCGCTCAGGCCGTCCATGCCCGGCATCTCGATGTCGAGGACGGCCACGTCGGGCCGGTGCTCGGCCACCGCGGGCACGACCTCGTCGCCCCGGCCCACCTGGGCCACGACCTCGATGCCGTCCTCCAGGTCGAGCAGGGCCGCGATGGCGCCCCTGACGAGGTGCTCGTCGTCGGCGAGCAGCACGCGTGTGGTCATGCGGGCACCGCCGCGCGCAGGAGGTAGCGGCCCTCGCGGGTCGGCTCGGCCTCCAGGATGCCGCCCGCCGCACGCACGCGCTGGGCCAGCCCCGCCAGGCCGTTCGGCGCGTGCTCGCCCACCGGCCCGTTCACCCCGTCGTTGGACATCTCCAGCACTCCGTCCTGGATCGTGATCGTGCAGCGTTCGGCCTTGCTGTGCTTGAGCACGTTCGTCGCGCCCTCGCGCACGACCGTGGCCAGCAGCGTGCGCGTCTCGGGCGACAGCGAGGCGGTCTCCGCGCGCACGGTGCAGCGCACGTTCGCCGCCTCCAGCACCGCCCGGACGCTGGCGAGGACCTCGTCGAGATCGATCGCCCGGTAGTTCTGGACGACGTTGCGCACCTCGCGCAGCGACTGCCTGGCCAGGTCGCGCACCTCGAACATCTCGGCCGCCGCCGCCTCCTGCCCGGAGCGCAGGGTCTGCTCGGCGCGGGCGGTCCTGGACGCGATGTCGGTGAGGCTCTGCCCGAGCAGGTCGTTGAGGTCGCGGGCGAAGCGCAGCCGCTCCTCCGACACCGCCAGCCTGGACAGCGCCTCCTGCCCTTCGTGCGCCTCCTTGGTCAGGTGCCAGAGCCGCAGGTTGGCCCACACCGCGCCGACGGTGATGGTGGTCATCACCGTCTGTACGAGCACCAGCTCGGGAGCGAAGGAGCTGACCAGCGTCACGTACACGTTGATGACCACGATCGACGCGACCGACAGGGCGATGACGGTCGTTCTCCGGGCGAACGCCGTGATCAGCCCCAGCCACACCGGGATCACCCAGATGAGCGGGAACACGGCCAGGAGGAGGACGATCACCCCGGTGACCGCGAGGATCGCCGTGGGCCGTTTCCCGCCCCTGACGGCGATCCTGAACGGCCGCGTGCTCAGCACGGCGAAGACCAGCAGCAACGCCGCGGCGGTCGCGACCACCGGCCAGGGCATGCCCAGCTGCCAGCGGACGTACAGGTCGAAGAATCCGACGGTGGACAGCAGCAGGAGAAGGTCCGCGGACCAGACGATCAGCCAGCGGGCCTTGTCGAACTTCGTCGCGTTCCGTACGCGGGAGATCAGCCTCACGGCGGCACCCCCGCGCGCAGCAGGAACTCGCCCGACCTGGTGGGCGCCGCGGAGAACGAGCCGCCCGCAGCGACCAGCCGCTCCGACAGCCCGCGCAGGCCGTTGCCGGGCGTGCCCGGCTGCCCGTTCACGCCGTCGTTGACCATTTCGAGCACGCCCCCGTCGATGGTGATGGCGCAGCGGGTGGCCCTGCTGTGCTTGAGCACGTTGGTGCCGCCCTCGCGCACCGCCCACGCCAGCAGCGTCCGCGACTCCGGCGGCAGCCCGTCGGCCCTGGCCTCGATCACGCAGCGGGCGCCCGTGGCCTCCAGCGCGACGCGTACGCCGTCGAGCTCCTCCTCCAGGTCGAGCATCTGGTAGCCGTGAACGGCCTGCTGCACCTCGGCCAGCGACTCGCCGGCCAGCTCGCGTACGGCGGCCATCTCGGCGGCCGCCCTCGCGGTGTCCTTGGTGGCCAGCTTGGCGGCCAGCTCGCTCTTCAGCGTGATCACCGCGAGGCTGTGGCCGAGCAGGTCGTGCAGGTCACGGGCGAAGCGCAGCCGCTCCTCCGCGACGGCCAATCTGGCCTTCGCCTCCCGGCTCTTGTGCGCGTCCCTGATCATCCACCAGAGCCAGCGCCACAGCAGCATGGCTCCGATCATGACGACGGCCGCGGCCGACTCGCTGAGCAGCACGCTCGGCCACGTCTGGCCGCTCACGCGGACGACGAACACGGTGGACAGGGCGATCGTGACCGCGGTCAGGCAGGCCGTCGCCCGCAGCGACAGGTAGAGGGCGGCGGCCGACAACCACAGAGGGATGCTCTCCCAGCGCAGGCCGGCGATGTTGCCGCTGTGCGGCATGAGCAGCAGCACGCCCGCCGCCAGGACCGCCGCGAGCGCGAGTTTCGGCGTGGGCTTCGGCTGGTGGTCGAAGGCCTGCCTGAGGAGGAAGGGGTAGAGCCCGAAGAAGCCGAGCAGGCACGCGAGGACGGCCGCCGTGCGGGGTGCGGAGATCGTGCCGGCCGCCATTTCCGCGACGGTGACCCCGGCGAACATCAGGGCCATGAGGGCCGTCGCGGCGTCCATCCAGTAGATGAGGAGCTTTCTGGCCGTGTCGGGACGTGCCACCATCACGCCCTCCCATGCCGACAGAAACCTCACCGCTCCCCGGAATCCTATATTCAGGACAGCGCCCGCCAGAGAATCCGTGAGACGCCCTGCGGTGGATCGGCTCCACGCAGCGACAGCCAGGCCAGCCGGTGGCGGGTGGCGTACGCGGCCAGCGTGCGCGCGTCCGACGCGCCCAGATCGGAGCCGCCGGCCAGCACCGGGGTCAGCGCGATGCGCTCCCACGCCTCTTCGGGATCGTCCAGGCCCTGCGCCCGCGCGACCTGGGCGCGGGCCGCCCGCACGGCCGTCGCCACCCTGCCCAGCCGGCTGCGGTGTGCCGTGCGCGGCCCGAGAGCGGCCAGCAGGTTGACGGTCTCGATGTCCGCGCCCGCCCGGCGGGTGGTCCGCAACATCGCCGCGTCGGCCGGGCTCAGCCCGCCGGGTCTCAACGGCAGGGTGAAGCTCACGCGCAGGTCGCGCTCCTGCTGCAGGGCGTGGATGGCGCGCGCCCTGCGCAGCACGGCGGTCCTGTCGGCGCTGTCGCGGACCTCGAAGTCGATGGCGGTGGCGCCGTAGGCTCCGACGATCCGGCGGTAGGCGGTGGCGAGCTCGCCGGGCCGGGTGCACGTCGTGGCCAGCGCGCGCCCGCCCCGCCCGCCGAACACGAGTACGGCGTCGCCGCCCAGCGCCCTGAGCCGGCCGATCGGCTCGCCGGGAGCGGGGGAGCCCGTCCAGGCCGGCACGCAGCCGTCGCCGCCCGCGACGAGGTGGCCGAGCGCGTACCGGCGGACGCCGGTGCGGCGGTACCGCGCGGGGAGGTCGAACGCGGGCTCGCGGGCGGAGTCGACGAACGCCACGTACGCCGTCGGCGGAGGCTCCTCGGAGACCACGGGCGAGAGCGAAGGCGAGGGCCGCGCGAGCGGTGGGGGCGCCGCCGGCGCAGGCCGGCCGTCCGCCGGGAGCAGGCGGATCGCCGTGCCGGTGCCCGCGACGAGCGCGAGCGCGCCCAGGATCGCCAGAGGACGTGGGAGCAGGCCGGGCTCCCTGGTGTGCCGCGGCATAGGCCACCCCGTGTGTTCGGTCGGCTACGTACAGCGCTGGCTGGTGCACGCTACCAACCGCGGGCGGCACGGCGCGGCCCTTTGCAGGTTCGCGTCCGTTGTGTGCGGATAATGTGGGCATGAAGCTGCGGATCTTCACTGAGCCCCAGCAGGGCGCGACATATGACGACCTGCTCTCCGTCGCACAGGCTGCCGAACGCCTGGGTTTCGACGCTTTCTTCCGGTCTGACCACTACCAGCGCATCGGCGCCGGCGACCCGGGCCCCGGCTCGACCGACGCCTGGATCACGCTTGCCGGCCTGGCCAGGGAGACCTCAAGGATCCGGCTGGGCACGCTGGTGAGCCCGGCCACGTTCCGGCTGCCGGGGCCGCTGGCGATCAGCGTGGCCCAGGTCGACCAGATGAGCGGCGGCCGGGCCGAGCTGGGCTTCGGCACCGGCTGGTACGACGGAGAGCACGCCGCGTACGGAATCCCCTTCCCGCCGACGGGCGAGCGTTTCGCGCGCTTCGAGGAGCAGCTCGAGATCATCACGGGCCTGTGGACGGCGGAGAAGGGCTACTCCTTCGAGGGCAGCTACTACCGGCTCGCCGACTCGCCCGCCCTGCCCAAGCCCGTCCAGCGGCCCAGGCCGCCGGTCATCATCGGCGGGTTCGGCGCGAAGCGCACGCCCCGGCTGGCGGCGACGTACGCGGACGAGTACAACGTGCCGTTCCGCACCCTGCCGGAGGTCGGGGAGGCCTTCGGCCGGGTGCGCGCGGCGTGCGAGAGCACCGGGCGCACCGTGCTGCTGTCGACGGCGCACACCACGGTCGTGGGAGCCGACCGGGCGGAGGTCGAGCGGCGTGCGGCGGCCGTCGGCGAGAACCCGGACACCCTGCGCGAGCGGGGCCTGGCCGGCACGCCCGCCGAGGTGACCGAGAAGCTCGCCGAGCTCGCCGAGCTCGGCGCGGAGCATGTCTACCTGCAGATCCTCGACCTGGCCGACCTGGAACACCTGGAGCTGATCGCCGCCGAGGTGCTTCCGCACGTGGCGTAATCGATTGGCGGCGCTTCGCGTGTTTACGGCACACTTGTGCGGGTGCTGTTGACGATCACGACCACCGCGCGGCCCGCCACCGATCTCGGCTTTCTCCTGCACAAGCATCCCGAGCGTGTGCAGGAGTTCGGCCAGTCGTTCGGCACGGCCACGGTGTTCTACCCCGAGGCCGGCGACGAGCGCTGCACGGCGGCGCTCATGCTCGAGGTCGACCCGATCGCGCTGGTCAGGTCGCGTGGCAAGGGCTCGCCCGACTTCAGCCTGTCGCAGTACGTCAACGACCGCCCCTACGCCGCCTCCTCGCTGCTGGCCGTGGCGCTGGCCGACGTGTTCCGCACCGCGCGGGCCGGCCGGTGCAGGGCCAGGCCCGAACTGCCGCGCACGCCGCTGCCGCTGGAGCTGCGGCTGCCCGCGCTGCCCTGCCGGGGCGGGCCCGACCTGGCGCGGCGGCTGTTCGAGCCGCTCGGCTGGGAGGTGGCCGCGCAGCCGATCGTGCTCGACGACGGCTTCCCTGAGTGGGGGGAGTCGCGCTACGTCCGGCTCACCCTGAGCGGGTCCGCCCGCCTGGCCGACGCCCTCAACCACCTGTACGTGCTGCTGCCGGTGCTCGACGACGGCAAGCACTACTGGATCGCGCCCGACGAGGTCGACAAGCTCATCAGGGCGGGGGAGGGATGGCTGCACGGCCACCCGGAGCGCGGCCTGATCACCCGGCGCTACCTGGGGCGGCGCTCGAAGCTGGCCCGCACCGCGCTGGCGCGCCTGGCGGAGCTGGGCGACGAGACCGAGGAGCAGCTGGAGCCCGCGGTCGAGGAGGACGCGCCCGCCGACGAGGCCGCCACGGATGCGGAGACCGCAGAGCCGGAGGCCACGGGGGCCGGCGCCACGACCGGCGAAACCGCAGAACCACCGACAGACCTCGAACCGGCACGGAACGCCGCAGCCCAGGACGCCGCAGCCCAGGACGCCGAGGCGCGCGAGGGCGCGGGCGGTGGCGCGCCCAAGGGCAGGTCGCTCAGCGTGCGGCGGCGCGAGACCGTGCTCGCCAAGCTGGAACAGCTCGGCGCGGCCAGCGTGATCGACCTCGGGTGCGGTCAGGGCGAGCTGGTCGGCGCGCTGCTCGCCAGGCCCCGGTTCGCCAGGGTCGGCGGCATGGACGTCTCGTCGATGGCCCTCACCATCGCCGCCCGCAAGCTGCGTCTCGACCGCATGCCGGACACCAAGCGGGCCCGGCTCACCCTGTTCCAGGGCGCGCTCACCTACACGGACAAGCGGCTGTCCGGCTACGACGCCGCCGTGCTCATGGAGGTGATCGAGCACGTCGACCCGCCCCGGCTGGCCGCGCTCGAACGGGTCGTGTTCGCCCACGCCAGACCCGGGCACGTGCTCGTCACCACGCCCAACATCGAGCACAACGTCCGCTACGAGTTCCTGACCGGGCTGCGCCACCCCGACCACCGTTTCGAGTGGACCCGCGCCGAGTTCGCCGCCTGGGCCACCCGGGTGGCCGGGCAGCACGGCTACCAGGTGGCGTTCGAACCGGTCGGCGACGACGACCCCGAGGCCGGCCCGCCCACCCAGATGGGAGTGTTCACCCGTGATCAGCGTTCCTGAGCTCTCCCTCGTGGTGCTCGTCGGGGTCTCCGGCAGCGGCAAGTCCACGTTCGCGGCCCGGCACTTCGGGCCCACGCAGGTCATCTCCTCCGACTTCTGCCGGGGCCTGGTCTCCGACGACGAGAACGACCAGTCGGCCACGTCGGCGGCGTTCGACCTGCTGCACCACATCGTCGGCGTGCGCCTGGCCAGGGGGCTGCTCACCGTCGTCGACGCCACCAACGTCCAGTACGCCGCCCGCAAGAGCCTCATCGACCTCGCCAGGAAGCACGACGTGCTGGCCGACGCGATCGTGCTCGACGTGCCGGAGGAGGTGGCGATCGAGCGCAACGCCGCCCGCCCCGACCGCGACTTCGGCCCCGGCGTGGTGATCAGGCAGCGCAAGGACCTGCGCCGCTCCCTCGGCAAGATCTCGCGCGACGGCTTCAGGAAGGTCCACGTGCTGCGGGGCCTGGACGAGATCGACGCCGCCACGGTCGGCTACGAGAAGGCGTGGTCGGACAAGACGGAGCTGACCGGGCCGTTCGACATCATCGGCGACGTCCACGGCTGCCGTTCGGAGCTGGAGACCCTGCTCGGGAAGCTCGGCTGGCAGCGCGGCCCGCGGGGGCACACGCACCCGGAGGGCCGTACCGCGGTGTTCGTCGGCGACCTGGTGGACCGCGGGCCCGACACGCCGGGCGTGCTGCGCCTGGTCATGGACATGGTCGAGGCCGGCACGGCGGTCTGCGTGATGGGCAACCACGAGCAGAAGCTGGTGCGCGCGCTCAACGGACGCAAGGTCAGGGTCGCGCACGGCCTGCAGGAGTCGCTCGACCAGCTCGCCGCGCAGCCGCCCGGGTTCGCCGAGCGGGCCAGGACGTTCATGGACGGCCTGCTCAGCCACTACCGCCTCGACGGCGGCCGGCTCGTCGTCGCGCACGCGGGGCTGAAGGAGGCCTACCACGGCCGCGCCTCGGGCCGGGTGCGCGCGTTCGCCCTGTACGGCGACACGACCGGCGAGACCGACGAGTACGGCCTGCCGGTCCGCTACCCGTGGGCCGACGAGTACCGGGGCCGGGCCATGGTCGTCTACGGTCACACGCCCACGGTCGCCCCCGAGTGGGTGAACAACACGATCTGCCTCGACACGGGCTGCGTGTTCGGCGGCCACCTGACCGCGCTGCGCTATCCGGAGCGCGAACTCGTCCAGGTTCCCGCCGAGAAGGTGTGGTACGAGCCGGCGAAGCCGCTCGGCGCCGCCCAGGTGCGCGATCCCGGCATGCTCGACATCAACGATGTGATCGGCACCCGGCACGTCGAGACCAGGTTCGGCGCCCGCGTCAAGGTCATGGAGGAGAACGCGGCCGCCGCGCTGGAGGTCATGAGCCGGTTCGCGGTCGATCCGCGCTGGCTGGTCTACCTGCCGCCCACCATGGCGCCGCCGGAGACCTCCACGCTCGACGGCTACCTGGAGCACCCGCACGAGGCGTTCGAGGAGTTCGCCGCCGCCGGGGTGCGCGAGGTGGTGTGCGAGGAGAAGCACATGGGCTCGCGGGCCGTCGCCGTGCTGGCCAGGACGCCGGAGGTGGCCGCCGCCCGGTTCGGCGTGAGCGACGGCGGCGCGGGCGCGGTGTTCACGCGCACCGGGCGGCCGTTCTTCGCCGACACCGCGCCCCTGGTGGCACGGCTGCGCGAGGCCTGCGAGCCGCTCTGGGCGGAGCTGGGCTCCGACTGGGTGGTGCTCGACTGCGAGCTGCTGCCCTGGTCGGCGAAGGCGGGTGAGCTGATCAGGTCGCAGTACGCCTCCGTCGGGGCGGCCGCCCGCGCCGCGCTGCCCGAGGCGATCGCGGCCCTGGAGGCGGCGGCCGGTCGCGGGCTGGAGGTCGGCGACCTGCTCGGCCGCACCCGGCGCCGCTCCGGCAACGCCGCCCTGTTCCGCGACGCGTACGCGCGGTACTGCTGGCCCGTCGACGGGCTGGAGGGGATCCGGGTGGCGCCGTTCCAGATCCTGGCCTGCGAGGGGAGGGCCACGGCGCTGGAGCCGCACGCCTGGCACCTGTCCACGTTGGGGCTGCTGGAATCCCCGCTGATCGCCAGGACCGAGCACGTCTTCGTGACGCTCGGCTCGCCCGGGTCCAGGGCCGCGGCCACCGCCTGGTGGGAGTCGATGACGGCGGCGGGCGGCGAGGGCATGGTGGTCAAGCCGGCCGCCTACGCGCCGGGCCGCGTGCAGCCGGGGGTCAAGGTGCGGGGGCGCGAATACCTGCGGATCATCTACGGCCCCGACTACACCGAGTCGCTCGACGTGCTGCGCAGGCGCTTCCTCGGCAAGAAGCGCTCGCTGGCGCTGCGCGAGTACGCGCTGGGGCTGGAGGCGCTGTCGCGGCTGGCCGACGGCGAGCCGGGATGGCGCGTCCACGAGCCGGTCTTCGCGGTGCTGGCCCTCGAGTCGGAGCCGGTCGACCCCCGCCTGTGACGGGCATACGTGCGTGATCCGCGGGTAGTTCCCCGGCCTGGGGGAAGGACCTGCATGGCTACTCAGCACACCCATAAAGAGCACTTGAGTCACGTCGTGTTCATCACGGCGGCGGCGGCTGTCGGCGGGTTCCTGTTCGGCTACGACAGCTCCGTCATCAACGGCGCGGTCGTCGGGATCCAGAACCACTTCCGCGTGGGGCCGGTGGTGATCGGGTTCGTGGTGGCGATCGCGTTGCTCGGGTCCGCCCTGGGAGCCTGGATGGGCGGCCGGCTGGCCGACCGGCTGGGCCGCACCCGGTCCATGCAGGTGGCGGCGGCGCTGTTCGCGGTCAGCTCGATCGGGCAGATGTTGCCGTTCGCCGTCTGGGATCTGGGGTTCTGGCGGGTGGTCGCGGGTTTCGCCATCGGCATGGCGTCGGTGCTCGGGCCCGCCTACATCGCCGAGGTGGCGCCGCCCGCCTACCGGGGGCGGCTGGGCTCGTTCCAGCAGCTGGCCATCGTGCTCGGCATCGCGGTCTCCCAGCTGGTCAACTATGTGATCGCCAGCATCGCCGGTGGCAACGTCAACTATCACCTGGGGCCGCTGCAGGCCTGGCAGTGGATGCTCGGGGCGTGCGTCGTGCCCGCCCTGCTCTATCTGCTGTTCGCCTCGGTCATCCCGGAGTCCCCGCGTTACCTGATCATGTCGGGGCGGAGCAGGAAGGCCCGCGAGGTGCTGGCCGAGGTCGAGGGCGAGGACATCGACCTCGACGCACGGGTGGCGGAGATCCAGCACGTGCTGCGCACCGAGAAGGTGCCGGGGCTGAAGGACCTGCGCGGCCCCGCGCTCGGGTTGCTGCCGATCGTCTGGATCGGCATCGTCCTGTCGGCCTTCCAGCAACTCGTCGGCATCAATGTGATCTTCTACTACTCGTCCGTGTTGTGGCAGTCGGTCGGCATCAACCAGGCCGACTCGTTGCTGATCAGCTTCTCCAGCTCGATCATCAACATCATCGGCACGTTCATCGCCATCTCGCTGGTGGACAAGATCGGCCGGCGGCCACTGCTCATGATCGGGTCGGCCGGGATGGCGGTCTCGCTGGCCACCGCGGCGTGGGCGTTCAGCGCGGCGCGGATGGTGGAGGGGACGGTGTCCCTGCCCAACCCGCAAGGGGCGATCGCGCTCGTGGCGGCGAACGTGTTCGTGTTGTTCTTCGCGCTGTCCTGGGGTGTGGTGGTCTGGGTGCTGCTCGGCGAGATGTTCCCCAACCGCCTCCGCGCCGCCGCCCTGGGCGTCGCAGCGGGGGCGCAGTGGATCGCCAACTGGCTGATCACGGTGTCGTTCCCGGCGCTGTCGGAGTGGAACCTGTCGCTCACGTACGCCGCGTACGCGGGCTTCGCCGTCCTTTCCTTCCTGTTCGTCGCCAAGTGGGTCAGGGAGACCAAGGGGCGCAAGCTTGAGGAGATGGGCTGAGACGGCCGGGGGGGGGGGGGGGGGGGGGCGCCCCCCCCCCCCCCCCCCCCCCCCCCACCCCCCCCCCCCCCCCCCCCCCCGCGACCCCCCCCCCCCCCCCCCCCCCCCCCCCCCCCCCCCCCCCCCCCCCCACCCCCCCACCCCCCCCCCCCCCCCCCCCCCCCCCCCCCCCGCCCCGCGTGCCGGCTCCGCACCATGAGCCGCACGGGGTGCGGCCGCCGAGATGGCCGCCGGGGCCGCCAGAGGGCCGCCAGGGGCCGCCGTCAGCCTCGCAGGCGCGCCAGCGCGGCGCGCAGGCGCTCCTGGCTGCGCGCGCGGCCGAGCACCTCGATCGACTCGAACAGCGGCAGGCCCACCGTCCGGCCCGTGATCGCCACGCGCACGGGAGCCTGGGCCTTGCCCAGCTTGAGCCCGACGGCCGCGCCGACCTCCTCCAGCGCCTGCTTCAGCGACTCAGGGTCCCAGCTCACCGAGTCGAGGCGGTCGAGGTAGCCGGTGAGGATCTCCAGCGGGGAGTTCTTCATCGCCTTGTCCCAGGACGCCTGGTCGAAGACCGGCTCTTCGAGGAAGAGGAAGTCGACGTTCTGCCGGATCTCCGACAACACCGCGATGCGGGTCTGCGCCAGCGTGGCGACCTTGCTGAACAGCTCGCGGTCCCACGACGGGTCGAGGAAGGGCGCGCAGCGCTCCTCGAAGACCTCCAGCGGCAGCGCCCGGATGTATTCGCCGTTGAACGCCCGCAGCTTCTTCTCGTCGAAGAACGCGTTGGACGGGTTGACGTCCTCCAGCCTGAACAGCTGCACCATCTCCGACCACGGCATGATCTCGCGGTCGTCACCCGGGCCCCAGCCGAGCAGCATGAGGTAGTTGACCATGGCCTCGGCGAGGTAGCCCTCCTGGCGGTAATCCTCCAGGGCCACCTTGTCGCGGCGCTTGGAGAGCTTCTTCCGCTGCTCGTTGACGATGACCGGCAGGTGCGCCCAGACCGGCGGCGTCGCGCCGAGAGCCGGCCACAGCAGCTCCTGCCGGGCCGCGTTGGGCAGGTGCTCCTCGCCGCGGGCGACGTGGGTGATGGACTGCGTGATGTCGTCGACGGCGTTGGCCAGCACGTAGAGGGGCGAACCGTCGCTGCGCGCGATCACGAAGTCTTCCTGGGCCTTGTTGGGGAACTCGACCCTGCCCCTGACGAGGTCGTCGACCACCGTGACGCCCTCGTCGGGGGTGCGGAAGCGGACCGCGCCGGCGGACAGCCCGCGCTCGCGGCAGTGGCCGTCATAGCCCTTGTCTTGCGAGCCGGTGCGCTCCTGCACCTGCTCGCGGGTGCAGTCGCAGTAGTAGGCCTTGCCGTCGGCCAGCAGCTTGGCCACCGCCTCGCGGTGCTGCGGCTGGTTGGCCGACTGGAAGTAGGGGCCCTCGAACACCGGGTTGGTGCCGTTGATGCCGATCCAGTCGAGCGCCGCGATGATGCCCTCGGTCCACTCGGGCCGGTTGCGGGAGGCGTCGGTGTCCTCGATCCGCAGGACGAACCGCCCCTGGGAGCGTTCGGCGAGCGCCCAGTTGAACAGCGCCGCGCGGGCGCTGCCCACATGGAACATGCCGGTAGGGGAAGGGGCGAACCGCACCCGTACGTCAGTCACGGGAGACCACCTTGTTCGTGAGTGTGCCGATGCCTTCGATGCCGACGCTGACCTCGTCGCCGATCTCGAGCGGGCCGACGCCGGCCGGGGTGCCGGTCAGGATGACGTCGCCGGGGATCAGCGTCATGACCGCGCTGACGTAGGCCACCAGCGCCGGGATGTCGTGGATGAGCTGGCTGGTGCGCCCGCTCTGCCGGATCTCGCCGTTGACCGTGGTCGTCAGCGCGAGGTCGGCCGCGTCAATGTCGGTCTGGATCCACGGCCCGAGCGGGCAGAACGTGTCGAAGCCCTTGGCCCTGGTGAACTGCACGTCCTTCTTCTGCAGGTCGCGGGCAGTGACGTCGTTGGCGCAGGTGTAGCCGAAGATGACGTCCTTGACCCGCTCGACCGGCACCTCGCGGCAGAGCCGGCCGATCACCACGGCCAGCTCGCCTTCGTAGTCGACGCGGTCGGACAACGTCGTCGGGTAGGCGATGTCCTCGCCGTGGCCGATCACGGAGGTGGACGGCTTCATGAAGATGAGCGGCTCATCGGGCACCTGGTTGCCCAGCTCAGCCGCGTGCTCGGCGTAGTTTCTGCCGATGGCGACCACTTTGCTCGGCAGCATCGGGGCCAGCAGCTTCGCCTGGGACAGCGGGAACCGCTCTCCGGTGAACTGCACCTGGCCGAACGGATGGCCGGCGACCATGGAGACGAACTCCTCGCCCGGACCGCCTTCGACCACGCCGAACGACACGCCTTCGCCTGTGGAGAACCTCGCTATACGCACCTGACAAGGCTATCGCCGCCGCCGGTGGAGTCCGCCCATCCCGGCCGTCCGCCACCAGGCACAGGCCAGGATTCACCGTCAAATAAGCCAAAAGTCCGTTTTGGTACGTATCGGTCGAGCGCTGTGGGTTAGCTGCCCCTAATAGCGACACATCGGGGGCGACAGATGGACACGGTGTCAAACACAGGAACGGGTGCCGTACCACGGGCGCGTGCTCATGAGGGCGGCTCGGCCACCTCATTGGTCACGGACAAGGGCACCACGAGCATCGACGACGGGGTGGTCGCCAAGATCGCCGGACTCGCGGCGCGCGAGGTGTCCGGCGTGCACGCCATGGGCGCGGGCGCGGCGCGGGCCCTCGGCAGCATGAAGGGGATCGTCGGCGGGGACGTCAGCGTGTCCCAGGGCGTGTCGGTCGAGGTCGGCGAGCGGCAGGCCGCGGTGGACCTGGATCTGGTGGCCGAGTACGGCACCGCGATCCCGGACCTGGCCGCGGCCGTGCGGCGGAACGTGATCGCGGCGATCGAGCGGATGTGCGGGCTGGAGGTGACCGAGGTCAACATCCGTGTCGACGACGTCCACCTGCCCGGCCAGGACCGGGCCAGGGACCGGGACACCGGCGAGCAGCGGGACGCGGAGCAGGAACCCAGGGTTCAATGACCGCGCCGGAGGACGGCCCCGCGCACGGCCCCGACGACGGCCCGAGACGCCAGGGGAAGCCCGTCGCCGCCACCGGCCCCGGTCACCGAACCGCTGCCGGGCCGGCCGAACCCGGGTCCACCGGTGCCGGGCCGGCCGGAGCTGGGCCGACCGGTGCCGGATCGACCGGTACCGGATCGACCGGTGCCGGGTCAGCCCGTACCGGGGCGGCAGGGGGCGATGGCGGCGATCGGGACGGGGGCGGCGAGGCGCGGGTGATCGCTCAGCGGGTGCGGGCGTGTTCCGGCGTGATCAGGCTGTCCGGGGGGCCGTTCGGGACGGTGGCCACGTACATGCCCGGCGAGCGGCTCCTGGGCGTGTCGGTCAACGACCGCGAGGTGGAGATCGCCGTCGTCGCCAGGATGGACCGCCCGCTGCCGGAGACCGCCGACGAGGTACGGCGGGCCGTGACGGATCTGGCCGGCGGCCGCCGGGTAAACGTGCGTATCGACGACATCGTGGAGGAACCATGAACAACGCCCACTGGCCGACGCTGGTCGGCCTGGCCGTCGGCATCATCCTGGGCCTGACGGCGGCGTTCGGCGGGCTGACCGCGTTCCTGCTCGTCCTCGTGCTCGGCGCGGCCGGCTTCGTCGTCGGCCGGATCGTCGAGACCGGCGAGGTGAACCTGTCGAGCCTGTCCACGAGGCGGAGATGACCGACGTCACGCCGGCGGAGGGCGCGGCCACCGTGACGGTGCCCCCGCAGCGCCGCCCTCCGCAACCGCCGCCGGAGGCGCGGGGCCGCACCGAGGTCGCCGACCAGGTGGTGCTCAAGATCGCGTGCCTGGCGGCCGCGGAGGTTCCCGAAGTGCGCGAGGTGCACTCCAGGACCGCGCCGTGGAGCCGCCCCCCGGACGCCGGTGCGGCGGCGCGACGGGGAGGTACGCCGGGCGGGAAGGCCGCGCCCTGGCGGCGTTCGTCGAGCGCCGAGGTGCGGGGCGGCCGGGCCACCATCCGCCTGCACGTGAGTGTCGCCTACCCGGCGCCGCTCCGCGGGGTGGCCGCCCGGCTGCGGGAGCACGTGAGCCGCCGCGTCGCCGTCCAGACCGGGCTGGAGGTCAGCCGCCTCGACGTGGTCGTGACCGATCTGGCCGGTGAACCGCGATGACCGCTCAGGAGATGTGCACCGTACCTCCCGACGACGAGGGAGGCGCGCACCGGGCCGGCCCGCCGAAGGGGGCCAGAACAGGTGACAGGACAGCTGACAGGGCGGCGGTGCGCGCGTTCCGGCCGCGGCGCAGGATCCCCGCCATCGTGGTGAGCGTCCTGCTGGCGCTGCTCGGTCTGCTCGTCGCCGCCGAGACGATCTCAGGGCTCGTCGGCCGGCCGCTGCGCCTGGTGCCCTACGACGGGATGCTCTCGTGGGCGTCGGCGACGTCGTGGTCGGATCCGCTGGTCCTGCTCTCCTCGGCCGTGGTGACGCTGCTCGGGCTGGTCCTGCTGGCCGTCGCGCTGGTGCCTGGGCGGCCCAGCATGGTGCCCGCGCGCAGCGGCGACCCCGGTCTCGTCATCGGCCTGCGGACCAGGACCGTCGCCAAGGCCCTCGCCCACGCGGCCGAGGAGGTGCCCGGCGTGCACGCGGCGCGCGCCAGGATGCGCGGGCACGCGGTCGTCGTCACGGCGGCCACGTCCGGGTGGGACAAGGAACGTTTCGGCGAGGAGGTGCGCGACGCCGTGCTGACCCGGCTCGCGGCGCTGGATCCCGTGGAGCCGTACCGGGTGGTCGTGAACGTCAAGGAGCCGAGATGAGCGGGAACATCGGCCGGGTCAACCGGTGGGGGCTGGCGCTGGTCGGGCTGGTGCTGACGGTGCTGGGCGGTCTCGCGCTGGCCCGCGGCCTGGGCGCGTTCGGCATGGCCGGCACTCCGATCGTCGACGGCGGCGCGCGCGGGTTCTTCGCGCGTACCAGCCCGTGGATCTGGTGGGTCGTCGCGCTCGTGGCGCTCGCCGTCGCGCTGCTGGCGCTGTGGTGGCTGCTCGCGCAGGCGCGCGGGGAGCCGCACGGCCCGCTGCGCGTCGAGTCGGGGCCGACGGGGGTGACCGAGGTGGCGCCCGGCGGCATGGCGCAGGCGGTGGCCGACGACGTCGTGTCGGGCCCGTCCGTGCTGAGCGCCCGCGCCGACCTCGTGGACGCGCGCGGCAGCCCGTCCGTACGGCTGCGCGTGGTCGCCGACGAGTCGGCCCCGCTGTACGAGCTCAGCCGGCACCTGTCCACGGTGGTGCTGCGGCATGTGCGCGACGCGCTGGAGCGGGATCAGGTGCCGGCGATCGCCCGCGTTAGCCTGGAGCCCTCACCTTCGCCGCACCGGGTGGTGCGCTGACGAGAGGGGTTCTGTGGTGTCCGTCGTGAAGATCAACGTGCTGACCGTGCCCGCCGACATGCGTACGGAGCTGGAACAACGGTTCTCGAAGCGGGCCGGGATGGTGGAGTCGGCCGACGGGTTCGAGTGGTTCGAGTTGCTCAGGCCGGTGGAGGGCACCGAGCGCTATCTCGTCTACACCCGGTGGCGCAGCGAGGAGGACTTCCAGAACTGGCAGCAGGGCCAGGCGTTCCAGCGCGGCCACGCACAGGCAGCGCAGGGTCAGGGTCAGGGGCAGGGCCACGGCCACGGCCAGGGCCCCGCGGCGACCGGCTCGGAGCTGTGGTCGTTCGAGGTGGCGGAGAGCGCCGGCCCGAAGGGCTGAGCGCTCTCAGGCGTCGAGCGGGTTGCGCGCGATGCGGTCGAGGATGCCGTCGCGGACGAGCCCGCCGGCGAAGCTCGACGGTTTGCGCGCGCCCTGGTCGGCGATGCACGCACCGAACTCCTTGGCGATCTCCAGCCGCGGATGGCGCGCCAGCACCTCGGCGCGCACCTCCTCGGGGATCTCGTCGGTGCGCCGGCCCGAGATGTCCATGCCGGTCGAGAGCTCCAGCAGGTGGCCCTCGGGGTCGTCCGCCACCGGCACCTCGGCCCACATGTGCCGGATGATCACCTCGGCCGCGCGTTCCCTGCGCTCCGGCGACCAGCCGGCGCCGGCGCAGAAGGCCCAGGCCACGTGCCCGCCCGCCTCTTCGTACGGCACCGTGTGGCTGTCGTACCCGGCGACCAGGCCGATGTCGTGCAGCATGGCCGCCACGTACAGCAGCTCGGCGTCGAAGGCGATGGAGTGCGCCTGCCCGTGGGCGGCGGCGAACAGGTAGGCCCGGATCGAGTGGTTGAGCAGCGAGGGCGTGTGGTAGCGCGTGGCCACTTCGAGCGCTCCGCGGCAGGCGGGCGTGTCGGGGATCATCAGGTCGTCGAATCTCACGGCTCCAGCATCTCCTTCCCCGCGCCGGCTCCGCCAGCCGGAGCACCGGCGCCACATCGAGCGGCTAACGAATCGGACACTCGGCTTGACCCGGTGATCGCGAGAGCGAAAGCATGTGCCGCCCTCACTGTTCTGTCCCGGAAGGACCTGGCGTGCGCCGGTTTGCGTTACCTCTTGCCCTCACGCTCGCCCTCGGCGGGTTGGCCGGCCCCGCTCAGGCCGGCTCCCAGGCCGACGGGGTGACCCGCACCGCGGAGTGCCAAGGCGACTGGCTGCCCGGCACGCCCACGGTCACCGACGTCATGAAAGGCGAGATCTCGCTGGTCGGGTTGCCGGCGTACAAGATCGGCAAAAAGATCGACTGGTCGGCCAGCCCGTACAAGAACCGCTCGTGGGAGTACGTGTTCCAGTCGCTGCGCTGGATGGGCACGCTGGTCGTCGAGTACGAGAACACCGGCGAGCAACGCTACCTGGATCGTGCCACCGAGATCACCAAGGACTGGGTGGCGAAGAACAGGCGAGGGGCGCGCGGCACCAAGCCGTACGTGTGGAAGGACCATCCGGTCTCGCTGCGCACGCAGCCGCTGCTCTGCCTGAGCCGGCACGTCAACGCCGGCTGGCTGAAGGACAGCCTGGCCGACCACGCCAAGCTCCTGTCGGACCCCCGGCTGTACAAGAAGGGCCACAATCACGGCATCGACCAGGACATCGCGCTCCTCGGCATCGGCTGCAGGTACGGCCGTAAGGACTGGGCGAACCTGGCCTCCCGCCGGCTGACCGGCACCGTGAAGCTCGACGTCGACAACCAGGGCGCGCTCATGGAGCAGGCCCCGCGCTACGCGGTCTACGTGTACGGCCGGCTCCAGGTCGCGATGACCGGCATGAAGGCGTGCAAGCGGAAGGTGCCCGGTGAGATCACCAGGCGGGCCGAGGCGCTGAAGGACTTCATCGCCCACGCGACCATGCCCAACGGCTACATGGTGCCCATCGGTGACGGCAGCGCCGACACCGAGCCGAAGATGGAGACGGGGACGCCGAAGCAGGAGGTCAGGACCTACCGCGCCGGGTACGTGTTCGGCCGCACGGCCTGGGGCGAGAAGGAGTCGGCGTACTACTCGATCCGGTTCGGGCCCGGCATGAAGTACCACGGCCACGAGGACCACCTCGGCGTGACGTACTACGCGAAGGGGCGCGACATCCTGGTGGACGGCGGTTTCCACTCGTACGAGAAGAGCGCCTACCGCTACTGGACGCTCTCCCCCGAGGCGCACAACGTGCCCACGGTGGCGGGCGGCAAGTTCCGGCCCCGCACGCCGAGCAAGCTCGCCAAGACGTCCTACGGCAAGGGGCGGCAGGCGTTCAGGCTGACGGACAAGGCGTACGGCGCGAGCCGCACCAGGTCGGTGCTGGTGAACCACGGCGACGACCTGATGGCGGTGCTGGACACCGCCTCCGGCGGCAAGAAGGTCAGGAACGTGTGGCGTTTCGACCCGTCGCTGAAGCTGGTCTCGAAGGGCGGCGGCAAGGTGGTGCTGGGCGACGGGGACTTCAAGGTCACGCTGCTGCAGCTGTCGTCGTGCGACCGGGTCGGCGGGCAGAAGGTGGAGCGCGGCGGCAAGCTGGGCTGGGTGTCGCCGACGTACCTGTCGAAGAAGCGCACGAACGTCGTGGTCTCGCCGTCGGCCAGATCGCTCCTGACGGTGATCGTGCCGGGGACCGACTCGCCGAAGGTGTCGTGCTCCGGCGGGAAGGTCACGGTCGAGGGCGTGTCGTTCGCCTCCCGCCTGCTCTAGCGACCGGGCGCAGGGGGCTCCGGGCCCCCTGCGCCGTTCAGGCCGTCAGGAGACGTCCCGCCCCGCGCGGAGCAGGCCGTACGTCACCGCCTGCTCCAGAGCCTGCCACGAGGCGTCGATGATGTTCTCGGCCACCCCGACCGTGGCCCATTCGGAGGTCTCGTCGCTGGAGGTGATGAGGACCCGCGTGATGGCGTCGGTGCCGTGGGTGCCTTCGAGGATGCGGACCTTGTAGTCGACCAGTTCCAGCTTCGCCAGCTCGGGGTAGAGCTGCTCCAGGCCCAGGCGCACCGCCTTGTCGAGGGCGTTGACGGGGCCGTTGCCCTCGCCGGTGGCGACGATGCGCTCGCCCTTGGCGTGCAGCTTGACGGTGGCCTCGCTGACCAGCTCGCCACCCTTCGTGCGCTCGACGATGACGCGCCAGGACTCGACCTCGAAGTGCCGCCTGCGGGAGCCGTGCAGGGTGTCGCGCAGCAGCAGTTCGAACGACGCGTCGGCGGCCTCGAACGTGAAGCCCTTGGACTCGAGGTCCTTGACCCGCTCGACGAGGGTCTTGGTGGTGTCGGGGGTCAGCTCGTAGCCCAGCTCCCTGCCCTTGAGCTCGACCGAGGCCCGGCCCGCCATGTCGGAGACGAGCATGCGCATGTCGTTGCCGACGGCGGCGGGGTCGATGTGCTGGTAGAGGTTGGGGTCGACCTTGATGGCGCTGGCGTGCAGGCCCGCCTTGTGGGCGAAGGCGGACGTGCCGACGTAGGGGGCGTGGGAGTTGGGCGTGACGTTGGTGACCTCGGTGATCGCGTGGGCGATGCGGGTCATGTCGGCCAGCGCCTCCCGAGGCACCAGGTCGAAGCCGCGTTTGAGCTGCAGGTTGGCCACGACGGTGAAGAGGTTGGCGTTGCCGGAGCGCTCGCCGTAGCCGTTGGCGCAGCCCTGCACGTGGGTGGCGCCGGCCTTGACCGCGGCCAGGGTGTTGGCGACGGCGCAGCCCGTGTCGTCGTGGCAGTGGATGCCGACGCGGGCGCTGGTCTGGACGGCCTCGTGAACGATCTCGGCGAGCTCGTCGGGGAGCATGCCGCCGTTGGTGTCGCACAGGGCGATGACGTCGGCGCCGGCTTCGGCGGCGGTCCTGAGAACCTCCAGCGCGTAGGCTGGGTTGGAGGTGTAACCGTCGAAGAAGTGCTCGGCGTCGAGGAAGACTCGCTGTCCCTCCGCACGAAGGTGAGAGACCGTGTCGCGGATCATCGCGAGGTTCTCCTGGAGAGTCGTGCGGAGGGCCAGCTCCACGTGCCGGTCGTGGCTCTTGGCGACAAGGGTCACGACCGGCGCGCCGGATTCGCGCAAAGCGGCCACCAAGGGGTCGTCGGCTGCCTTCACACCGGGCCGGCGGGTCGCGCCGAACGCGGCTAGTTGCGCGTGTTTCAGGTCGAGCTCTGTTCGAGCCTGCCTGAAGAACTCTGTGTCCTTGGGATTGGCGCCCGGCCAGCCCCCTTCGATGAAACCCACGCCCAGGCCGTCCAGCTGCCGCGCGACGGTGATCTTGTCGGCGACGGTGAGGTTGAGCCCCTCCTGTTGCGCGCCGTCACGCAGCGTCGTGTCGTATACGTGGAAGCGGTCGTCGGCCATGGGTGATCTCTTCTCTCCGGAAGGCTCGCACTGGGTGTGGTCTTTTCTGGAAAACAAAAAGACCCCTCACGGACGTGAGAGGTCTGCGCGCTGGCGGTGTCCTTTGTCAGCCAGCGCGCCTGCCGATAATGAGCAGACCGTAGAACATGATGCTCACCAGTCTGCCATACGGATTCACCATCTGGCACGCGGGTCTCACCGAGTGGACACTCGTGTCGTGCGGGGCGTCACACGGCGACGCCGTCACCGCCGGTGATGGCGCGTTCGAGCGCGGCCGCGTCGAACACCTCGTTGCCGAGCATCCGGCCGTCGAGCAGCACGGTCGGCGTGCCCTGGATGCCCGCCTTCGCCGTCTGCTCCAGGTGCGCCTTCGCGTACGACTGCGACCGGACGCACTCGTCCACCACCGCGCCCGCCTTCCTGGCCGCCCCGGCCAGCTCCTCGACGGTGAACCCCGAGGCCACGCCGTGCGGCGCGGGCTGCATGGCGTACAGCCGGCTTCTGAAGGCCAGCCAGTTGTCCTCGGGGACGCAGCGGGCGGCCGCGGCGGCGCGGATGGAGTTGGAGCGCATGGGCTCGGCCCTGAAGATTGTCACCGGACGGAAAACGATCTTCACCTTGCCCTCCCTGGCCAACCGCTGCAGCGTGCCGTCCACGGCGTCGTGCATCTGCTTGCACACGGGACAGTCGAAGTCTTCGTACAGGTCGAGCACGGGAGCCCGGCTCGACCGGTCCGCCAGGACCATGGACCCGTCCGCCTGCCGGGTCAGCCGCACCTCGCCGGACGACTCGCCCGGCTCCGCGAACGCCAGCACCCCGATAACGGCGATCACCGCGCACGCGACCGCCACCGCCACCAACCGCTTCACCATGCCACTCTCATCTCGTTGATCGCGCAGACCCTATCGGAAACCGAAACAACGGCGGCATGAAGACATGCCTCCTTGACGCTGACATCGCGCGATACGTATGCGAGCACGGCACGCCGCCCGTCGCGGACGGGATGATCATGATCAGGAGGAGAGAGAGCCATACCACCGAATCGGCGCCCGGCGCGGGCGCCAGGCCCTACTCTTGGTGATCCCGTGACTACAAGAGGACGGCGGCATGGTCAGGCCACTCGAAGAGCGTTTCCGTACGGCCCGCGACTTGTTTCCCGAATATCGGGTGGAGACGGTCAAGGGCCGCATCGTGGTGAACGAGTCCGGCACCTGGCAGCACAACACGATTCTCTTCCGGCTGCTGCTGCAGCTGGTCGGCGCGGCGGCCGGGCAGGGCTGGGAGATCTGGCCCAACATCACCGTCTATCTCGGCGAGCACGCCGACCGGTACGTCCCCGACCTGACCGTGGTGCCGGCCTCCCCGCGGATGCACGAGGAGCACGCCGTGCACGGCGACGCGACGCTGCTGCTGGCCGACGTCGTCTCGGCCGGCAGCGGCTACGACGACTATTACGTCAAGCCCTGCGGCTACGCCCCCGCAGGGGTGCCGCTCTACCTGGTGATCGACCCGTTCCAGCGATCGGTCAAGCTCTTCTGCGACCCCTCCCGCGGGACCTACGCCACGGAGATCGTGGTTGCCGCGGGCGAGCCGCTGGCGTTGCCCGATCCGTGGGGGCTCGCCGTCGACACGGCGCGACTGATGTGACCCCCGGGAGCGCCGCCCCCGGGGATCGATCACCCGGCTAGACGATCTTGTGCACCCAGTGGTGGGAGTCGGGGCGGGAGCCGTACTGGATGCCGACCAGTTCGTCGCGCACCCGCATGGTGACCGGCCCGGGGGCGCCGTCGGCCACCGTCCAGGAACGGTCGGCGCCCTTGACGGTGCCGACCGGCGTCACCACGGCCGCCGTCCCGCACGCGAACACCTCCGTGAGCTCGCCCGACTCGCAGCCCGCCTGCCACTCCTCGACCGACACGAGCCGCTCCTCGGTCTCCAGGCCGAGGTCGCCGGCCAGTTGCAGGATCGAGTCACGGGTGATGCCGGGCAGCAGGGTGCCGGTCAGCGCGGGCGTGACGAGCTTGTCGCCGAAGACGAAGAACAGGTTCATTCCGCCCATCTCCTCGACGTACCTGTGCTCGTGGGCGTCCAGCCACACCACCTGGTCGCAGCCGTTCTCCACCGCCTGCCGCTGCGCCACGAACGCGGCCGCGTAGTTGCCGCCGCACTTGGCGAAGCCGGTGCCGCCGGGGGCGGCGCGAGTGTACTCGGTCGAGAGCCAGACCGAGACGGGCTTGAGCCCGCCGGTGAAGTAGGAGGCCGCGGGAGAGGCGATGACCATGTACTTGTAGGACTTGGACGGGTAGTTGACGCCGAGCCCCGCCTGCGTGGCGATCATGAAGGGCCGCAGGTAGAGGCTGTGCCCCTCGGTCGTCGGCACCCATTCCCTGTCGGTCTGCACGATCAGCTCCAGCGATTCGACGAACGTCTCCTCGGGCAGCTCGGGCATGGCCATGCGGGCCGCGGAGCGGTTGAAGCGGCCCGCGTTCGCGTAGGGGCGGAAGGTCACGATCGAGCCCGTGGTCTGCCGGTAGGCCTTGAGCCCCTCGAACAGCTCCTGGGCGTAGTGGAAGACCGACGTGGCCGGGTCGAGGGAGAGCGGCCCGTACGGCATGAGCCGGGCGTCGTGCCAGCCCTCACCCTCGGTGTAGTCGATCGAGATCATGTGGTCGGTGAAGGTCTGCCCGAAACCCGGGTTCGCCAGTACCTGCTCCCGCTCGGCCGCGGTGCGAGCGTGGTCGGATAGCTGCACGTCGAAGCTGAGCTTCTGAGCGATGGTCATGACGGCGGTCCTTCTCTCTGCGAATCTACGAACGGGGGCCGCTGAAGTGCGGTGTCGAGCAGTGCCGCCCTGAAAAAGAGCAGCCCGTACTTCCTATTGTCTCGCTATATGGGATGGCAAGCGGCCGTTGGGGTGGTCAGGCCGTTGACACGCCAAAAAGCGCCTGGCGGTCCGTGTCGGATCGCCAGGCGCTCGCGGGGCTAGGCGGTCCTAGCCGGATACTCGCGCGGTGATGTCGTCACCGATCTCGTGGGTGCCGCGGCCGGGACGCCGCTCGGCGATGTCGGCGGCGACCGCCTGCTCGACCCTCGCCGCCTCCGCGTGCAGGCCGAGGTGGTCGAGGAGCATGGCGACGGACAGGATGGTCGCGGTCGGGTCGGCCTTGCCCTGTCCGGCGATGTCGGGGGCGCTGCCGTGCACCGGCTCGAACATGCTGGGCGCGGTGCGCTCGGGGTTGATGTTGCCGCTGGCCGCCAGGCCGATGCCGCCGGCGATGGCCGCGCCGAGGTCGGTGATGATGTCGCCGAACAGGTTGTCGGTGACGACCACGTCGAAGCGCTCGGGCTGGCTCACGAAGAACATCGAGGCCGCGTCGATGTGGGCGTAGTCGGTGGCGACCTCGGGATAGTCGCCGGCCACGCGGTCGACCGTGCGCTGCCACAGGTCGCCGGCGTAGGTGAGGACGTTGGTCTTGTGGACCAGGGTGAGCTTCTTGCGCGGCCGGGACCGGGCCTTCTCGAACGCGTAGCGCACCACGCGCTCGACGCCGTGGGCGGTGTTGAGCGACTCCTGCGTAGCGATCTCGTGGGGCGTGCCGCGCCGCATGACGCCGCCGGTGCCGGCGTAGAGGCCTTCGGTGCCCTCACGGACCACGATCATGTCGATGTCGTCGGCCGACGAGCCGGCCAGCGGCGTCCGCACGCCGGGGAACAGCTTGACCGGGCGGAGGTTGACGTAGTGGTCGAACGCGAAGCGGAGCCGCAGCAGCAGGTCGCGCTCGAGGACGCCGGGCGGCACGCTGGGGTCGCCGACCGCGCCGAGCAGGATCGCGTCGTAGCCGCGCAACTCCTCGAGCACCGCGTCGGGGAGAGTCTCTCCGGTGCGGTGATAGCGGGCTGCCCCCAGGTCGTAGTGGGTGGGCTCGATCTTGGTGCCCACGGCCTCCAGGACCTTGAGTCCTTCGGCCACGACCTCGGCGCCGATGCCGTCACCCGGGATGACGGCCAAGCGGATGTTACGCGACTCCATGGGTGGTTACCTTACCGGCTCGTCTCGACTGACGAACACATCATCTCAGCTTGCGGACGGTTCGGTGACCTGGGCACGCGGGAGCGCCCAGGCCACGTCCTGAGCTAGCGGCCGGAACCCTGCGGGGCGCCGCCGTTGTCCCTGCGGTCGAGCGCGGTCTGCACGGCCTCGGCGGCCTCGTCGTCGTGTTCTTCCGCACGGTTCCAGGCATACATCTCGTACATGCGACTCATCTCATTTCGCGGAAACGATCCGATGGAAAACCGGACTCCGGTCACGAATCCGGGCGAGCCTGCTCTCGTGGTCCGGGTCACGGACCGGGAGGAAGGGGCTGACGGCCGACGCAGCGCCACTCACCGCGGCGAGTCGTCGACCTGCCCTAACAGGCCTCGCCGCGGCAGGTAATAAGTACGAGCACCTGGCGCATCTCCGCCACAGTACCTCAGCCGTCTCGTTGGACGTCCTAGTATCTTGCATGCTGAGACGCGAAAGGCCGCCGCCCCCCGCGGGACGGCGGCCTCGTACGACCGGGGAGGGTCAGTCCTCCAGGTCCACCGAGCGGCCGCTCTCGGCGCCGATCTCGGCCACGATCTGGTCGACCACGTCGGCCGGGATCGCGGTGTCGACGGTCAGCGCGATGAGCGCCTTGCCACCCTTGACCGACCTGGCCACCTGCATCGAGGCGATGTTGATGCCGTGCTCGCCGAGGAGGCGGCCGACCACGCCCACGATGCCGGGGCGGTCGGTGTAGGTGAAGAACGACAGGTGGGCCGTCGGCTCGATCTCCATCTCGTAGCCGTTGACCTCGACGATCTTCGTGATCTGGCGAGGGCCGGAGAGCGTGCCCGACACCGAGACGTGGCGGCCGTCGGCCAGCACACCCCGCACGGTCACCACGTTGCGCCAGTCAGGGCTCTCCGAGCTGGTCACCAGCTCGACGTTCATGCCGCGGTCCTTGGCCAGCAGCGGCGCGTTGACGTACGTGACCTGCTCCTCGATCACGTCGGCGAACACGCCCTTCAGCGCGGCCAGCTCGATCACCCGGACGTCCTGCGCGGCGATCTCCCCGCGCACCTCGACGTCGAGCTTGGTCGCGACCTCGCCGGCCAGCGCCGTGAACACCCGGCCGAGCTTCTCGGCCAGCGGCAGGCCCGGCTTGACGTCCTCGGCCACCACACCGCCCTGGACGTTGACGGCGTCGGGGACGAACTCGCCCGCCAGTGCCAGCTTCACGCTCCGCGCGACCTGGGTGCCGGCCTTCTCCTGGGCCTCGTGCGTGGAGGCGCCCAGGTGCGGCGTGGCGACGACCTGGTCGAGCTCGAACAGCGGGCTGTCGGTGCACGGCTCCTTGGCGTACACGTCGAGGCCCGCCCCCGCGACCCGCCCCTCCTTGATGGCCGAGTAGAGGGCCGCCTCGTCGACGATGCCGCCGCGGGCGACGTTGACGATGCGCACGTTGGGCTTGACCCTGTGCAACTCGTCGTCGCCGATGAGCCCGACCGTCTCCTTCGACTTCGGCAGGTGCACGGTGATGAAGTCGGCCTGCGTGAGCACCTCGTCGAGGGACAGCAGCTTGACGCCCATCTGCGCGGCGCGGGCCGGCGGCAGGTAGGGGTCGTAGGCGATCAGTTCGACGCCGAACGGCTGCAGGCGCTGGGCCACGAGCTGGCCGATCTTGCCGAGGCCGAGGATGCCGACGACCTTCTCGTCGAGCTCGACACCGGTGTACTTCGACCGCTTCCACTCGCCGTTCTTCAGCGCGGCGTGCGCCTGGGCCGTGTTGCGCGCGCTGGCCAGGATGAGCGCGAGGGTCTGCTCGGCGGCGCTGGTGATGTTGGAGGTCGGCGCGTTGACGACCATGACACCGGCCTTGGTGGCGGCCTCGACGTCGACGTTGTCGAGGCCGACGCCGGCGCGGGCGACCACGCGCAGCTTGGGCGCGGCGGCGATGGCCTCGGCGTCGACCTGCGTGGCGGAGCGGACGATCAGCGCGTCCACGCCGGCGAGTGCGGGCAGCAGCTGGGAACGGTCGGCGCCGTCGGTGTGGCGGACCTCGAAATCAGCGCCGAGCACGGCGAGGCCGGCCTCGGACAGCTCCTCTGCGACCAGAACGACGGGCTTGTTCACGGGTGTGGATCCTCCGGGACAGGCGGGCTTCGGGGGACTCGTCACACGTCCGGCCCCCCGACGGTCCCACAGAGTCTAACGGTCGCTTGTGAACGCGTTCACGAGGGACCCACGATGTGGGACAGGGGCGGCCGTACCCACCGGGCGGCAAACTCATCCATATCGCGGCCGTCTTTGTCTTGATCGGGAGATTTCTTCGCCATTAGCCTGATAAGCCGTGGCCGACTACCTATGGTTCGTCATATGAGCATCGGGAATCCTGCGCTTGCCGACGTGCTCGCCCAGCATGGCACCCCCCATCGCCTGCTGGGCGCTCTCGCCGACGGTGGAATCCTGGTGGCAGTGCGGACAGACCGTTCAGTCGTCCTGGGGACGACACAAGCCGGTGACCGGGTCCTGCTCGGCTACACCGGCCCTGCCACCTATGCCAGGCACCGCGGCAGCCATTCCCTGTCGGCGTGTGACGCCGACACCATCCTGGACATCCAGCGCGTCACCGGCGTGCGGGAGATCGTGATCGACGCGGCCGGACCAGCCGCCGCGGCCGTGCCCATCGACGATCTCCAGCGCTTCCTCACCTCGACGCGCAGCGGACCGACGCCCGTGCTGTCGGGGGCGGCCCCCGCCGCCTACGCCACGGGCGCCATGGCCACCGTCTCGCGCGGTGCCGCGCTGGCCCAGGTCGCACCGCCCTCCACCCAGGCGCCCGCGTTCCCGTGGGTGCCCGCGCCCCGGCCGCACCTGTCAGGGCCCATGCAACAGGTGGACCCCGGCTACCGGCGGTGCGCGCACCCGATCCTGCCCGCGCTGCGGCAGGCGATCGCGCAACTGCTCATGGATTTCCCGCTCGTGCACCACGTGTGGATCTCCGAGGCGAGCACCGCGTCCGGCGCCCCGGGGATCATGCTGCACGTGAAGGTGCACATGTCCGCCGCCGAGGACGTCGTACGCGACCTGCACCGCCTGGTGCGGGCCCGGCTGCCGCAGTTCGCGGCGTCCGGCGCGCCGATCCTCATGGCCAGGGTGGCCGACACGCACAGCGAACGCCGGATGATCGAGATCGGCGCGCACGTGGTGTGCGCCGACGTCCGCGACTGACCTCCCGCACGCGACGGGCCCGCGCGGGCCCGTCGCGCCACGCGGAACTGGGCCCTACCGAACAACGCTCTGTTCGGTTTCAATGAGGGCATGATCGCACCGGAGGCGAGCGCCTCCACGGTCCCCCGGAGCGTGCGCGTCGGCTACGGGGTGGGCTCGTTCTGCACCGCCACGGTGGGCGCCGTTCCCGGGCTGCTCCTGCTGTACTACATGACGAACTTCCTGGCCGTACCCGCATGGCTGGCCGGGGTGGTCGTGACCGCGCCCAAGGCCTGGGACCTCGTGATCAATCCGCTGGTCGGCCGCTGGTCCGACCGGACCAGATCGCGGCTCGGCCCGCGCAGGCCCTGGCTGCTCGCCGGCGCCTGCACGCTGCCGATCGCGTTCTTCCTGGTCTTCGCCGGGCCGCCGCTGACCGGCGTGCCCGCCGCGCTGTACGTCGGGGCGTGCTTCCTGGCCACGGCGACGGCGTACGCGCTGTTCGAGGTGCCGTACAAGGCGATGCCCGGCGAGATGACGCACGACTACCACGAACGCACCTCGCTGCTCCAGTGGCGGATGATCTTCATCGGCGCTGCCACCGCCATCAGCGGCGTGCTGGCCCCGGCCATCGTCACCAGCCAGGGCGGCGACGGCACGCTCGGCAGCTACCGGCTGATGGCCGCCACGATCGCGGCCGTCCTGCTGGTCTCGATGCTGGGCTCGTTCTTCGGCACCGCCCGCGCCCCGATGACCGGCGCGCCCGAGCCCGACCGGGGCGGGTGGCGGGAGCAGTTGGCGGCGGTCAGGGGCAACGCGCCGTTCCTCTGGATCACGGCGCTGGCCTGCACGCAGATGCTGGCCGTCAGCATGATGCTGGCGGCGGCGCCGTACTTCGCCACCTACACGATCGGCACGCCGGACGCCACGCAGACGCTGTTCGCGGCACTGGTCGGCCCCATGCTGCTGACGATGCCGCTGTGGGTGCGGCTGTCCAAGCGGTTCGACAAGCGCGGCGCGATGGTGCTGGCCGCGCTGATGTTCGGGGGCGGCACCGCGGCGGCCATGGCGACCCCGCTCTTCGGCTCGTTGTACGCGCACGTGACGATCCTCGTCGTCGGCGTGGGCATCGCGGGCGTGCAACTGCTGCTGTTCTCCATGCTGGCGGACGTGATCGCGGTGGACGCGGCGAAGACCGGCAAGCGCAGGGCGGGCGTGCTGACCGGGTTGTGGACGGCCATCGAGAGCGGGGTCAGCTCGTTCGGCGCGCTGATCTTCGGCGTCATCCTGTCGCTCGGCGGCTTCATCGAGTCCGAACCGAGCAGGCCGGTCGAGCAGCCGGAGAGCGCGGTGACCGCGGTGCTCGTCGGGCAGACCACGGTCCCCGCGCTGATCATCCTGGCGTCGGTGGTGATGACGCTGAGATACCGCCTCACGCCACCCGGCGCGCCGGAAGCGGACGCGTCCGTGTGACTGGCCCGGCCGCACGGCGAGGCCGGCGTGCCTGGTCAACGTGGGTGCCAGGCATGCGCGCGCAGGACGGTCATCACCACCGATCCGCGTATTCTGGACAGGGAGCGCGGTTCAGGCCGATACTCGCTACATGAGCTCCACGCTTCCGCCCTTTCGTGCCTCGGATGGGGAACGCGACCGTGCGATCGACGAGCTCAGAGATCGCGCCGTAGAGGGGCGCATCTCCCACGACACGTTCGTGGGCCGGGTCGACCAGGTGCTCAGGGCGCAGAACCGCCACGAGCTCGACGAGGTGGTGGCCGACCTGCCGCGGCGGGCGACGGTCAGGCAGCGGCTGACCGACGCGGTGGCGGCGGTGTCGGAGTTCACCACCAGGGTGCAGTCGGCGTGGCGGCGGCCGCGGCTGCCCCGGCTGGCGCTGCCCGACGACGACCGGCTGCGTTACGTGGTGGGCAGGGGGTCGGCCTGCGACCTCGTGCTGTCGGACCTGACGGTCTCCCGCGTGCACGCCGAGCTGCGGCGCGAGAGCGACGGGTGGCTGCTGGTCGACCTGGGCTCGCTCAACGGCACCCGGCTCAACGGGTGGCGGCTGGTGGGGCCCGCCCGGGTCAGGTCGGGTGACGAGATCTCGTTCGGGGACTGCGGTTTTCTGCTCACGTCGGGCCTGCCGTCGATGTGACCGCTCCCGCATTCTCCAATAAATACGGATATTTGCGGATTACAGGCTGACGGTGCTGCTCCATGCTGCAGGCGATCCCCCAGTCATGCTGGAGCAGTCTTTCTTGGAGACCCCATGCGGCGCACCTCAGCATCCCTCGTCGCGGGCACGCTCGTCGCGGCCCTCGCGTGGGCGTCCAGCCCCTCCTCACCGGCCGTCGCGCTCGACCCCTCCGTGGGCGTGGCCGACCTGACCCAGGACCTCAACCAGATCCTCAGCGACTCGCGGCTCACGATCGCCAGGGCGGGCGTCGTCGTCAAGAGCGCGGAGAGCGGCGAGGAACTGTACGCCACCGACGCCGGCAAGCTGCTGATCCCGGCGTCCAACACCAAGCTGTTCACCTCGGCCGCGGCTGCCGAGACGCTCGGGCTCGACTACCGCTTCACCACCAGCGTGCTGAGCACCGGGCGCAAGGCCGGCAAGGTGCTGACCGGCGACCTGGTGCTGCGCGGCACCGGCGACCCGACCATGCTGGCCGAGGACTACGACGCGCTGGCCGCCAAGGTGGCCGGCGCCGGCGTCAAGGTCGTCACCGGCAAGCTCGTGGCCGACGACACCTGGTTCGACGCGCGGCGGCTCGGCAACGACTGGGCCTGGGACGACGAGACCGCGTACTACGCGGCCCCGATCTCGGCCCTGACCGCCTCCCCCGACAAGGACTACGACGCCGGCTCGGTGATCGTCGCGGTGTCGGCCGAGAACGGCAAGGTCAAGGTGACCACCACGCCCGACACCGGGTACCTGAAGATCGTCAACCGGGCGACGGCAGGCTCCGAGACCGACGTGCTCATCGAGCGGCAGCACGGCACCCGCACCGTCGTGATCACCGGTACGGTCGCGGACCCGTACCAGGAGTGGGTGGCCGTCGACGACCCCACGGCCTACGCCTCCTCGCTCTTCCGTGAATCGCTGGCCAGGCACGGCGTCAAGGTGCTCGGCCGCACGGTGGCCGGCGCGGCGCCCGAGGGCGCCAAGGAGCTGGCCGCGCACGAGTCGATGACGCTGGGCGAGTTGCTGGTGCCGTTCATGAAGCTGAGCAACAACATCCACGCCGAGATCCTCACCAAGGCCATGGGCCGCAAGGCGGCGAACCAGGGCACGTGGGCGGCCGGGCTCAAGGTCACCACCGACTTCGCCAAGGCCAACGGGGCGCAGGTGATCAACATGCGTGACGGCTCGGGGCTGTCGCGCCGCGACGGCTTCTCGCCCGGCTCAATCGTGCAGTTCCTGTCGGCCGTGCGCGGCAAGCCGTGGTTCGACACCTGGTACGAGTCGCTGCCCGTCGCGGGCAACGCCGATCGTTTCGTCGGCGGCACGCTGCGCAGCCGGATGCGCGACACCGCCGCCGCGGGCAACGTGCACGCCAAGACGGGCTCGCTGACCGGGGTGACGGCGTTGTCCGGCTACGTCACCAGCGCCGACGGCGAGCCGCTGATCTTCTCGATCATGCTGAACCAGTACCTGTCGGGGTCACCGAAGGACATCGAGGACAAGATCGCCGTACGCCTCGCCCAGTTCTCCCGTACCTCTGCGGGCGGTGACCCCGTCCAGCTCCGCGCCACGGACCCGGGCCCGGCGGGCGACCTGGAGTGCTCCTGGCTGAAGCCCGCGCAGTGCTGACGCCGATCAGCCTGTAGCCGACGCGGCGGCCTCCTGACGCGCAGGGGGTCGCCGCGGTTTACCCCCATAAGGCGTGCTGCATCACGATTCAGCCACTTGGAGCGGTCTTTTCAGGACATAGCAGACCTTGGAGCGCCAGAATGCGGTTCGACCTTGTGTGCAACCGCCGACCCGGAGGAGAGAATGCGCAGACAGCTCAAGGCATGGGCCTGCCTCGGGAGTCTGGCGGCACTGACCTTCCCCGCACCGGCCGCGCAGGCGGCCACGAGCGCGCAGGCCTGCCGGGTGGCCGCTGCCAAGCCCACGCTCTCCCACGGCTTCGTCCGCGGCACGGCCACCAGGGCGGGCTGCTCCGACAAGGCCCTGCTCCGGGTACGCATCGCGATGGCCGTGTCGGGCCCCGACCGGGTCGTCAAGAGCGGCTCCAGGACCGTCGGGACCGGCTCGCTCACCGCGCAGGTGCGCTGCACCACCACCCCCCGCACCTACTACGTGATCGCGCTCGACGCCAAGGGGCGCACCGGCAAGTCGCGCACGGCGCGGCTGGCGTGCGGCAAGTTCGCCTCGGCGACCGAGGATGCGCTCGTCAAGCTCACCAACAAGGCGCGGGCAGGGAACGACTGCAAGCCCCTGGCCCACGACCCCAGGCTGCACCTCGCCGCCGAGCGCCACTCGGCGGACATGGCCGCCAAAGGGCGTCTCAAGCACACCTCCGGCGGGCGCACGTTCGCGGAGCGCATCAAGGCGGTCGGCTTCTCCTACAGCCTGATCGCCGAGAACGTCGCCATGGGCTACCCCGCCGCCGCCACGGTGCTCAAGGACTGGCTGAAGAGCCCAGGCCACCGCAAGAACATCCTCAACTGCTCGTTCACCCACATCGGCGTCGGATACAGCGCCGAGAAGCAAGCCTGGACCCAGATCTTCGCCGCCCGCTGAAGCCCTCGCTTGAACCCCGCTGAAGCCAAGGGAGCGTCGGGCTTCACCGGCCTCCGTGCCGGTTCCCACCGCACGCCCACACGCTCCCCTCCGGGCGGGCCCGGCCGCGCCTCCCCCCGCACGAAGGACCGCGGCCGGGCCCGCATCCTTCCTCCGGTGTCAGGCCCGGTCGGAGAAGCGGGCCAGCACCAGCGACTCGACCACGCCGACGACCGCGTACGCGAGGATCGACACGGCCGTGACCACCACGATGTCCGCCCACACCTCGTCGTAGCGGAATCCGCCGATCGCGCGCAGGATCTCCGCGCCGATCCCCTCGCCGGTGGCCAGCCATTCGGCGATGAGCGCGCCGATGATCGAGGCCGGCACCGAGATCCTGGCCGAGGCGAAGACCGCGGGCATCGCCGTCGGCACGGCCACCTTGCGCAGGACGGTCATGCGGGTGCCACCGTAGGCCATGACCAGGTCGGTGGCCTGCGGCGAGGCCGATCTCAGCCCGAAGACGATGTTGACCAGCGCGGGGAAGAACACCACGATGCCGCCGATGACGGCGACGCCCACCAGGTCCCTGCCGAAGATCAGCGTGATCAGCGGCGTCATCACCACGAGCGGCACCGAGCGCAGCAACATCGCGACCGGCATGAAGGTCTGCTCCACGGTCCTGAACAGCACGAACGTGACCGCGACGGCCATCGCGGCGACCATGCCCGAGGCGAACCCGACGGCGGCGTCCCTGACGGTGATGCCCAGCGCGCCGAACACGGCCTCGCGGTGGGCCGCCGACGCCGTCAGGTAGTCCCACACCTGGGGCGGGCGCTTGCCGACGAGCGGGCTGATGCCGAACGCCTCCAGCGCCAGCCACCACGCGGCCACGACGATGACCACGCACGGCGCGAGCGGCCCGACGACCCGCAGAATGGTACGGCCGATCACTGCGCCTCGCCTTTCGACCACGGGGTGACCACACGGGCGACGAGCGCGACGACGGCGTACCCGAGGCCGGCGATCAGCCCGGCCACGAGCGCCAGCCCCCAGGTCCGCGGCACCTGGAACTGCTGCTGCGAGATCATCAGGGAGACGCCGATCCCCTGGTCGTTGCTGCCGAGATATTCGCCGATGATCGCGCCGAGCAGCGCCGAGGGTGCGGAGATCCTCAGGCCGGCGAACGTGCTGGGCAGGGCCGAGATGATCTGCACGTAGCGGAGCCTGGCCAGGCGGCCGCCGCCGTAGACGGTGACGAGGTCGAGACCGGCCTGGTCGGCGGAGCGCAGCCCGAGCAGGGCGCCGATGAGTGTGGTGAAGAAGACGGAGATGGCGGCCAGGAACACCACAGTGGCGTCGCCGCCGAAGACGACCAGCACGATGGGGCCGATGGCGAGCAGCGGGACACAGTAGCTGATCACGGCGAGCTGGGTGGCGACGGCTTCGAGCCGTGGCACGAGCAGCACCAGCAGCGCCACGCCGATGGCCAGCCCGTTGCCCCACACGAAGCCCTGCGCCGCCGCGGACACGGTGGCGATGACGTTGGGGCCGTAGAAGGCCCACCCGTCGTCGCCCATTCCGGCCAGCACGGCCCACGGCGTGGGCACCGCTCCGCCGCCGGCGAACACCGTCACGGCCAGCAGCCACCACACCGCGACCAGGGCGACGACACCGGCCAGCCCCTGCGCCCGTCTCATGAGCCGTGCCCGAACAGCAGGTCGCTGAGGTGGTCGTGAAGGGCGTGGAACTCCGGCGTACGCATCATGCCGGGCGTGCGCGGGCGCGGCAGGCCGATCTCCACCAGCTCGACGATCCGGCCGGGGCGCGGGCTCATGACGGCGACCACGTCCGACAGGAAGATCGCCTCGCCGATCCCGTGGGTGACCATCAGCGTGGTGGCGGGCTTCTCCGTCCAGATGCGCAGCAGTTCCAGGTTGAGCCGCTGCCTGGTCATGTCGTCGAGCGCGCCGAACGGCTCGTCGAGCAGCAGCACGCTGGGCTTGACGACGAGCGCGCGGGCGATGGAGACGCGCTGGCGCATGCCGCCCGACAGTTCGGCGGGCCTGGCCTTCTCGAACCCCTCGAGACCGACCAGCTTGATCAGGTCGTCGATGACGCCGGGCTCGGGCCTGATCCCGGCGACCTCCAGCGGCAGCCGGATGTTGGCGGCGACGCTCCTCCAGGCCAGCAGGGCCGAGTCCTGGAAGGCGATGCCGAGGTGGTGGCTCCTGCGCAGTTCGGCGGGCGTCTCGCCGTTCACCCGGATCTCGCCGCTGGTGGGCTGCTCCAGCCCGGCGAGCATGCGCAGCACCGTCGACTTGCCGCAGCCGGACGGGCCGAGCAGCGACAGGAACGAGCCCTTCGCCGTACGGAGGTCCACGCCGTCGACGGCGGTCAGGCCCTTGCCGAACGTCTTGCTCAGCCCGGTGACGCTGATGCCGCCGCTCATGAGAGCTTCAGGCTCGGGTCGGCCTTGTAGACCTCGTCCAGGACGGTCAGGTCGAACAGTTGCTCGGCCTTGATGGTCAGGCCGGCCTTGGCCAGCGAGGCGATGTTCTGCTCGATCAGCTCGGGCGTCATCGTGAACAGGCCGTTGGCCTCGACGTCGGGGGTGACGACGAGCTCGTTCTGCATCTTGGCCTCCTCGGTCTGCTCCTTGACGTCGAGGTTCTGGTCCTTGCCGTAGACGGTCGCGGCCAGCTCGGCCGACCTGGCCGGATCGGCGACGGCGTCCTTCCAGCCCTTGATCTCGGCGGTCAGGAACGCCTTGAGCTTGTCGCGCTCGTTGTCGATGGTCTCCTGGGTGACCGTGAACGTCTCGGCGACCAGCGGCAGGCCGGCGTCGGCGAGCAGCAGGTGGGTGGCGTCGTGGCCCTCCATCTTCAGCCGTACGGGGCCGCTGGTGACGAAGCCGACGTAGCCGTCGAGCTGCCCGGAGGTCAGCATCGAGGGGTCGGACTGGAACGGCACCCGCGTCACGCTGCCCTCGTCGATGCCGTTGGCCTTGAGCAGCGCGTTCCAGACCAGCTCGTTGGAGTCCTGGACGCCGATCTTCTTGCCGGCCAGGTCTTCGGCGCTCTCGATCGGGTTCTTGCTCAGGGAGATGATGGCGAACGGGTTCTTCTGGAAGGTGGCGCCGACGATCTTCAGCGGGGCGCCCTGCAGCACGGCGGGGGCGGTGATGGTGGGGGCGGACAGGCCCGCCCAGC
Source organism: Nonomuraea sp. NPDC049378 (assembly GCF_055586745.1). Taxonomy (NCBI): domain Bacteria; kingdom Bacillati; phylum Actinomycetota; class Actinomycetes; order Streptosporangiales; family Streptosporangiaceae; genus Nonomuraea; species Nonomuraea sp. NPDC049378. The sequence continues at coordinate 237,386 of NZ_JBVJHP010000014.1, forward strand.
AGCGCCCGGTGGCCAGTCCCGACTCGACCGAGGTGCCGGAGCCGCCGCCCGACAGCAGCTCGACCTGGGAGAACCCGGCAGCCTTGTAGTAGCCCTTGCTGTCGGCGAAGTATTCGCCGGCGAACTCGACGTTCTTCTTCCAGGAGAGCTGGAGCTTGACCGAGCCGAGCCCGCCGCCGGAGGAGGAGCCGGCCGGCGAGCCGCTTTCGCCGCAGGCGGCCAGACCGAGCGCCAGACCGGCCAGGCCTGTCGTCCGCAGGAACGCGCGACGGTCGAAGGTAGCCATGATTCTCCTTGAGCGGCCGTGAAGGTGCAGGTCAGGACGTTATCTACCGATTATTACCATCAAGTGACGGTATTTTCGGACTTCTGGCCGGGCGGACGGCCGTCGCGCGAGATGGCGGAAAAACCGCTGGCGGCCCCTGTAGGTCCCTACGAGAGCGGGGGACGAGGACCGTAGATCCCTCCAGCGGCCCCGGGGCTCCGGTAGCGTCGAGCGTGAAATGAGACTCGACGGAATCCCCCTTTGGGACGGTACCGAACTTCGCGGCCCTGTCGATCTGAGCTGGGAGCCCGACCGGATCATCGACGTGAGCCCCGCCGCGCCGCGCCACGACGACCTGTGCGTCATCCCCGGCCTGGTGGACACGCACGTCCACCTGATCGGCCACGCAGGTCCCGGCGACCCGCCCGACTTCGCGACCTGGCCGCTGGTCACCACGCGCGACGAGCAGGTGCTGCACGGCGTCGCCCACGCCCAGCGGGCCATGCGGCACGGCGTCACGACGCTGCGCGACCTGGCAGGCGACGGGGCCCAGGTCGCGCTGCGCCGGGCCTTCGACGCCGGGGTGCTGCAGGGGCCGCGCGTCCAGGTGCACGGCGTGGTGGGGATGACCGCCGGGCACAACGACCTGTTCGTGCCGCCCGCCTCGCCGCAGCGCAAGCCCACGGCCGACGGGCCCGACGAGTGCCGCAAGCTCGTACGCACCTGGGCCAGGGCGGGCATGGACGGCATCAAGCTCACCACCAGCGGCGGCGTGCTGTCGATCGGCGACAGGAACGCCTGGCGCAACTACACCCGCGACGAGATCAGAGCCGTCGTGGACGAGGCGCACGCGCTCGGCATGCCGGTGGCCTCCCACGCCCATTCCGAGGAGGGCATCCGGGTGGCCGTCGAGGAGGGCGTCGACTCGATCGAGCACGGCACCCTCATGAGCACCGACCTGGCCGAGGTCCTGGCCGCCCGCCGCACCCCCGTGGCTCCGACGCTGCTCATCAACGAGGCCATCGCAGAAGGCCGCGTCCCGGTCACCCCCGAGGCCAGGGCCAAGGCCGCCGAGCTCGTCGCAACCCGTGACGTGCTGCTCGCCCAGGCGGCCGCTCTCGGCGTGCGGTTCGTGCTGGGCACCGACGCGAACGGCCACCACGTGCAGTTCGGCGACCAGCTCGCCGAGGTCCGCCACATGGCCGGGATCCTCGGCATGGACGCGGCGTCGGCGCTGCGCGCGGCCACCTCGGACGCGGCCGACTCGATCGGCATGCCCGTGGGCAGGATCGCGCCCGGGCTGGGCGCCGACCTCATCGTGCTGCGCGGCCGGCCGTGGGAGCGCATCGGCGACCTGGCCGCCGGCAACATCGTGGCCGTGGTGTCACGGGGCGCCGTCGTCGCGGGCGGGCTGCCCTGACCGGAGCGCCAGGTAGAGGTCCGTACGGTCGCGCATCGACGCCATGCGGCGGCCGGTGAGCTCCTCGATCCGCTGCATCCGGTAACGCAGCGTGTTGACGTGGACGTACAGCTCGTCGGCCGTGCGCTGCCACGATCCGCAGGTCTCCAGGAACAGGTCGAGCGTGCGCAGCAGCTCGGAGCCGTGCCGCGCGTCGTAGTCCTCGACGGGGGCCAGCAGGCGGTCGCGGAACGACCGGCGCACGCCGGCCGGCAGCGAGGCCAGCAGCAGGTCGAAGCTGTCGATGTCGGCCACCGACATGATCGACACCGGCCCGGGCCCGCCCCTGGCCGACTCCATGCCGCGCCTGGCCGTCTCCAGCGCCTCGCCGAGCTGCGACACGCTGGCCGCCATCTCGCTGATGCCGGCCGCGATGCTCACTCCCGGGCTCGTCCCCCGGCTCACGCCCGACCGCCCGGCGACCAGCCCGCGCAGCTCGTCGGCCAGGCTCTTGCGCGATGCCCGGCCGTTGACCAGCACGATCGCCTCGCGCGGCGTGCCACCGACGATCAGGTGCCGCCCTTTCCTCGCCAGGCCCTCGTGCAGCAACTCCGGCAGGTCGAGCTCGGGGCCGCCGGTCCGGGTGACCGCCATGGCCGCGGTCGGCAGGCCGGGGTCGGCGCCCAGCAGCCGCATATGCGCCGAGACCTCGCCGGGCGGGATCTGGCCGAGGACGTCCAGCAACGTCTGCGCCCTGACCCGCTCGGCCCTGCGCTGCTCGGCGGCGAACCCCTCGACGGTCACCACCTCGGTGATCGCGCCGAACGACTGGTCGGGAGCGGCCAGCAGCAGCGGCAGCCGGCGCAGCTCGCACGCCTTGACCAGCTCCCGCGGCAGCTCGCCGAGCACGATCAGGCCCACGACCAGGCCGGCGGCGTCGCTGGCCCACAGCGCGTCGGCGAAGCGCTCGCAGTCGGGCGGCTCGGTGTACCAGACGCCGCTGGTCAGCACCAGGTCGCCGGACCGCAGGTAGCGGCGGGGGTCGGGCAGGTCGGTCGGGTAGGCGCGCCGGATCTCGCGGTCGAGTGCGGCATCACCTGTCACCAGCGTCAGCCGCAGGTCGTCGCGTGCGAGCAGATCCGCCAGCCTCATGAAATCCGATGGTATGCCAGGCCGCGCGGACGGCCGCCGGAGTGCCTACCACGGACGGGAGCGGAGCGGCTCGCTGAGAGGGAGGTTTCCGCACGGAAATCGCCCTGAGAGTTCGGAGGTTCGCACGATATCTGCCGGGCCGGGCGGTCCGGTTTACTCGGTGCCATGCGTCCCAAGGCGGAACTCCACCTGCACATCGAGGGCACCCTTGAGCCCGAGCTCGTCGTCGAGCTGGCCAGGCGTAACCGGATCGAGCTGCCGGACTTCGACGTGGAGGCCGTCCGCGCCCGCAACGACTTCGCCGGCCTGCGCTCGTTCCTGGACGTCTACTACGACAACCTGGCGGTCCTGCGTACCGAGGAGGACTTCCACGACCTGGCCGCCGCCTACCTGCGGCGGGCCGCCGGGCAGGGCGTGCGGCACGCGGAGATCTTCTTCGACCCGCAGGCGCACACGAGCCGGGGCGTGCCGCTGGAGGCGGTGTTCGGCGGGTTGTCGGCGGCCCTGCACGGCAGCGACGTTTCGGCCGCGCTGATCCTCTGCTTCCTTCGTGACCGGGGCGCGGAGGAGGCGGAGCAGGCGCTGCGGGCGGCGCTGCCGTTCCGCGAGCACTTCATCGGGGTGGGTCTGGACTCGGCGGAGGTGGGATATCCGCCGTCGTTGTTCCGGCGGGTCTTCGACATGGCCGCCGCCGAAGGCCTGCACCGGGTGGCGCACGCGGGCGAGGAAGGCGGGCCCGACTACGTGTGGGAGGCGCTCGACGTGCTGGGGGTGGAGCGGGTGGACCACGGCATCAGGGCGATGGAGGATCCGCAGCTCGTGGCCAGGCTGAGGGAGGAGCGGATCCCGCTGACCGTGTGCCCGCTGTCGAACGTGCGGCTGCGGGTGGTGCCGTCCCTGCGCGACCACATCCTGCCCGCGATGCTGGACGAAGGGCTGGTCGTGACGGTCAACTCCGACGATCCCGCCTACTTCGGCGGCTACGTCGAGGACAACTACGAAGCCTTGCGCCGGGAGCTGGGAATGACCGGCGAGCAGCTCGACCAGATCGCCGGCAACTCCTTCGCCGCGGCCTTCGCGTACGAGCCCCGGCACGGTGAAGGGGCCCACCCCGCAGGATGGGCCCCTCGTCATCACTCACCAGCTGAGATATGACCTAGCCGATGTTGCACTCCCTGTGCTCGTGGCTGAGCACGTGGTTCAGGACGTTGTCGAGGCCGATGCCTGCCAGGAGGCCGTGGGCGCTCTGGTGGTTGTCGACCTCCTTGCCGATGGTGCCGTCACCACACACGAGGATGATCCTCACGTCCTTGCCGCGGTGGTCGTGGTCGTCGTACGTCGCCGCGAGCGCGGAGCCGCCGGACATGAGCAGCCCTCCGACGAGCCCGGCCAGGATGAGCCCCGATTTGTACATGTCGTATCCCCTTTGGTACGTAATGACTACTCTCTGTAGCTACCGGGAGGTGTTTGCCCTGCCCCGCTCGCCGACAAACTCCCCGATCTTGTTCTTGACCTGCGCGAAAGCAGCACCTGGCAAAGCCGTGCCGGAGATCGTTTCACTTGACGATCACGTGTGCTCCACGGGGACGGCCTTGCCATTCGAGGCCGGGCACGCCGAGGGGCCCATCCCGCAGGACGGGCCCCCGGTTGCGCACCCGCGGCCGGGCACGACGCAGGGGTCCGCCCCTCGGGCGGACCCCTGGTGTTCATCGGCCGCTGAAGTGACTTCAGCCGATGTTGCACTCCCTGTGCTCGTGGCTGAGAATGTGGTTCAGCGAGTTGCCGACGGCGATACCGAGCAGGCCGTTGGCGCTCTGGTGGTTGTCGACACGCTGACCGACGTTTCCGTCGCCGCAGACGAGGATGATCCGCACGTCGCCGTCGCGGCCGTCGTTGTTGAACGTCGCAGCGGACGCGGCGCCGCCGGACATGAGCAGCCCTCCGACGAGCCCGGCCAGGATGAGGCCTGATTTGTACATTTTATCTCCTCTGGTACCTATTGACTACTCTCCGTAGCTACCGGGGTGAGAAATGCCCTGCCCCTCGCTTCGACAAACTCCGGCGTTTCGGTCTTGACCTGCGCGAAAGCAGCGCCTGGCATAGCCGTGCCGATGAACGTCCGGCTTGACCGTCAGGTGTGCTCCCGGGAGGAGCGGGCGAAGATCACATGACCGTTCCGCGACCATGGCGCGCGCCCCTCCTGTGGCCCCAGACTGGTGCCTGTCACGGGAGGCAATCATGACCGCAAGCACCGGATCGTCCGGAACCGCGACCGGCGGACGGCGCACCGAACTCGACGCCATGCGCGCTCTCGTGGTCGTCGGGCTGGTGTTCTTCCACGCGTCGCTGGTCTTCGACTCGCGCGACGACTTCTACGTCAAGAACGCCGAGACGACCGACATCACGTTCATCATCGCGGCGCTCTGCGTGATCTGGGCGATGCCGCTGCTCTTCCTCATCGCCGGACTGGGAGCGTGGCACTCCCTGCGCCGCCGGGGGCCCGGCGCGTTCGCCGTGGAACGATTAGCGCGGCTGGGCGTGCCGCTGCTGTTCGCCCTGGTCACGATGTTGCCGGTGCCTCAGTGGTTGCGGCTGCGGGCCGATCCGGGCTATCACGAGTCCTATCTGGAGTTCCTGCCGAAGTTCTTCGCCGTGCGGCCGGATCCGGGCGACTTCCCGTTCGTCGTGGAGGGGGCGTACTTCGAGACCGGGCACCTGTGGTTCGTGGTGCTGCTGCTGACCTTCTCGCTCGTGCTCGCGCCGCTGGTGCGGTGGGTGCCGCGTGGCTGGGCGCTGCGCTCGCGCGACCGCCTGGTCGCGCTCTCCCAGCCGCGGGGCGCGATCCTGCTGCCCGCCCTGCCGATCGCGGCGATCTGCGCGGTCGCCGGTCTCGAGGAGGCGTTCGGCGGCTGGGACCGCTGGGCGTACCTGGTGTTCTTCCTGTACGGCTTCCTCCTCGTGACCGATCCCGCCTTCCGCGCGGCGATGCGGCGCAACCGGCGGATCGCGGCCGTCGCGGGCGCCGTGCTGATGCTGGTGGGGGTGCCGGGCTTCGTCGTCGCGGGCGACGCCCCCGGCGCGGACGCGTTCACGGACCTGACCCCGCTCGCGGTCGCGATGCGCACGTTGTACGGGCTGGCCGGATGGTGCTGGCTGGTCGCGATCCTCGGCGCCCTCGACCGCCCGCGCCCCGCCTCGGCGCCGGCCGGGCCGCCGAACCGGCTCGCGGCCTCCGTGTCCGCCTACCTGGCGCCCGCCGTGCTGCCGCTCTACATCCTGCACCAGCCGGTCGTCGTGGCCGTGGCCTTCTTCGTGGCCGGCTGGCAGGCGCCGATCCTGGTCGAGTACGCGGTGATCGTGGCACTGTCGCTGGTGCTGACGGTGGCCGTCTACGACGTGCTGGTGCGCAGGACGCGGGTGACGAGGTTCCTGTTCGGGATGCGGGAGCCTACGGGACGGTGAGCACGACCGGGCCGTCGCCGGTGATGGCGACCGTGTGCTCGACGTGCACGCTCCTGCTGCCGTCGGCCGAGCACAACGACCACCCGTCGTCGGCCACGTAGTAGCCGTCGCCGCCGCCGGCCATCAGGCTCGGCTCGATCGCGATGACCAGGCCGGGCCGCAGGCGCAGGCCGCGGCCCCTGCGTGCCTCGTTGGGCACGAACGGCGACTCGTGCATGGCCCGCCCGATGCCGTGGCCGCCGAAGTCGTTCTGCATGCCGTAGCCGGCGCCGCGCCCGACCGTGGACATGGCGTGCCCGATGTCGCCCATCCTGCCGCCGGGCAGGGCCGCCTCGATGCCCGCGGCCAGCGTCTCCTCGGCGACCTTGATCAGTTTGAGGTCTTCCTCGCGGGCGTGGCCGACGGTGAAGCTGACGGTGCCGTCGGCGTGCCAGCCGTCGACGTACGCACCGCAGTCGACGCTGATCAGGTCGCCGTCCCGCAGTTTGTACGCTGTCGGCAGGCCGTGCAGCATCACCCCGTTGACCGAGGTGCAGATCACACCCGGATAGGGCATCGCGCCGAAGGACGGGTGATAGCCGAGGAACGACGCCCCCGCGCGGGCCTCCTCGATGACGGTCCTGGCCACCTCGTCGAGCTGCTTCAGCGTCACCCCGATGCCGGCCCGCTCCCGCACCGCCGCCTGGACGGCGGCGACGACCTTTCCCGCCTCCCGCATCGCGGCTATCTCTCCGGCCGACTTGAGCTCGATCACGGCGCCTCCTCGCTCGATAACTATACCGGTATTGTTATCACAGCCGCGCGCGGCGTGAAGGGCGCTCAGCCGGTGATCTCCGGCGTGCCCTCGTTCGAGGCGGCCGGGGGTCATTGTCAGGGGCTGACCGAGCCTCAGCCGTGCACGAAGGTGCCGCGCGGGGCAAGCACGCGCCGACAGGCAGATAACGAACGGTTCGCAATATTGCCGGGGATAAGGTGCTATTTCTGCGCGCTGCGGGTGAAATCTTCTTTTACGCCGACGCAGGCGATCAGCACATCGGGTACAGGCCGACAGGGGCGGGTGGCGGCAGCGGATCGGCGGGATCGGGCCGGTCGGCGCGGAAGGCCTGCAACAGGTACGCGACATGCCGCCGGGACGCGGCCAGCCTTCCCTCCGGGGAGCCGGTCGCCAGGCCACCGTTGGCCATGAGCAGCAGCGTCAGATCCGACCGGTCGAAGTCGGCACGCAACCGCCCGGCCGCCTTGGCGCGGCGTACCAGCTCGGCGAAGCCCCGTTCGGCGTGCGCACGCACGTCCTCGACGCCCTCCTCGGAGGAGAACCGCGCCAGCAGCGCCACGGTGAAACCGCGTTCGACCACCTGCATGGCGGTCAGCTTCTCGATGAGCGTGCGGAATCCCCGCCACGGATCGGGATCGGCCAGCGCGTCGTCGATGATCGAGGCGCACACGCTCAGCTCGTCGGCGAACACCTCCGCGATCAGCGACTCGCGCGTCGGGAAGCGGCGGTAGAGGGTGGCGACGCCGACTCCGGCACGGCGGGCGATCGCGGCCATCGGCACGTCGAGACCGCGGGCGGCTAACGCCTCGCGCGCGGCTTCGAGGATGCGGTTGCGGTTGTGCAGCGCGTCGGCGCGGAGCCCGGCCGTGGTCGTGCCCGCCGCGGCAGGCCGCATCCGAGAGGAGGCAGCAGGCATGTCTCTCACATTAGCCCAGAGCGGACCGGCTGCTCCGTTTCCCGCCTAGCCTCACGGGCATGCGGACAGCGACAGAGATGCGTGCGGCCCTCTTCGACCGGTACGGCCCGCCGGAGGTGCTCCACGAGGGCGCGGTGCCCGCCCCCGCGCCCGGCCCCGGCGAGGTGGCCGCCCTGGGCTCCCCCATGTCCGGGCTGAAGGTCGGCGACCGGGTCTGGGGCGGTCTGCCCAGAACGTTCGGCGCCGCCGCCGAGTTCGTCGTCGTACGCCCCCGGCACCTGGCCTTCGCCCCGGACGGGCTGGACCTCGTACGGGCGGCCGCCCTGCCGGGCGTGGGCACGACCGCGATCACCGCGCTGCGGGACAAGGCCCGGCTCACGCCGGGCGAGCGGCTGCTGGTGCGCGGCGGGAGCGGCGGTGTCGGCCACGTCGCCGTCCAGCTCGGACGCGCGTACGGCGCGCACGTCACCGCGCTCGCCGGGAGCCGGAATCTCGGCTTCGTCCGGGACCTCGGCGCCGACGAGGCCTTCGACTACGCCACCACCGCGCCGGGCGACCTCGGCAGGTTCGACGTCGTGCTGGACACGGTCGGCACCGGCATGGGCGCCTACCGGCGGCTGCTCGCTCCGGGAGGGCGCATGGTGGGGATCGCGTTCGACCTGGGCAACCCGGCGGCGTCGATCTCGTACGTGCTCGCCTCGGCGGTGTTCGGTCCGCGGCGGGTGCGGTTCTTCAGCGGCGAGCCCGTCCATGACCTGCTGGCCGAACTGGCCAGGCTGGTCGAGGACGGGGCGATCCAGCCCGTCGTCGACACGGTCTATCCGCTCGCCCGCATCGCCGAGGCGCAGCGCGCTCTGGAGGCGGGAGGCGTACGCGGAAAGCTGGTCGTGGAGATCGGGTAGCCGCGCCGGACCGCCCAGGACGGTGCTCACGACGCGCCGGGACCGGCGGGCGGGCCTGTGCACCCGCCCGCCGGTCCCGGTGGAATCTCAGGCCTTCAGCCAGCTCATCATCGGGCGGAGCTTGGCGCCGGTCTTCTCGATCGGGTTGTCGGCCAGCTCCTCGCGCTTGCGGTGGAACTCCTTCTGGCCGCCGTCGAACTCCTCGACGAGCTGCCGGGTGAAGGTGCCGTCCTGGACCTCGGCCAGAATCTGGCGCATCGCCTGGCGGGACTCCTCGCCGATGACGCGCGGGCCGCGGGTGTAGCCGCCGTACTCGGCGGTGTCGGACACCGACCAGTACATCTTCGACAGGCCGCCTTCGTACATGAGGTCGACGATCAGCTTCATCTCGTGCAGGCACTCGAAGTAGGCGACCTCGGGCTGGTAGCCGGCCTCGATGAGCGTCTCGAAGCCCGCCTTGATCAGCTCGGAGACGCCGCCGCACAACACGACCTGCTCGCCGAACAGGTCGGTCTCGGTCTCCTCCTTGAACGTCGTGCGCAGCGCGCCGGCGCGCGTGCCGCCGATGCCCTTCGCGTACGACAGCGCCAGGTCGAGCGCCTTGCCCGAGGCGTCCTTCTCCACGGCCACGAGGACCGGCACGCCGCGGCCGGCCTCGAACTGGCGGCGCACGAGGTGGCCAGGGCCCTTGGGCGCGACCATGCACACGTCGACGCCCTCTGGGGCCTCGATGAGGCCGTAGCGGATGTTCAGGCCGTGCCCGAAGAACAGCGCGTCGCCCTCGACGAGGTTGGGCGCCACGTGGTCGGCGTAGAGACTGCGCTGGATGTGGTCGGGAGCCAGGATCATGGTGAGGTTGGCCTCTTCGACCGCCTCGGACGGCGTGACGACGCGAAGGCCGTCGTTCTCCGCCTTCTCGCGGCTCTTGGAGCCCTCCGGCAGGCCGACGCGCACGTCGACGCCGGAGTCACGCAGGGAGAGCGCGTGGGCGTGGCCCTGGCTGCCGTACCCCAGCACGGCCACGTGGCGCCCCTGGATGATCGACAGGTCGGCCTGGTCGTCGTAGTAGATCTCGGTCACTTGCTCAAAACCTTTCAGGCGGTACGGTCCAGTGCCCTGAGGGACCGGTCGGTGATGGAACGGGCGCCGCGGCCGATGGCCACCATGCCCGACTGTACGAGTTCTTTGATGCCGAACGGCTCGAGGACCTTCACGAACGCCTCGAGCTTGTCGGTGGTGCCGGTGACCTCGATGGTCACGGCGTCGGCCGCCACGTCGATGCAGCGGGCCCGGAAGAGCTGGACGAGCTCCAGCACGTGGGAGCGGCTGTCGGCGTCGGCCCGCACCTTGATCAGCATCAGCTCGCGCTGCACGGACTGCGACGTGTCGAGCTCGACGATCTTGAGCACGTTCACCAGCTTGTTGAGCTGCTTGGTGACCTGCTCGAGAGGCAGCTCCTCGACGCTGACCACGATCGTCATCCGCGAGATGTCGTCGTGCTCGGTCGGGCCGACCGCCAGCGAGTCGATGTTGAACCCCCGGCGGCTGAACAGCGCCGACACCCGCGCGAGCACGCCCGGCTTGTTCTCGACAAGCACGGAGAGCGTGTGTCTAGTCATCCTCGTTCTCCCACTTCGGCGCCATGTCACGGGCGATCTTGATGTCGTCGTTGCTGGTGCCCGCCGCGACCATGGGCCAGACCATGGCGTCCTGGTGGACGACGAAGTCGACCACGACGGGAACGTCGTTGATCTCCATGGCCTTCTCGATCGTCGCGTCGACGTCTTCTGGACGCTCGCAACGCAGGCCCACACAACCATAGGCCTCGGCCAGCTTGACGAAATCCGGGATGCGGCGCGTCGTCTGCAGGTTGGTGTTGGAGTAACGCTCGTCGTAGAAGAGCGTCTGCCACTGGCGGACCATGCCGAGGTTACCGTTGTTGATGACGGCGATCTTGACCGGCACGCCCTCGATGGCGCAGGTGGCGAGTTCCTGGTTGGTCATCTGGAAGCAACCGTCGCCGTCGATGGCCCACACCGTGGCGTCGGGGCGGCCCATCTTCGCGCCCATCGCGGCCGGCACGGCGAAGCCCATGGTGCCCAGCCCGCCGGAGTTGATGAACGTGCCGGGCTTCTCGTAGCCGATGAACTGCGAGGCCCACATCTGGTGCTGCCCCACGCCTGCCACGTAGTAAGCCTCGGGGCCGGCGATGGCGCCCAGCCGCTCCATCACGTACTGGGGCGCCAGCGAGCCGTCCTCCCACGTGTCGTAGCCCAGCGGGTAGGTCGCTTTGTAGCCGTTGAGCGCCGTCCACCAGTCGGTGTAGTCGCCGCGCTCGCCCGAGGCCTGGATCGTGCTGACGAGGTCGCTGATGACCTCCTTGCAGTCGCCCACGATCGGGACGTCGGCGTGGCGGTTCTTCGAGATCTCCGCCGGGTCGATGTCGGCGTGCACGATCTTCGCGCGCGGCGCGAACGACGACAGCTGGCCGGTCACCCGGTCGTCGAAGCGCACGCCCAGGCCGACGATCAGGTCGGACTGCTGCAGCGCGCCGACGGCCGAGACGCTGCCGTGCATCCCCGGCATCCCCATGTGCTGGGGGTGGCTGTCGGGGAAGGTGCCCCTGGCCATCAGGGTGGTGACGACCGGGATGCCGGTCAGCTCGGCCAGCTCCAGCAGCTCGGCGGACGCGCCCGCCTTGTGCACGCCGCCGCCGACGTACAGGACCGGGCGCCTGGCCTCGGCGATCAGCTTGGCGGCCTCGCGGATCTGCTTGGAGTGGGGCCTGGTCACGGGGCGGTAGCCGGGCAGTTGCATGACCGGCGGCCAGGAGAAGGTGGTCTCCGCCTGCAGCGCGTCCTTCGAGATGTCGACGAGCACGGGCCCCGGACGGCCGGTCGAGGCGATGTGGAAGGCCTCCATGATCGTACGCGGGATGTCCGCGGGATCGGTGATCAGGAAGTTGTGCTTCGTGATCGGCATGGTAATGCCAGAAATGTCGGCTTCCTGGAAGGCGTCGGTGCCGATGGATCCGCTCGCCACCTGACCGGTGATCGCCACGATCGGCACGGAGTCCATGTACGCGTCGGCGATCGGGGTCACCAGGTTGGTGGCGCCGGGGCCGCTGGTCGCCATGCACACCCCGACCCGGCCCGTCGCCTGCGCGTAGCCCTCGGCGGCGTGGCCCGCGCCCTGCTCGTGGCGTACGAGGACGTGCCGGACCTTGGTCGAGTCGTAGAGAGGATCGTAGGCCGGCAGAATGGCGCCGCCTGGGATCCCGAACACTGTGTCGACGTCCATGTGCTCCAGCGCCCTCACCAGGGACTGCGCACCTGTCATGCGTTCGGTCATCGGCTCGTTCCTTGCGTGGCTACTCGCTTAAGGACATAAAAAAGGCCCCGTCCCACCATGGAGGTGGGCCTGGGGCGGCGCGCAGGTCGTCGTGCTTCGCTATCGGCCTGCGCGCCGGCGAAGTACTACGAGAATCTCACTGCGAAGCATGGCTTACACGATAGCCGCTCCGAACGCCCCAGTGTCAACTTGGTGGACACATGTCTCAAACGGTGAGACTCGTCCGCATCAGGGAGTCGACCCCGCGGGCCGCCATGGGCCTGGCCACCAGGAAGCCCTGCCCCCGCGTGCAACCCATCTGCTTGAGCAGCTCCAGCTGCTCGGGACGCTCGATGCCCTCGGCCACCACGATGAGCCCGAGGTCGTGGCCGAGCCGCACGATCGTGCGCGTGAGCAGCGACAGCGTGTCGTCCTTGCCGAGGCCCGACACGAACGACGGGTCGATCTTGATCATGTCGACCGGGAGTTGCCGCAGGAACGCCAGCGAGGCGTAGCCGGTGCCGAAGTCGTCGATGGCCAGGCGCACGCCGAGCGCGCGCAGCTCGGACAGCCGCTTGATGGTCTCCTCGGCGTCTTCGACCAGCATCTCCTCGATCACCTCGAGGGTGAGCGCGGAGGCGGGCAGCCCGCTCTCGGCCAGCGCCTCCTCCACGGTCTCGACGAACCGGGGCGCGGTGATCTGGCGGGCCGACAGGTTGAGCGACAGGCCGATGTCCCAGGACTCGGCCCGCCAGGCGGCCACCTCGCGGCACGCCTCGCGCAGGATCCACTCGCCCAGCGGCACGATCAGCCCGGTGTCCTCGGCCGGGCCGAGGAACTGCTCGGGGGGCACGAACACCGACCCGCGCCACCACCGCACCAGTGCCTCGACCGCGGTCACCCGCGACGTGGCGAGGTCGACCACCGGCTGGTACTCGATCGCGAACTGCTGGTCGATCAGGGCCCGCTGCAGGTCGGCGGCCAGCTCCAGGCGGCGCACGACGTCGGCGTGCATCTGCGCGGCGAACACCTCGACCCGCCGCCCGCCGAGCTCCTTGGCGCGTGCCATGGCGACGTCGGCGTTGCGGATGAGGTCGCCCGCGGGCATGTCGTCCTCGGTGAAGGCCACGCCCACGCTGGCGGTCAGGGCCACGTCGCGGTCGGCGACGCGGAACGGCTCCTGCGAGACCGCGCGGACGAGCCGCTCGGCCAGGTCGACCGCGAGCTGCGCCTCACCGCCCGTCTCCACCAGCACCGCGAACTCGTCTCCGCCCCACCTGGCCAGCGTGTCGTCGGCCCGGACGGCGCCGCGCAGCCGCCTGGCCGCCTGGCCGAGGAGGTAGTCGCCGCTGGCGTGGCCGACGGAGTCGTTGACCGAGGTGAACCCGTCGAGGTCGAGGAAGATGACCGCGGTGTTGGCCCCTCCGGTGCCCGGCGTGCGGCCGGAGAGCACCTCACGGGTGCGCTCCTCGAAGTAGGCGCGGTTGGGCAGCCCGGTGATGCCGTCGTGGAAGGTCAGGTGGGCGACCTGGTTGCGCAGGGCCTCCTCGTCGCTGACGTCTCTGGTGGTCACCAGCATCAGCTCGTCGCCGCGGACGTGGCGGGTGGCCACCGACTCGGTGGGGCGCCAGGTGCCGTCGGCGGCCCGCACCCGGCACGCGATCAGGCAGGCGCCCGGCGAGGCGCCCTCCTCGTCGAGGTGCATGGCCCGCATCGCGACCTGGATGCCGGGCACGTCCTCCGGGTGGATGTAGTCGAAGATCGACCCGCCCACCAGCTGGTCGGGGCGGTAGCCGTAGGTGGCCTCGACCCCGGCGCCGATCTCGCGCACCACGCCCTCGTAGTCGCACAGGAACACCACGTCGCCGGTGCTCTCCGCCAGCTCCCTGAGCTGCCGCTCGCCGAGCTTGACCAGACCGCGCAGGCGCAGGTTGGTCGCCGACACCACGAACAGGCGCACGAGCAGGAGCAGCACGACGGAGACCGCGACCACCACGACGCCGGTGACCACCGGCCCTTTCGGCCCTCCCGCCAGGTGCGCGAGCAGCGTGCAGGCCGCGATCGCGACCATCGCCAGCGGCACCACGCCGATCACGCCGGCCACGGCGGGCCCGCCCGCCTGCCTGCCGGGCGGACCCCACGGGACGGCGGCCAGGAGCAGGAACGCGACCGGCGCGAGCATGACGCTCCAGAGCGGCGCGTCGCCTCCGTCGAGCCGCGCCACCGCGACCGCCAGGCCCGCCACGGTCATGGTGGCGAGCACGCCGACGCCGGCCAGCCCGAGCAGCCATGAGGTGGCCTTGCTGGTGAGCACGGACGGGATGACGGCGAACGTGACCAGCAGCGCGATCATCGGTGGCAACATCACGAACGTGAAGGCGGCGGGGTCGGCCGCGTTGGCGTAGACGTGGCGCAGCGCCACCACCCAGCCGATCAGGAAGAGCGAGGCGGCGCACAGGTAAGCATCGGTGACCTGCCGTAAAACGGCTCGCGCCGGGAACTTGCGGTCGGCGGCGATCAGCGCGCCACCGGCCGTGACACCGGCGCCGAGCAGCACGAACATGTCGGCGAAGCTGACCACGAAGCTCTCGGCGAAGGGACGCAGCGCCACACCGGCGGCCCAGATGACGGCGCCGCCGCCCATCCAGCGCGCGCCCATCGCCATGGGGCGATGCGCGGCCGACTTCACCGAGGCGATCAGCAGGGTGGTGGCGGCGGCCAGCGCCGCGAGCCCTCCCGCGACCGCGCCGGTGAGCAAGGGCTGACCGCCCGCGAGTAGCGCGGCGGCGAACGCCACCGCGCCGACCGCCGCCGCCGCGGTCAGCGGCACCCGTGGATCACGCCAGCGGATCACAGTCGTTGCCCATCCCGTCTCGTCCTCTGTGCCCATGACCCGCCGAAGCCCGGCGGACCACTTCGCCAGTGTGTGCGGTTGTGGGTGCGCGGGTGGTGACAACGCCGATGTCGTCACCGATCTGATAACCACACGGACCGATTGCTGCCAATAGCACCTTGACAGTGAGTCAGGAACTCCCTGCAAACGTAACGCTACGCACCGAAGGTCACGGACCAGCCACGTTCCGGGATCCTCTCAGTACGTGTCGGTTATGACATTGATCAGCTGCTCACCTGCGAGATAACGCTCCAACTGGGCCCGGATGAGGCGGAGCACGCGCCGCTCGGACGCGGGGGTGCTGCCCGCGACGTGCGGGGTGATCAGCACGCCCGGAGCGCTCCAGAGGGGATGTCCCTCCGGCAGCGGCTCCGGCGCCGTCACGTCCAGCGCGGCACGCAGCCTGCCGGTCTTCAGCTCGGCGACCAGGGCGTCGGTGTCGACGATCCCGCCCCGGGCGGCGTTGACGAGCACGGCGCCGTCCTTCATGCGGGCCAGGAACGCGGCGTCCACCATGCCGGCCGTGTCGGGCGTGGCGGGCACGAGGAGCACGACGACGTCCGCCGCCGGCAGCAGCGCGGGCAGGTCGGCCATGCCGTGCACGCCGTCGCGGGCGGTCCTGGCCACGCGTACGACCTCGACCTCGAACCCGGCGAGCCGCCGCTCCAGCGCCGCACCGATGGAGCCGTAGCCGACGATCAACACGGTGGAGTCGGCGAGGACGCCGGTGTGGTGGTAGGTCCACTCTCCCCTGCGCTGCGCGTCCACGAACCCGGGAAACTCACGCACCACCGCCACCATCGCCCCGACCGCCCACTCCGCGGTGCCCGCGTCGTGCACGCCGCGCGCGTTGCACAGCGTCACGCCCTCGGGGATGTGCGGGCGGTACGGCTCCACCCCCGCGGTCACGGTCTGCACGAGCCGCAACGAGCTCATCCGCGCGATCGTCCCCCGCACGTCGGGCACGGTGACCAGCGGCGGGATCCAGACCTCCACCTCCTCGACGCCTTCCGGCATCGAGAAGGTGCTGTTGTACACGGCGAATTCGACCCCGGACAGGTCGGAAAGAGCATCAGCCGCCGAATCGGAGGGAACCCAGGTCTTCATGCGGAGAACCTTACGACTCCGGGGGAAGTATGGAACACATGAGGAAGCCCATGAGGAGACACCGCGCGCTCCTGTCGCTGACCGTGCCGCTGACCGTCCTCCTGAGCGGGCTCGCCGGCTGCTCCGGCGCCGGCGGCGATGTGCTCCCGACGGCCGCCGTGACGGCCACGGGTCCGGCCGCCGGCACCCCTGCGGACGTGGCGACCGGGCTGGCCGTGCCGTGGGCGATCGCGTTCCTGCCCGACGGCGACGCCCTGGTCACCGAGCGCGACACCGCCCGGCTGCTGCGGGTCACCGAGGACGGCAAGGTGAGCGAACTCGGCACGATCGAGGGCGTGACGCCGGACGGCGAGGGCGGCCTGATGGGGGTCGCGGTCAAGGACCAGCACGTCTTCCTCTACTACACCGCCGCGGAGGAC
Organism: Nonomuraea sp. NPDC049378; assembly: GCF_055586745.1. NCBI lineage: Bacteria > Bacillati > Actinomycetota > Actinomycetes > Streptosporangiales > Streptosporangiaceae > Nonomuraea > Nonomuraea sp. NPDC049378. The sequence goes on from NZ_JBVJHP010000014.1 coordinate 254,006, forward strand.
AACCGGATCGTCCGCTACCGGCTGACCGGCGACGCGCTCAGCGACCGCCGGGTGATCGTCCAGGGCATCCCCAAGGGCGGCATCCACAACGGCGGCAGGCTGGCGTTCGGCCCCGACGGCCACCTGTACGCCTCCACCGGCGAGACCGGCGACCGCGACCTCGCCCAGCAGCGCGACTCCCTCGCGGGCAAGATCCTGCGCATGACCGTGGACGGCGCACCCGCGCCCGGCAACCCGTTCGGCACGCTCGTCTACAGCTACGGCCACCGCAACGTCCAGGGCCTGGCCTGGGACGACTCGGACCGCCTGTACGCCTCCGAGTTCGGCGCCAACGCCTACGACGAGGTCAACCTGATCGAGCCGGGCGCCAACTACGGCTGGCCCGAGGTCGAGGGCCGGGGCGATGACCAGCGGTTCGTGAACCCGATCCTCACCTGGTCGACGGACGAGGCCTCGCCGTCCGGCATGGCGTACGCCGGCGGTTCGTTGTGGGTGGGGGCCCTGCGCGGGGAGCGCCTGTGGCAGGTGCCGCTCGGCGCCGACGGCGCCGCCGGCCGGCCGGTCGCCCACTTCGCCGACCGCTACGGCCGCCTCCGCGCGGTCACCACCGCCCCTGACGGCACCGTGTGGGTGGGCACCAGCAACAAGGACGGCAGGGGTTCGCCGCGGGAGGGCGACGACCGCATCCTGTCGGTCCCCACCTCGTGATCAGGCCCGTTCGGCGTCAGGACGCGGTGCAGGTGATCTGGGGCTGAGCACGGTATTTGGTGGTCAGCTTGTCGTCCTTCTTGACCACCCGGCCGTCCTTGTGGAAGACCCGCATGACGTCGATGGTGAACCCCTGGGCGCCCGTCGTCGCCAGGCAGCCGGGCTCGTTGCTGGTCTCCCGCCGGAACTGGGTGAAGTCCCGCCGTTCCGACTCGATCGCCTCGATCTTGTCGTACCGCTTCGTGCCCCAGAGCGCCACCGTCACCGACGTCTGCGTGAACGTGGTCTTGATCAGCACGCCGTTGTCCGAGTCGTTGCGCCACTTCAGGTCCGACTCCGGATAGGTCAGCACGACGTCACGCCCGGGCGGGAACTGGTCGGTGTAGTAGTCCATCGGCTTGTGCTCGACGTCCTCGAGCCCGCTGAAGTACGCAGCGTTGTACATCGTCGTGGCGAACTGCGAGACTCCGCCGCCGACGATGTTGACCAGGCGCCCGCCGACGGTCTCCGCCGCTTCGACGTATCCGTCCTCGAGGGTCCGCTCGCCCACGACGTCGTTGACCGAGAACGTCTCGCCCGGCTTGACGATGTGGCCGTCGAGCTCCTCCGCCATGCGCTGGATGTTCTTCGCGCGCGGCTGGCAGCAGGCGAAGTTCGTGGTGAAGGTGGCGAGGGTCTCCTTGATGCCGAGCTTGTTGATCTCCGAGGTCGCGACCGCGGGGGCGACGGTGCCCAGCCGCACGGGGATCGTCCGGTCTCCGCCCCCGGCGAACACCCTCTCGGCGTCCCTGGCCAGCAGTTTGTCGTTCACGCCCCGGCCGGTGCGGGCGGGCACCAGCACCGGCTTGCCGTTCACGATGTCGTACGTGGCGTCGCGCGGCTGCTGGGCGGCGGAGACCAGGGTGCTCTCCACGTCGGTGAGCACCGCCTTGGCGTCGAACTGCGGCGCGAGCCCGCCGCTGCCGTCGGAGGCGAAGGACAGGTTGGCCGCGATCGCGGCGGGCGGGACCTGCGCCTGCTTGCCGTCGAGGGTCAGCGTGATGGGGGCGGCGACGGCCTGCCTCGCCTTGGCCAGGGCCGCCCTGACGGCTTCCGGGGTGGTGGTGGGCTTGGACGGTCTCAGGGTGAGCACGACGGAGCCGCCGCCCCTCAGGAAGGCGTCGCCGATCCTCTTCACGGCGTCCTCCCTGTCGAGCAGCACGCCGTCCTGGGGCTGGCGCGCCTTCGGCGTCAGCCCGGAGAAGGCCACCCGGCCCTCCTGCGCGCGCTTGTCCACGGACTCGGCCAGGCCCTCGACGGTCCTGGTGAGCTGGGAGGTGTCGATGTTGATCTTCGGTTCGAGCTCGGTGGTGCCGGTCAGGCCGCGCCACACCTCCTGCGGGCTGGGAAAGCCGCTGGGCGCCTGGCCGATCGTGCCGACCACGTCGAGCTCAAGCCCGGCCTCGTCGGCCTGGATGGTGTCCTTCTTGCCGCCGATGTCGGCCACGACCGGCTTGCTCAGCTGGGCGGCGAGGTCGGTGCGCAGCTTGTCGGCCGCCTGGGTGACGGTCAGCCCGCCGATGTCGACCCCCGACACGCGGGTGCCGCGCAGCACGCTGCCGGACATGAGCACGGCGGGCACGACGTACGACAGCACGGCGAGCAGCAGGACGACCGTGAGGAGGCCGGGCAGCAGGCGCCGTTTGCGCGGCTCGGGCTCGAAGGAGTGCGGGTGCTCGCGCGGGCTCTCCTGGCCGAACACGGGGGCGGACCCCGAGTCCTTGCCCGCCATCGGCCACGGCTGCGCCGGTGGCGGTGCTGGGGGCAGCGCTCCGCCCGAGGGACCGCCCGCGGCGCTCGGGGCTTGGGCCTGCCGGGGCTCCTGTCGTTCCGGCGGTCCGAAGATGTCCCGGGAGACCCCCGGGGGCAGGCCTTCGATCCGCGGTTTCTTGGAGACGCTCGACGTGGGCAGTGGCACCGAGGCGAACGGGTCGGTCGGTGACTCGATCGGTCCGGCGTTTCGCACGCCTCAATCTCCTCCCGGTCCGCAGCCAAGTCTCAGGCAACAGTAAGGCACGCGGATCCGCATATGTCACGGGAAATGACTACGGAAGTGTGTCAACCTAGCCACCGGTAGCGATGTTCCGGACGACCGGCCGTGCCGTAACGCGGCCGGAGTTCGGCCTGCCCTGCCGCGCAGAGGTGTTCGAGATAGCGGCGGGCGCTCACCCGCGACAGGCCCGTGAGCTGGGCGGCCTCGGTCGCCGACAGGTCGCGGCCAGCCTCCCGCAGGCTGTCGGCGACCAGCGCGCACGTGGCCGGCGACAGGCCTTTCGGCATGGGAGCCGCGGTCATGGGCGTGCCGAAGAGCCGGTCGACGTCGTCCTGGCGGGCCTCGGGGCCGATGGCGGTGATGCGCCTGCGGGTGTCGGCGTACTGCTGGAGCCGCTCGGTCAGGGCGGTGGCGGTGAAGGGCTTGATCAGATAGTTGACCGCGCCGCCGCGCATGGCCTCCTTGACCGTCGGCACGTCGCGGGCCGCGCTGATCATGATGACGTCCACGTCGTTGAGCGCCTTGAGCACCTCAAGCCCTGACATGTCGGGCAGGTAGATGTCGAGCAGCACGAGGTCGGGCCGCTGCTCCGCCGCCGCGGCCAGCGCGCCGGCCCCGTTGTGGGCGACGGAGACGACGCTGAACCCCGGCACGCGGGACACGTAGCCGCTGTGGATCCGCGCGACCATGAAGTCGTCGTCGACGACGAGCACCCTGATGTCGTTCACGACACCGTCCCCGCCCGCTCCCTGGCCGGAAGGAGGGCGGTGAAGACGGCGCCGCCCGCGTCCGTCACCCGCACCCAGCCTCCTCTGCGCAGGCACGCCTGCCGGGTCAGGGCCAGGCCGAGACCGCGCGGCCCCGACTGGGCGGCCTTGGTCGTGAAGCCCTCCCTGAAGACCTCCTCCACCAGGCCGGGAGCGATGCCGGGGCCCGAGTCGCCGACGCGCACCCGCAGGCCGTCGTGATCGGCCCGAACCGACACCTCGATCGTGCCCTCGGCGCCGTCGAGCGCGTCGATGGCGTTCGCGACCAGGTTGCCCACCACCAGCACCGCGTCCTGCGGGTCGCCGAGCAGGCCGACCGGCACGGTGGAGTCGTCCGACAACACGAGCGTGGCGCCCCGCTCGGCCGCCTCCGCGGACTTGGCCAGCAGCAGCGCGGCCAGGGTCGGGTCCTGGACCCGCTCGCGCAGCCCCGCCGCGTACGAGCCGCCGGTGGTGCGGGTGATGAAGCCGATCGCGGCCTCGTGCTCGCCCAGCTCCAGCAGCCCGACGACGGTGTGCATACGGTTGGCGAACTCGTGTGCCTGCGCCCGCAGCGCCTCGGTCGCGCTGCTGGCGTCGTCGAGCTCGCGGGCCAGGTGGATGAGCTGGGTGCGGTCGCGCAGGGTCACCACCCAGCCGCGGTGGTGGCCGCGTACGGAAACCGGGGTGCGGTTGAGCACCAGCACCCGGTCGCCGTGCAGCACGACGCGGTCCTCGCCGGGGTCGGCGCCCCCGAGCACGTCGCGCATGCGCTCGGACACCGGCATCTCGGTCAGGTCGGCGCCCACGTCGCCCAGCAGCTCGCGGGCGGCGTCGTTGACCAGGGTGACACGCCCGCCGAGGTCGAGCGCCAGCACGCCCTCCTTGACGCCGTGCAGCACCCCCTCGCGCTGCTCCAGCAGGGCGGCGATCTCGCGCGGCTCCAGGCCGAACGTCTGCCGGCGCACCCGTGCGGTGATCAGCGCGGCCAGCGCGAGGCCGGCCAGCAGCACGGCGAGCGCCGTCCAGATCAGCGGCGGGAGCGCGTCGACGACCTGGCTGATGACCGTGGTCTCCAGCACGCCGACCGAGACCAGGCCGATGACGTCGCCATATTCGTCGCGGATGGGCGTCTTGCCCCTGACCGTGGTGCCGATCGTGCCGGTCTCCTTGCCGACCCAGCTCCGGCCCGTCCTGAGCACCGTGCTGCCGTCGGTGGACAGCTGCTTGCCGATCAGCGAGGCGTTGGGATGGGCGTAACGTTTCTGGTCGGTGTTGGCGATCACGACGTAGTCGGCGCCGGTCTCCTGCTGGACGCTCATGGCCAGCGGCTGCAACACCGTCTCCGGCTCGCTCAGCTTGAACGCCTCCCGGACCTGCGGAAGCGCGGCCACCGACTGCGCGATCGCCAGTGCCCGTTGCTGGTGGAGCGAGGCCAGCTGATCACGCGTGTGCTCGGCCCACACGCCACCGGTGCCCCCCACGGCGAGCAGCACGATCACCATCTGAAGCGCGAACAGCTGGGTCCCGAGTGAGGCCTCACGAACCCGTCTCACGGGCACATGGAAACAAATCGAGGTCACGGCCAGGTCGCGGGGGGTGCCGCAGGAACCCGCGACCAATACGACCACTATGACGGCAACCGCGCAAAGGGTCGACTCCGGAGAGCAGGGGCATCACGATCCGGGTCTTGTCACCGTGAAAACCCTTCTTGGAGTGATCATGCGCTTGCGCGTATTCGCCGCCCTCGCGGCCATCTCCCTTGGCGCACTGACCGGCTGTGGCGAGACGGCGGGCACCTCCGCGAGCTCGCCGTTGCGGATCATGGCCCCGGCCGCGCCCGGGGGCGGCTGGGACCAGACCTCCCGCATCGCCGAGCAGGCCATCAAAGCGGCCGACCCGCAGCGCAAGGTCGAGGTGTACAACGTGCCCGGCGCCGGAGGCACGATCGGCCTGGCCCAGCTCGCCGGCGAGAAGGGCAACGGCAACCTGCTGATGACCATGGGCCTGGTCATGGTCGGCGCCATCGAGCAGAACAAGTCGAAGGTCACGCTGGCGGAGACCACGCCCATCGCCAAGCTGACCGAGGAGTACGAGATCGTCGTCGTGCCGGCCGCGTCGCCGTACAAGACGCTGGACGACATGGTGGCGGCCTGGAAGGCGGACCCGTCGAAGGTGTCCATCTCCGGCGGCTCCGCGGGCGGCACCGACCACATCGTGGCCGGTCTGATGGCCAAGGCCGCGGGCATCGACCCCAAGCAGGTCAACTACATCGCCCACTCGGGCGGCGGCGAGGCGCTCAACGAGCTGCTCGGCAACAAGGTGAGCGCGGGCATCTCCGGCGTGGCCGAGTTCGCCGAGCACGTGAAGTCGGGCAAGCTGCGCGCGCTGGGCGTCACCTCCGGCGAGCGGCTGCCGGACCTCGACGCTCCCACGCTGAAGGAGGCCGGGCTCGACGTCGAGCTGGCCAACTGGCGCGGCTTCGTCGCCCCTGCCGAGCTCTCCGACGCCGACAAGAAGGCGCTGACCGACCTGGTCACCAAGATGCACGACGCGCAGCCGTGGAAGGACGCGGTGGCCAAGAACGGCTGGATCGACTCGTTCCAGACGGGACAGCAGTTCGCCGACTACCTGGCCGCCGAGCAGACCAGGGTCAAGGCGATCATCGCCGAAATGGGGCTCGTCTCCTGATGGCCCGCTGGTGGCGGCCCGAGCTCGGGCTGGCGCTCGTCGTGCTGGCGCTGGGCGTGCTCGTCGTGGTCGGGACGCTCGACGTCTCCGCCGCGGCCTCCCAGCTCGGCCTCGGGCCGCGCTTCTTCCCCATGCTGGTGGGCGGCGCCATGGTGCTCATCGGCCTGTTCTACGTGGCCGACGTCGTACGCGGCGGGCGGGGCGACCCCGAGGAGAGCGAGGACGTCGACGCCGACGCGCCCGCAGACTGGCGCAGCGTCGGGCTGGTCAGCGGGATCTTCCTGGCGTTCAGCGCGCTGCTGAACGTGCTCGGCTGGATCATCGGGGCGAGCCTGCTCTTCTTCGGCCTCGCCGTGGTGCTCGGCGCCGAGCACAGAACGCGCGCCGCCGTGATCGCGGTGGTCGTGGCGATCAGCACGTACCTGCTGTTCGTCAAAGGGCTCGGCGTGTCGCTGCCCGGCGGGCCGCTGACGGGGGTGATCTAGGTGGAGTCGCTGCAGCTCCTCCTCGACGGCTTCGCCGCCGCGCTCACCCCGGTCAACCTCATGTACGCGCTCATCGGCGTCACGCTCGGCACGCTCGTCGGCGTGCTGCCCGGCATCGGGCCCGCGATGACCGTGGCGCTGCTGCTGCCGATCACGTTCACGGTGCCGCCGGCCAGCGCGTTCATCATGTTCGCCGGCATCTACTACGGCGGCATGTACGGCGGCTCCACCACCTCCATCCTGCTCAACACGCCGGGCGAGTCCGCCTCCATGATCACGGCCCTGGAGGGCAACAAGATGGCCAGGCGGGGCCGGGCCGCCCAGGCGCTGGCCACGGCGGCCATCGGCTCGTTCGTGGCCGGGACCATCGCGACCGCGCTGCTGGTCGTGGCGGCACCCGCCGTGGTGAGCTTCGCGATCTCGTTCGGCCCCGAGGACTACTTCGCGCTGGCCGTCCTCGCGTTCACCGCCGTCTCATCCGTGTTGTCCCGTTCGGTCGTACGCGGCCTGGCGTCCCTGGGGCTCGGCCTGGTGATCGGGCTGATCGGCATCGACCAGCAGACCGGCCAGGCACGGCTCACGCTGGGCATCCCGCAGCTGCTCGACGGCATCGACGTGGTGATCGTGGCGGTCGGGTTGTTCGCGCTCGGCGAGTCCCTCTACGTGGCCTCGCGGCTGCGCCACGCCATGCCCGAGGTGGTGCCCGTGGGCCGGGCGTGGATGGGCCGCTCCGACTGGGGACGCTCCTGGCTGCCCTGGCTGCGCGGCACCGCGCTGGGCTTCCCGTTCGGCGCGCTGCCCGGCGGAGGCGCGGAGATCCCCACCTTCCTGTCGTACGCGGCCGAGAAGCGCCTGGCGCGCGGCGTGGCCCGCGAGGAGTACGGCAAGGGCGCGATCGAGGGCGTCGCCGGCCCCGAGGCGGCCAACAACGCCTCCGCCGCCGGCACCCTGGTCCCGCTGCTCACGCTGGGCCTGCCGACGTCGGCCACGGCCGCGATCCTGCTGGCCGCCTTCCAGCAGTACGGGCTCCAGCCCGGCCCGCAGCTGTTCGACCACAACCCCGCGCTGGTGTGGGGCATGATCGCCTCGCTGTTCATCGGCAACGCGATGCTGCTGGTGCTCAATCTGCCCATGGCGCCCTTGTGGGCGCGCGTGCTGCGGATCCCCCGCCCGTACCTGTACGCCGGGATCATCCTCTTCGCCGCGCTCGGGGTCTACGCCGTCAACGGCACCGTGGTGGACCTGTTCGTGCTCTATGTGCTCGGCCTGCTCGGCTACGCCATGCGGCGCTTCGGCCTGCCGGTCGCCCCCGCGGTGATCGGCATGATTCTGGGCCCGATGGCGGAGATCCAGCTCCGCAGGGCGCTGGCCATCGGCGCGGGGGACGCGAGCGTGCTGGTGGGCAGCCCGATCGCGGTCGTGCTGCTGGTGCTGGCGCTCCTCGCCCTGCTCACGCCGCTGCTGAGGAAGGCGCTGGCCCGGCGTAGCGTCGAGACGGCCCCGCCGTCCCGCGACGAGTGACCGTACGCCACCCGCCGTGCACCGGTGACCGGGCCGACCGGGAAGACCGGCACCCACCGGCCGCACCGGGCCGTCCCGGTCACCCCCGCACGCGCCGGGGCCCCGCCGGTGGAACGGCGGGGCCCCGGCGGCCGTGAGAGGCCCGGTTATTCGGAGACGCCGAGTTTCTCCAGGATCAGCTGGCGGGCGCGGGCCGCGTCGGCCTTGCCCTTGCTGGCCCGCATCACGCCGCCCACCAGCGCACCGGCCGCGGCGATCTTGCCGGAGCGCACCTTGTCGGCCGCGTCGGCGTTGTCGGCCAGCACCTGGTCGATGATCGCGGACAGCTCGCCCTCGTCGTTGACGATCTGCAGCCCGCGCTTCTCCACCACCTCGTCGGGCGTGCCCTCGCCGGCCAGCACGCCTTCGAGCACCTCGCGCGCCAGCTTGTCGTTGAGCGCGCCCGAGGCGACCAGCTCGGTCACGCGGGCGATGTCGGCCGGCGTGATGGGCAGGTCGGCCAGCGGGGTGGCGGTCTCGTTGGCGCGCCGCGCCAGCTCGCCCATCCACCACTTGCGCGCGTCGGCGGGCGGGGCCCCCGCCGCGACCGTGGCCTCGACCAGGTCGATCGCGTCGGCGTTGTGCATGGCCTGCATGTCGAAGTCGGACAGACCCCAGTCGGACTGCAGCCGCTTGCGCCTGACCGACGGCAGCTCGGGCAGCGCCGCCTTCAGCTCGGCCACCCAGGCCGGGTCGGGCGCGATCGGCACCAGGTCGGGCTCGGGGAAGTAGCGGTAGTCCTGCGCCTCCTCCTTGGACCTGCCGGACGTGGTGGTGCCGGTGTCCTCGTGGAAGTGGCGGGTCTCCTGGACGATCTTCCCGCCGTCGGTGAGGACGCCCGCCTGCCGCTCGATCTCGCTGCGGACGGCCCGCTCGACGCTGCGCAGCGAGTTGACGTTCTTCGTCTCGGTGCGGGTGCCCCACTCGGACGCGCCACGCGGCATGAGCGAGACGTTGACGTCGCAGCGCAGCGAGCCCTCCTCCATGCGCACGTCGGAGACGCCGAGCGAGCGCATGATCTCGCGCAGCTCGGTGACGTAGGCCCTGGCCACCTCCGGCGCGAGCCGGTCGGTGCCCGGGATGGGCTTGGTCACGATCTCGACGAGCGGGATGCCGGCCCGGTTGTAGTCGACGATCGAGTAGTCGGCCCCGTGAATGCGGCCGGTGGCGCCGCCCACGTGGGTGGACTTGCCGGTGTCCTCCTCCAGGTGCACGCGCTCGATCTCGATCCGCACGGTGTTGCCGTCGACCTCGACGTCGACGTAGCCGTCGAAGCAGAGCGGCTCGTCGTACTGTGAGATCTGGTAGTTCTTCGGCATGTCCGGATAAAAGTAGTTTTTCCGGGCGAAGCGGCACCACTCGGCGATCGAGCAGTTCAGTGCCAGGCCGATGCGGATCGTCGACTCGATGGCCATGGTGTTGGCCGTCGGCAGCGCGCCGGGCAGCGCCAGGCAGGTCGGGCAGACCTGCGTGTTGGGCGGAGCGCCGAACGTCGTCTTGCAGCCGCAGAACATCTTCGACCTGGTGCCCAGCTCGACGTGCGTCTCCAGGCCGAGCACCGGCTCGAACTTGTCGAGCGCTTCGTCATAGACCATGGTCATAGCGACGGAGCCTCCTTCAGCAACGGGCCGCCCCAGCGGCTCTCCAGGGCCTGCTCCACGGCGGCGCCGACGCGGTAGCAGCGGTCGTCGGCCAGCACGGGCGCCATGATCTGCAGGCCCACCGGCAGACCGTCTTCCTCGGCCAGCCCGCACGGCACCGAGATGGCCGCGTTGCCGGCCAGGTTGGACGGGATGGTGCACAGGTCGGCGAGGTACATCGCCATCGGGTCGTCGACGCGCTCGCCGATCGCGAACGCCGTGGTCGGCGTGGTCGGCGACACCAGCACGTCGACCTGCTGGTAGGCGGCCTCGAACTCGCGGGAGATGACCGTGCGCACCTTCTGTGCCTGGCCGTAGTAGGCGTCGTAGTAGCCGCTCGACAGCGCGTACGTGCCGAGCATGATGCGCCGCTTGACCTCGGGTCCGAACCCGGCGGCCCTGGTCAGCGCCATGACCTCCTCGGCGCTGCGGGTGCCGTCGTCACCGACGCGCAGGCCGTAACGCATCGCGTCGAAGCGCGCCAGGTTGGACGAGCACTCCGACGGCGCGATCAGGTAGTACGCGTAGAGGGCGGTGGTGAACGACGGGCACGAGACCTCGACGACCTTGGCCCCGAGCGACTCGAGGAGTTGCACGGCCTCGTTGTAGCGGGCCAGCACGCCCGGCTGGTAGCCGTCACCGCCGAGCTCCTTGACCACGCCGATCCGCATGCCGGCGACGTCGGCGTGCCGGGCCGCCTCGACCACCGAAGGCACGGGCGCGTCGATGGAGGTGGAGTCCATCGGGTCGTGCCCGGAGAACGCCTCCTGCAACAGCGCCGCGTCGAGCACGGTGCGGGCGAACGGCCCCGGCGTGTCGAGCGAGCTCGCGAACGCGATCAGCCCGTAACGGGACGAGCCACCATAAGTCGGCTTCATCCCCACGATGCCGGTCACCGAGGCCGGCTGCCGGATCGAACCGCCCGTGTCGGTGCCCGTCGACAGCGGCGCCTCGTAGGCCGCCACGGCCGCGCTCGAACCACCGGAGGAACCGCCCGGCACCTTCGCCAGATCCCACGGGTTGCGCGTCGTGTGGAAGGCGGAGTTTTCCGTCGAGGAGCCCATGGCGAACTCGTCGAGGTTGGTCTTGCCGAGAATCACCAGCCCCGCCTCGCGCAGCCGCTTGGTGACGGTCGCGTCGTAGGGCGGACGCCAGCCTTCGAGGATCTTGGACGCGGCCGTCGTCGGCATGTCGCGCGTGGTGAAGATGTCTTTGTGCGCGATCGGCACCCCGGCCAGCGGCCCGAGCTTCTCACCGGCCCTGAGCCTGGTGTCGACGGCCCGCGCCTGCTCGATCGTCGTCTCGCGGTCGACGTGGAGGAAAGCCTTGACCTTGGGCTCCACCTCGGCCATGCGGTCGAGGTGCGCCTCGGCCACCTCGACCGACGACACCTCCCCCGCGGCGATCATCGAGCCCAGCTCGGCAGCGGTCTTGCGGATCAGGCTCATGCCTCCTCCCCGAGGATGCGCGGCACCCGGAATCGGTCGTCCTCGACGGCGGGAGCACCGGCCAGCGCCAGCTCGGGCGTCAGGGACTGTCGCACCTCGTCGGCACGGAAGACATTGGTCAGCGGAAGCGCGTGCGACGATGGCGGCACATCCTCGGCGGCGACCTCGGCCACCTTCGCGACCGCTTCGATGATGGCATCGAGTTGGGTGGCGTAGTGGTCGAGTTCGTCACCGGTGAGCGCCAGCCTGGACAACCGGGCCAGGTGTGCGACCTCGTCGCGGGTTATGGCGGACATGAGTCGTTGAACCCGTTTCGTGGATGGAGTCTTTGGACACTGCCATCCTAGAGGGCTTGACGAAGCACGCCCGAACGGTTAACACCCTGGCAACACCGCTCCCGGCTGCGCGAGCGCGGCTTCACCCGTACAACTCCCGCGGCCCCACCCCGCGCACCTCGCCCTCCCCCGCCGGGGCCGCATCGAACGCGGCGCCGCCGTAGCAGGTCGGCACGGGAGCCGGACCGGGTCTGCGTTCCGCCAGGTCACGCGGTCCTGGTCACCTCGGGCGCGTAGCCGAAATCGACCTTCGGCACCGCCTCCGCGTGGTCGCGCAGCCAGGTCGCGGCGTCGGCGGCCGGCATGGGCTCGCAGAACAACCACCCCTGCCCCACGTCGCACCCCATGTCCGCCAGGCGGATGGCCACCTCGTCGGACTCGACCCCCTCGGCCACCGAACGCAGGCCGAGCGAGCGCACCAGGTCGACGATCGAGCGCACGATCCTTTCGTCGTCCTCCGACTCGGCGATCCTGCGGACGAACGAGGCGTCGATCTTGACCTCCGACACCGCCAGGCGCTGGAGCCTGATCAGCGAGGAGTAGCCGGTGCCGAAGTCGTCGATGGCCAGCGGGACGCCGAGCGTGGCCAGCGCCTTGATGGTCTCCTGGGTGTAGGCCTGGTCGCCGGTCAGGATGCGCTCGGTCACCTCCAGCTGGATGGCCGCGGGCGGCAGGCCGTATTTCGCCAGCCCCACCTCCAGCCGCTCGGGCAGCGCGGAGTCGAGCAGGTCACGGGCGGAGATGTTGACCGAGATCTGCACCCGCAGATCCGTGTGCCACCAGTGGGCGGCCTGCTCCAGCGCCTCGTCGATGACGTACGCGGTCAGCTGGCGCATCAGGTAGGACTGCTCGGCCAGCGGGACGAAATCGGACGGCGGGATCGGCCCGTGCGCCGGGTGGCGCCAGCGCAGCAGCGCCTCGACGCCCAGGACCGCGCCGGTGCCGAGACTGACCTTGGGCTGGTAGTGCAGGCGCAGCTCGCGGTTGTCGATGGCGCGGCGCAGGTCGCCGAGGAGGCTCAGGCGCTCCGGCGAGTTCCTGTCCTTGTCGGGCTGGTAGAGCTCCACTCCCGTACGGCCCTCCTTGGCGAGGTACATCGCCACGTCGGCGCGCTGGAGCAGCAGCTCGAAGTCGGGGGCGTGATCGGGGTAGAGCGCGATGCCGACGGAGCCGTCCACGTCGAAGGTCATGCCCTCCAGGCGCACCGGCTCGGTCAGCGCCGCACGCAGCCTGGCCGCGACCTCCCTGGCCGCGTGGGTGTCCCTGATCGAGGGCAGCAGCACGGCGAACTCGTCGCCGCCCAGCCTCGCGACCACGTCTCCCGGGCGTACGGAGTGGGTGAGGCGGTGCGCGACCATCTGCAACAGGCGGTCGCCCACCGGGTGGCCCATCGTGTCGTTGACCTCCTTGAACCGGTCGAGGTCGAGCAGGAACAGGCCGACCCGGTCGTCCTGCCTGGCCTCGGCGAGCGCCTCCTCCGTGCTGACGATGAGCAGCTTGCGGTTGGGCAGGCCGGTCAGCTCGTCGTGCATGGCCTGGTGGTCGCGGCGCATGGAGAGCGTGGCGGTGAAGTAGACGGCGGCCAGGGGCGCCACGAAGAGCGGCACCAGCCCCGGCGAATGGTTCATGACCACGACGACCAGAGGCGCCAGGCCGAGCAGGCCGGCGTAGACGAGGCTCTGCGGGCCGACGGTGGCCTTCAGCACCCGGGTGAGCGAGCGCCGTTCGTGCAGCGCGACCGCACTGCACACGAGAGTCGCCCTGGTCGCGAAGTAGGCGATCCCCGCCAGCCCGATCGCCAGCAGGTTACCGCCGCCCGGCACCCACGGCAGGGCCGGGCTCGGCACGATGCCGAACGTGCCCAGCACCACACCCGCGGCGGTGAGCGCGAGGGTCGACTGCGCGATGTTGAACATGACCCGATGCCACGACTTGCGCGTCACCACGCCGTTCATGGCCACCGCGACCCCCTGCATCAGCACCGCGGCGGGCAGCCCGAAGTGCAGGAGCACGGCGAACGTGAACATGGTGGAGGGGTAGGTGCCGCCCACGGCCGCCGCCGAGGAGACCATGACGGGCCGCAGCTCGCCCAGGACCACCAGCACGGCCAGCACCCAGAACAGCGGTGTGCGGGCGACCTCCACCAGCTCGGACATGTCGAGCCTGAGCATGGCCACCACGAGTGCGGTGAACCCGATCACGGTGATGCCCGCGAGAAACGCCCACAGCGGCGTGCCGGCGCGTGGGCCGGTGTCGCGGGTGTCGGTTGGGTCAGTCATCGGTAACAGAACCCCCATTAGGTCACTATGGGAGGGTACGACCTTTACCCCACTTCGCGAAACCAAGCGCGTACGTTCCGTCACTTCTCCTTTCCGACATATACCCAGAAAACACCCTGGGTAGCACACCATGCACGCTGCGGTCTCCCCGCGCCACCCCCAGGACCGCATGCGAGACCCCATCACGGAACACGGTCATCCGCCGGAGCGCGGTCGCCCTACAGCAGCCGGTGCGAAACGACCCTCACCCATGCCGGAACCGCGGTCGCCACCCGCGCACGAGCCCTCGCGAACCGACCGCTCTCACACGAGCCAACCACTCCCGCACAAACCGGACCCACCCGCATGAACCCCATCCCTACGAACGGACCACCCGCACGAACGAACCACCCGTACGAACCGGGTCCCACCCGTACGAACTGACCGCCCGTGCGAACGATCCTCGACGGGTCCAGAACCGACCGGGTTCGCATGAATTACCCGAGCCCATGCGAACCGACCCCGCCCGTATGGACCAACCGTGCCCGGAAGAACCGGCCTCGCCCGTGCCGGCCAACCGTGCCCGTGCGAGCCCATGGACCCGCGTCAACGCGTGAGGGTCAGGGCTCGGGGGTGATCGCGGCCCCGGTGGCCGCCTCCGGGCCTTCGTTCAGGAGGATCTCGAAGCCCGCGCTGTCGAGGATCGGCACGCCCAGGCTGACCGCCTTGTCATATTTCGACCCAGCGTTGTCACCCGCGATCAGGAACGACGTCTTCTTCGACACCGACGACGCGACCTTCCCGCCCCTGCCGGTCAGCTCGGCGGCGGCCGAGTCGCGGGTGTGGCCCTCCAGCGTGCCCGTGACCACGAACGTCATCCCCTGCAGCGTCTGCGGGCCCTTCTCGGGGGCCGGCTCGTCCTCCATGCGGACCCCGGCCGCGCGCCACCGGTCGATGATCGCGCGGTGCCAGTCGACCGCGAACCACTCCCGGATCGTGGCCGCCACCCGGGGCCCGATGCCCTCGACCGCGGCCAGCTCTTCCTCCGAGGCGTTCATGATCGCGTCGATCGACCTCATGGCGTCGGCCAGGGCACGCGCCGTGGGCGGGCCGATGTGCCTGATCGACAGGGCGACCAGCACCTGCGCGAGCGGCACCTGCTTGGCCCGCTCGAGCTCCTCGATGAGCTGCAGCGCGTTCTGGCTGGGCTCGCCGTTGATGTTGGAGAAGAAGGAGACGACCTTCTGCTCCCCCGTCTTCGGGTCGATCTTGGGCAGGCCGGTGTCGGGATCGCGGACCACCGACCTGATCGGGATCAGCTGGTCGAGCGTCAGGTCGAACAGGTCGGCCTCGGTGCGCACCACCGGCTGCTGCGGCGGGAGCGGCTGGGTGAGCGCCGTGGCCGCGACATAGCCGAGGCCGTCGATGTCGAGCGCGCGCCGCCCGGCCGCGAAATAAATGCGCTCGCGCATCTGGGCGGGGCAACCGCGCGCGTTGGGGCAGCGCAGGTCGGCGTCGCCCTCCTTCTCGTAAGCCAGCGCGGTGCCGCACTCCGGGCAGTGCGTGGGCATGACGAACTCCCGCTCGGACCCGTCGCGCAGCGCCGCCACCGGCCCGACGATCTCGGGGATGACGTCGCCCGCCTTGCGCAACACCACGGTGTCGCCGATGAGCACGCCCTTCTTGGCCACGACGGCGGCGTTGTGGAGCGTGGCGCGCTCGACGGTCGAGCCCGACACCACGACCGGCTCCATCACGCCATAGGGGGTGACGCGGCCGGTGCGCCCGACGCCCACCTGGATGTCGAGCAGCTTGGTGTTGACCTCCTGCGGCGGATATTTGAAGGCGATCGCCCAGCGCGGAGCGCGCGAGGTGGAGCCGAGCTCACGCTGCGTGCGGAAGTCGTCGACCTTGACGACCACCCCGTCGATCTCATAGGGCGGATCGTGGCGGTGCGCGCGGTAGTGCTCGATGAACTCGTTGATCTCGGTGAGGCCCGGCAGCACCTGGTAGAGGTCGCTGACCGGCAGCCCGAACTCGCGCAGCCGGTCGTAGACCTCCGACTGCGCCCGCGGCTCCGTCGCTCCCTCCCAGACGCCGACGCCGTGCACCAGCATGCGCAGCGGGCGCTGCGCCGTGATGCGCGGGTCCTTCTGCCGCAGCGTGCCGGCCGCGGAGTTGCGCGGGTTGGCGAACGGCGGCTTGCCCTGCTCGACGAGCTGCTCGTTGAGCTTCTTGAAGTCTTCGACCGGGATGTAGACCTCGCCGCGCACCTCGACCAGGCTCGGCACGTCGTCGCCCTTGAGCCGGTGGGGGACGCCCTTGATGGTGCGCACGTTGGCCGTCACGTCGTCACCCGTGCGCCCGTCACCCCTGGTGGCGGCGCGCTCCAGCCTGCCGTCGCGGTAGACCAGGGCGATCGCGAGCCCGTCGATCTTCAGCTCGCACAGGAAGGGGCCCGGATCTCCTTCGGCCAGCCGCTCGGCGCGCACCTGCCAGGCCGCCATGTCGGCGTCGTTGAAGGCGTTGTCGAGGCTCTCCATCCTGGCCAGGTGGCGAACCTTGGCGAAGTCGCCGCTGACCGGCGCCCCCACCTGCTGGGTGGGCGAGCCTGGCGTCTGGAGCGAGGGATGCTCCTCCTCCAGCGCCAGCAGCTCTCTGAACCACTCGTCGAACTGGGCGTCGCTGACCGTGGGCTGGTCGAGCACGTAGTAGCGCCAGCGAGCCTCGTCGACCAGCTCGCTCAGCTCGGCATGCCGCTTCAGCGCGGGCACCGGCACCCCGGCGACCTCAGTGGATGGCTCGCCCACGGCCTCTCCTTCCGTCCAGCATTCTGAGCAAACGCTACCGCTCAGCACTGACAGAAAAGGCCGCCGGCGCACGTGCTCCCGGCGGCCATGAGATCGGACGCTCTCGCAGGTGGAGAGCTTTGTGGGGCCTTCGCGTGAAACTTCCGCGGCGCACCTCGCCCTCCGTCCAGGAACGCCACGTGAGCCAAAAGGCCGGTCAGCCGGCTTGCCCGTTCGCGGGATCGTCCCTGAGCACCTGGGCGGCTTTCGCGCACGCGGCCAGGGCGGCCCTGGCGTACCTCGGCGTCGCACCCGCGAGCCCGCACGCCGGCGTCAGCACGACCTGCGCCGCCAGCCTGTCGGGCGCGAACCCCAGCCGCCGCCACAACCCCACCGCGGGTTCGGCGACCACGCCAGGGTCGGGCAGCCGGGCATCCCTGCCCGGCACCACGCCCATGAACAGCACCATCCCGGCCTCGAAAAGCTCGCCCAGCGCATCGTCGTCCCTGCGCCGCAGCAGGGCGGCGTCGACGGAGACCCCCCGCACCCCCGCCGACCGCAGCAGGCCGAGAGGCACCGAGGGCGCGCAGCAGTGCACCACGGGGGCGTCGAAGAGCCGCAGCGACTCCTCCACCCGCCATCCCTCCACCGCGGCCAGCCGCCCGAACCCCGAGGCGGTCGGCACCGTGCCGGCCAGCACCCCCGGCAGCCCGGGCTCGTCGAGCTGCAACACGATCTCCGTCACCCCTGGCAGCCGCCGCCGCACCTCCGCGCAGTGGTCGGCGACCCCCTGCGCGAGGGACGCCGTCAGATCGCGTACGGCCCCCGCGTCGGAGAGCATCTTGTCGCCGTGCTTCAGCTCGATCGCGCCGGCCAGCGTCCACGGACCGCACGCCTGCAGCTTGAGCGGACCGGAGTAGTCGTGGGCGATCTCCTCCAGCCCGTCGAGATCGCGGCGCATATGGTCGAGGGACCGCTGGTGGTCGCGCCCCGGCCGGTCGCTCAGCCGCCAGCCGGACGGCTGCACCTCGACCGGCAGGTCGACGAGCAGCCCCGCCGTGCGCCCGACCATGTCGGCGCCGACGCCTCGGGCGGGCAGCTCTGGCAGGTAGGGCAGCCCGGGCACCTCGCCGAGGACGACCCTGATCGCCTCGAGATGGTCCTCGCCGGGATGTGAGCCGATCCCGGTGGCTTGCCACGTGGGCACAGTAGACATGGGGACAAGCGTAGGCTCTGCCGTATGAAGATCAGTAAATTCGAGCACGCGTGCGTACGCGTGGAGAAGGACGGCAAGGTCCTGGTCATCGACCCGGGCACGTTCAGCGAGGGCCCCGTTCTGGAGGGCGCGGACGCCGTCCTCATCACCCACGAGCACTTCGACCACGTCGACGTCGGCAAGCTGAGGGCGGCCTCGCCCGACCTGGAGATCTGGACGTGCGAGGCTGTCGCCGCCGAGCTGGCGGACGTGCCGGCCAAGGTGCAGGTCGTACGACATGGCGACGCCTTCGAGACGGCCGGTTTCGGGGTGAAGGTGTTCGGCGAGTGGCACGCGCTGAACCATCCGGACATTCCGATCGTGCAGAACGTCGGCTTCATGCTCGACGACGCGCTCTTCTACCCCGGTGACGCCCTGACCGTGCCCGGGGTGGACGTGCCGACGCTGCTGGTGCCCACCAACGCACCCTGGCTGAAGCTCGTGGAGATGGTCGGATATCTGCGCGAGGTGCGCCCGGGACGGGCGTTCTCCACCCATGACGGCCTGATCAACGACAGGGGTCTCGCGGTGGTGGACAACTGGCTCAAGGTGGAGGCCGACAAGCAGGGCGCCGAGATCCGTCGTATGGGGGTCGGCGAGTCGGTCACCCTCAGCTAGCGGAGAGGATCGTCGCCGAGCCGATCACCGTGGCGCCGGAATAGAGGACGGCGGCCTGCCCCGCCGCAACTCCCGTGGCCGGGCGGTCGAGGTCGACGCGGAGCCCGCCGCCGGTCTCCTCGAACCGGCAGCCGTAGACCTCTCCGTGGGCCCGCAGCTGCACGGTCAGGTCGTCGAAGCGGGACGGGCCGTTCCAGACCGGGTCGCCGCAGGTGATCGAGGTGACCTCGAGCGCCGCGCGCGGCCCCACCGTGACGGTGTTGGAGACCGGCTCGATCGACAGGACGTAGCGTGGCCTGCCGTCGGAGGCCGGGCGGTCGATGCGCAGGCCCTTGCGTTGGCCGATCGTGAAACCGTGAGCGCCCTGGTGGCTGCCGACGACGGCGCCGCTCTGGTCGACGATGGGCCCCTCCTCCGCGCCGAGCCGCTTCGACAGGAAGCCGCGGGTGTCGCCGTCGGCGATGAAGCAGATGTCGTGGCTGTCGGGCTTGTCGGCGACCATCAGCCCGCGCCGCGCGGCCTCCTCGCGCACCTCGGCCTTGGTCGAGTCGCCCAGGGGGAAGATGGCGTGGCCGAGCTGCTCGCGGGTGAGCACCCCGAGCACGTAGGACTGGTCTTTGCCCTGGTCGGCGCTCCTGGACAGGACACCGTCGGCCAGCCTGGCGTGGTGGCCGGTGGCGACCGCGTCGAAGCCCAGGGCCAGCGCCCGGTCGAGCACCGCGGAGAACTTGATCTTCTCGTTGCAGCGCAGGCACGGGTTGGGCGTGCGGCCAGCGGCGTATTCGGACACGAAGTCCTCGATCACGTCGCGCTGGAACCGCTCTGCCATGTCCCAGATGTAGAAGGGGATGCCGATCACGTCGGCGGCACGCCGCGCGTCGCGAGAGTCCTCGATCGTGCAGCAGCCCCGGGCACCCGTGCGGTGGGATTGGGGGTTGGCCGACAGAGCGAGGTGCACACCAGTGACGTCGTGACCGGCCTCGGCGATCCGAGCGGCGGCCACGGCGGAGTCGACGCCGCCCGACATGGCGGCAAGCACACGCAGTCCCATGACCTTCTCAGCGTACTGTCCGTACGGGAGTGCGCGGCCATGTGCACGATCGGGGCCGGGGTCTGCGAGGATTCAGCGCATGCGACTGTTCGGGCGCAAGGACGATGAGGAAGAGGCCGGCGGGCAGGACGAGGCCATCGCCGGGTTCTGGACGTGGTGGCAGGAGACCAGGCCGCGGCTCGACTCGCTGGTGGCCGAGGGCGAGGCCGCGGGGCTGGAGGAGTGGCTGGCGCCGGCGGTCGCCGCCGTCCATCCCGAGCTGGTCTGGGAGGTGGCGCCCGGCAAGGAGGCGGCGCACGCCCTCGTGGTGACCGCGGCGGGCGACGCCGAGCTGCGCCCGCTCGCCCACCGCTGGGCCAGGGCCGCGCCGGCCGCCGATCTGCTGTGGGAGTTTCATCCGTCGCGGCAGGCCAATCCGCAGGCGGCGGAGCTCGCCATCGAGGTGGGCGGTTACGCGTTCGCGCTCGACAAGCTGATGCTCGGGCTGCGGGTGCCGCGCAACCAGCCGAGGGTCGACGTGGCCGCCTACCACCCGATCTTCGCCGAGCTCGACGAGGACACCCGGATGGAGGCCACGCTGCTGGCCCTCGACTGGCTGCTCGGCGAGGACGACGTCGCCAGGTGGGTGGGCGAGATCACGCCGGCCACGTTCCAGCCGATCGACGCCGTGGCCGCCATGCACCTGCCGGCCGTGGTCGCCGACGTGGCCTCCGGCTACGCGGAGGAGGAGTGGGTGCTGCTGCAGGGGCAGACCGCGACCGGCGCGCCGCTCGTCGCCACGGTCCGCCACCCGCTGCGCCCCGTCGACCATCCGCTCTGCGACCAGCACATCGCGATCACGCTGCCGTACGCGCATCGCGACGAGAACGGCCTGCCGGTCGACGGCTCGCTGGAGGCGCTGCGAGACTTCGAGGAGCGCCTGGTGGCCCGCCTGCTCAAGCTGGGCGACGACGCGGTGCTGGCCGCCCACCTGAGCACGGAGGGGCACCGGATCATCCACGTGTACGCCGACCCGACCGGCGACGCCGCGATCCACGCCAAGGAGCTGATCGTGGGCTGGGAGGAGGGCGAGCCCCGCGTCGACGTGACCGCCGACCCGGGTTGGACCGCCGCGGCGCCGTTCCTCACCTGACGCCACGGCGGCCGGTCAGCCGAGGCCGGCGCGGCGGGCGCGTTCGACCGCGGCGGGCAGCACTTCGATCAGGCGGTCGACGTCGTCGCGGGTCGAGGTGTGCCCCAGGGTGAACCTGAGCGAGCCGCGCGCCGCCGCCGCGTCGGCCCCCATCGCCAGCAGCACGTGCGACGGCTGGGAGACGCCGGCCGAGCAGGCCGAGCCGGTCGAGCACTCCACGCCCTTGGCGTCGAGCAGCATGAGCAACGCGTCGCCCTCGCAGCCGGGGAAGGAGAAATGCGCGTTGCCCGGCAGCCGCCCCGGTGAAGCCGGAGGGGTCCCTCGCCGTTCGGTCTGGGGGGTTTGCGCGGAGGTCGTCTCGCGTACGTCGGGATCGCCGTTGAGCACGACGTCGGGGACGGCCGCGTGTACGCGCTCGATCAGCTCGTCGCGCAGCGACGCCAGGCGGCGCCCCAGAGCCTCCTGCTCCTTGACGGCAGTGCTGACGGCGGCGGCGAGCCCCGCGATGGCGGGGGCGTCGAGCGTGCCGGAGCGCACGTCGCGTTCCTGCCCTCCGCCGTGCTGCACGGAGACCGGCGTCAGCCCTCTGGCCAGCAGCAGCGCGCCGACGCCCATCGGGCCGCCGATCTTGTGGCCGGTCAGCGTGAGCGCGTCGACGCCCGACGCGGCGAACGACACGGGCAGCTGCCCCACCGCCTGGACGGCGTCGGTGTGGAACGGGATGCCGTGCTCGCGGGCGACGGCGGCCAGGGCGTGCACCGGCTGGACGGTGCCGACCTCGTTGTTGGCCCACATGACGCTGACCATGGCCACGCTGTCGGGGTCGCGTTCGATGGTGGCGCGCAGGGTCTCGGGATGGACGCGGCCGTACGCGTCGGCCTCCAGCAGCTCGATCTCCGCGCCCTGGCTGTCGGCCAGCCACTGGGCCGGGTCGAGCACGGCGTGGTGCTCCACGGAGCTGATCAGCACGCGCCTGCGGGGGCGGCGCGCCCAGTAGAGGCCCTTGATGGCGAGGTTGTCGGCCTCGGTGCCGCCCGAGGTGAACACGACCTCGCTGGGCCGCGCCCCGAGCGCGTCGGCGATCGCCTCGCGTGACTCCTCGACCACCCTGCGCATCCGGCGCCCGGCGCCGTGCAGCGAGGAAGCGTTTCCGACCTGTTGGAGTTGAACCGTCATGGCCTCGATCGCTTCGGGCAGCATCGGGGCGGTCGCCGCATGATCGAGATAGGCCGACGGTCTGGTCACGAGTCCAGGGTATCTCGTTTGCTACTGTACCGTCCGGACGGTACAGTAAGCGGCATGCGAAAGGACGAGCTTTTGGACGCGGCGGAGGAGCTCCTCTGCGACCAGGGTTCGACCGCGCTCACCCTGGCCGCGGTGGCGGACCGGGCGGGCGTCAGCAAGGGCGGCCTGCTCTATCACTACGCCTCCAAGGAAGCCCTGATCAAGGGCATGGTGGAGCGCCTGATCGACGACTTCGACGAGCTCATGGCCGCCCAGCCCGACCAGACCTACACCGGTCGCTACCTGGGCGCGACCCTGGCCTCCGTACGGTCGGGCAGGTTGCGACGATGGGCGGTCGTCACCGGAGCGTCGGGCAACCTGTTCCTGCTCGCGCCGCTGCGCGAGGCGATGACCCGATGGCATCGCGAGGAGCTGGGCGAGGAGCCCGACCCGGTGGCGGCGCAGATCGTGCGACTGGCGTGTGAGGGGCTCTGGGACGTGGCGAGCCACGATCCGGAGCTCAACACGGAAGACGATCTCCAGGCTCTGGAGGGCCGCCTCAGGGCGCTGCTCAAACCTCCCGCCTGAGCCGTCCTCGGCCGCCCGGCTCCCCGGACGGCCGGCCCTCGCCCGGATCTCCACGCGAAGTCCGAGCCCGGATCTCCCGCGCGAAGCCCCGAACCCGGCCCGCCCGGAACCCCGAGCCGGCCCTCCGCCCGGATCATCCGCCCTGATCATCCGCCCTGTTCATCCGGGCGGGCTCCCCGATCCGGCCCTCGCGCGGATCCTTCCGAGCCGCGCCGAACCCCGGCCCCTGCTCACGGCCCTCTCCCGGGCCGATCGAGCCGGGGTCTTCCCCCTGCGGTGAGCGAGCCCGCTCACCCTCCCCTGCCCGGACGCCCGCGCGTCCGGACCGCTGAAGACAACGAACTTTGTGAGAGGTGTGGCCCTATGACCCGCGAGCTGAGGGGCGCCCGTTACGGGGCGGTCCTCACCTTTGTCCTTGCCGGCCTGATGGTGGGCACGATGACCGTGCGCATCCCTGCCCTGACCGACAAGCTGGCCCTGTCCGAGGCCATGGTCGGGACGATCCTGCTGGTGTGGGGCCTGGGCGCCCTGGTGACCATGCAGTCCATGCGGCGCGTCATGGCGCGCGCGGGCAGCAGGGCGGTTCTGCGGATCAGCGGCCCGCTGACGGCACTCAGCCTGGTGGCCGTGGCCCTCGCCCCCGACCTGCCGCTGCTGCTGGCGGCCGTGGCGCTCTTCGGCATGGCCTTCGGCGTCATGGACGTCGCCATGAACGCCCAGGGCTCCACCGTCGAACGGGCCCACGGCCGGCCGCTGATGAACGGCATGCACGCCGGCTGGTGCGTCGGCGCCATCTCCGCCGGGGCCCTGGGCAGCCTGGCCATCGCCGCCGGTCTGCCGTTCACCGCCAACGTGGCGCTGGTCGGCCTGGTCGCGCTGCCCGTGGCCGTGCTGATCGGCCGTACACACCTGCCCGAGCCCCCGTCCACCGGCACGGAGCCGGCGGGCCGGCGCCGCATGCCGCCGGTCGTCTACCTGCTCGGCGCGATCATGTTCTTCGCGTTCATGGTCGAGGGCACGGTCGCTGACTGGAACGGCCTCTACATGCGTAACGAGCTCGGCGCCCCCGAGGCCCTGGCGGCGCTCGGCTACCCCGTCTTCGAGACCGGCATGCTGGCCGCCCGGCTGACCGGCGACCGCCTGCGGGCCAGGTTCGGGGTGCGCGGCATGCTGACCGTCTCCGGGGTGGCGACGGCCGGGTTCTTCGCGGTCGTGCTGGTCGCGCCCGCGGCGCTGGTGGCGGTGGCGGCGATGTTCTTCGTCGGCCTGGGCGTGGCGACGATCTCGCCTCTGACTCTGTCGCTGGCCGGCACCGCGACGCGCACCCCGGGGCCGGCGATCGCCCAGGCCGGGGCCATGGGGTACGCGGGCCTGCTGCTCGGGCCCGTGGTGATCGGATTCCTGTCGGACGCCACCTCCCTGCGCACCGCGCTCGGCGTCGCGGTCGTCCTGGGCGTGCTGATCGCGCTGGCCTCCCGCCTGCTCCCGCGCGAGGAGCCCGCTCCGGCCACCCCGCTGCCCGTCAGGGAACCCGCCGAAGCCGCCGCCTGAGTGGCAGGCTCGTACGGTGAGCCTTGATCGCAGCGTGCCCTTCGACGTCGAGGCGTACGTGGCCCGGGTGAAGTCGAGCCCCTGCTTCATCTGCGCCATCGTCGCCGGAGACCCCGCCTACACCACCGAGCAGATCGTCTACGAGGACGACCACCACCTGGCCTTCCTGGCCCGCTACCCCACCATGCCCGGCTACCTGCTGGTGAGCCCCAAACGGCACATCGAGCACGTCGTGCGCGACCTCGGCGAGGACGCCTACCTCGAGCTCATGCGGGTGGTCAGGAAGGTGGCGCTGGCCGTGGAGTCGGTGGTGCCGTCGGAGCGGACGTACGTGCTGTCGCTGGGCAGCCAGCAGGGCAACGCCCACCTGCACTGGCACGTGGCCCCGCTCCCGCCCGGCACGCCTTACGACGAGCAGCAGTATCACGCGCTCATGTCGGAGAACGGCACGATCCCGTGGACGCGGGAGCAGGCCGAGGAGCTGGCCGCCCGCCTCAGGAGGGCGCTGGAGTGACTGGGAGTTCTCTGTGGATCCCGGCGGGGGCGCCGCACGCCCGCACGTGGCGGCGCCCCCGCTCACAGAGAACTCACAGATTCGCTCAGAACGCCTCCAACCAGGCACCGCAGGCTGGGTGGCATGATTCAGCTCAACGCACTGACCAAACGCTACGGTGACGTGGCCGCCGTGGACGATCTCACCGTCACCGTACGGCCCGGCCTCGTCACCGGTTTCCTCGGTCCGAACGGCGCGGGCAAGACCACGACCCTGCGCATGATCCTCGGCCTCGACCTGCCCACGTCGGGCTCGGCCACGGTCGACGGCCGCCCGCACCACGAGCTGCCGAGCCCGTTGCGCGTGATCGGGTCGCTGCTGGAGGCGCAGGCCGTGCATCCGCAGCGCACCCCGTACAAGCACCTGCTCTATCTGGCGCAGAGCAACTCCATCCCGGCCGGCCGGGTCACCGAGGTGCTCGACCTGGTCGGGCTCGCCGACGTGGCGGGCAGGAAGGCGGGCGGGTTCTCGCTGGGCATGAGCCAGCGGCTGGGCCTGGCCGCCGCGCTGCTCGGCGACCCGCCGGTGGTGGTGCTCGACGAGCCGGTCAACGGCCTCGATCCCGAAGGGGTCCGGTGGATCCGCGCGCTGATCCGCGCTCTGGCCGCGGAGGGGCGTACGGTGCTGGTCTCCAGCCACCTGATGAGCGAGATGGCGGTGACCGCCGACCGGCTGGTGATCATCGGGAAGGGCCGGCTCATCGCCGAGGGGGAGATCGGCGAGTTCACCCAGACCGGCTCGACCGTGCTCCTGCGTACGCCGGAGACCGCCGCCTTCTCCCGGCGGCTGGAGTTGTCGGGGGCGCACGTGCAGCCGGGTGACGACGACGAGCTGCTGGTCACCGGCATGACCGCGCCCGACGTGGGCCGTCTCGCGGCTGCGGAGGGCGTGGCGTTGTTCGAGCTCACCCAGCGGCGGGTGTCTCTCGAGGACACGTTCATGGAGCTCACCCGCGACAGCGTCGAGTACGGTGCGGCCCGATGATCGATGCCGGGATCCTCAGGGCGGAGTGGACGAAGTTCAGCAGCATCAGGGCCACGATGGTGCTGGCGGCGGCGAGCGTCGCCGTCGCGGCGGCGCTCGGGTGGTTGTTCGGCAACGCCACCGCCGCGGACTACGCGGCGGCCACGGCGCAGGAGCGGCTCGACTTCGAGCCGCTGGAGCAGAGCATGCGCGGGCTGTACATCGTGCAGCTGCTGATCGCGGCGCTGGGCGTGCTGGTCGCCTCGTCGGAGTACGGAGCGGGCACCATGCGGGCCAGCCTGGCCGCCGTGGGCAGGCGCGGCCACCTGCTCGCCGCCAAGGCGGGGCTGACGGTGCTGACTACGTTGCCGGTGAGCGTGGCGGCGGTGTGGCTGATGTACGTGACCAGCCAGAGCACGCTGGCTGCGGGCGGGGCGCCGTACCTGACGCCGGGGCAGCCGGCGGTGCTGCGGATGTTGCTGACCGGGCCGCTCGTGCTGACGGCGCTGGCGTTGTTCGGGCTGGCGCTGGGTTTCCTGCTGCGCGGCACGGCCCCCGCCGTCAACGTCAGCACCACCTTCCTGCTGCTCCCCATGCTCGCCTCGGTCGCGCCCGACTTCGTGAGCGGCTTCCTCAGCGTCTACTGGCCCAACGCGGCCGCCTTCGGGGCTGCCCTGGGGACGGCGCCGTTGCCGGCGTGGGCGGGGTTCGGGCTGCCGGCCGGGTTCGTGGCGGCCATGCTGGCCGCGGCGTTCGTACACTTCAGGAGCCACGATGCCTGACCGGCGACGGTAGGAGGTGCGTCACGTGGGCGAACGGCTGCTCGTGGTCGACGACGAGCCGACGGTCAAGGAGTTGTTGTCGGCGACGCTGCGCTTCGCCGGTTTCACCGTGACCTCGGCGGAGACGGGCGCGCAGGCGCTGGAGGCGGCCAGGCGCGATCCGCCCGACCTGGTGCTGCTCGACGTGATGCTGCCCGACCTGGACGGCTTCGAGGTCATCCGCAGGTTACGCGGCCTGCCCAGAGCCGGCGGCCGGCCCGGCCCCGTGCCGGTGTTGTTCCTGACGGCCCGCGACACCGCGGCCGACAAGATCAACGGGCTCCGGCTGGGCGGCGACGACTACGTGACCAAGCCGTTCGACCTGGAGGAGTTGCTGGCCCGCATCAGAGCCATCCTCCGGCGTACGGGCGTGATCGCCGACGACCGCACCCTCGTCGTCGGCGATCTCGAAGTGGATCCCGACGGCCACCAGGTGACCAGGGCGGGGCGGCCCGTACGCCTGTCGCCGACGGAGTTCAGGCTGCTGCACCACCTGGTGCTCAACACGGGGCGGGTGCTGCCGAAACCGGAGATCCTGCAGCAGGTGTGGCGCTACGACTTCGCCGGCGACACCAGCATCGTCGACACCTATGTCAGCTACCTGCGCCGCAAGCTCGACACCGGCGGACCGAAGCTGATCCACACCGTGCACGGCGTCGGCTACGTGCTGCGCGAGCCGAAACGATGATCGGGCGGCTGTCGTTACGCGCCCGGCTGCTGGCCATCGTGGTCGCGCTGCTCGTCGCCGGCCTGGTGGCGATGAGCTCGATCGTGGTGGGGCAGCTGAGACGGCAACTTGTGGGCCGCGTCGACGCGCAGCTCGTCCCGATCAGTCTGGTGATCTCCGCCATCCCGCCCGGCCACGTCGACACGATCCAGCGGGAGCTCGCCGGATCGCCGCTCGGCTTCTTGCGGTCCGACCTGGCTGAGCAGGGCATCGAGCGGCTCGATCTGATGTTGAAGGGTCTCGGGCAGCTCGACCTGACCGAGACGGGTTACGCGGTCTACCTGTCGGCCGACGGCGCCGTGACCCGCAAGCTGGGCCAGGCGGAGGGTCCCGGGCCGGCCCGGCTGAACGCCGCCGTCGCGACGGCCCGCGCGGGCGAGCCGTTCACGGTGGCCGGCGTGGACGGCGCGGAGTGGCGGGTGGTGGTGCGGCCGTACGCCGCCGCGGGTGGGGACGGCTCCTCCACCGTCGTGATGGCCGCGTCGCTCGACGAGACGAACGCGACGGTCGGCAGGGTCAGGCTCGCCTGCCTGGTCGGGGGGTCGATGTTGCTGGCCGTGCTGGCGCTGGCGGGCGGCTTCGCGACCAGGGCGGGGCTCGCCCCGCTGCGCCGCGTGGAGGAGACCGCGGCGGCCATCGCCGGCGGCGACCTGACCAGGCGCGTTCCCGAGCCCGCCGCCCCGAACACGGAGCTCGGGCGGCTGGCGCGCTCGCTCAACACGATGCTCGCCCAGATCGAGCAGGGGGTCGCGGCGAAGGTGGACTCCGAGGCCCGCATGCGCCGGTTCGTCGCGGACGTCAGTCACGAGTTGCGCACTCCGCTGTTCGGCATCAAGGGCTTCTCGGAGTTGTACCGCATGGGCGGCACGGAGGCCGGGCCGGCGCTGGCCCGCATCGAGGCCGAGTCGGGACGGCTGGCCCGGCTGGTGGAGGACCTGCTGCTGCTCGCCGGGCTCGACGAGGCCGACGGCCCCGCGCTCGACCTCACCCCGATGGACCTGCGCACCCTTGCCGCCGACGCCCGGCACGACTTCGCCGCGCTCGACCCGTCCAGGCCCATCGCCTTCACCGGGCCGGACGGAGGGGCGGCGGCGAGCGCTCCCGTGCTGGGCGACGAGGCGCGGCTGCGGCAGGTGGTCAGCAACCTCGTCGGCAACGCCGTCACCCACACGCCTCCGGGCACGCCGGTCAGGATCGGCGTCGGCACAGAGGCGGGCGCACACGGGGTCGAGGCGGTGCTGGTCATCTCGGACGAGGGTCCCGGGCTGGCGGCCGAGGAGGTGGAGCGGGTGTTCGACCGCTTCTACCGGGCGGACGGCTCGCGGGCGCGGGCGACCGGCGGGGCGGGGCTCGGGCTGGCCATCGTCCGCTCCATCGTCACCGCCCACGGGGGCCGCGTGGAGGTGCGTTCCGCGCCCGGCGAGGGAGCGGCCTTCCACGTACGTCTCCCCGCCCTTCGCGGGCGGTGATCCCGCGAAAGGGGGCGGCGCCGCGTCGCGCGGCGCCGCCCCCTTGAGCCCTACTTGCGCTTGGTGACCTCTTCGGTGAGCTGCGGGACGACCTGGTGCAGGTCGCCGACGACGCCGTAGTCGGCCAGCTCGAAGATCGGCGCCTCCGGGTCCTTGTTGATCGCGACGATGGTCTTCGCGGTCTGCATGCCCGCCCGGTGCTGGATCGCGCCCGAGATGCCGGCCGCGATGTAGAGCTGCGGCGACACCGTCTTGCCCGTCTGCCCCACCTGGAACTGGTGCGGGTACCAGCCGGCGTCGGTGGCTGCGCGGGAGGCGCCGACGGCGGCGCCGAGCGCGTCGGCCAGGCCCTCGATGACCGAGAAGTTCTCGGCCGAGCCCACGCCGCGCCCGCCGGAGACGACGATCGCGGCCTCCGTCAGCTCGGGCCTGGCGCCCTTCTCCTGCTTGACCCGCTCGACGACGCGGGCCGATCTGGCGGCGTCGGTCAGCGCGACCGCCACCTCCTCCTCGGCTCCGGCGCCCTGGGCGGCCTCGGGAGCGGTGGAGTTGGGGCGTACGGCGACGATGGGCGTGCCCCTGCGCACCCGGGAGTGCACGTTGACGCCGCCGCCGAAGATGGACTGGTCGGCCACGAAGCCCTCGCCCAGGCCCACGGCGTCGGTGATGACGCCGGAGTCGGTCTTGACGGCCAGCCGGCCGGCGACCTCCTTGCCTTCGGCCGTGGCGGCCACGAGCACGGCGGCGGGCGACTTGGCGGACACGAGCTGGGCCAGCAGTTCGGCCTTGGGCGCCACCACGTGGTCGACGATGTCGCTCGAACCTGCGACGTAGATCGTCTCCGCGCCGTATTCGGCGAGCCTGGCCTTGGCCTCGGGCGTGATGCCCGGGCCCGCCCAGACGGCCGCGGGGGTGCCCAGCGAGCGGGCCAGGGTCAGCAGCTCCAGCGTGACCTTCTTGACCTCGCCTTCGACCTGCTCGACGAGAACGAGAATTTCCGACATATCA
The DNA here is from genome assembly GCF_055586745.1 of Nonomuraea sp. NPDC049378. Lineage (NCBI taxonomy): Bacteria > Bacillati > Actinomycetota > Actinomycetes > Streptosporangiales > Streptosporangiaceae > Nonomuraea > Nonomuraea sp. NPDC049378. The sequence goes on from NZ_JBVJHP010000014.1 coordinate 283,658, forward strand.
GGTGTTCTCTCCCGTGCTCAGATGAACTTCTTGGAGGCCAGGAACTCGGCGGCCTTCGCGCCGCCGTCGCCCTCGTCCTTGACGATCGTGCCGGCGGCGCGCGGCGGCGCGGCGGCGAAGTCGACGACCTCGGACCAGGCGGCGGCCAGGCCGACCTGGGAGGGATCGATGGAGGCGTCGGCGATGGCCAGCGTCTCGACCGGCTTCTTCTTGGCCGCCATGATGCCCTTGAACGACGGGTAGCGCGGCTCGTTGATCTTCTCGACCACGGACACGACGGCCGGCAGCGTGGCCTCGACCCGGTCGTAGCCGTAGTCGGTGAGGCGCTGGATCGTGATCGACGTGCCGTCGACGTCGACCTTGTTGGCCAGCGTCAGCTGCGCCACGCCGAGGCGCTCCGCCAGCATGGCGGCGAGCACGCCGGTGCGCGCGTCGGTGGACTCGGAGCCCAGGACGACGACATCGAAACCGATCTTGTTGAGCGCCTGCGCCATCGCGTACGACGTGGACAGCGCGTCGGAGCCGTGGAGCGCGTCGTCGCTGAGGTGGACGGCCTTGTCGGCTCCCATGGCCAGCGCCTTGCGGATGGTCTCGGTGGCCTTGCCGGGGCCCATGGTGAGCACGGTCACCTCGCCACCGTGGGCTTCCTTGAGCTTCAGTGCCTCCTCGACCGCGTATTCGTCGAGCTCGTTGACCACGCCGTCGGCGGCGTCGCGGTCGAGCGTGTTGTCATCGGACCGCAGCTTGCGCTCGGTCGCCGTGTCGGGGACCTGCTTCACGCAGACGACGATGTTCATGGCCGGTGGCCGACCTCCCGTGTTCGCGTGCGCCACCGCCTCGCTGCGGTGGGCGCCGAATGCAATGCTGTCCAGACTGCCAGGTGCCCGCCGGGCTCCCGACAGAGGGTGTGCCATGGTCTGGCGTTATGTTACCCATGAGTAGTCGGTGTGCAACCGCCCGGGTGGGGGCGGCCGGCGGAAGGGTCCCGCCGGCACCACCATACCGAACTTCATTCTGTTGCTGCCTCCCACCCCTTCGCGGCGGGGATCACGCCGACAGCAGGAACACGATCCCCACCACCAGGGCCGTGCCCGCGAACAAGGCCAGGGTGAACGTGCTGAACACCGCCGCCAGCCCGAAACAGAGCCCGACCGTGCCCGCCACACTGACCATATCCGTGACGACGCGGCGGCGCCGGTAGAGGGCGCGCGAGAAGAGCGCCACCCCGGCGTCGGACACCACACCCAGCGCGTACGCGGCCAGCAGGAAGAGCGCCACCTCGGGCAGCGTCTCCTGGGCGGCGGCGGCCAGCAGCCCCACGAACAGCCCGGAACCGATCACCCACCGCCTGCGCACCTTCTCCCTGTGCCGCGCCCTCGACTCCTCCACCGGGCGTCGGCGGCGCTCCTTGCCCGGCCGCCACTCCCTCGTGCTCGTGTCTTCGGCGTCCGAACGCGGGCGTGCGGGCTGGGCGAAGGCACGGGGCACGTGGGAGACGGGCGCCACGTCGAGCCTGGCACAGATCTGCGCGGCCGTCGGCCGCGCAGCGGGATCGGTGGACAGGCACTCCGCTAACAGCGGCTCCAGCCAGCCGGGCACGCCCTCCAGGTCGGGCTCGTGGTGCACGACCCGGTAGGCGACCGCCGACGCGGGGCCCTGCCCGTACGGCTGTCGCCCGGTCACCGCGTAGGCCAGCGTCGCCCCGAAGGAGAACACGTCGGCCTCAGGGCCCGCGTTCTTGCCCTCCAGCACCTCGGGAGCAAGGTAGCCGGGCGTGCCCACCACCGCGCCCGAGGCCGTGACGGACAACGAGTCGAGGGCGCTGGCGATGCCGAAGTCGATGACGACCGGCTCGCCTTCGGCCATCATCACGTTGGCCGGTTTGAGATCGCGGTGCACCACGCCCGACTCGTGCATGGCGAGCAGCGCGTCGGCCAGCCCGCAGGCCAGCCGGCGGAGGTCGGCGACGGGCACGGGCACCGCGCTGAGCGGCCTGCCCTGGACGTAGCGGGTCACCAGGTAGGGGCGGGCGCCCTCAAGGGAGGCGTCCAGCACCTCGGCCACGTGCGGCCCGCCGACCCTGCGCATGGTCTCCACCTCGCGCGCGAGCCTGGCCAGCGCGCCGCCGTCGGCCGCGACATGCGGATGCAGCACCTTGACGGCGACCGTGCGGCCCTCCGCGTCGAGCGCGAGGTGCACCTCGCCGAACCCACCGGCCCCGAGCCGGGAGAGGAGCTCATACGGACCGAGCCTGTCGCCCATACTTCTTCTCTCCCCTCGAGAGCCCGCGGGGACACTCAGTTCCAGGGAGTCAGGAACCCCAGCCCGAGCCCGTCGAGCAAGCTGTCGATCATCCCCGTGATCAGGCCGACCGTGGTCTGCCTGGCGTCGCTCGCCAGGTCCTCGATCACGGTCTCCGGCGCCCGCCACGGTGTCCACACCGCGTCCTGGCCCAGCGCGAACATCACCGCGAACAACGCCGCCGTGCCCATCAGCACGACCGCGACCAGCGCGGCTCCCGGGCTGCGCAGCACGCCGGTGAGCGTGCGGGTGACGGCCTTGCGCGGCGCGCCGCCGCCGGGCAACACGAACAGGCCCGCCGCGAACGCGCCCGCGGCGTAGGACGCCGCCACGTTGACGCTCATCTGGCCGACCCAGTGGAGCAGCCCCCAGACGCACACGCCGAACAGCAGCGCCAGCGGCACATGCACCGCCGACACGAGCGCGGACTTGACCAGCGCCCACGGCGTGCCCACCACCACGAGCCACGGGTCGGCCGCGCTGCTCCCCCGCACCTGGCGCCGCTTGACCAGGTCGCCGAAGAGGTATTCGCCGATGCGCAGCACCAGCACGATCGCCACGGCGATCGCGCCCACCATGACCGGCATCATCACGGTCAGCGCCACCAGGGTGACGAGCATGAGCAGCCCCACGAACTGGCTGCCGAAAAGATATTTCCTCCGCTCGGACGGCGGGGTGTACTTCCGCGGCTCGGGCGGCGGCGTGTAGGGCCTGGCCTGCGCCGGAGCGGTGGGCCGTGGCGCGGCGTAGCCCGCCACGTGCTGGTCGGCACGCGGCACGGGGGGCCTGGCCGAGACCGGCGCGGGCACGTAGGGCGGTGGCCGCTCGTCACGCCGTGGCGGCGCCTCCTCACGCCGCTGGGGCACCGGTGGCGCGCCGTAGTCGACCGGCGGCAGCAGATCGGAGAACGTGTCCATGGTCCGGGTGCGGTCGCCCATGCGCTTGGTGCCCGTGGGGCCGTCGAAGGAGGCCTCGTTGAACGCGGTCACCGACGGGTCGAGCGCCTTGGCCATCCGCAGCAGCTCGTGCGCGTCAGGCCGGGCTGACGGGTCGACCTGCAGCGCGCGGGTGAGCCAGCCGCGCAGCCACGCGGGCGCCTTGTCGATCTGCGCCCGCCCTTCCATGATGTTGAAGCAGACCGCCTCGAACGTGCCCGTGCCGAACGGCGGCGCCCCCGTCGCGGCGAAGAACACCGTCGAGGCCATCGCGTGCACGTCGGCCGCCTGGGTGATCTCGGAGTCGCGGATGATCTCGGGCGCGAGATAGCCGGGCGTGCCGACGAACATGCCGGTCTGGGTGAGCCTGGTGGCGTTCACCAGGTGGGCGATGCCGAAGTCGATGACCAGCGGCTCGCCGTCGACGAGCATCACGTTGGACGGCTTGAAGTCGCGGTGGATCACGTCGGCCGCGTGGATGGCCACCAGCGCCCTGCACAGCCCCTGGGCGAGCCTGATGAGGTCGCGTGCCTCCAGGGGGCCCTCGGCCAGGACGGTGTCCTCCAGCGTGCGGCCGGGCGCGAAGCGGGTGACGACATAGGGCTGGCCGCCGACGAGTTCGGCGTCGATCACCTCGGCCACGTGCGGGCTGCGCACCCGGCGCATGGTCTCGACCTCGCGGGTCAGCCGGTCGCGTGCCTTGAGGTCGGCGGCCACGTGCGGATGGAGCACCTTGATCGCGACCTCGCGGCCGTCACCGTCGAGACCGAGGTGGACGACCCCCATCCCGCCTTCGCCGATCTTCCTGACCAGCCGGTAAGGGCCGAGGCGCTCTGGTGCCTGGGTGTTCATCGCCACCTTCCCCGCGTCATCCTCCTGAATTCCCCCTCAGACTTTCGAGCTGCTTGACCACTGGATCGACGTTCAGCGGAGTCCATACGGCCCCCCTTGGCTTGTCCCCGAACGTGCCGTAAGCGAGGATCAGCGAGAGCGCGGCGCCTGCCGCGAGCACTCCGGCCATCACCATCGCCGCTGTTCTCGAGGGTACGAGCGATGAGAGCGTTCTGCGCATCTGCCTGCCTGGCCCTTCCACCCCCGGACCCGCGCAGACGGTCCACAGGGCGATCGCGGCGCCCCACGCCAGGGCGTAGGACGGTTCCATCCTGGCGACCACGGTGAGCAACAACGTCACCGGCAATCCCAGGATGACGGCATAAAGCAGCAGAGCGAGCGTGATGCCCGCCGATTTGGCGAGTTCTTTGGGGTAGGAGAGCACCCTGACGACGTCGAGCGCCGCCGCGCCCGCGGCACGGCGCGCCATCAGCGCGGGCTGCGCCAGGTCGGCCGCCCGCAGCAACACCGCGACCGGGATCGCGAGGACCGCCACCAGCACGGGCGCGAGCACGGCCGCCACGATCATGAGGACGAGCAGCATGGCGCTCGCCACGCCGTAGGCCCTGGAACGCTGCAGCACGTTGCCAGGGGACACGGCCGGGATGAAGGGCTCACGCTTCGTGGGGCCGGGCTGGTAGTGCTGCTGCGCCGGGATGTAGGGCGGCGGCTGCGCCGGCGTCGGCGCCGGCCTGGCGTAGTCGTGGCCGGGCCCGGACCGGCCAGGACCTGCCGCTCCACTGGGCCCTCCAGCGGGCCCTCCAGCGGGACCCGTACCGGGCCTGGCGTCGGCGGGCGAGCCGGCGGCGAGCCTGCGAAACTCGGGAGAGTCGGGCCGCACCCGCCTGGTGGGCACGTCGGCCTCGCCCGGCGGCGCGTTGTGGGCGCCCGGCTGCGCCTGCCAGGGCTGCGACGCCCCGGTCTCACGCTGGATCCTGCGCAGCTCCTCCGGCGACACCCTGCGGGTCGGCCAGGGGTCGGGCTGGTTGGGCAGGAGCGAGACGTACTGCTGATCCTGCGGTGGCGGGGTGACCGGGTGGTCCTGGCTCTCGAGCAGCCGCCGCGGCGTCACCGGCGGCGTGGACACGTCGTGGGGCGGCTTGTCGGCCGCGGGCCGCGGGACCGGAAGGCCGGCCGGCGACGTGCCGGGCCGCGGCACGGTGGACAGCTCGTCGGGCGCGCCGCCCCGCGGCGGCTGGGGCATCATCCTGGCGGTCTGCTCGGCCAGGTCGGCCGCCTTGGGGCGCTTGGCCGGATTGCGCTGGAAAGCCGCCTTGAGCAGCGGCTGCAACGTCGCCGGGGCCGCGCTGATGTCGGCCTTGCCCGCCGTGATGTTGTAGAAGACCATCTCCAGCGTGCCCTTGCCGAAGGGCGGCTGGCCGGTCGCGGCGTACAGCAGCGTGCCCGCCCACGCGTGGATGTCGACCTCGGGGCCGGCCTCCTGGCCCTCGATGATCTCTGGCGCGAGATAGCCGGGGGTGCCGATGAACATGCCGGTCTGCGTCAGCCGGGTCGCGTCGACCGCCTGCGCGATGCCGAAGTCGATCAGCACGGGCTCGCCGTCGAGGATCAGCACGTTGCCCGGCTTGAGGTCGCGGTGGATCACCCCCACCGAGTGCACGACGGCCAGCGCCGAGGCCACCCCGTGCGCGACCTTGACCAGCGCGGGCAGGTCGAGCGGCCCGTCGTCCTTGACGATCTCGTCGAGGGGACGGCCGGGCACGTAGCGGGTGACGATGTAGGGGCGACGCCCGGTCACGTCGGCGTCGAGCACCTCGGCGATGTAGTTGCTCCGCACCCTGCGCATGGTCTCGACCTCGCGCGAAAGCCGCCGCCTGGCGACCTCGTCGCCGGCGACCTCCCCGCGCAGGACCTTGACCGCCACCTGGCGCCCCTGCGGGTCGGCGGCGAGGTGGACAACGCCCATCCCGCCTTCACCGAGCCGCCTGAGCAACCGGTAAGGGCCAAGTCGGTCATCGTTCATGGCATGAAGCACCATATCGGCTTAGTCACCGCCCACGAGATGAACCATGAGGCCACATTCCCACTCGTACAACGTCCGGAAAGGGCTCATCGGTTTCCCATCCAACGGTCTCGAATCGGCTTCGGTTTCTGTCAGCCGGCCAGCGAGAGAACCTCGGCCCCCTTCAGCCCGGCCAGCCCTGCCCCGGAGACGGCCAGCTTCGACCTGCGCACACCGCTTCCGATCACCACCCTCGGGTGCTCCGCGACGTGCGTGTCCACGAGGATCGGCCAGTCATCCGGCAGCCCCAGTGGCGTGATGCCGCCGTATTCCATGCCGGTCAGCTCGACCGCGTCGGCCATCGGCGCGAAACTCGCCTTCCTGGCGTCGAGATGCCTGCGCACGACGCCGTTCACGTCCGCCCGCATCGTCGCGAGCACCATGCATGCGGCGTAGCGGATCTCACCGCCTCGTCTGGCGGCCACGACCACGCAGTTGGCCGACTCGTCGAGGCGCACGGCGTAGCGCTCGCAGAACGCCGTCGTGTCGGCCAGATCGGGGTCGATCTCGGCCACCTCGGCATCCTCCACGTGCGGAACGGCCCGCGCCACCGGATCGGCCAGGAGGTCGATCCGTTCGGTCGCGGGCACCCAGTGCAAGCTCATCCCATCTCCTCGATCGCTTCTCCTTGGACCCTAACCCGGGCGTCGGAGCAGCGTGCGACGTCACGGAGACTGCAGCACCCGCTGGTGCAGCAGCGTGACGGCGCCGCGGGCGGACTCCATGGCCCCCGCCTGCCAGGCGATCAGATGGGTGAGCCAGTCGCCCGCGAAGTAAACCCTTCCGGCGGGGCGTTGCAGAAAAGTGAAGGACGAATCAAAGGACGGCCAGCGCACCCAGCCGCCCTGGATGTGCTCCTGGCGCTCCCACGCGATGGAGACGCTGGACAGGAGGTTCTGGCGGTACTTCTCGCCGTGGATCTTCTTGCCCTGGGTGAGCGCCCTGCGCCTGCGGTCGTCGGGGGTGAGGGCCCCGTACAGCTCGGCGTCGCGCTCGGCGTTGTAGTAGCCGACCAGGAGGCCGCGTTCGGCGTGGTAGTCGTGGGACGGATACCAGATGTGGGTGATGTCGAGGTCCGTCTCCGTCACGCCGCCGTAGATGTGGTCGTCCAGCTCCCACCAGCGCCGGCCGTACTCCAGGCCGATCTTTCCCGCGGCGACCGGGACGGGCGCCTTGAGCGCCGTGGTGACCTGGGCTCCGAGATTGTGCGGGATCTTGGCGAGGATGTGCGGCGGGAGGGCGGCGATGCAGTAGTCGGCCTTGACGCTGCCGCCGGTCCAGACGACCTCGACGCCGTCGTCCAGCGAGGTGATCTTGGTGACCTTGGCGCCGGTCGTGATGTTGTCCTCGCCCACCGCCTCCACCAGCCTGGTGACGATCGCGTCCATGCCGCCGACGGGCTGGAACATGGGGGTGGCCTGGTCGAAGCCGAAGTTGTTGGTGATGGCGCGGCCGGTGCCCGCGGCGAGGATCTCGTGGAGGGAGCCGGGGGCGTCCAGGAGGACACCACCATCTATTGCCGGAAATTTCGTGAAACCGCGGCGCGACGAGCCTTCATATTCCAGCCGCGGGCCCAGGTCACCGAACCTTCTGAGGAAATCGAGCAGGCGTTCCTGGTCGTCCTTGGTGATGGCCTTATCCAGCGCACCGACATTTGTGGCTTTCGCCAGCATTTCCGCGACATATCCATACATGTCGGCTCGGGCGGTCCGTGCCCGCATCGTCCGCCCGTTGGTGTGCACGTACGCGGCGGCGTTGTCGTTGATGAAGGTCTCGATCGGGATGCCCAGCTCGCGACAGTAGTCGAGGGTCACCATCCACGGCGCGATCCTGGCGGGGCCCGCGTTGAAGTAGACGCCCTCGCCGAGCGTCACCTCCTGCGCCGGGCCGTTCAGCTCGCTGAGGCGGTCGCCGCCGCGCAGCGTGAGGTTCCGCCCGCCGGCCTTCTCCCTGGCCTCCAGCAGCGTGCAGTCGTAACCGGCCTTGCCCAGCTCGTACGCCGCCGTCAGCCCCGCCACCCCCGCGCCGATGATCACGACCCTGGCCGTGCCCTTGCCGCGCAGGGTGAAGTCGCCCGGCCTGGGCGCCACGTAGTCCTTGGACTGCTCCGAGGGCGCCAGCCCCAACGCGCCCATGGCCGCGTACATGGCGCCCGCGCCGCCCACCGCGCCGATCCCGACGAGCAGCCCGCGCCGGGTCAGCGCCGCGCCTTCCACGTCACCCGCCCCCTACACCCGGTCCCGGGCGTTCACCGTCATCCCCACGCCCTGTCACCCGTACGGTCCGCTGCCGCAGGCGACCTGGCCGCCGATGGTGGCGAAGATGCCGAACAGCGCCATGATCTGGGTGAAGTCGTCGGTGGTGAACTCGGTGTGACGCGACCCCGCGGACTTCACACCGGGGATGAGCGCCACAGCGGCGGCGATGGCGGTGGAGTTCCACTCCACCCCAAGCGTGTACGGCGCCGCCACCTCATACGGCGTGAAGTCGCTCAACCTGCCGAGCGCCCGCGCCGTGGCCTCACGGATCCTTGCCTGGGCGACGCTCGGCGGCAGCAGCTCGGCCGAGAACTTGTCGATCCCCTTCTTCACCGCGACCGTCTCGACGTCGCCGAGCAGCGCGCGTGCCTCCTCGCCGACGGCCTCGTCCCCCGTCACCACCGCCACCGGCACCCCGTGGAACCCGGCGCACGCGGCGACGAGCCGGGTCTCCCCGCACAGCTCGCCGTTGAGGTGGACGTTCTGGATCTCCTTGCCCATCCAGGTGTGGTTCAGCACGCCGTCCTGCACGCCGGCGCGGGCGTGGTAGCCCACGAAGCAGGCGGCCTGGAACGACCCGTCGAGCCCCTGCGCCATCCGCTGTGCCTTGCCCGGTCCACGGATGAGACTGGCCCGGGGATCGAGCAGGTCGATCCGGAGGTTCTTGGTGGACCCGTGGGCGTCGTTGACCAGCACGCTCGCCGCCCCGGCGTCGAACGCGCCCTCGACGGCGGCGTTGGCGTCGGCGGTCATCAGCTCGCAGCCGCGCTCGTAGCCGCGTTTGCCCGCGTGCATCTCCTCGGGGTCCGTCAGCCCCGTCACGCCCTCCATGTCCACCGACAGATAGACCTTCACGTGCCCTGCTCCTTCATCGCTCCAAGCCCGCCCGGTGTTCAGGCGCCCCAAGTCTCCACCCGGCGCACCTCATCCTCCGTCATGAGCCCCACGTTCGCCTCGATGTACGCGGCCGCCTCGGGCCGCCACGGGGCAGGGATCTCGTCGAGGGCCGGCGGGTAGCAGTGGTCCAGCCAGCTCGTGGACTCCTCCGTGGCGTCGAAGTAGTCGAGCACCCCGGCGAAGAGGGTGTGCTCGATCCCGGGGACGCGCGCCAGCCCGTACTCGACCATCTCCTGGCCGCCGTAGGGCGGCTTCTTGAGCCACGGCTGTGCGGCGCGGTGCCTTGCGGTCATGGGGGTGTCGAGCGGCCGGCGCTCGACGGCGGCCTGGATGAGCTCCTTGTAGAGGCACTTGCCGCAGTTACGGCACGGCCCGTCGGTGCCGCGCAGGCACCAGCGCACGTACTTCTTCAGATCGGAGTCGAGGGCCAGGCGCATGGTGACCGCCTCGCTCACGCCCCCCACGGGCAGCACGATGTGCACGCCCGCCGCCGCGAATAATTTGCCCCATCTGCCGTTCGGCGCCCACATGGGGTTGTCCGGCGTGTAGCGCAACACGTAGCGATCCCCGCCGAGCCAGCGTGAACCGAGTTCATAGCCGAATGCCAGGCCGCCGAGGTTCAGCTGGTCGGCCAGGAGCAGCGCGCCCACCGCCACCGCGTGGTGCTCCGGATAGCCGGGACGCGGCTCGGCGAGGGTGTACTCCAGGTCGGAGGTGACCGTGGACAGCTCGCGGCCCGTCCGCTCGGCGAGCCTGGCCAGCACGTCGGACCGGTAGTGGGGCCAGCGGTTGGGGACCCGCCGGTGCGGCACGCGCCGGAAGTGCACGAACGGCGCCTCCGGATACATGGCGGCCGCCGCGACGGAGTCCGCGCCGCCGCTGTACGAGATCGCGAGCCTGGCCCCCGGCCGGCGCGGCTCCGCCCCCACGGGGCCCGCCTCGATCCCCCAGCCGGCGTGCAGGGCCTCGGCCAGCTCCGCCGACACGGCCCGGTCGAAGGAGACGCGCCGGCGGGTCCACGGCGCCACGACCGTCCAGGCGGCGAGGGCGAAGAGGTCGGGGTGGGCGTCGTCGGGGACGCCTCCGACGGAGCAGGAGTTGGTGGCGAGCTTGATGGGGTGCTCGTCGGACGCCTTGCCGGTGATCTCGTCGTCCGGGTCGAGGCGGAACGTCAGCTCCGCGCCGGTCCAGGTCACGCGCACGGCTGCTCCTCGGAACGCCCCCGTGCCGGCTCGTCCGCCCGGTCCGCCGCGCGGGCGTCTCCCCCGGGCAGGCGGGTACGCAGGTCGTCGATGGCCTGCCAGACGAGGACCTCGTTCTGCAGCACGCCGTCCAGCGCCTTGGCCGTCTCCTGGGCGAGCCGGTGGGCGTCGTCGGCCTTGCCGCCGAGCTTGTCGATCTTGCTGTCGACCGTGCCGCCGCCGGCCGACGGCGGGCGCGCGTTCCGCAGCCGCTCGACCTCGCCCTGGAGGGTCGCCATCTCGCGCCGCAGGGTCTGGACCTCCCAGAGCGCGTCCCTGATGTCCTGGCGATGATCGGCGATGGAGATGTAACGGGAGTCGAACCACGTACGCACGGCTTTGCGCAGCCGGACAGGGACGGGAACGCGCATCATGAAACGCCACGATAGTGGCAATCCACAGCCCGGACGGACGAAGCTACCGAGGGGTTATCAGAGTCCCTCGAAAGCTCCGTCCAGTTTGCGGTGACATGTCCAGAAGAGCGCTATTGCCCGGTGAATTTGGGCTTGGACTTCTCGGCGAACGCGCGCATGCCTATCTTGGCGTCGTCGGTGGCGAAGAGCCCGGAGAACTGCAGCCGCTCGATCTCCAGGCCGGTGTCGAGGTCGACCTCCAGCCCTTGGTCGACGGCTTGCTTGGCGGCGCGGAGCGCGATCGTGGGACCGCCCACGAAGGTGGCGGCCCATTCGAGGGCGGCGGTGTAGACCTGCTCGTCCGGGACCACCCGGTCGACCAGGCCCATCACGAGGGCCTCGGAGGCGGGCACGTGGCGGCCCGTGAAGATCAGATCTTTCGCCCGGGCCGGGCCGACCAGGCGGGGCAGGCGCTGGGTGCCGCCCGCGCCGGGGATGATGCCGAGCAGGATCTCGGGCTGCCCCAGCTTGGCCGACTCTCCCACGACCCGGAAGTCGGCGCAGAGGGCGAGCTCGCAGCCGCCGCCCAGGGCGTAGCCGGTGATGGCGGCGATGACCGGCTTGCCGATGCGGGTGACCGCGGTGAAGCAGTCCTGAAGCGTACGGGAATGGGTGGACATGTCGGCATAGGACATGTCGGCCATCTCTTTGATGTCCGCGCCCGCCGCGAAGACCTTCTCGCCTCCGTAGATGATCACCGCCTGCACCTGCGGGTCGGCGTCGACGAGGCCGGCGGCCTCGCCGATCTCCTGCTGGACCTGGCCGTTGAGGGCGTTCATCTTCGGACGGTCAAGACGGATCGTGGCGATCTGGTCGGCCACCTCGACGCTCACAAACTCACCCATACGTCGAACCTAACAGAGCAGATCGTCAGCGGGCCGCCGCCGTCCCGCACGCCCCCCGTCAGCACTCACCGTCAGGCCGCGCCGTCAGCGGGCCGCGGCGGACTTCACCTCCTCGGCGGTCCGCTTGCTGCGGGACACCCGTACGAGGGCGGCGGACAGGCGGGCCAGTTCGTCGCCGGAGCGGGCCAGCCGGGCCAGCGAGCGCTCCTGGCGGGGCAGGCCGACGTTGGCCGCGCCGTCCAGCACCTTCTTGTCCAGGTGCGGCGCGACCTGGGGCCAGACGGCCTGGACCTCGCGCAGGAAGATGTCCGCGCCGGTCGGCCCGATGCCGGGGAACTCCATCAGCAGCCCGGCGGTGCTGCGCGGATCGCCGCCCGCCTCGTCGCGCAGGCGGCGCAGATCGCCCTTCCACCGGTCGAGGAGCAGTTCGGCCCCCCGGCCCAGCATGGTGGCGGTGCGCTCGTCGTAGCGGCGGTAGTGGCCGCGACCCAGCGCGTCCACCCGGTCCTGCCAGGTCGCCTCCCGCATGGCCTTCGGGGTGGCGTACCCGGCCGCGAACAGCTCCCGGGCGGCCGCCACCGCCACGTCCGCCGAGATCCGCGCGCTGAGCAGGGTGGCCAGGACGAGCAGCTGGTAGAGCGGTTTCGGCTGGTCGGCCAGCTTGATCCCGGCCTCGTTCGCGAACGTGCGACCGTACCGGTCGAGCAGCACGTCCATGACGGCTTTGTCGGTCTTGGTCATGAGTGTCCCGCTACCCGCGACCCCTACGGGCATGCCGGGCCACCGGGTTCGCGGCGGAGGCCGGCCCGGGTTTGGGGCAAGGGCCGGAGGGGAGGCGAAGGTTTCCCGAGCGAAAAGGAGTCTGTTGTGCTGACACTGACAGACAACGCCGTTGAAGCCATCCGCGACCTCATGGTCGGGGAGGACGTGCCCGCCGACGCCGGGCTGCGCATCGCCCCGAAGACCGACGAGGCGGGAACACTCGAAGTCACCCTGGTGAGCACGCCGTACGCGGGCGACCAGGTCGTGGAGAAGGGAGACGTGCGCGTCTTCGTGTCGGAGGACGCGGCGCCGATCCTGGACGACAAGGCGCTGGACGCCCAGCAGAGCGTTCCGGGGCAGCCGACGTTCAGCCTCGGTCGGCGCGCCTGACCGTGCATCGCAGGGGACGTGGCGGCCGATTCATGTCACGATGACGACGCGTCCGATTCAGGGGGTGTCCGATGAGTGACGATCCGCTGCTCCCCCAACCGGTGGCTCGCGCGCTGGCCGGCTACCGCGCGCTGCGTGACGCGCACGGTGTCTGCTGGGGCGAGCCGCCTCTCACATACGTCGTCCAGGCCTGGACCACCGTCTTCCTCGACAACCGGTACGACTTCTGGGGCGCCGGGCTGCGCCAGCTCGCCGAGCGCCATCCCGAGGTCCCCCAGGATCAGCTCGAAGACCTCCTCGGCGGGGTCGACGCCGACCGGGTGGTGCGCGACGCGCTCGGCGGCGACGTGGTGGACAATCTCGCCGCGCTGCGGCTCGCCCCCGAAGGCGTCACGCTCGAAGCGGTCACGCAGGTCGTGCTGGACGACCAGCCGTTCCGCACGTCGCTGCTCCTCGACTCCAGCAGGGACGAGCCCGTCACCGTCGTGGTGGACGGCACCGCGTACGAGGTGCCGCCACGCGGCGCCAGGGTGGTCGCGGCCGGCGGGTCCGTCACCGCCGACGGCCGGCCGGTGGATCTGGCCCCGCTGTGCCGCAGGGCGGCGCCGGCCGCGGTCAGGGTGCGGGCGGGGTTTCCGTGCCGGTGGAGCGTGACGGGCGCGAACGGCCAGGGCTGGTATCCCGAGGGCGCTCCCCGCAAGGTCGACGCCCTGCGCAGACCGTACTTCCATGGCGACGATCTCGTGGTCGCGGTGCCCGCCGAGCCGCTCACGGTGGCGGTGGCCAGGGGGATGGAGTACTCGTCGGCCGAGGTCGTGATCACGCCGGAGGCGGGCGCGGAGACGCTCGTCGAGCTGGCCCCCGAGCGGCTCTACGACGCCGCAGCCCGCGGCTGGTACGGCGGCGACCTGCACGTGCACCTCAACTGGATGGGCGAGGAGCCCGCCGCGCCCGAGCTGGCCGCGGCCGCGCAGCACGGCGAGGACCTGCACGTGCTCAACCTCGTGGCGGGCAACGTGGCCAGCGAGCGGGTCTACGACCTGGAGGCGCTGGCGCACTGGGCGGGCGAGGACCTGCCGTGGTCGGACGACAGGCACCTGGCCAGGATCGGCGTCGAATACCGCAGCGACCTGGTCGGGCACCTCACCGCGTTCGGGCTCCGGCAGCCGCCGCAGCGCTGTCACACGGGCTTCCAGGGCACGGCCGACTGGCCGCCCAACGCCGTGGCGTGCGAGGAGCTGCGGGCGCTCGGCGGGGTGATCGGGTACGGGCATCCGTTCCACATGGCGTTCGGCGAGGACGATCCGCCCGGCGTGGTGCTCGACCGCGGGCGCGACTGCTCGGCCAGGGAGATCGTCGCGGACGCGGCGCTCGGCCTGATCGACGCCCTGGACGTGCTCAACCACTCCTCGATCACCGGCACCGCGGCCGTCTACCGGCGGCTCATCGGCGCGGGCAACAGGATCGCGGTCACGGCCGGAACGGACGCGGTGTTGTCGTTCTGCCGCCGCGGGACCGCGTCGAGCCCGCCCGGATGGGAGCGGGTGTACGCCAACGTCGCCGGCCCGCTGACCGCCGAGTCGTACGCGGAGGCGATCCTGCTCGGCCGCACGTTCGCCACCACCGGGCCGTGGCTGGAGCTCTCCGTCAACGGGCACGGGCCTGGCGACACGCTGGACCTGGCGCCAGGGCAGCGGGCGGAGATCGTGCTCACCTCGGTCGGTCCCGAGGTCGAGCGGCTGGAGATCCGCACCGCCGAGGGCGTGCTGGCGCAGGGCCGGCCGGGGCGGCTGACCGCGACGCTGGTCGCGGACGAGCCGACGTACGTGGTCGCCGTCGCCACCGGCCCGCCGCATCCGCGCACCCTGCACCGGAGCGGCGTCCACGCGCACACCAGCCCGGTGTACGTGAACGTCGCGGGCTCTCCCGTGGCCAGGGAGACGGACGTGCGGTGGTGCCTGGCGTGGCTGGACCGGCTGGAGGAGCTGCTGCGCGAGTCCGGCACGTTCGAGACCGAGGAGCAGCTCGGCGAGCACCTGGAGGTGTACGCGCGGGCCAGGAAGGTCTACCGCGGGAGGCTGGCCTGAACGTCCGGCATCGAGACGACGTACTTGCCCGGTGACGGTGCCCGTGAAGTCGGTGCCGGGGACGCAGGGGAAGCGGAGCCCGAACCTTATAAGTGAAGAGATTTTCTCCGCTTTCCAGCCGTTATGCTGCTGTGGAGAGCCACGTCAAGCGATCTCCAGCACACGAGAGGCGGCCAGCCGATATGCGCGCGCCGGGCCAACTGAGAGCGGACGCACAACGCAACCGGGACCTGATCATCGACACGGCCAGGGAGGTGTTCGCCGAGCAGGGCACCGGCGCCACGATGGACGAGGTCGCGCGGCTCGCCGGCGTGGGGGCGGGCACGCTCTACCGGCACTTCCCCGACCGCGACAGCCTCATCCACGCCGTGCTGGCCGACGCCCTCGAACGCATGATCGCGCTCGCGCAGAAGGCGCGCGAGGAGGAGACCTGGGCGTGGGACGCGCTCAGCCGGTTCGTACGCGGCTGCGCCGAACTGCGGCTCGACCTGCTCATCTCCGTGGCGGGGGCGCAGGTGCACCGCGTGGCGGGCACGCCCGAGATCAACGAGGGCCGCGGCCGCCTGCTGGAGGTCCTCGACCAGATCGTGAGCGCCGCCCACGACGAGGGGGCGCTGCGCACCGACGTCGGCACGGGCGACGTCATGGGGGTCGTCGGGCTGCTCGTCCGCGGGCTGCCCACCCTGCCCGCCGCCCTGGGCGGCGAGCTGCGGGAGCGCGCGGTGCGGCTGGCGCTCGCCGGCATGCGCGCCCACCCGGCGCCCTCCCCGCCCGAGGAGCCGCTGACGTCCGAAGAGCTGATCCGGCGCTTCACCGCCGAACGCGAAAGCTGAGCCACGCCGGCAGCCCGTGGCCCTACAGGTCGCCGGAGAGGCGTTCGACGCCCCGGAGCAGCGCGGAGTGGTCGAGCGTTCCGTCGCCCGACGCGTTGGCAGCGGCCACGAGCTGGGCGACCAGCGCGCCGAGCGGCAGCACCACCCCGGCCTCGCGGGCCGCCGACGTGACGATCCCCATGTCCTTGTGGTGCAGGGCGATGCGGAAGCCGGGCTCGAACGCGTGGTCCAGCATGTTGCCGCGCTTCTGGGCCAGCACCGCCGAACCCGCCAGGCCGCCGCCCAGCACGTCCAGCGCCGCCTCCAGATCCACTCCGTACGCCTTCAGGAACACGACCGCCTCGGCCAGCGCCTCGATGTTCGCGGCGACGATGAGCTGGTTCGCCGCCTTGACCGTCTGGCCCGCGCCGCTCGGCCCGACGTGCACGACGGTCCTGCCGACCGCGTCGAAGATCGGCCCGGCCGCCGCGAAGGCGTCGCTCTCGCCGCCCACCATGATCGACAGGGCTGCGTTCCTGGCGCCCGCCTCGCCTCCGGAGACGGGGGCGTCGAGATAGCGCAGGCCGCGGGCGGCCGCCTCTCCGGCCAGCTCGCGGGTGACGTCGGGCCGGATCGAGGAGAAGTCGATGACCAGCGTGCCGGGCGCGGCGTGCGCGAACACGCCGTCATCCCCGGTCAGCACGGCCTGCACGTCGGGAGAGTCGGGCACCATGAGGGCGACCACGTCGGCCCCCGTCACGGCGTCGGCGATCGAGGCGGCCGCGCGCCCGCCCGCCTCGGTCAGGGCCTTGGTCTTCTCGGGCGAGCGGTTGTAGCCGGCCACGGTGTGCCCGGCCCTGACCAGGTGCACGGCCATGGGGCTGCCCATGATGCCGAGGCCGATGAAGGCGATGGTGCTCACGTCGTTCCTCTCCCGTCGGTTGCTCTCGCGCCGATCCCTGCCGCGCGGGTCTCGCGCGGGTTCCTGTCGCGCGGGTCTCTATCGCGCCGGTCCCCCGGGGGCGGCGGCTCGCTCCTGGCGGGGGAGCCAGTCAAAGGCGCCGGGCCCGTCGGAGCGGTATTCCAGGCCGATATATCCGTCATATCCGGCTGCGTACACGTCAGAGATCCACGGCCGGAGCGGCAGCGCACCCTCACCCGGCGCCCCCCTGCCGGGGGCGTCGGCGATCTGCACGTGGGCGATGCGCGCGGCGTGCCGCTCGATGACGGCGGGCACGTCGTCGCCGTTGACGGCCAGGTGGTAGAAGTCGGCCAGCAGCCCAACGCCGGGCACGTCACCGAGCCGGTCGAGCACGGCCACCGCGTCGGCGGCCGTCAGCAGGGGATAGCGCGGCGCGCCGCTGACCGGCTCGACCAGCACGGTGCCGTCGACGCCGCGCGCGCAGGCCGCCAGCATCTCCACGGCCAGGTCGTCCTGCTCCTTCGCGTCGATCCCTTCGACACGGTTGCCGTAGAGGGCGTTGAAGGCCCGGCAGCCGAGCCGCTCGCCGATGGCCGCCACCACAGGGATGTTGTCGAGCAGCTCGCGGGAGCGCTCCGGCCACGACACGAGGCCGCGGTCCCCTGCCACCATGTCGCCCGCGAAGAAGTTGAGCCCGGTCAGGTGCACGCCCGCGTCCTCGACGGCGCGTACGAACGTGTCCACGTCACGGTCGGCGGGCACGGCCTGCGGCCACGGCCACCAGAACTCCACCGCCGTGAACCCGTCGGCGGCCGCCGCGGCCGGGCGGTCGAGCAGGGGCAGGCCGGTGTAGAGGATCGAGCAGTTGACGGTCCATCTGGTCACATGAGCTCCTACGCGGTGGCCTCTTCCGGCCGCTCGCGGCGCAACTGGCCGAGCAGGCGGCCCTGGGCCTGGTCGAGATGGCGGGCGAGGCGCTGCTGGGCCCGCTCGGGGTCTCCGTCGCCGATCGCCTTGAGGATGTCGTCGTGCTCGTGCACCACGTTCGTCGGGTGCGTGGTCCTGTGGGCCTGGAACTGGCCCATCGTCAGGTGCACCTCGCCGAGGATCACCTCGTGCATGCGCGACAGCCGCCGGCTGCCCACGGCCGCGACCAGCACGGAGTGGAACGCGATGTCGGCCTCCACCTGGCCGGCGAAGGCCATGTCGCCGGCCGCCGCCTTCATCGCCGCCTGCGCGCGGGCGGCGGCCTGCGGCACGGTGGCGGTGCGGGCGAGCGCCGCGACCGCCGCGCGCTCGACGGTCTCGCGGCTGAGGTAGAGGTCGCGGATGTCGTCCTCGTCGAGCTTGGGGACTTCGCCGGCGACGCGGGTCTCGGTGAGCTTCTCCCCCGGCGCGATCTCGCCGTCGACGATGCGCTTGCGCACGGACTCGTAAAGCGCTTCCGTCAGAGACGACGGTCCGAGAGAAAAGCTGGTCTGGCCGTCCAAAGGCCCCCTCCCGACAATCGCCGAACACGAGCAGAATCGTCAGACAAGTACACTAGCCCTCAATACCCGGCCGCCTTGCCGACGACGTTGCGCAGCGGCTCGCCACGGGCGAACCTGCCGACGTTGTCCAGCATGATCGATGCCGCCGCGCGAGACGCAGACGAAGCACGCCGTACGCTTCATCGCGGCGAACGCGGCCCGGTCGAACCGCCCCGGGGTGGCCGCCGTGAGCGGCGCGGTGACCACCACGAAGTCGCACGCGGCCAGGAACCGGAGGAAGTCGTCCTGGGCGAACAGCTCGTCCACGCCCGGCGCGGGCACGCCGGCCCTGCGGCGCAGGCCCAGCACCCGCATGTGGAACGCCTTCGCCTTGGCCGCCAAACCGAGCCCCGCGTTGCCCAACCCGTAGAGCCCGACGTCACGGTTGACATCAAGCAAAGTTGAGGTTGCACCCTCGGAGGGTCGAACGCACAACCTCCAAGGAGCCCCTCATGCACGCCGTCGTCCTGCACGCCTTCGGCCCGGCCGGCAATTTCCGCTACGAGACCGTCCCCGACCCCGAGCCGGGCCCCGGCCAGGTGCGCATCGCCGTCAAGGCGGCGGGCGTGCACCTGGTGGAGACCATGATGCGCTCGGGCATGGCCAGTGATTCGCTGCCGCCGCTGCCGGAGCTCCCCTCCGTCTTCGGGGGCGAGGTGTCGGGGCGGGTCGACGCCGTGGGCCCGGAGGTGGACCCCGCCTGGATCGGGCGCGACGTCGTGACCTCCGCCGGGCAGCCCGGCGGCTACGCCGAGCTGGCCGTCGCGGACGTGGCGTCGGTGCACCGGCTGCCCCGCGAGCTGGGACACGAGACGGCCGTCGCCATGATCGTCACCGGGTGCACGGCGCTGCAGTTCCTCGACGTGGCCAGGCTGACCTCCGACGACGTCGTGCTGGTGACCTCGGCGGCCGGCGGGATCGGCCGCCTGGTCGTCCAGTACGCCCACGCCCTCGGCGCCACCGTCATCGGCGCGGCGGGCGGCCCCGCCAAGGTGGCTGCCGTGCGCGAGCTCGGTGCGGACCTCTCCGTCGACTACGACGAGCCCGGCTGGGAACGGCAGGTGGCCGAGCGGCTGGGTGGCCGAACGGTCACCGCCCTGCTCGACGGGGTCGGCGGCGACAAGGCGCGGGCCGCGTTCGGGCTGCTGTCCGACGGCGGGCGTCACGTCACCATCGGCAACGCCTCCCAGCAGGACTTCCAGCCGGACCCCGCGATGCTCAAGGAGCGGGATCTCACGGTGACCAACGCCCTGCTGGTCCTGCTCGGCAGTCCGGAGCAGCGGCCGGCGTACGAGGCCCGCGCGCTGGCGGCGGCCGCCGAGGGCACGTTGACGCCGGCCGTGCAGACGTTCCCGCTGGCGCGGGCCGCCGCCGCGCACGCCGCGCTGGAGAGCCGGGCGACGACGGGCAAGGTCGTCCTCATCCCCTGAGCGGCCACGCGGCCGTCCCCGAGCGGTCACGCGGGATTCTCCGTACGCCCGCCGCGAACCCGCCGGACAGGCCGAGCGGACCGGCACATAGGGTCCAGCCATGACCTCGGCCACCATGGACCCCGGCACTCCCGACAGCCGGAGTGCCGGACGCTATCTCTGGTGGCTGGTCACCAGCCAGCGCGGCAGGGTCGTGGCCGGGGCCCTGCTCGGCACCGGCTGGACGGTCTGCCTGACGCTCGCCCCCTACCTGCTGTCCCGCGCCATCGACGACGGGCTGACGCCGGGGCACTGGCCCGCGCTGGCCGGCTGGGCGGCGGCGTTACTGGGCTACGGGGTGCTGACCGCGTGGCTGGCCATCATGCGGCACCGGACGATGACCCGGGTGCGGATGGACGCCGCGTTCCGTTCCGTACAGGTGCTGGCCCTGCAGGCGACGCGCCTGGGTGCGGCGCTGCCGCGCCAGGTCACGGCCGGGGAGGTGGTCACGATCGGGTTCACCGACGTCGCCATGATGTCCGAGGCGCTGACCGTCACCGGCCCCGGTGTCGGCGCGGTCCTCGCCTACGCCGTCGTGGCCGGGCTGCTGCTGTCGGTCTCGCCGCTGCTCGCCTCGGTCGTCCTGCTGGGCGTGCCGCTGCTGGTCGTCGTGCTCGGCCCGCTGCTGGGGCGGCTGCGGGGCGCCGAGACCGGCTACCGCTCGCGGCAGGGGGCGCTCGCCGCCCGGTTCGGGGACATCGCCGCGGGGTTGCGGGTCCTCAACGGCGTCGGCGGCAAGGACGTGTACGCCGAGCGCTACCGTCGCGGCTCCCAGGAGCTGAGGGAGCAGGGTTACCGGGTCGGCGCGGTGACGAGCTGGATCCAGGCTCTCGGGGTGGGCCTGCCCACCCTGTTCCTCGGCGCGGTGACCTGGCTGGCGGCCCGGATGGCCGCGCGGGGCGACATCACCGCGGGCGAGCTGGTGGCGGTCTACGGGTACGCCGCGGTGCTGGTGGTGCCCGTGTCGTTCTTCATCGAGGGCGGCTACGGCCTCAGCCGCGGCCTGGTGGCCGCCCGCAGGGTCGTGCGGTTCCTGGGCTTGGAACCCGCCGCCGGGGTCAACGACGACCCGGTGGACCCGCCCGCCCCCATGTCGGTGCTGCGCGATCCGGTCTCAGGCGTGGAGATCGCGCCGGGACGGCTGACCGCCCTGGTCAGCGCCCGCCCGGCGGAGGCGGCGGCGGTGCTCGACCGGTTAGGCGGGTTCGCCGGTCCCGCCGCGACCTGGGGCGGGATCCGGCTGAGCGACATCGACCCGGCGCGGCTCCGGGAGCGGATCCTGGTGGCCGACAACGAGGCCGACCTGTTCGCGGGCACGCTGCGCGACATCGTCGCGGGCAGGCTCGACCCCGACGACGACGCCATCGGCCTCGCCGTCCACGCGGCCATGGCGGACGACATCGTCCGCGGCCTGCCCGGCGGGCTGGACGCGCGCGTCGACGCGCAGGGCCGCAACCTGTCGGGAGGCCAGCGCCAGCGCGTACGCCTGGCCAGGGCCCTGCTGGCCGACCCCGAGATCCTCCTCGCGGCCGAGCCGACCTCGGCCGTGGACGCGCACACCGAGGCGACGATCGCGGCCCGGCTGCGCGCGACGCGGGCGGGCCGCACCACGGTCGTCACCACCACGTCGCCCCTCGTGCTGGCCCATGCCGACACCGTCCACTACCTGGCGGGCGGCTCCGTCGTGGCGACCGGCGGGCACGGCGACCTCCTGGGCTGGCAGCCCGGCTACCGCGCCCTGGTGGCCCGGGATGACGACGGCAGCAGGAAGGCGGCCCGATGAGCCGATGCGCGGG
Organism: Nonomuraea sp. NPDC049378; assembly: GCF_055586745.1. Taxonomy (NCBI): domain Bacteria; kingdom Bacillati; phylum Actinomycetota; class Actinomycetes; order Streptosporangiales; family Streptosporangiaceae; genus Nonomuraea; species Nonomuraea sp. NPDC049378. The sequence continues at coordinate 305,229 of NZ_JBVJHP010000014.1, forward strand.
GAGCGAGCGCGGCAGAAGCGCGGCCCGATGACGAGCGGCGCCCTGCCGGTGGCTGACTCCGCCCGGCTGCGCAGGGCGGCGTTCCGGCTCATCCGGCTGGACCGGCGCGCGTTCTGCGCCATGGTCGTCCTCAACGCGCTGGCCTCCGCCGCGGGACTGGCCGGCCCGTGGCTGCTCGGCCGCATCATCGACGAGGTGCGGGACGGCGCAGGGGTCGCCACCGTGGACCGGCTGGCGCTCGCGCTCCTCGGGTTCGCGCTGGCACAGTTCCTGCTGGTCCGCTACGCCGGCCACATCGGGCACCGCTTCGGCGAGCGCATGCTGGCGCGCATCCGCGAGGAGTTCACCGGCCGCGTGCTCGCGCTGCCGGTGGGGGTGGTCGAGCGCGCCGGGGCGGGCGACCTGACCACCCGCGGCACCGCCGACGTCGCGGCGGTGGGCACCATGCTGCGCGGCGCGGGCCCCGACGTGCTGATCGCGAGCGTGCAGGCGGTGTTCGTGCTGGGCGCGGTCGTCGTCCTCGACCCGCTGCTGGGCGGGTGCGGCGTGCTCGGGCTGGCGGGCATCTGGTTCGCCGCCCGGTGGTACCTGCGCCGGGCGGTGCCGGCCTACCTCGCCGAAGGGGCCGCCAACTCGGAGCTCGCCGAGCAGCTCGCGGCCACCACCGCGGGCGCCCGTACGGTGGAGGCCCTCGGGCTGGGGCGGCGCCGCCTCGAGACCTGCCAGGAGGCGATCGAGCAGTGCCGGGTCACCCGCACCCGGACGTTGTTCCTGCGCAGCGTGCTCTTCCCCATCGTGGACGTCTCCCACGCCATCCCGGTGGTCGCCGTCCTGCTCGCGGGCGGCCTGCTGCTCGCGCAGGGCGCCGTGACCCTGGGCACGGTGGTCGCCGCCGCACTCTACCTGCGCCAGCTCTCCCAGCCGCTCGACGTCATCCTGCTCACCATGGAACGCCTCCAGAGCGGCGCCGCCTCCTTCGCCCGGGTGGAGGGCGCCGGCCTGGCCCTCCGGGCGGACCAGGACGCCGCCGCCCCCGAGCCGGTCGACGACCGGCTGCAGGTGTCCGGTGTGCACTATGCCTACGACGGTGGCCCCGACGTCCTGCACGGGGTGGACCTGACGGTGCAGCCAGGCGAGCGGCTGGCCGTCGTCGGGCCGTCCGGCGCGGGCAAGACCACCCTGGGCAGGCTGCTGGCGGGCATGGACGTCCCGAGCGCCGGCTCCGTGACCGTCGGGCGGGTGCCGGTCGCCGGGCTCGACCCCGCCCGGCTGCGCGAGCGGGTCATGCTCGTCACCCAGGAGCATCACGTGTTCCTCGGCACCGTACGCGACAATCTGCTGATCGCCGCGCCCGAGGCCACCGACGACGCGTTGCGCGCCGCCCTGGCCGCCGTCGGGGCGGGCTGGATCGACGAGCTTCCCGACGGACTGGACACCGAGCCGGGCCCGGAGGGCGAGCGGCTGGACGGCGCGCAGGCCCAGCAGCTGGCCCTGGCCCGCGTGGTGCTGGCCGACCCGCACACGCTGATCCTCGACGAGGCCACCGCCCTGCTGGACCCGCGCACCGCGCGGCACACCGAACGCGCGCTCGCCGCCGTGCTCGCCGGGCGCACTGTCATCGCGATCGCCCACCGCCTCCAGACCGCCCACGACGCCGACCGGGTGGCCGTGCTGCGGGACGGCAGGCTCACCGAGCTCGGCACGCACGACGAGCTCGTGGCGGCGGGCGGCGCGTACGCCGCGCTCTGGCGCTCCTGGCACGGCGGGCACCCGGAGTGAGCGCCGCGGTCATGAGGCCGGGTGGGCGAGGATCAGCACGATCGCGTCGAGCAGCCGCTGCCAGTCGCCTTGGTGCAGGTCCCGGTCGAGCGGTCCGGCGACGGCGGCGAGCGCGCCGACCAGCGTGGCCCGCACCACCCGGTCCTCCTCGCCCAGCAGCGCGGCCAGGGATCCGGCCTCGCGCCGGAACCTCCTGGTCCGCGCGAACTCCACGAGCGACGGTGGCGGGGCAACCTCCTCCGAAGCCGAGCCCGCGCCCCGGGCCGTGCCCTGGCCCGTGCCCGAAACCGTGCTCGGGTCGGCGAAGGTGAGCACCAGCCGGGTGCCGAGGGCCTCGGCGAGCCGGTCGAGGGCGGAGAGGGTGGGGTTGCCCCTGCCGTTCTCCAGGTTGGCCACGTAGGGCACCGACAGCGCGGCGTCGGTGGCCACCGACGCGACGGTCCTGCCGAGTGCCGCCCGGCGGCTGCGCAACCGCCGGCCCAGATCCGCATGATCCACGCTCATATCTTGACAGAATACTCGATCGCCCGTTTCTCTTTTGTGAGAATACAAGCGATCGGGGGAAGACCATGGTGCAGGCCCTTCGGGTGCGGGACTTCCGGCTGCTGTGGGCGGCCCGGGCGGTGGCAGGACTCGGGACGAGCATGCTGGTCGTCGCGGTTCCCGCCCACGTCTTCGCCGTCACCGGGTCGGTGCTGGCGACGGGCGTCACCCTGGCCTTCGAGTACCTGCCCTCGCTGCTGCTGGGGCCGTTCGCCGGGGTGCTGGCCGACCGGTGGGACCGCCGCCGCCTGATGGTGGCGACCGACCTCGTGCACGTCCTGGCGATCAGCGTGATGCTGCTCGCCAGGACACCCGAGACGATCTGGCTCGTCTACGTGGCCGTGCTCGGGCAGGGCAGCGCCGCCGTGCTCTTCCGCCCCGCGGGCCAGGCCCACGTTCCCTCCGTGGTGGGCACCGGGCCTGCCCTCACCAGCGCCAACGCCCTCAGCGCCGTCACCACCGGCGTGGTCGCGCTTGGCGGCCCGCCGCTCGGCGGGCTGCTGTTCGCCTTCAACGGCATCGGCGCGGTCGTCGCGGCCAGCGCCGCCGCCGGGCTGCTGTCGGCGGCGACCATCGCCATGACCTCGCCCCGGCCTCGCGACCCCGGCGCGACCTCCCGCGGCGTGCTCGCAGGCATCGGCCAGGGGCTGCGGCACGTGCGGCAGGCCGCGGCGACCCGGGGCCTGCTGGCGACGAACAGCCTCTACCTGCTGGCCAACGCGGCGCTCACCGCCCTCCTCGTGCCGTTCGGCGTGACGCGGCTCGGCGGCAGCGTGGAGGTCGGCTACCTGCTGTCCGCTCTGGGGCTCGGCTTCCTGCTCGGCGCTCCCGTCAGCCGCAGGCTCGCCGACCGCCACTCCGCCAGGACGACCGTCGCCGCCGGCCAGGCGCTCGTCGCGGCCGCGTTCGCGCTGCTGTTCAACAGCACCGCGCTGCCTCTCGTGCTGGTCGCCGCCGTGCTGCTCGGGCTGCCGGCGGTGACCGTACTGGTGTCCGTGCAGTCGTGGGTTCAGCGGACGACGCCCGGGGGGCTGCTCGGCCGGGTCAGCTCGGCGTTCCTCACCATGGAGGCCGCCGCGACGATGCTCGGCGCCTTCGCGGGGCCCGCCGTGAGCGAGCTGTTCGGCATGACGGCCGCGCTCAACGCCGCCTGCGCGGTCGCGCTGCTGTCGGCCCCGCTCACGCTCTGGCTGGTCCCCCGCCGGTCCGCGGCCTCCCGTCCCCCCGCGGAGTGCGAGGCCGGGCACTGACGCACAGCCGGGTTCTCCGCCCGCCAGACTGGGGCGGAATGACGCGCGGGCCGCGTTCGTGAGGGGAGACGGCGGTGGAGGTTCACTGGGTCGTGGAGGAGGTCGAGCGTACTTCCGAGCGGCTGGACGCGCTGCGCAGCTCGCCCTTCGTGTTCTGGATGGACGTGCGCGGCCCCGTGCCCTCTCCTGGGCCGGACCTGGCGGCGGCGGCCGTCGCGGCCTACGGGGACGTGACGCGGGTGACGGGGGTCGAGCCGGCCGCGGACTGGCGGAGCGAGGTCCGGCAGGCGGCCCGTCGGATGGGGCTCTTCGCCGAGCTGTTCCGTGGTGAGGCTCGTGAGGAGCCGGAGTTCCTGGTCGAGTGGGTGCTGGAGATCATCGAGGACACGCTCGGGACCGTACGGGCCGCGGGCCGTGTCACGCACCGGCCGACGGGGTGGTATGCGGCGTTGTGGGAGGACTGGGTCCTCGTCACGGACGAGTGGGCGGTCGTGCTGAGCCTGACCAACGACAGCTGAGCGGGCTCCCCCGTAAGGGATGAAGAATCTCTTCGCAAAGATCTCGCCTGCGAAGGAAAATATTGAGACGCTGAACCCCACCACGCTCCCCCAGCCCCAAGGAGTGGTTCATGCGCAGACTACTGGCGATCTCCCTCGTCGCCGCCCTGCCGTTAAGCACCGTGACAGCGGCGCACGCCCAGGAAGCCGGCCGCCAGGCGGCCTTCGCCTCAGCCGCCGAGGAGTTCCAGGTGCCGGAGAGCGTGCTGCTCGGCGTCTCCTACCTCGAGTCGCGCTGGGACGCCCACGCCGGCCGGCCCTCCAGCGACGCCGGGTTCGGGCCCATGCACCTGACCGACGCCGCCTCCTTCACGGGATCCAACCACCACCACGAAGGCGAGGAGGACGCGCGCGGCGACGAAAGCAGGCCCCTCCCCGCCCCGAGCGCGCGTCCCGCGCCCGCCGACCTCCCCGCCTCGCTCCGCACGATGGAGAAGGCCGCCGAGCTCACCGGCGAGAGCCGCGAGCGCCTGCGTACGGACGCCGCCGCCAACATCCGCGGCGGCGCGGCGCTGCTCGCGGACTACCAGAAGGCGCTCGGCGCGCCGCTGAGCGACGAGCCAGGCGACTGGTACGGCGCCGTCGCGAGATACTCCGGAGCCGAGGAGGCGGGCGCGGCCAGGTTCTTCGCCGACGAGGTCTTCGCGACGATCAAGGAAGGCGCCGAGCGGACGACGGACGACGGCCACCAGGTCAGGCTGGCTCCCGTCCCCGGGCTCACGAAGATCGAGAAGTGGCTGGACAAGCTCGGACTGCGCAAGCCGAGGACCGGCGGCGTGGAGTGCCCGGCGTCGATCTCGTGCGAGTGGATCCCGTCGGCGTACCAGGAGCTTCCGAACGACGACTACGGCCACTACGACCTGGCGAACCGCCCGTTCAGCCAGAAGATCGAGTACATCATCATTCACGACATGGAGGGATATTTCCTGCCCTCCATCCGCCTCAACCAGGACCCCGCCTACGGCGCCAGCTGGCAGTACTCCGTCCGCTCCACCGACGGCCACATCGCCCAGCACATCAAGGCCAAGGACGTCGCCTGGCAGGCGGGCAACTGGTACGTCAACGCCAAGTCCATCGGCATCGAGCACGAGGGTTTCCTGGCCGAGGGCGGCACCTGGTACACCGAGGCGATGTACCGCTCCTCCGCCCGCCTGGTCCGCTACCTGGCGCTGCGGCACGGCGTCCCGATGGACCGGGCCCACATCCTGGGCCACGACAACGTCCCGGGCACGCTGCCGACCACGGTCAGGCAGATGCACGAGGACCCGGGCCCGTTCTGGGACTGGGCGCACTACTTCCAGCTGATGGGCGCGCCGCTGCACGGCCTCGGCGGCCCCAGATCCGGCTCGGTCATGATCAAGCCGGACTTCGCGACGAATAAGCCGTACTTCTATGGCTGCGACCGCCAGAACCCCGAGGCCGCCTGCCCGCCGCTTCCCGCCCACACCGTCTGGCTCCGCACCGAGCCGCGCGACGACGCCCCGCTCGTCAAGGACATCGGCAAGCACCCCACGGGCGAGTCGCTCTACAGCGTGTACGACCACAGCGCCCGCGCGAGCACCGGCCAGCGCTTCGCCGTGGCCGGCCGGCAGGGCGACTGGACCGCCATCTGGTACCTCGGCCAGAAGGCCTGGTTCCACAACCCGATGAGCGCGCCCACGGCCGTGCCCTCCATGGGCCTGGTGGTCACCCCCAAGCCCGGCAAGGCGACCGTCCCGGTCTACGGCCGGGCGTACCCGGAGGCGGAGGCCTATCCCGAGGGCATCCCCTACCAGGAGGTGACCCCGCTGCAGTACACGTTCTCGGCCGGCGAGAAGTACACCCTCGCGGGGCCGGCCGCGACGGAGTACTACCGGGCGGTCACGTTCAACCTGGAGGACCACAAGGTGGTGCGGGGCAGGACGAAGTACCTGCAGATCCAGTTCGGCCACCGCGTGATGTTCGTCAAGGCTGACGACGTGCGGGTGACGTTCTCCGGGTGAACGCGTTGACGGCGCGCCTGGTGCTCGCGAGCGCCTCCTGAGAGGAGTCGAACGTACGCTGGGCGACGCCGACGAACACGCAGTCGACGACGAGGAGCTGGCTGATCCGGCTGGCCAGGGCGCCGGGACGGAACTCCGTCTCGCGCCCGGCCGAGATCAGCACGTGTTCGGCCAGCTCCGCGATGGTGGAGCGGGGGTTGTTGGTGATGGCGACGGTCGTGGCCCCGCCCTCGGCGGCCCGGGTCAGCGGCTCGATCACGTCGGGGGTCTCCCCCGACGTGCTGACCCCGAGCGCCACGTCGCCGTGTTTCAGCAGCACCGCGCTGGTCAGCGCCAGGTGCGCGTCCTGGAACGCGTGGCTGGACAGCCCGATGCGCAGCAGCTTCTGGGCGAAGTCCTCGGCCACCAGGCCCGACGCGCCGACGCCGTAGGCGTCGATCCGCCGCGCGCCGACGACGGCGTCGACCACGAGCCCGAGCCGCTCGGAGGTCAGCTGCGCGACCGTGTCGTTGATCGCCTCCGACTCGGCCCGCGCCACCTTGTGGATGACCTCCGAGAGCGGGTCGTCGGGGGCCAGGTCGCCGGGCACCAGCCGGTCGGGCTGCGCGGCGGCGGCCGCCAGGGCTAACCGGAGTTGCGGATAGCCCGCGAACCCGAGCAGCCGCGCCGTGCGCACGATCGTGGCCTCGCTCGTGCCGGAGGCGGCGGAGAGCTCCGTGATGGTGCTCCGCGCCACCGTCGCGGGGTCTTCGAGGATGAGGCGGGCGACGGTCTGGGCGGCAGGCGTCAGGGACGGCAGCACACCGCGGACCGTGGCCACCAGAGTGTCGGCCCGCAGGCCGTTGCCGCTGTCGTCCACGGTCCCGATTATGCCGCTTGCGCCGGGATCCCGAGCTGCTGGTTAGCGCAGAGTCCCGTTCGTCATGCCCGCGGGCTCCTCGGGCACCGTGATGAGGCCCAGCTCGGCCGGGGTGACGACGAGCGGGTGGTGCGGGACGACGCGCACGGTGTAGCCGAAGGCGCCCGTGTGGTCGAGCGGGACGACGCCGGTGAAGTGCGCCCGCCCGTCGTCCTCCGCCGAGGCCATCTCCAGCTTCGCGTACGCGGGACGCACCAGCTCGTCGTGCGGCCCGACCCTGCCGTAGACGGCCTCGACCCGCACGTCGGCGGCCTCCAGGTCGCCGAGCGCGATCGTCGCGTGCAGCTCGATGGACGAACCGACCTCCGGGGTGTCGCCCACCCCCGTGGCCTCGGCGTGCTCGACCCTGACGCCCGGCCACGCCTTGGCGACCCGCAGGCGCCAGGCGGCGAACGCCTTCGCCGGCGCGTAGCCGTCGGCGGACAGCGCCCTGGCCGCGCCGGCCGCCGGGTTGTACAGGGTCACGACGTAGTCGCGCAGCATGCGCCCGGCGAGCACCTTCGGCCCGAGCGAGGCCAGCGTGTGCTTGACCATCTCCATCCACCGCCGGGGCAGCCCGTCACCGGGACGGTCGTAGAACCGGTCGGACACCTCGTGCTCGATCAGGTCGTAGAGAGCGGCGGCCTCCAGCTCGTCGCGGCGGTCGGTGTCGGCCACGCCGTCCGCGGTGGGGATCGCCCAGCCGTTGGAGCCGTCGTACCACTCGTCCCACCAGCCGTCACGGATGGACAGATTGAGGCCGCCGTTGAGCGCGGACTTCATCCCGGACGTGCCGGACGCCTCCAGCGGGCGCAGCGGGTTGTTCAGCCAGACGTCGCAACCCTGCACCATGAGCCGGCCGAGCGCCATGTCGTAGTCGGGCAGGAAGACGATGCGGTGGCGGACCTTCTGCTGGTCGGCGAACTTGACGATCTGCTGGATCAGCTTCTTGCCGCCCTCGTCGGCCGGATGGGCCTTGCCCGCGATCACGATCTGGACCGGCTTGTCGGGGTCGAGCAGCAGCTCGGTGAGCCGCTCGGGGTCGCGCAGCATGAGCGTGAGCCGCTTGTAGGAGGGGACGCGCCGGGCGAACCCGATCGTGAGCACGTCGGGGTCGAGCGCGTCGTCGATCCACCCCAGCTCGGCGTCGGAGGCCCCGCGCTCGCGCCATGACCGGCGCAACCGCACGCGGGCGCCCTCGACGAGCTGCCTGCGCAGCGTTCCCCTGATCTGCCAGATGTCGCCGTCGGGGATCTTCTGGATGCCGTCCCAGCCGCGGGCGCGTTCGATCAGGGAGGGCAGCTCGCGGTCGGCCAGCTCCATGAACTCGCGCCCCACCCACGTGGGGGCGTGCACGCCGTTCGTGATCGAGCCGATCGGCACCTCGTCCAGGTCGAAGCCCGGCCAGAGGCCCTTGAACATCTCCCTGCTGACCTCGCCGTGGAGGCGGGACACGCCGTTGACGCGCTGCGCCAGGCGCATGCCCATGACGGCCATGTTGAACCGCTGGGGATCGGACTCCGCGCCCAGTGCCAGGATGCGGTCGACGGGCACGGTGGGCCAGGCGTTCGATCCGCCGAAGTGGCGGGCGATCATCTCGACGGGGAAGCGGTCGATCCCGGCGGGCACGGGCGTGTGCGTGGTGAACACCGTGCCGGCCCGCACCGCCTCCCACGCCTCGTCGAAGGAGAGCCGGGCCTCGGTCAGCTCGCGGATGCGCTCGAGGCCCAGGAATCCGGCGTGGCCCTCGTTGGTGTGGAACACCTCGGGCTCGGCATGCCCGGTGATCTTGCAGTACGCCCTGATCGCGCGCACACCGCCCACGCCCAGCAGCAGCTCCTGCATGAGCCGGTGGTCGGTGCCGCCGCCGTAGAGCCGGTCGGTGACGTCGCGGGCGGCGGTGTCGTTGTCGGCCACGTCGGAGTCGAGCAGCAGCAGCGGCACCCGGCCCACCTGCGCCACCCACACCTGGGCGTGCAACATCCGCTCGTCCGGCAGGCCGATGCGGATCTTGACCGGCGCGTCGTCGGCGTCCTTGAGCAGGGTGAGCGGCAGCCCGCCGGCGTCGAGCGACGGGTAGTGCTCCTGCTGCCAGCCCTCGGGCGACAACGACTGCGTGAAGTAGCCGTGGCGGTAGAGCAGGCCGACCGCGAGGATCGGCACGCCCAGGTCGCTGGCGGCCTTGAGGTGGTCTCCCGCCAGGATGCCGAGACCGCCCGAATATTGCGGGAGAGCCGCGGCGATGCCGTACTCGGGGGAGAAGTAGGCGATGGCGCGCGCGGCGTCGGGCAGCGTCTGGTACCACCGCGGCGAGGTCATGTACTCGCGCAGGTCGTCGGCGGCGTCGGCGAGGCGGCGCAGGAAGCGGCGGTCGGCGGCCAGCTCGGACAGCCTGGCGGGGGTGACCGCGCCGAGCAGGGCGACGGGGTCGTGCCCGACCCGCTCCCAGAGGTCGGCGTCGACCTCGGAGAAGAGGTCCATCGTCTCCGGGTGCCAGGACCAGCGGAGATTGTGCACGAGCTCGCCGAGGGCGGCCAGCTCCGCGGGCAGGACGGTGCGGACGGTAAACCGGCGGATAGCTCTCACGTTTCTGCACCCTACGGGCTAGGAGGGACCTCTCAGTCCTTCACCCTCATGATGACCGTTCAAACCCCTTCCAGGAACAAGCATGAAGAGGCACCATTGGGGCAACTTTCCTCTTTGTTGGCCCTCCCACAGACACACTCGGGAGGTCTATCCGCTGCTGTCCAGAAATAACGTGCAAGGATCGTTACTGCCTGGGTAGGCCGCCTCCAGCGGACCACCGGCAACGGCGTGTGCATCCACGGAAAGCCTCCGGCGGCACCGAGTGTGTCGCCGCAAACCCTTGAATGCGATGATCGGACGAATTCCCATCACGGACATCTCCCCCGTCGTCGACTGCGGGCAGTGGCCCGCCAAGGCGGTCGCCGGCGAGACCTTCGAGGTCTCGGCGACCGTGTTCAGAGAGGGCCACGACGCTGTGGCCGCGGGCGTGGTGATGACCGCGCCCGACGGGCAGCGCGGGCGGTTGAGACCGATGCGCGAGCTGGCGCCGGGCACCGACCGCTGGGGCGTGGAGGTGTGCCTGCCGGCCGAGGGCGACTGGCTGTTCCGCGTGGAGGCGTGGAGCGATCCGATCAGCACGTGGCTGCACGACGCCGAGATCAAGATCCCGCGCGGGATGGACGTCGACCTCATGTGCGAGGAGGGCGCGCGGCTGTTCGAGCGGGCCGCCAGGGCCGTGCGGGTGGCCGACTGCGCGAACGACCGGCCGGCCCAGGAGGGGCACGCCGGCGCGAACGGGCAGCGCAGGCAGAACGGCAACGGCGACAGCGCGTGCGGGCACCGCGCGGCGCTGCTGTCGATCTCCGCCACGCTGCGGGACGAGGATCTCGACCCGCGGGCGCGGTTGTCGATCGCCCAGCTTCCCGAGACCGCCGCGCTGCTGCAGGCCCACCCGTTCCGCGAGCTGGTGACCAGGTCCAGGTCGCACAAGGTCAGGGTCGACCGGCGCAGGGCGCTCTACGGCTCCTGGTACGAGTTCTTCCCCCGGTCGGAGGGGGCGATCGTGGACGAGTTCGGCGTCTCCAAGTCCGGCACCTTCCAGACCGCCGCCAGGCGGCTGCCCGCGATCGCCAAGATGGGCTTCGACGTCGTCTACCTGCCGCCCGTCCACCCGATCGGCACGACGCACCGCAAGGGGCGCAACAACACGCTCAGCCCCGAGCCCGACGATCCCGGCTCGCCGTGGGCGATCGGCTCGGAGGACGGCGGTCACGACGCCGTCCACCCCGACCTCGGCACGCTGGAGGACTTCGACGAGTTCGTCGGCCGGGCCAGGGAGCTGGGCATGGAGGTGGCGCTCGACTTCGCGCTGCAGTGCTCGCCCGACCACCCGTGGGTGAAGGAGCACCCGGAGTGGTTCACGATCAGGGCGGACGGGTCGATCGCGTACGCCGAGAACCCGCCGAAGAAATATCAGGACATCTACCCGGTCAACTTCGACAAGGACCCGGAGGGCGTCTACGCCGAGGTCAAGCGGGTGCTGCTGCACTGGATGCGGCACGGCGTGCGGATCTTCCGGGTGGACAACCCGCACACGAAGCCCGTGGCGTTCTGGGAGCGGCTGCTGGCCGACATCCACACGACCGATCCCGACGTGATCTTCCTGTCGGAGGCGTTCACCCGGCCGGCGATGATGCGCGCGCTGGCCAAGGTCGGCTTCCACCAGTCGTACACGTACTACACGTGGAAGAACTCCAAGTACGACGTGGAGGGCTACCTGTCGGAGCTGGCCCACGAGACCTCGCACTATCTGCGGCCGAACCTGTTCGTCAACACGCCGGACATCCTGCACGAGTACCTGCAGCACGGCGGCGTCCCTGCGTTCAAGATCAGGGCGGTGCTGGCCGCGCTGACGTCGCCGGCCTGGGGTGTCTACTCCGGGTATGAACTGGGGGAGAACGTACCGGTACGCCCGGGTAGCGAAGAATACCTGGATAGCGAAAAATATCAGTACAAGCCTCGCGATTGGGTTACAGCAGAACGCGAGGGACGTAGTCTGGCTCCCTTCATCACTCACCTGAATTTGTTCCGAAGAGCGCATCCGGCACTGCAGGAATTGCGTAACCTACGATTCCACAGGGTCGATCAACCGGACATCGTTTGCTTCTCCAAACGGCTGCCGGGCGCCTACGACCCGGCCACACGAAGGCACGGGATGGGCGACGTCGTGCTCGCGGTCATCAACTTGGATCCACACCACACCCATGAGGCGACCGTGGATCTCGACCTGCCCGCCATCGGTCTCGACTGGAACGCGGAGTTCGTCGTCGACGACGAGCTGTCGGGCGAGTCGTACCGCTGGAGGCAGAGCAACTATGTACGCCTCGACCCCCACATCCAGCCTGCCCATATTCTCACCGTACGAGCCGCGCCACGGTAGAACTGAATTCAGCGGGGAGTCTTCAACGTGTGTGACAGCGCCTCCCTCATGAGCACCCTGCGAGGCCGCTCATGAGCATCACACCCATTCCCAACACTTTTGACGAAGAGAAGCCGCGCGACCCCTACTGGTACAAACGAGCGGTCTTCTACGAGGTCCTGATCAGGGGTTTCGCCGACTCCAACGGCGACGGGACCGGCGACATGCGCGGGCTCATCAGCCGGCTCGACTATCTGCAGTGGCTCGGCGTCGACTGCCTGTGGCTGCTGCCGCTGTACGAGTCGCCGCTGCGCGACGGCGGCTACGACATCGCCGACTTCATGAAGATCCTGCCCGAGTTCGGGGATCTGGGAGACTTCGTGAAACTCGTGGACGAGGCACACAAGCGCGGCATGCGCGTCATCGCCGACCTCGTCATGAACCACACCAGCGACGCCCACCCCTGGTTCCAGGCGTCACGGCACGACCCCGAGGGCCCGTTCGGCGACTTCTACGTGTGGTCCGACACCGACGAGAAGTACCAGGACGCCCGGATCATCTTCATCGACACCGAGACGTCCAACTGGACCTACGACCCCGTACGCGGCCAGTACTACTGGCACCGGTTCTTCCACCACCAGCCCGACCTCAACTACGAGAACCCGGCCGTGCAGGACGCGATGCTGGAGGTGCTGCGGTTCTGGCTGGACCTGGGCATCGACGGGTTCCGGCTGGACGCGGTCCCCTACCTCTTCGAGGAGGAGAACACCAACTGCGAGAACCTCCCGAGGACCCACCAGTACCTCAAGCGGATCAGGTCGGAGGTCGACCGCCTCTTCCCCGACCGGGTGCTGCTGGCGGAGGCGAACCAGTGGCCGTCGGACGTCGTGGAGTATTTCGGCGACCCGGTCGGCGGCGGGGACGAATGCCACATGGCATTCCATTTCCCTCTGATGCCGCGCATCTTCATGGCCGTACGCCGGGAATCCCGCTACCCTATTTCCGAAATTCTGGCCCAAACGCCGAAAATTCCGGAAAATTGCCAATGGGGAATCTTCCTCCGCAACCATGACGAGCTCACCCTCGAAATGGTCACGGATGAGGAACGCGACTACATGTACACCGAGTACGCCAAAGACCCCCGTATGCGGGCGAATGTCGGCATACGCCGCCGCCTGGCCCCCCTGCTGGAGAACGACCGCAACCAGATCGAGCTGTTCACCGCGCTGCTCCTGTCGCTGCCGGGCTCCCCGGTGCTCTACTACGGCGACGAGATCGGCATGGGCGACAACATCTGGCTCGGCGACCGCGACGGCGTGCGCACCCCCATGCAGTGGGACCCCGACCGCAACGCCGGCTTCTCCGACTGCGACCCCGGGCGGCTCTACCTGCCGGTCATCATGGACCCGATCTACGGCTACCAGGCCATCAACGTCGAGGCCCAGCAGAAGAACGCCGGCTCGCTGCTGCACTGGACCAGGCGCATGATCGAGATCCGCAAGCGGCACCCGGTCTTCGGACTGGGCGGTTACGCCGAGCTCAACTCCTCCAACCCCAGCGTGCTGGCGTTCGTACGCGAGCTGGGCGACGACCGCATGTTGTGCGTGAACAACCTGTCGCGCTTCCCGCAGCCGGTCGAGCTCGATCTGCGCAGGTTCGTCGGCGTCGCTCCCGTGGAGACGATGGGTGGGGTCCCATTCCCGGCAATTGGCGAACTTCCGTATCTTTTGACGCTTCCCGGGCATGGGTTCTACTGGTTCACGCTCCCGCCGGCCGTCATCCAGGAGGAGTAGGACGTGCTTGACGAGCTCCTTGCCGCATGGATCGGCCGCCAGCGTTGGTTCGGTGGCAAGGGGCGCCCGATCGACCATCTGTCGATCGACTCGGACGTCGAGCTGACCCCCGGGCTCCGGCATCTGATCGTCGCCGTCTGGCAGGAGGGCTCGCGCGAGCGCTACCAGGTTCTGCTCGGGGAGCGCCCCTCGCTCCCCGACCGGCTCGCCCACGCGCTGATCGGCACGATCGGCGACGTCTACCTCTACGACGCCGTGCACGACGCCGAGCGCACGGACTGGCTGCTCGACGGGATGGCCCGCGACGAGGAGCGCAGCGGCCTGCGCATGCGCCACGTCCCCGGCGCCGCCGTCGACACCGAGCCGCGCAGCGTGGTGCTGAGCGCCGAGCAGTCCAACACCTCTCTCGTGTACGGCGACGCCTACATCTGCAAGCTGTTCCGCCGCCTCATCCCCGGCGTCAACCCCGAACTGGAGATCGTCACCGCGCTGGCCGCCAGGAACGCGCCGCACATCGCGCAGCCGTACGGGTGGATCGAGACCGACCTCGACGGCACCGGCACCACGCTCGCGTTCATGCAGGAGTTCCTGTCCACCGCGAACGACGGCTGGGACCTCGCCCTGGCCAGCGTGCGCGACCTCTACGCCTCGCTGCCCGAGGTCCCGGCGTCCGAGGCCGGAGGGGACTTCGCGGCCGAGTCGCTGCGGCTGGGCACGGCCACCGCCCGCGTGCACCGCGAGCTGGCCGCCGCCTTCCCCACGGACGTCATCGAGACCCACGAGGTCAAGCGCATGGCCGAGGGCTTCCGACGCCGGCTCGGCCGCGCCGTGTCCGAGGTGCCCGCGTTGCGCCAGCATGTGACCGTCATTGAGCACGCCTACCACCAGGTGGAACTGCTCACCAACGAGGTGCCCGTGCAGCGTGTTCACGGCGACTACCACCTCGGCCAGGTGATGCGCACCACGACGGACTGGGTGGTGCTGGACTTCGAGGGCGAGCCGGGGCAGCCGCTGGCCGAGCGCAGGGCGCTGTCGTCGCCGCTGCGCGACGTGGCAGGGATGTTGCGCTCGTTCGACTACGCGGCCAGGCACCTGCTGGCCGGCCACTCCGAGGCCGAGGCGCTGGAGCCGCGGGCCCAGGAGTGGGCCGACCGCAACAGGGCCGCGTTCCTCGACGGGTACACCGAGGGCGGCGGCGTGATCACGCGCGGCGACGCGGTGCTGCTGAGGGCGTTCGAGCTGTCGAAGGCCGTGTACGAGGTCGTCTACGAGGCCCGCAACCGGCCCTCGTGGCTGCCGATCCCCCTGGCCGCCTTCCGCCCGCCGGCTACTCGCCGCTGAAAGAGGATGGTCGGCGACCAGCAGCACCACCAGGAACGCGCGCCGCCAGCGGCTCGGCCACGCTCACCCGACCGCCATCGATGTACCGGATCCCGATGTCACCCTGCGGCGGCGCGTCCGTCCGCGCTGAAGAGATCGACAAGAAGGTGTGAATCCACTGCCAACGACTCGCGGGCAGCGCTGCACGATACTTCCCCCCGAAAGAAGGGAAACACGTGCGTAGCAGACATCTCACCGCTGCATTGAGCCTGGGCTTGGCGGTTTCCATGCTCGGTACGGCCCAGCCCGCCGCTGCCGCCTCCTCCTCCAAAGAGTCCAGCGCAGATCTTGAGTGTTACCTGCAAATGTGGGATGGCCGCATCTACGCCGGCTCTCTCTCGGGCATCGTCCGCATCTACTACACCGGGCGCAGCCTTCGCTCCGGCCTCGTGACGCGTATCCGCTACAGCGTCTGGAACGGCAAGTGGCCCCAGCGATCCAAGAACAACGTCAAGGTCGAGGACCATGGCGCGAAGGGCGGGAAGAAGACGTTCAAGAACGCCGACAACGGCCGGGGAAATGACAAGTGGCAGAATTTGACCATAAGCGACTACCGGAGGACTGGCGGGAAGGTGAAGATCCAGTTTGACTTCGACTTCCCCGGCAGCGACCCGCGGTGTTCCAAGACCTTCAACCTGTGACCGTCCGGCGAAGGCGATGACCCTCTCCATTCCGGCCATGGGCGGCGCCGAGGCAGTGATGCGGTGACATCGAAGGACAGGTGCCGGTCGGCGTTCATCCTGTTCGTTCTGAAGGACCCGCGTTCAACCCGAAGAAGACGGCGCCGTTGTCGGCCGCGTTCTTCGGGACCGACCAGACGGACTGGGTAGTGCTGAACTTGGAGGGCGAGCCGGGGCAACCAGACGGTTCGCCGACCGCCGTTGAGGGGGAACCATGGTTCGTACGCCGGAAACCACCATCGATCCGCGGTACAGCAGCGACGACGCCCGGCCCACCCCGTGGCCGGACGCCGTCGCCCACCTCCGGGACGCGGAGCTGTTCTGGGTGTCCACCGTCCGGCCCGACGGGCGGCCCCACGTCACTCCGGTCGTCGGGGTCTGGCTGGACGACGCCTTCTACTTCTCCAGCGGACCGGAGGAGCAGAAGTCGAAGAACCTCGCGGCCAGCGCGCACTGCGCGGTGACCACCGGGTGCAACCGGTGGAACGACGGCCTGGACCTCGTCCTGCACGGCGACGCCGTCGCGGTGCGGGACCGGCGGCTACTGCGCCGGGTGGCCGGCGCCCACACCGCCAAATACGGCAGCGCCTGGGCCGCCGAGGTCGACGACGACGGCGTCTTCCGCATGCACGGGCACGAACCCGTGGTGTACCAGGTGCGCCCGGCCCAGGCGCTGGGGTTCGGCAAGACGGACGGGTTCAGCCACACGCGGTGGGACTTCACCGCCTAGCCCGCCTGGCCTGACGCGGCGCGGCAGGACCGGCCCGCCGGGAATGGTCTGGCGCTGGTGGCGCGGCGGCGGGGGGACGGTATGCCGGGTTAAGAACGGGAAAAGACTCTGAGTTCCGCCTTGTGGATGAACCCGGATTTTGCACTTTCGGTGATTGTCTCGGTGATAGCGGGCAGTGCCTGGGATGGACGGTCATCATGGGGCAAGGTGGGGAGTATGCCGATGAGGACAGAGCTCGACCGCCTGGCGGGCGGGGCGCATCACGATCCGCACTCCGTGCTGGGCGCGCATCCCGTGGCGGGCGGGATGGTCTTCCGCGCCCTGCGACCGCTGGCCGAGCGGGTCGAGGTGGTGTTCGACGACGGTACGGCCCACACCATGAAACACCAGGCCCACGGCGTGTTCGAGGTCACCGTCCCCGGGCTCGACAAGGTCCCCGGC
Source organism: Nonomuraea sp. NPDC049378 (assembly GCF_055586745.1). NCBI lineage: Bacteria > Bacillati > Actinomycetota > Actinomycetes > Streptosporangiales > Streptosporangiaceae > Nonomuraea > Nonomuraea sp. NPDC049378. The sequence goes on from NZ_JBVJHP010000014.1 coordinate 322,207, forward strand.
TACGCGTTGAGGATCAGGTACGCCGGCGCGGAACCGTACATGATGCGCGACCCCTACCGGCACTGGCCCACGCTCGGCGAGGTGGACCTGCACCTCATCGGCGAGGGGCGGCACGAGCGGCTCTGGGAGGTGCTCGGCGCCCGCGTGATGGAGCACGAGGACATCGACGGCACGGCGTTCGCGGTGTGGGCGCCCAACGCGCGCGGCATCAGGGTCGTCGGCGACTTCAACCACTGGGACGGCACCGGCTATCCGATGCGCTCGCTGGGGCGTTCGGGGGTGTGGGAGTTGTTCGTTCCGGGGCTCGGGGTGGGCGAGCGGTACAAGTACCAGATTCTCGGCGCCGACGGGATGTGGCGCGACAAGGCCGACCCGATGGCCAGGCGGACCGAGGTGCCGCCGATGACGGCGTCCGTGGTGGACAGGTCCGAGCACGTCTGGGAGGACGGCACGTGGATGGCCGAGCGGCGGGAGCGGCAGCCGCAGCACGGCCCCATGAGCATCTACGAGGTGCACCTGGGTTCGTGGCGGCCGGGGCTGTCGTACGTCGAGCTGGCCGAGCAGCTCTCCGCGTACGTGTCCGACCTGGGATTCACCCACGTGGAGCTGCTGCCGGTGGCCGAGCACCCGTTCGGGGGTTCGTGGGGCTACCAGGTGACGTCCTACTACGCGCCGACGGCCAGGTTCGGCACGCCTGACGACTTCCGCACGTTCGTGGACCTGCTGCACCAGCGCGGCGTCGGGGTGCTGCTCGACTGGGTGCCGGCCCATTTCCCCATGGACGACTGGGCGCTCGCGCGCTTCGACGGCACGCCGCTGTACGAGCACGCCGACCCGGCCAGGGGCGAGCACCCCGACTGGGGCACGTACGTGTTCGACTTCGGTCGCAGGGAGGTCAGGAACTTCCTGGTGGCGAACGCCCTCTACTGGCTGAAGGAGTTCCACGTCGACGGGCTGCGGGTGGACGCGGTGGCGTCGATGCTCTACCTCGACTACTCGCGCCGCGAGGGCGAGTGGACGCCGAACGTCTACGGCGGCAGGGAGAACCTCGACGCGGTGGACTTCCTCAAGGAGATGAACTCCGTGTGCTACCGCGAGGCGCCCGGCATCTCTACCGTGGCCGAGGAGTCGACGGCCTGGCCGGGGGTGTCGCGCCCGGTGCATCTTGGCGGTCTCGGCTTCGGGTTCAAGTGGAACATGGGCTGGATGCACGACACGCTCGAATACCTGCGCCACGAGCCGGTCTTCCGCCAGTACCACCACCATCAGATGACGTTCTCGCTGCTGTACGCGTACTCGGAGAACTACGTGCTGCCGCTGTCGCACGACGAGGTCGTGCACGGCAAGGGTTCGCTGCTGGGCAAGATGCCCGGCGACGAGTGGCAGCGCTTCGCGCAGGTGCGGGCGCTGCTGGCGTTCATGTGGGCCCATCCGGGCAAGCAGCTGCTGTTCATGGGCAGCGAGTTCGGCCAGGGCTCGGAGTGGTCGGAGGAGCGCGGGCTCGACTGGTGGGTGCTGGAGTTCGACGGCCACCAGGGCGTGCAGCGGCTCGTACGCGACCTCAACCGCGTCTACAAGGAGACCCCCGCGCTGTGGCAGCAGGACCACGCGCCCGAGGGGTTCCGCTGGATCGACGCCGACGACGCCTCGGGCAACACGTTCTCGTTCGTCCGTTACGGGACCGACGGGTCCGCGGTGGCGTGCGTGGTCAACTTCAGCGGCGGGCCGCACGAGAGCTACCGGCTCGGGCTTCCGTACGGCGGCCAGTGGACGGAGATCGTCAACACCGACGCCTACGACTACTGGGGCAGCGGCGTGGGGAACATGGGCATGGTGGAGGCGGGTGACGAGCCGTGGCACGGGTTGCCCTACTCGACGACGCTGCGGGTGCCGCCGCTCGGCGCGGTCTGGCTCACGCACGAGGCGCCGGCGGCGGACGGCGGCCGATCGGTGCCGGACGAGGGCTGATCGGCGGCTGATCGGCGGTCGATCGGCCGCTGATCGGCGGTGCACGGTGGTTGACCGGCGGTCACTGAAAGTTCGGTGAGAAAGCGGCGGGAGCCCTGTGCCTGTCGGGCAAATCACCATAAACTCCGAGATCATCCCTTCTCGGAGGACGCGTGCGACTTCGCCCCCTGATCGTATGCTCGATCGCCCTGGCCCTGCTGCCGCTGTCCGGCCCGGCCCATGCCGACGATCCGACGACCACCCCGTCGCCCACCGTGACGGAGTCGCAGGCGCCCCCGGCCGAGTCCCCGTCCCCGGCCGGGCCCGAGGCCACTCCGGACGCCCCCCCGGAGACACCGGCGGACACACCGGCTGAGTCCCCTGCCCCCACCCCCTCCTCGCCCGAGGACAAGGTCGAGGAGGGCTTAGGGGTCGACGGCGGCACGGCGCGGGCCATCGTCGAGCTGACCGGCCCCACGGAGAACGCGCCCGTGGCGGCCCAGGCCGCCGCCGAGAGCGTGGACGTGGTGCTGCAGCCGCAGAACCAGACGTTCATGGTCGTGAACGGCACCGCGGAGGAGCTGGCCAAGCTGGCCGAGGACCCGCGGGTCGCCTCCATCCGCCGTGACAGGACGTACACGCCCACCCAGGTCGGCTCCAACCTCACGCTGATCGGCGCCGACCAGGCGCACGCGAAGGGCCACACCGGCGCCGGTCAGGCGGTGGCGGTGCTCGACACCGGCATCGACCCCGACCACCCGTGGTACAACGGCAGGGTCGTGGCCGAGGCCTGCTTCTCCGCGGTGGAGCCCGGCGTCGAGACGCTCTGCCCGAACCAGCAGACGCAGCAGACCGGGCCCGGCGCGGCGGACGCGACCACCGAGAAGTGCCTGTCCGGCGGCGTGAACCTGTGCGACCACGGCTCCCACGTGGCCGGCATCGCGGCCGGCAGCAGCGGCGTGGCGCCGGGGGCGAGCATCGTGGCGGTGCAGGTGTTCAGCCGGGTCAACGACGAGAACCTCTGCGGCGAGCCGTCGTGCCTGCTGGCGTACGAGTCGTCGTTGCTGCAGGCCATGGACTACGTGGCCGGGCTGAGCCAGCCGATCGCCGCGGTCAACCTGAGCCTGGGCGGGATGCCGTACGAAGGCGCGTGCGACACCTCCGAGGAAGGCTCGGTCTTCAAGCCGAAGATCGACGCGCTGCTGGCCAGGGGCATCGCCACCGTGGTGGCCGCGGGCAACGAGTACTTCGAAGGGGCTTCGTACCCGGCCTGCGTCTCCAGCGCCGTGGCCGTGGGCGCGAACGACGGAGGCGACGCCATCGCGGACTTCTCCAACCGCGGCGCCCTGCTGGACCTGTTCGCGCCCGGCGTGGACATCGAATCGTCGGTGCCGGACAACGCGACCACCGTCTACAGCGGCACCTCCATGGCGACACCGCACGTGGCCGGCGCGCTGGCACTGATGAAGGCGGCCTCCCCGGACACCCCGATGGCCGACCTGATCGACAAGCTGAAGACGACCGGCAGGCCGTACCTGTACGAGGCCAACGGCGCCCAGGTCACCACACCGCGCCTCGACCTGGCGGCGGCACTGGCCGGGACGGCCCCGCAGCCGCCGATCTCGCAGACCCCGGCGCCCCCGCCCGAGCAGGACCCGGAGCCCGACCCTGGCGACAGCAGCGGGCCCTCCCCCGAGCCCGACGACCCGGCGGATCCGGGCCCGGACCCCGCCCCCGACCCCGAGCCGGTGCCGCTGCCCACCGTGACGGTCACGGTGACGGTCACCGCGAGCCCGGTCGCGAAACCGGCGGCCACCGTCTGCACGCGGGGCAAGGCGGCCAGGAAGCTGACGGTCAAGAAGTGGGCCGTGGAGATCCACCGCAGCAGCGGGACGATCCCCGACGACACGCTCACCTGCTACCTGAAGCTGATCAGCAAGTCGAGCAAGGTGTTCCCCGAGCTGACGAAGGCGTCCTCGCTCGGCAAGGCGTACCGGGTGCTGAAGAACACCCGCACCGGCAAGGCCAAGCTGGACCGCGCGCTGCTGACGGCCTGGCTGAACTGGGCGCACGGCACGAACGGCACCACGACGCTGGCCGCCGCCGAGAAGGTGCGGCTCGGCAAGAAGCCGTCCGCGGCGGCGCTGAAGAAGGCGGCCGACAAGGTCAACAAGTCCACCAAGTGATCCATGGGAAAGGGCCGGTCTCTTGCGACCGGCCTTTCCCATGGGTCGCCCTGAGGCAAAAACGTCTCCAAGGTCGCGCTGCTCGCTTTCATCCCCCACATCACCCTTGTGGCAAGGGGGATGTATGCGGCTGTACGCGGGCCAGGAGCCGGAACGCTCCCGCCTCGAGGACGAACCGACCTTCGGAGGAACATGTGAGGCTACGGTCTCTGCCGGCCCGCGCGAGCGCGCTGGCCGTCCTGTGCGCCGTGCTGTGCGCGGCCCCGCCGCTGCAAGCCGACACGAAGAACACCAACGACCCCGTCATCAGCCCCGCGCTCGTCGCGGAGATCAAGGCGAAGACCCGGGTCCGATCCATCATCCAGGTCAAGCCGGGCCAGAACGCCGAGGCCGTGGCCCAGGACCTGGAACAGGCCTCGGAGGGGAGCCGGGTCCTGGAGGCGGCGTCATCGCCGCACTTCTTCGTCGCCGAGGTGGACCGGCGCACGCTGGCCAAGCTCAGGAAGGACGCGAGGGTCCAGTCCGTCTACAAGGACGAGCTGCGCCACCCGACGCTGGACTCCAGCACCGCCCTGATCCGCTCGGACCGGGCGAACACCGCCGGCTGGACCGGCAGGGGCACGACGGTCGCCGTGCTCGACACGGGGATCGACCGCGACCACCCGTTCTTGCGCGGCCGGCTGGTGGACGAGGCGTGTTTCTCCTCCTCCGACGCCAGCGACGGCACCGTCTCGCTCTGCCCGAACAGCCAGCCGAGCCAGACCGGGCCGGGCTCGGCGGACGCCGAGACCGCCCAGTGCCAGGTCAACGGGTCGAACGCCTGCTCGCACGGCACGCACGTGGCCGGCATCGCGGCGGGCGCCGTGACCGCGGGGGCGCCGTCCAACGGCGTCGCCCCCGCGGCGCGCATCCTGGCGATCCAGGTCTTCAGCCGCGTGGACAACCCGCTGACCTGCGGGTCGGGTGGCGGCAGCGCCCCCTGCTTCCTCAGCTACACCTCGGACCAGAAGCTGGCGCTGGAGTACGTGGCCCGGGTCGCCAGGGCCAGCAACGTCGCGGCGGTGAACCTGAGCATGGCCGGCGGGAGCCTGTTCACCGAGGCGTGCGACGCCGACCCCGCCGCCGCGGGGGTCAAGCCGGAGTTCGACGCGCTCGTGGCGCTGGGCGTGGCGCCGGTCGTGGCGGCCGGCAACAGCGGATCCCCGAACGGCGTCTCCTCCCCTGCCTGCATCTCCACCGCCGTGACGGTGGGCGCGACCGGCGACGACGACGCCCCCGCCTCGTTCAGCAACCGGGGCGCCATGCTGGACCTGTTCGCGCCCGGGGTGGACATCAACTCCTCGGTTCCCGACGACGCGTACCGCGAGCTGAGCGGCACCTCGATGGCCGCGCCCCACGTGGCCGGGATGTTCGCGCTGATGAAGCAGGCGTACGCGAACAACACCGTCGCGCAGAGCCTGCAGCGGTTGAAGAGCACGGGCACGCCCATCCGGTACGGCGCCGGTGGCACGTCGACGGTCACCGCCAGGATCGACGCCGAGCGGGCCACCCCTGCCGCACGCGTCTGAACGGGCGTCACGGCCGGAGCCCCGGAGACTCCGGTCACGTCCCTGACCAGAACAAGAACAGGTAACAGAACGCATCCACCCCTCTGACAACAGTTGTCCGATTACTACACTTTCGGTGAGAAATGCCCCCCGAACCACCGGAGGATCAGTTGAGACTGTCGTCTCTGCTGGCAGGCGCGATCGCCTTGGCCGCCTCCGCGGCCGCGCTCGTCGCCACACCCGCCCTCGCCGACCCCGAAACGAAGATCGACCCTGCGATCACGGCGAGCGGCGAGCACCGCGCCATCGTCCGCGTGCAACAGCCCGACCAGGTGAAGTCCCTGCTGTCCAGCGCTGAGAAGATCAAGCGGGGCAAGAAGAACCTCATCGCGGAACCGCCCGCCGCAGTGGCCGGCGCGCTGGACTTCTTCGTCTACCGCGGGACCCGCGCCGAACTCGAGAAGCTCGCCGAGCAGACCGCGGTCGTCTCGATCCGCAAGGACAAGCTCAACAAACCCTCGCTGGTGGAGAGCATCCCCCTGATCGGCGCCGACCAGGCGCACGCCGGCGGCACCACTGGCAAGGGCACGGCCGTCGCGATCCTGGACACCGGGATCGACACCGACCACCCCGCCTTCGGCGACCGCATCGTGTCCGAGGCGTGCTTCTCCGCCGAAGACCCCGCCGACGGCTCCACGCCGCTGTGCCCCAACGGCGCCGAGTCCCAGGTCGGCGCGGGCGCCGCAAGCGCCGAGAGCGCCGCCTGCCTGCAGGACGCCCCGCAGCCGCAGTACGGCCTCTGCTACCACGGCACCCACGTCGCCGGCATCACCGCCGGCCAGCGGACCGCCGACTTCGCCGCCGACGGCGTCGCCCCCAAGGCGCTCATCGTGCCGGTGCAGGTGTTCAGCCGGTTCGACGACTCGCCGTACTGCTCCGGCCGGCCCGTCTGCATCCTGGCCTACGACTCGTCGATCCTGACCGGCATGGCGTACGCCGACCTGATGACGTCCCAGTACAAGATCGCTTCTGTCAACCTCAGCCTGGGCGGCGGCGCCTACACCGCCGCCTGCGACACGGGCGACGGGGCCGACTTCAAGGCCGAGGTCGACAAGCTGCAGGCCAAGGGCGTCGCCACGGTGGTCGCCTCGGGCAACGAGGGCTTCGACGCGTCGGTGTCGTGGCCGGCGTGCGTCTCGAACACCGTCGCCGTGGGCGCCACGGACAAGAAGGACGCCGTGGCCACCTTCTCCAACCGCGGCACGCTGATCGACGTCTACGCGCCGGGCGTGTCCATCACGGGGGCGATCGCCAGCAACACGTACGCGACGCTCAGCGGCACCTCGATGGCCGCCCCGCACGTGGCGGGCGCCTTCGCGCTGCTGCACCAGAAGCGCCCCAACGCCTCGGTGGACACGCTGCTGGAGACGTTGAAGAGCACCGGCAAGCCGATCACGTACAAGAGCGGGAACACGGAGGTCACCACGCCCCGCATCGACGTGTGGGCCGCGCTGAGCGCCAGGTAACCATCGAACACCCCGGGTGGGTGCGGCACCTACCGCCACCCACCCGGTCGGGTGCGCGAAACCCGCCCGATTCGCGGCCCGCTCCGCCCCGCTCTCCGTGGCGGTCAGAAAGTGAGAGCGATCTGATAGCGAGCCCTGATGTGCTGGTCAGACGTCAACCGACGTGTCCGCACATACAGGAGGAAAAGCTCGTGACCCGCACGTCGCGGAACTCGTTCCGCCCGAGGCCGCGCACGCTGCGTGATCAGCAGCCCAGGCCCCTGAGCAGCTGATCGAGCCTGGCGTAGTTGGGATCAGCAGGCCTGAGCAGTGCGCGCGCCTCCTCCCAGGAGGCGCGCGCGTCGTCCGGGCGGCCCATCGCGAGCTGGATCTCGCCCCGGGTCGTCAGCGCCTCGACCTGGCCGCTCACGTCGGCCAGCCGCAGGGAGATCACCAGCGCCTGCCGGCAGTGTTCCAGGGCCGTCGGGTATTCGGCGGTCCCCTCGCACGCCGCGGCGAGGTTGGTCAACGCGCACGCCTCCTGCAGCTCCAGGCCGTGCTCCTGGTAGATCTCCAGCGCCTCGCGGGTGTGCCCCAGGGCGTCGGCGCAGCGCCCGGCCAGGATCTCGGTGGCGCCGTAGTTGAGCAGCGCGTGCGCCCGGACCACCGCGGAGGCCGCCGGCCGGGCGGCGATCTCCGCCTCCCGGTGGCAGGCGAGCGCGCGGTCGAAGTCCCCGGCCCGCTGCCAGACCAGCCCGAGCACGCTCAACGCCCGTGACGTCTTCGCGGGGTCGCCGAGCCGCTCGGCGTGCCGCAGGGCTTCGCGCAGCGTCGCGTCGGCTTCGTCGTACGCGCCGGTGACGGAGTAGGCGCCGCCGAGCACGAACGCGGCCTGGTATCCGGCCAGCGGATCGCCGAGCTCCTCCGCGCACTCCAGGCCGGACCGGCCCGCCGCCAGCCAGTCCGCGAAATAGCGTGACCGGTCGAGGAAGTCGCGTATGTCGACAGCCAGCTGCCAGCCGTGGTCCGGCAGGCCGTGATCGGCAGCGGCGCCGACGGCGGCGACCAGCGTGCTCCGTTCGGTCTCGAACCATTCGGTTGCCGCACCGCTGCCGGGAAGGGCGGGCAGCGGAACCGCGCTCTCGCCGATGCCGCGCGAGAGCGGGATCGGGCGTGAGAAGCCGAGCGCGATCCGCGCCTCGTTCGCCGCCCGGACATACCAGTCGAGCACCCGGCGCAACGCCGCCGCGCCCGCCTCGGACCTGTCGGCGGCCAGCCGCTCGGCGGCGTACTCCCTGAGCAGGTCGTGCAGCCGGTAGCGCCCCGGCCGGCGCGCTTCCAGCAGGTGCACGGCGGCCAGCCGGTCGAGCAGGGCGCGCGCCGCGGCCGGCACGACGTCCAGCAGCGCCGCCGCGCCCGGCAACCCGATGTCGCTGCCCGGGTAACAGCCGAGGTGGGTGAACGCGCGCGCCAGGTCCGGCGGAAGCAGGTCGTACGACCACGAGAACACCGTACGCAGGTCGGCTCCCGGATCGCTGTCGGCCAGGGCGTCCAGCGGGCTCCGGCGCTGCCGCAGATCGTCGACCAGCTCGGCGAGGGAACGGTCGGGGTGCTGGGATCCCAGCTCGGCGGCGATGCGCAGGGCCAGCGGCAACCGTCCGCACAGCAGGGCCAGCTCGGCCAGCGCGTCGGGTTCCGCCTCCGCCCTGTGCCGCGGGATCGCCGCCGTCAGCAACGCCATGGCGTCGGCGTCGGGCAGCTCGCGCAGCGCCACCCGGTGCGCCCCATCGCGCGCGGCCAGGCCGCGCAGGTCGCTCCGGCTGGTCACGATCACGAAGCAGTGGGAGCCCGGCAGCAGCGGCCGGACGTGCTCGGCGTCGTGGGCGTTGTCGAGGAGCAGCAACATCCGGCGGCCGGCGAGCAGGGTGCGCAGCAGCGCCGCGGCCTCCCCCGCGTCGTTCGGAACCCGGTCCGGCGGCGTGCCGATCGCGCGCAGCAGCCGGCCGAGCGCCGCCTCCGCCGTGACCGGCCGGCCAGGGCCGTAGCCGTGCAGGTCGAGGTAGAGCTGCCCGTCGGAGAAACGATCCTGCCTCAGCCTGGCCCAGTGCACCGCGAGCGCGGTCTTGCCCGCGCCGCCGACGCCGTGAACCGCCACCAGGGCGAGCCCGCTGCCGGACCAGCGAACGAGGTGCTCGTCGAGCGCGGCCAGCTCGGCCGTCCGACCGGCGAAGCCCGCCGGCGCCGGGGGCAGCTGCCGCGGCGTCACGCGTTCCGGCTCTGGGCTTCCCGCCAGCAACCGCCGGTGCAGGCGTTGCAGGCGCGCCGACGGGTCCGCGCCGAGGGTGTCCGCGAGCGTGTTCCGTACGGACTCGTACGCCTCCAGCGCCTCGGCCTGCCGCCGGTCCGCGATCAGCACGGTCAGCAGCCGCTCCCAGAGCGACTCGCGTACGGGGAAGCGCGCGGTCAGCACGCGCAGCTCGGCGATCATCGCGCTCGGCGCGCGGTCGCCGAGCGCCAGGTCCAGATCGATCCGCCGCTCGACGGCCGCCAGGTAACGCTCGGTCAGCGCGGGCGCGTGGTCGCGCTCGAGCGAGTCGGACGCGACGTCGCCGAGCGGCTCGCCCCGCCACAACTCCAGCGCGTCCCGCAGCAGCTCGCGGGCGCGCCCGGGCTCGTCGTCCGTGGCCTGCTCCGCGGCGCGGACGAGCCGGTCGAAGCGCGACGCGTCCACCTGATCGGGGTCGACGTCCAGCAGGTAGCCGTCGACGACGTTGCGCACCAGCCCGCCGAACTGCGGCCCGAGCAGCCGCCGGAGCCGGTGCACGTTGTTCTGCACGGCCTCGCGAGGGCTCGACGGCAGGTCGGCGCCCCAGATGCGCTCGGTCAGGACGTCGACGGGCACGACGCGCCCCGGCAGCACGGCCAGGCTCGCCAGCAGAGCCCGCTGCCGTTTCGAGGCGATCCTCACGGTACGGTCCGGCAGCCGCACCTCGAACGGTCCGAGAAGGCGGATCGAAACCTCGGGCACCCCGCCGCGCTCCTTTCCCCTGAGCCATGCGTTCAGGTCGAAACTATCTGCAACCGGGCGCTCACGCGTACAGGTCGTCGAGGGCGACCAGCCGGACGTCTCCCGGCATGCCTTCCTGGAAGCCCGCGCCGCCGTAGCAGGTCAGCACCGTCCCGCTGGTGTCGTATCCCTTGACCGCCAGCAGGTCCCTGGCCCGTCGCAGCCGCTCCACGTGGCCGGTGGTCATGACCTTGTCCCACTTCGCCTCCCCCAGGGAGAGCACGCCGCGCGGCCGCCCATGCTCCTCCTGGGCGAGAACCGCCACGTCCACCTCAATCTGCGTGCGATTGTGCGGGTCCGCCACGGTTCCGGCGGCCACCCTGCCGGGAAGCTCGCCGAACATCTCCCCGTCCGAGAGCATCGTCCACTCGCGGCAGATGGCTTCGAAGTGCGGGCCCACCACCTGTGACAGGAAGGTGGCACGGGAGTTGCGCCAAGCGGCCTCGGGCTGGACGCGCTCCAGCCGGTCCCATTCGCGCCGCATCACTGCCTCATAGAAGACGATCAAAGGTTCGCAGATGCGATAGAGAGATCTGCCCTTTCTGAACGCGTCCGCCTCACGAGCGATCAGCTGTGAATCTTCCAAGACCGACAGCGGGTGCCCGATATCCGGGGATTTCCGGCCTATATGGGAGGCGATGCCACCACGCGTGGCGTTCCCCGAGGCAATGGCCCCCAGCACCGCGTGGTGGATGGCCGTGTGGCCGAAGCGGGTCAGCGCCTCGGTCTCCGTCTCGTCCGTGGCCGCGAAGAAGAATCCGCCGACCTCCCGGATCAGGGCGTCGAGCAGATAGGTCTTGCCCTGGCGACGCCTCCCGCTCACGATGCCGAGCCGCACGTCGGGATCGTGTCGCCTAGGGTGGCTTCATGGACGCAGGCAAGGCGATCTTCGAAACCGTCGACAAGCTTCGCCAGCGGCGCACCGCCCCGCTGGTGCTGGAGCTCGACCTCACCGAGGGCCTCACCGAGGGCCCGCCGTCGGATCCGCTCGCCGCGGTGTTGTCGATGCGCAAGCCGCGCCTGTCCGACGTCCTGTCGGGGCTGCGGCGGGCCAGGCAGGACCCCAGGGTCAGAGGGCTGGTCGTCAAGGTCGGGGGCAACCCGATGGGCCTGGCCATGGTGCAGGAGTTGCGCCAGGCGGTGACCCACTTCCGCGCCTCGGGCAAGCCGGCCGTCGCGTTCGCCGAGACGTTCGGCGAGTTCGGCGGCGGCACCGTGCCCTACTACCTGGCCACCGCCTTCGAGCGCGTCTACCTGCAGCCGAGCGGCGACGTCGGGCTGACCGGCGTGGCGGTCGAGCAGCGCTTCGTCAAGGGGACGCTGGCCAAGCTGGGCGTCGGCTACGAAGTGGGCCAGCGGCACGAGTACAAAACCGCCGCCAACACCTTCACCCAGGACCACATGACCGAGGCCCACCGCGAGTCGATCGGCCGCATCGTGGAGTCGGTCACCGAGGGCCTGGTCGCGGGCATCGCCGAGGGGCGCAGGCTCGACCCCGCCAAGGTGCGCGAGCTGATCGACCGGGGCCCGTTCACCGCCGCAGAGGCGCTGGAGGCGGGGCTGGTCGACGAGCTGGCCTACCGCGACGAGGTCTACGACGAGGTCAAGCGTTCCGCGGGGGCCGAGGCGCACCTGCTGTACGTCTCCCGCTACGCCAGGAGCACGGCCGTACGCAAGCTGCCGCAGCCGATGGCCGACGCGGTCGCGCTCGTCCACGGCCACGGCATGATCAGGTCCGGCCGCAGCGGGCGCAGCCCGGTGGGCGGGGGCGGGGCGATGGGCTCCGACACGATCAGCGCCGCGTTCCGGGCGGCCCGGCGCGACGAGCACGTCAAGGCCGTCGTGTTCCGGGTCGACAGCCCGGGCGGCTCCTACGTCGCCAGCGACACGGTGTGGCGCGAGGTGACGCTGACGCGCAAGGTCAAGCCGGTGATCGTGTCGATGGGCGACGTGGCCGCCTCCGGCGGCTACTTCGTGTCGATGGGCGCCGACGTGATCGTGGCGCAGCCGGGCACGCTGACGGGCTCGATCGGGGTCTACGGCGGCAAGGCCGTCCTCGCCGAGCTGTTCGAGAAGATCGGGATGAACACCGAGCTCGTGGGCAGCGGGGCCAACGCCGGGATGTTCGCCACGTCCCGCGGGTTCTCCTCCGAGCAGTGGGAGCGGATCAACGCCTGGCTCGACCGGATCTACGACGACTTCGTGAGCAAGGTGGCCGCGAGCCGCGACCTCACCCGCGACCGCGCACACGAGCTGGCGAGGGGCCGGGTGTGGACCGGCGCCGACGCGCAGGCGAGCGGGCTGGTCGACGAGCTGGGCGGGCTGGAGGACGCGCTGGCCCTGGCGCGCGGGCGGGCCGGGCTGGCCGACGACGCGCCGGTGCGCGCCTATCCCCGGCTCAACCCGCTGGAGCGCCTGCGCGGCCCCGACTCGAGCGAGGACAAGTCGGCCGCGCTGGCCAGGATCCGCATGGACGCCTGGGGCCCGCTGGCCCGGCTGTCGGCCGAGCTCGGCCTGCCCGTCGCGGGTCCGCTCATCCTGCCCGCGTGGTACACGATCCGCTGACCTCGGCCGGCGTGCGGCCCGCCGTCACGCGCCCGCGGCGCTGCAGCGGCGCCGACGGGTGACGTGACGCCCGCGGTCACGCGCCTGTCGGGCGATAGCGGCCGCGGAGTCGTACGAGGGGTTGGAGCTCGGGCTCGACGTAGTCGATCGCGAGGACGGTGGCGATGTAGAGGGTGTGGTCGCCGGCCGGCACCACCTTGGTGGTCTCGGCCTCCAGCGCGGCCACCCCGCCCGCCACCACCAGCGCCTGCGTGTGCGGCCCCCGGTGGTGCGGTGTGCCGGCCACCAGCAGGCGGGCGCTGGGCCGCCCGGCGGTGGCGAACCGGCTGGCGATGGCCGCCTGACCCGACGACAGCAGTGACGCCACCCAGCGGTCCTGGCGCAGCAGCACCTCGTTCAGGTAGCCGCGGCTGCCCAGGCTCACCAGAACGAGCGGCGGCTCCATCGAGACGGACATCAGCGCCGAGATCGTGGCGCCCAGATCGTCGCGCCCGTCGCGTACGGTCACCACCGCCACGCCGGCCGCGAGTTGCGCCATCGCCTCCGTGAACTCGCTCACCGCGAGGGCCTCCGGCTTCGTGAGGCCCTCGCGGCGGGCGTCAGGCGAGGCCGTTGGAGGTCAGCCATTCCTCGGCCACCATGGCGGGCTCGTCCTTGTTGACGGAGATCTTCTGCATCATCTCCAGCAACGACTCCGTGGTCAGCTTGGCGGAGATCCCGTTGAGCGTCGTGCGGATCGTGTCGGAGGCGGACGCCTTGTGGAGCAGCGGCGTCACGTTCTGGGCCGGGAAGATGTTCTTGGTGTCCTGGAGCGGCACCAGGTTGTTGGCGGCGATCTTCGGGTCGGTGCTGAAGACGTTGCCGACCTGGATCGTGCCGTCCTTCAGCGCGTCGGCCGTGGTGGGCCCGGTGGGCTTCCACTCCTTGAACTCGACCCCGTAGACGTCCTTGAACCGTGCTTCCCACCGCTTCTTGAACTCGGGCGGGCCACCGACGATCATGCTCTTGGAGACCTTGGCGAGGTCTTCCATGGTGGTGAGCGACTGCTTGGTCTGGGTGTCCTTGGTGACGGACAGGGTGTCCTTGTCCTCGGCGGGTGAGGAGTCGAGCACCTCCAGCTCGGTGGGCAGCTTCTCCTTCAGCGCGGTGTTCACCTCGTCGGTGGTGGCGGCCGTGGCCGCCTGGTCGATGAAGGCGAGCAGGTTGCCGTTGTATTCCGGCACGATGGTCAGGCCGCCGCTCTTGACCTGGTCGTAGACGGCCTCGCGGCTGCCGATGCGCGGCTTCTCCTCGACCTGCACGCCCTTGGCCTCGAGGGCCTGGGCGTAGATCGAGGCGAGCAGCACGCTCTCGTCGAAGTCGAACGATCCGATGACGGCCTTGCCCCCGCCCGAGGCCGAACCGCTGGGGGCCGCGCTCGTGGTGTCGAGCGGGTTGCCCGTGCTGCCGCCGCCACCGCAGGCGGCCAGCGTGAGGACCGCTGACACGAGCACCGCCGCGGTGCCGAACATGCGTCTCATGGTGTTTCCCTTCTCAAGCGGGAGGTTATCGAATATTCACTCGCTGGCTCACCCCCGGCGAGACCGTCACCCTCTGCGCGAGCGCGAACAGGAGCTGCACCACCAGGGCGAACAGCACAATGAGTACAGAACCCCCGACGACGCTCGCGTAATCCTTCGTCGCGAAACCGTCGATCACGTAGCGTCCGAGGCCGCCGAGCCCGGTGTAGGCCGCGACCGTCGTGGTGGCCACGACCTGGATCGCCGACAGCCGGCAGCCCAGCAGGATCAGCGGCAGCGCGACCGGCACCAGCACCCGGCCGAGCACCTGCCCGCCGCGCAGGCCCATCCCGTACGCCGCGTCGCGCAGCTCGGGATCGACCCCTTTGACGCCCTCGAAGGTGTTGACCAGGATCGGCGGCACCGACAGCAACACCAGCGGGATGATCACCGGCCAGATCGAGGCCGTGCCCAGCAGCAACACGAACATCACCAGCAACCCCAGCGTGGGCAGCGCCCTGGCCAGATTCGCGGAGACGACGATCAGCACCTCACCCCGGCCCGTGTGCCCGATCGCCAGCCCCAGCGGCACGGCCACCAGCACGGCCAGCAGCAGCGCCAGCGCCGAGAACTCGAGGTGCTCCAGCAGCCGCATGGGGATCCCGCCGGGCCCCGACCAGTTGGCGCCGTTGCCGAAGAACTCGGCTATCCAGACGAAGAACGAGGTCAGCCAGTTCACGACGCCGCCCCCTTCCGCACGCGTACCCAGGGGGTGAGCACCCGCTGAGCCAGGACCAGCAGGCCGTCGGCGATCAGCGCCAGCAGCACGATCAGCACGATGCCGACGATCACCGGCGGCATGAACGGGTTCTGGTACGCCCGGGTGAACAGCCCGCCGAGGCCACCCTGCCCGATCAGCGCGCCCACGCTGACCAGGCTGATGCTGGAGACCGCGACCACCCGGAGGCCGGCCAGCACCACCGGCACCGCGATCGGCAGCTCCACCGCCAGCAGCCGGCGCAGCGGCGAGAAGCCCATCGCGACCGCTGACTGGCGCACGTGGTCGGGCACCGAGTCCAGCCCGCCGACCACGGCCGGGAGCAGGACGGCCACGCCGTAGAAGGCGAGCGGGATGATCACCGTGGTCTGCGACAGCCCGGTCACCGAGATCAGCAGCATGAAGACGGGCAGCGAAGGCAGCGCGTAGATGACGTTCATCAGGCCGGAGGCGGGCTGGTAGAGCCAGCGCCAGCGCACGCAGGCCAGGCCCAGCGGCAGTGCCACGATCAGCGCGAAGAGGATCGGCACGAGCGACATGGTCAGGTGGTCGATGAGCAGGTCCTTGATGCTGCCCGCCCGGCCGGTGTCCCAGTTGCGCCCGATCCATTCCCACAGGGAGGGAGGACCGTCACCCATCTGCGGCCTCCGCCAGCGCCTCGTCGAGCGCCTCCCTGGTGGCCACGCCGACGACCCTGCCCTCGTCGTCCACGGCCACCGAGCAGCCGGACGGCGACAGCAGCGCCGCGTCGAGCGCCGAACGCATCGAGTCGCGGCCGTACAGGAACGTCCCGAACGGCTCCAGCTCTCCGGGGCGCGCCCCGGAGATCCAGCCGACCGGCCCGCCCTGCTCGTCGACGACCAGCCGCCACGGCTCCTGCGACGAGCCGTCGCCGCCGTCCTGCCGGACCGTCAGATCGGTACGCAGGCGCAGCCCTTCCGTCGAGACGAACTGCAGCCGCCTGATCCCCCTGTCGTGCCCGAGGAACTCGCGGACGAAGTCGTCGGCCGGCTCCGACAGCAGCGTCTTGGGCGCGGCCAGCTGCGCCAGCCGGCCGCCGACGCGCAGCACAGCCACCCGGTCGCCGAGCTTGATGGCCTCGTCGATGTCGTGCGTGACGAACACGATGGTCTTGTTCAGCTCGTCCTGCAGCCTGAGCAGTTCTTCCTGCAGGGTCGTGCGCACCACGGGGTCGACCGCGCTGAACGGCTCGTCCATGAGCAGCACGGGCGGGTCGGCGGCCAGCGCCCTGGCCACGCCCACGCGCTGCTGCTGCCCGCCCGAGAGCTGGAACGGGTAGCGGCCGGCCAGCGCCGGGTCGAGCCCGACGCGTTCCAGCAGCTCCATGGCCCTGTCGCGGGCCTTCTTCCGGTCCCAGCCGAGGAGGTAGGGGACGGTGGCGATGTTGTCGACGATCTTCCGGTGCGGGAACAGGCCGGCCTGCTGGATGACGTACCCGATGCCGCGGCGCAGGGTCGGCGGGTCGATGCTCTGCACGGGCACGCCGTCGAGGAGGATCTGTCCCTCCGAGGCGTCGATCATGCGGTTGATCATCCGGAGTGAGGTCGTCTTGCCGCAGCCCGAGGGCCCGACGAGCACGGTGATCTCGCCTGTGGGAGCCTCCATGGTGAGGTCGTCCACGGCGACCGTTCCGTCCGGGAAACGTTTGGTGACAGCGTCGAATGTGATCACGCGCGAACTCTCGCTCGGTGGGCTTGGGGGGGGGGGGGGGGGGCCCCGCCCCCACCCCCCCCCCCCCCCCTTGCCCCCCCCCCCCCCCCCACCGGCTGTGTAAAGGCCCCAAGAAAGAAAAAACGG
>NZ_JBVJHP010000015.1:0-112511 GCF_055586745.1 Nonomuraea sp. NPDC049378
ACCCCACCCGTGACTACCAACCCCAGGCAAACCCCAACACGACGAAACCCCCGAACCCGTAGGTTCGAGGGTTTCCGATGTCCTGAGACATCACAACAGCGCGCCCTGCAGGATTCGAACCTGCGACCGTCGGATTAGAAGTCCGGTGCTCTATCCAGCTGAGCTAAGGGCGCTCCCGCCTTATTGTGCATGATCCGGCGACATGTCACGCACACGTTTTCCCGTGTCAGTCTGTCGACCCGATCACACCCGCACATGACCAGGAACTCCGTGACCATGGCCGCCACGGTCCAGCCGGTGCTCTGTCTGGTCGTGCGGGCCACAGGGAGGATACCGGAACGGGAGGAAGCCGGCGGCACCCAACCCAGGGAGGGTACGGGCATCGAGCGGGGCGATCTTGTTGCCGGAAGCGGCGAAAAGATCGGGCGGAAGCGGGGCGGAAAGTCTAAGCTTCCGTGGCATGGTCGCGACGCTCCTGCATGAGATTCCCTTGCAGGGCGGGGATGTGACTGACGGGGTGGTGCGCGTCGGTGACACCGTGCGCAGACCGGCCAGTACGTCCACGCCCTCCGTGCACGCCCTGCTCAGGCACCTTGAGGCGGCGGGGTTCGAGGGTGCGCCACGTGTGGTGGGGATGGACGAGTACGGGCGCGAGGTTCTCACGTACGTGCCGGGCACGACCGGGCTGCGGCCGGAGAGCGCGAGCGATGAGGCGCTGGCCGGGCTCGCGGTGCTGGTGCGGGAGTTCCACGATGCGACGGCGGGGTTTCCGCTGGTGCTGGACGGCTGGGAGGGGGGATCGAATGATGATAAAGAGCCGGAAGTCATCGGCCATTGTGACTTGACGATGGATAACGTGATTTTTCGGGCGGGGCGGCCGTACGCGTTGATCGACTTCGATCTGGCCCGGCCGACCACGCGGCTCTTCGACATCGTCACCGCCCTCCGCCACTGGGCCCCGATCGCCGACCCCGTCGACCGCCCTCCGCTCCTCCGCGCCCTCGACGTGGGCGAGCGCCTGCGCCTGTTCTGCGACGCGTACGGCGTGCTGCCCCGTGACCGGCGCCGCCTTCTCGAGCTGGCCAGGCTCCGCTTCCACCGCTCCTACACCGTCATGCGCACCCGTGCCTCGGCCGGCGGCAACTGGGCGAGGATGTGGGCGAACGGCGCCGGCGAGCGCATCCGGCGTGCCGCCGCATGGCTGGACGTGCACGAAGATGAGCTCCATGCCCACCTGGTCTGACCCTCTCGGCCTCGCTCTCGGCGTGGCGCTCGACCGGCTCGTCGCCGACCCGCGGACTCCCGCCCATCCGGTGGCCCTTTTCGGGCGCGCCGCGGCGAGGCTGGAACGTTCGCTCTACAGGGACGCGCGGTCGCGCGGAGTCCTGCACGTCGCCGTGTGCGTCGGCGGCGCGACCGCGCTCGGCGTGCTGGCCCAGCGCGTCCCCGGCCGGCCCGCGCGCACCATCGTGACGGCCGTCGCCACCTGGGCCGTGCTGGGAGGCACCACGCTGGCCCGCGAAGGCTCGTACATGGCCGCCGCCCTCGAACACGACGACCTCCGACGTGCCAGGGCCCGCCTCCCCCACCTGTGCGGCCGCGACCCTTCCCGGCTGGAGGCCGAGGAGCTGGCGCGCGCCACCGTCGAGTCGCTGGCCGAGAACACCTCCGACGCGGTCGTGGCCCCGCTGTTCTGGGGTGCGGTGGCGGGTGTGCCTGGCCTGCTGGCGTACCGCGCCGTCAACACGCTGGACGCCATGGTCGGCCACCGCTCGGCGCGTTACGAGCGGTTCGGCTGGGCCGCGGCGAGGCTCGACGACGTGGCCAACTACGTGCCCGCGCGGCTGACCGGCCTGCTCGCCGTCCTGACCGGGCCGGACCCGCGCGGCGCGCTGACCGCGCTCATGAGGGACGGCCACCGGCACCCCAGCCCGAACGCCGGCCGCTGCGAGGCCGCGTTCGCCGGCGCGCTGGGCGTCACGCTGGGCGGCACGAACGTCTACCAGGGCAGGGTCGAACACCGTCCGACGATGGGTGACGGGCCCGAGCCCGACGTCAAGGACATCCGCCGGGCGGTCCGCCTGACCCGCGCCGTCACCCTGGCCGCCGCGGGCACCGCGGTGCTGGCCGCCTGGGCCCTCCGCCGCCACCGCCGCTGATCGTGCGGGCCAGGAAATTCGGTGATTGCTCCACTTCGTGCAATTGCGCGGTGATCACCGACAGCGTTTTCTCACATGACGCGATTCAGGTTGAGCACCAGCCAGACGACGAATATCGCGAGCAGGGTTATGCCGATCAACGACTTCGCGGCGTTGTTCGCGACGGCTTTTCTGGCGCTGACCTGCCTGGCGCTCTGCTTCCACACCTGGCGCATGATGACCATGGTCTGGAAGCGGCGGCCGAGGGCGAACACGGCGAGGGCGACGAGGATGAAGAGAATGACACGGCCGTCTGCAGGTTCCACGGAGCTCCCCCTGTGGCCTTGATGGTTCTTTACACCCCCCGAAACATTCGAGACCACAGAATACTCGGATGGCCGTGAATAGGAATAAGTTCATGGCCGCAGATCCACCACGATCGGCGCGTGGTCGGACGGCCCCTTCCCCTTGCGGGCCTCGCGATCGACGTACGCCGACCGCACCCGCCCGGCGACGTCCTCGCTCGCGTAGACCAGGTCGATGCGCATGCCCTTGTTCTGGTGGAACATCCCTGCCCGGTAGTCCCAGTACGTGAAGGGGTGCGGCCCTTTCATGGGCGTCGGCACGACGTCGTGCAGTCCCAGGGCGCGCAGGCCGGCCAGCGCCTGGCGTTCTGCCGGGGTGACGTGGGTGGATCCGACGAAGAGCGCGGGATCCCACACGTCGGCGTCGGACGGCGCCACGTTGTAGTCGCCGCACGCCACCACGGGCCCGGCGGCCAGTTCGGCTTCGAGCGCGTCGCGCAGCGCCGAGAACCAGTCCAGCTTGTACGCGTAGTGCGGCGAGTCGACCGTGCGCCCGTTCGGCGCGTACAGGGACCACACCCGCATGCCGCCGCAGGTGGCCCCGATGGCCCTGGCCTCGGGGCGGGCGGCGCCGACCCCGTCGAGCTCCGCGAATCCGGGCTCGCCGGGGAAGCTCAGGGTCACCTCGTCGAGCCCGGCCGCGGACAGCAGCGCGACGCCGTTCCACCGCCCGTCGCCGTGGGCCGCGGCGGCGTAGCCGAGCGCGCCCACCTCCGCCGCGGGGAACGCGTCCGCGGGGCATTTGGTCTCTTGCAGGCAGACGATGTCGGGTTTGACCTCGGCCAGCCAGGCGAGCAGGCGTGGCAGTCGTGCCTTGACCGAGTTCACGTTCCAGGTAGCCAGGCGCATGCTTCCAGCCTGCCACCGGCGGGGGCGGCAGGCAGCGAGCGCCCCCGCGGGCCGGTCAGCGCATCTGGCTGGTCCAGAGCGGCTTGTTGGCGGCCGAGTAGATGATGACGCGGCCGTCGTTGCTGACCGACAGCCAGGCGCCCGGGTTTCCGGCGGTCCTGGTGGTCCACAGGGCCTTGTTGTTCTTGTCGACGACGACCCAGTTGCCCTCCTTCTGCATGATCGAGCGCGCGCCCGGGTGCCCCGCCGTCGGCGTGGTGAACAGGCTGCGCCGCCCGTCGTACAGGACCGCGTTGCCCTCCTTCTGCTGGATCAGCTTGTAGCGGCCGTTGTGCGACTGGATGAACTGCCCGGGGCGCAGCACCTGGCCGGAGGGCAGCTTGCTGATGTAGGCCATGGAGGACCACAGCGGCTTGTTGTCCCTGGAGTAGATCACCAGGTTGCCGCTCTGCTCGGGCAGCTTGAGGTAGGCCCCGGGGTTGCCGGCGGTCTGCGTGGACCACAGCGGCTTGTTGTCGAGGCCGTAGATGACGAGGTTGCCCTCTTTCTGCATGGTCGTCCGGGCGCCCGGCTTGCCCGCGGTGGGCGAGCTCCACAGCGCCTTGGTGCCGTCGTAGAACACCAGGTTCCCCTGCGCCTGCTGGATGAGCTTGAACCGGCCGGAGGTCAGCGACTGTCCGGGCAGCAGCCAGTCACCGGGACCGAGGCGGTCCTTCGCGACGACGGCGGCGTTGCTCGGCTGCGCCATGGCGACGGTGGCCATCGGCCCCGCGATGAGCGAGCCCGCCATGACGGCGATCGCGGCCTTCTTCGTGATCACTATGTTTCTCTTCCTGTTGGGCGAGATCGTGAGAGGTAGACCCTGACAGAAGGAGTTGGCGTTCTGTTGGCACCGCTGTGTTTAGCCGCCTTTTAGCGCGTCCCGGCAGGCTGTCCGGATGGATCGCTTGGAGTTTCGCCTGCTCGGGTCCATTGACGCCTGTGTTGGGGG
Source organism: Nonomuraea sp. NPDC049378 (assembly GCF_055586745.1). Taxonomy (NCBI): domain Bacteria; kingdom Bacillati; phylum Actinomycetota; class Actinomycetes; order Streptosporangiales; family Streptosporangiaceae; genus Nonomuraea; species Nonomuraea sp. NPDC049378. The sequence continues at coordinate 4,344 of NZ_JBVJHP010000015.1, forward strand.
GCGCCGCCTGGACACCGGGCCGCGTAAGCGTCGTTACGTCCTGGCCGCGCTGGTGCTGGACCTGAACCGTCCGGTGCCGGTGGAGCGGCTGATCGACGCCGTGTGGGAGGGTGATCCCCCGGACAGTGCGCGGATGACCGTGCAGGGGCACGTGTACCGGTTGCGCAGGACGCTGGTCGGCGCCCGGGTGGAGACCGACTCGTCAGGGTACGTGCTGCTGGCCGACCCCGAGTCGGTGGACGCGCTGCGTTTTCGCCGGCTGGTCGCCGAGGCGGCGCGGCGCGACGACGGGTCCGGCGCCGATCTGCTGGACGAGGCGCTGGCCCTGTGGCGGGGTCCTGCGCTGGGCGGGCCGGGAGGCGGCAGGTCGCTGGAGGTGGCGGCGGTCGAGCTGGAGGAGGCGCGGCTGGCCGCCATCGAGCAGCTGGCGCGCATGAGGCTCCGGCTGGGAGAACCGGAGCGGCTGGTCGCGCCGCTGCGCGCGAGCGTGACGGCCAACCCGCACCGGGAGCGGCTGGTGTCGTTGCTCATGACGGCCTTCTACCAGGTGGGGCGGCAGGCGGAGGCGCTGGAGCTGTACGAGCGCACGCGCCGCCTGCTGGCCGACCAGCTCGGCGTGGACCCGGGCCGGGAGCTCCGCAGCACCTTCGAGTCGCTGCTGTCCGCCCGGACCTGAGCGGGCTCAGAGTTCGTCGAGCACGGCCCGCGCGGCGGCCTCGTCGAGCCGGTGTCCCCATTCCCCGTGCACCTCGGCGGCCCGCCTGGCGTGTTCGCGGGCCGCGTCGGGCCGCCCGTCGAGCAGGTCGGCCCGGGCGAGCAGGGTGAGCGCCAGCCCTTCGAGCCGCCGCAGGCCGTGCCGGGTGGCCGCGTCGAGCGCCTGCTCGGCCGCTTCGGCGGCCTCGGCGTGCCGGCCGCCGCGCAGGCAGACCTCGGCCAGCCAGACGCGCGCGCGGGCGTCGAGATAGGGATAGGTGCGGTGGCGGTAGGAGGCGATCACCTCCTTGAGCATGGAGATGCGCACGCCGATCTCGATGGAGTCGTCCACCAGGGCGAGCGTGCTGCGCGCCTCGTCGTACTCGCTGCGCAGCCCGCTGGCCCTGGCCGTCTGCACGGCTCGCCGCGCCAAATCGGCCGCCCTCGCGTCCTCGCCCTTCAGGTGGTACGCCATGGCCGCGCTCGACAACGTCCCCGGCAGCTGGCCCCCGTGGGCGGACTTCAGGCCCTCTTCGAACGCCTCCGCGGCCGCGTCGAGGTCGCCCATCGCCAGCCGGATGTCGCCGACTATGGAGCACGCCCTGGCCCGCCAGGCGGGCGGCTCGCCGAGCGACTCCCGCATGCGGTTGGCGCGTAGCTGCTGTTCCAGGGCCTCGCGGGCGCGCCCCGACCACAGCAGCACGATGGCGTGGTTCTCCAGCGTGGCGGCGAGCTTCGTGGAGGGCTCCAACGCCTCCCACAGCCGGACGATCCGCTCGTGCCTGGCCGCGCCCTCGTGGAAGTCGCCGAGGCTGGAGGTGGCCACGACGAAGTTGGTCAGCGCCAGGAGCGTCCCCGTGCCCCAGCCGATCCGTTCGTAGAGCTCGGCGGCCAGCTCGTAGTGGCGCAGGGCCGCGCGCGGTTCGTTCAGGACGAAGCGGGTGTTGGCCTGCGTGTGGTGCATGCTGGCCTGCCCGGCGAGGTCCCCGTCGCGTTCGGCGGCGGCCAGGCCCTTGCGCGCCAGGGCCGCGATCACGTCGGGCTGGTACGTGCCGTACATGAAGGCCCGCAGGGTCTCGATCAGCCGCCAGAGCATGCGTCCGGAGGCGTGGTCCATCACCGCCAGCAGGTTGTGCTGCTCGGCGTCCAGCCAGGCGGTGGCCGCGCCGGCGTCGGCGAACTCCTCCGCGTCGTACGGCGGGTCCTCAGGCGTGAGTGGCAGCAGCTCGATGGAGGGCGCGAGGAGCGGCGCGGCCGCCCGAGCGGTGTGCAGGTAGTAGGCGTGCAGCCGGGCGGGGTCGTCGTCACCCGCCGTGCAGTGCTCGCGGGCGTAGAGGGCGACCAGGTCGTGCAGCCGGTAGCGGCCTGGCGTGTGCTCCTCCACGAGATGGGCGGAGGCCAGCCTGGTCAGCAGCCGGGTGGTCGTGGCCGGGTCCGTGCCGGCCAGGCGGGCGGCGGAGTGGGCGGTGAAGTCGCAGCCGGGGACCAGCCCGAAGCGCCTGAACAACATGCGCGCGTCGTCGGGGAGCGCGGCGTACGAGCTGGCGAAAGCCGTGGCGACCGTGGCCTGCGCGTCTCCTTCGACGGCCAGCGTGCTCCAGCGGTCGGCGTGCAGCTCCTTGATGTATTCGCGCAGGTCGGCCCGGCCGATGAGGTTGGCGCCCGCGATGGCGAGGGCGAGCGGCAGGTGCCCGCAGAGCTCGGCCAGCTCGGCGACGGCCTCGGGGTCGGTGTGGACGACGTCCTTGCCCACCAGGTCGGCGAGCAGGTCGCTGGCCTCGGTGGGGGTGAGCGTGGCCAGGCGTACGCTCTGCGCCCCCTGCAGGATGAGGCCGCGCAGCGTGTCACGGCTGGTGACGATCACCCCGCAGGAGCCGCCGGGCAGCAGCGGGCGCACCTGCTCGGCGTCGGCGGCGTTGTCGAGCAGGAGCAGCACCCGTCTGGTGGCCAGCGTCGAGCGGTAGAGGTCGAGCTGCTCGGCGATGCTGTTCGGCGCCGGCACGCCGAGAGCGCCGAGCAGGCGGGTCAGCACCCGCTCGGGCGGAAGCGGCTCGCCCTGCCCGTAGCCGTTGAGGTCGACGTGGAGCTGACCGTCGGGGAACTCGGCGGCGACCCGGTGGCCGACGTGCGCGGCCAGCGCCGACTTGCCGATGCCCGCCGCGCCGGTGACCACGGCGACGCGGCCCTCGCGCAGCAGCTCGCGTACGCGCTCGGTCTCGGCCTGCCTGCCGACGAAGCCGGCGACGTCGCGGGGGAGCTGGCGCGGCACCACCGGCCGGTGGCCCTCGACGATGCGCTGGTGCAGGTCGCGCAGCCGGGGCCCGGGATCCACGCCCAGCTCCCCCGCGAGCAGCCGCTGCACCCCGTGGAACAGCTCCAGGGCCTCCGCCGTCCGCCCGTCGTGCCACAGCGCCGTCATGGCCAGCGCGTGCGGCGTCTCCCTGAGCGGCTCTTCGTCCCTGAGCTCCTGCAGCAGCGCGGGCACCTCGCGGTGGCGGCCCAGCTCGATGAGGGCGGCGGCGTACTCCTCGACGAGGTCCCACCGCTCGCCGGTCAGCGGGCCGCGTACGCGCTGGTCGACCCAGGTGGTGCCGACCCCCTGCAGGGGCTGTCCGCGCCACAGGGAGAGCGCCCGCTCCCAGGCCGCGGCGGCCTGCTCCGGCCGGGTCGCCGCCCGCCCCTCGGCGGCCAGGCGGCGGAAGCGGCGCACGTCGATCTCGTCGTCGGGCACGGCGAGCGAGTAGCCGGCCGTGGTGCTGGCGATGCGCCCGCCCAGCGTCTTGCGCAGCTGGGAGACCTTGAGCTGGACGATGGTCTTGGCGGTCTTGGGCGGGTCTTCCTCCCACAGCGCCTCGATCAGCCGGTCGACCGGTACGTAGGCGCCGTGGCAGGCCGCGAGGAGCCCGAGCACGCACTGCTGCTGGGCGCCCACGATCGGGATCTCAGCACCGTTGTCGTGCACTTCGACCGGGCCGAGCACGCGGATGTCCATCGTGTCCGAGCCTAATGCGTCAAAGCTTCGTCATCTTCGCATCCGCGCCGAGAACACGCCCGGCGACGGGAACGCGGGCGGCCGTCAGCGGGCAGGGCCGTCCCACACGCCTGCGACCTTTGCCTGTTTTTTACGATTCAGCGCCGCGCGCGCTCGACGCCCACGGTGATCTCGTTGCCGAGCCGGAATCCCATGAGCAGCCCCAGGTCGTCGCCGCTCCAGAACCTGCCGGGGTCGTACCAGTTGGGCCGGCGACCGGCGGGCAGCAGCCCCATCTCCTCGTATGTGACCGCCACGACCTCGGCGCAGTAGGCGCTCTCCAGCGTCTGCTCCCGGCGGCGGCGCGGGATCCGGCCCCTGGCCCAGCGGGCGGCCAGCCGGGTGGTGGAGGGGAACGGGGTGCCGTCGAGGCGGGCGACCGTGCGCAGGGCGGCGTCCTCCATCTCGCGCGTCGCCTCGGGGTCGAGCTGGCGCAGCCAGGGCCGCTGGTCGTACCGGTCGGCCCAGACCGTCACGGCGTCGCGCAGGTCGTGCAGCTGCACTCCGCGCTGGTGCGTGCCCGCCCACAGGTCGGGCAGCGACCGGCCCAGCTCGGCGTGCCACATCATGGGCGGCAGGTCCTCGATCACGATCGCCATGCCCACGTGGTTGACCGGGCTGTTGGTCACCGTCTGGATGGCGCGGTCGGGCACCGAGCGCCCGCGGAAGATCCACAGGTCACCGGTGCGCGTCACCTTGACGGCCTCGTCGAGAGTCAGCACACCGTTAGCCTAGGCACATGCGGTGGTGGAAGATGCTCGGTCTGGCCGGAATCATGGGAGTGGCCGCCACGGGAGTGGTGATCGCGCGGGCGGAGCGGCGCCGCCGCGCCTACACGCCCGAGGAGATCAGGGCCCGCCTGCGCGAGCGGGTCGACGCCACCCGCGGTGACACCTCTGAGGAGATCACGCCGACGGCCTGAGGCCGTGCACGAAGACCACGTCCGGATAGGCCGGGTTGTCCTCATATCCCTCGACACCGCCCAGATAGGCGCGTTGCGAGTAGACCACCCACGGCACCGCCGCGGCCACCCGCTGGTCGAGCACCCTGACCGTGGCCTGCTCGTAGGCCCGCTGCGCCGCCGCCTTGTCGGTCATGGCCAGCTCGGGCACCGGATAGAGCAGCGTGTCCAGGGCGTCGTCCCGGAGGTAGGACAGGTTGAACTCCGGCCTGTCCGAGCTGTGGAAGACGTTGCCGAAGTAGGAGTAGCCGTCGGCGTAGTCGGGCCACCAGTACATGATGAAGATGTCCTGGCCGCGTTTCCTGCCCAGCTCCCACTGCGCGTTCCAGTGCATGGGCAGGGCGTCGAGGGTGACGTTGAGCGGGCGCAGCGCCGCCCGCAACTTCGAGACGAGCACCTGCTGGTCGTACTGACCCCGCCCGTACGTCACGCGCAGGCGCAGCGGCTCGCCGCCGGGCCCGTAGCCCGCCTTCTCCAGCAGCCGGGCTGCGCCCTCCAGGTCCTGCCGGGGCTCCCTGCCCGGCACGTGGCCCAGCAGCCCTTCCGGCACGACGCCGCTCGCCGGGCCCGCGGCGCCACGGAGCGCCCGCACCACGCCCTGGTAGTCGACGGCCTTCTGGATGGCGCGGCGCACCCGGATGTCCTTCATCGGGCCGCGCGCGGTGTTGAACAACATCATCGCCGTGGTGAACGAGCGCGCCTCCGACGTGCGGATGCCCGGCGTGGCCGAGGCCCTGGCGAACAGCCGGGGCGAGAGCCGGCCGACGAAGGTCGCCTCGCCGTCCGTCAACATCTTGTACGCCCTGGCGGGGTCGGGCACGGCACGGAACTTGATGGTGTTGTAGTGCGGCCTGCGCCAGCCACCCCAGTAGCCGTCGTACGCGGTGAGCGTGAGCTCCTCCTCCGCCCCCTTCTGCCACCGGGCCACCGTGTACGGTCCGGAGCCCGCGTCCTTCCCCTGCGCGAACCACTTCGTCAGGTCGGGGGCCGCCTTCGTGTCGTAGATGTAGGCGGCGTACCCGGCGGAGGCCACCAGGTCGAGCGGGACGGCGTAGCGCAGCGTGAAGGTCACCGTCTGGGGGTCGTCGACCCTGATGGAGGAGACGGCGTTCCAGATGTAGGAGGCTCCGGTCCTGGACTTGATGGTGCGCTCGATCGAGGCCTTGACGGCCGCCGCGTCCACCGGTCTGCCCGTGTGGAAGGTCACGCCTGAGCGGATGGTGAACGTCCAGGTGCGGCCGTCCGCCGAGGCGCGCCAGGACGTGGCCAGGCGAGGGGTGGCGATCTTGGTGACCGGGTTCCAGAGGGTGAGGGTCTCGTAGATGTTCTGGAAGGCGATGATCTCGTTGGAGTGGGAGCGGCTCGGATCCCACTCGGTGATCACGTCGGTGTTGTAGACGTGCACGAAAGGCGCCGTCCCTTCCGGCGCCTGGCGCACCTCCGTGGGCGCCGCGCACGCCGCGAGGAGCACCAGCGCCGCGGCCGCAACGAGACGACTGCGCACGCGTCCTCCTCCGCCACCGATCTACCCGGGGAAACCTACTGCATGATCATGAAAACATGTCCAAAACTCCCGAAAAATTGGGCAATCTGGTGATCGAATTGCTATCCTCGGGGCTTGTCCCGTCCGGGGTTGCCAGCAGGGGACCGACCGGAGTGAGGTGCCATGGGTCGTAGCCGAACGATCCGCATGAAGATCATCGGACTCCTACTGGTGCCTCTGACCTCCATGGTGGTGTTGTGGGGCGTCATCACCGCCGTCACCGCCACCGAGAGCTTGGAGCTACGCGAGTACAAGACACTCTGGACGAACCTCCGCCATCCAGCGTACAAACTGATCAACGAGATCCAGCGCGAGCGTCTCGTCTCGGCCAAGCACCTGCGCCACATGGCGGCCCAGACCGCGGTGGAGGCGCAGCGTAGCCGTACCGACGCCGCTGAAGACACCTTCACGCGGCTCTCGGGCAACTCCAAGGACAGATCGGAAGAGATCCGCACGCAGGTGAACGCGGTGTACACGCAACTGAACAGGCTCGACGTGATCAGAAGAGAGATCGACACGAGCCTGAGCGACCGCCTGCACGCAGTTGAGTCCTACGACGCGATCGCCGACGCGCTGTTCGGCCTGCACCGCCGCGTCGCGCTCATCGACGACATCCCGATCTACGAGCAGTCGCGCGTGGTCATCGACATGAGTTACGCGAAGGAACTGCTCACCCGGGAGCAGGCCATCGCGCTCGGGCCGACCACGGCCGTGGAGCGCAGGACCTTCACGCAGATCGTCGGCAACCGGCGTTTCCTCGTCGACCAGGCGCTCGGAGAGCTCGACCCGCCGCTGCGCGACCCCCAGGTCGCCATGATCACCTCCGCCTCCTATCAGCGGATGCGGATGATGGAGGACCAGATCATCTCCGGCCGCTCGCCGCGTGACTGGCTGAGCGTCACGGAGGAGCTGGCCAAGTCGTTCCAGGCGGTCCAGATGCGGGCCAGCGCCAACCTGAACGAGCGCGCCGACCCGGTGGCCGACCGGGTGCTCGGCCGGGCGCAGCTGCTGGCGGGGACCGCTCTGGTGCTGGTGGTCGTGTCGATCGTGTTCTCGTTGCGGATGGGCAACCGGCTGTCGCGGGAGCTCGGCGCGCTCCGGCTGGCCGCCCTGGAGGTGGCGCAGGAGCGCCTGCCGCACGTGGTAGGCACGCTGCGCAGGGGCGAGCGGATCGAGCTGCCCGAGGTGTCGGTGGCGAGCACCACGGTCGAGATCGACGACGTCGGGCAGGCCTTCTCCACGGTGCAGCAGACCGCCGTCGAGGCCGCCATCGGGCAGGCGCGGCTCAACGAGGGCGTCGGCCACGTCTTCCGCAACCTGGCCAGGCGCAGCCAGACGTTGCTGCACCGCCAGCGCATCCAGCTGGCGGACATGCAGCACCGTGCGACCGACCCGGACGCCCTCGAGGACCTGTTCAAGCTCGACCACCTCACCACGCGCATGCGCCGCCACGCCGAAGGCCTGATCATCCTGTCGGGCGCCACGCCGGGCCGCGGCTGGAGCCGCCCGGTGCCGCTGCTCGACGTCGCCCGCGGGGCGGCCGCCGAGGTGGAGGACTACCCGCGGGTCACCGTCGAGCCGATGTCCGGCCAGCGACTGGCGGGCCCCGTCGTCGGCGACGTGATCCACCTCGTCGCGGAGTTGATCGAGAACGCCACCGTCTACTCCCCCACCCACACCCAGGTCATCGTGCGGGGCGAGGAGGCGGCCAGGGGGTTCGTCTTCGAGGTCGAGGACCGCGGGCTCGGAATGAGCGCGGAGGTGCTGGACGAACTCAACGAGCGGCTGGCCAGCCCGCCGGAGTTCGACCTGGCCGACACCGACAGGCTCGGCCTTTTCGTCGTCTCCCGCCTGGCCGCCAGGCATGACATCCGCGTGACACTACGCGGTTCACCATATGGAGGGACCACCGCGATCGTGTTGATCCCGGCTGAGCACGTGGCCGATCCGGACCTGGATCCCCACGTCAAGGAACCCGCTCGACCCATGCGGGTGGTGCGCAGTGAGTGACAAGCCAGAAGAGCGCTGGCTGGACGAGGACGCCGGTCCGATCGTCCCGGCCTATCTGCTGACGAGGGGCCGTACGGTGCCCGCGAGCGAGGCCATCGACCTCATCGCGGTGATCATCACGTCCGGCGGCCTGACGACGCCGCGCGGCCTCGACCCCGAACATCTGATCATCCTGCAGAAGTGCACCCAGCCGACCCGGCTCGTGGACGTGGCGGCCGAGCTCAACCTGCCCATCGGCGTGATCAGGGTGCTGGTCGGCGACCTGCACGCGCGCCAGCTCGTGCAGGTCGAACACCCGCCTCCGGCCCCCGACGCGAAGGTGCTGCTCGAGGTGATCAGCGGGCTGAAGGCGCTGTGACCGCCCGGCGGTTGAGCCATCCGTACGTGGCCGCGAACAGCGCGGCCACCGCTCCGGCCGCCGCGGCCACGCCGAAGACCCACTGGTAGCCGCGCACGCCGGGACTGGCGGCCAGGATGGCGGCGATCGCGGCGCCCGCGGTGCTTCCGCCCACGATGCGCACGAGCGCGTTCACGCCCGCGGCGACGGCCGTCATGCCCGGTTCGACGTGCTCGACGGCCATGGTGCCGAGCGCCGCGTACCCGATGCCGAAGCCGATGCCCATCAGCGAGGCCGCCATGTACAGGTCGGCGGGGCCGTCGTGCCTGGCCACCAGCCACAACGCCGCCAGCCCTGTCACCGCCGAGCCCGCGGCCACCATGGACGAGGCGTGGAAGTGACGCATCAACCGGCCCGCGAACAGGGAGAGCACCAGCATGAACAGCGTGCTGGGCAGCAGGTAGAGCCCGACTTCCAGGGTGGAGGCCGCCAGGCCGTAGCCGGAGCCGGCGGGCGCCTGGGCGAAACCGGAGATGCCGGTCAGGAGGGTGAAGAACGCGAGGCCGAGCAGCATCGAGGCCACCGTCGCGCCGACCGTGCCCCGGTGGACCAGCATCGCCATCTGCACCAGCGGCTCGGGCACCCGGCGCTCGACCACGACCCACACGGCGGCCAGCACCGCGGCGGCCGCGAACAGCCCGAGCACGCCGGGCGAGGTCCAGCCCCACGAGCCGCCCTCGCTGATGGCCAGCAGCAGCGCGACCAGCCACGCGGCCAGCAGCCCCGCGCCGAGCAGGTCGGGACGGCCTCTGACGGCCGGCGCGCGGTCGCGTACGAGGAAGGCCACGAAGACGGAGGCCACCAGGGAGATGGCGGCCGTGATCCAGAAGACCAGGTGCCAGTCTCCGGAAGCGAGCCCGGCCAGGATCATCCCGCCGCCGGAGCCGAAGCCCATCGTCGCGCTGAGCACGCCGATGCCGGTCGCGAGCTGGCGTCCGGGCAACATGTCGCGTACCACGCCGATCGAGAGCGGCACCAGCGCGGCCACGAACCCCTGCAACACCCGCGCCACCAGCAACCAGGTCAGAGAGGTGGCCAGCGCCGCCATCACCGAGCCGGCCACCAGCAGCGCCAGGGCGGCGAGGATCATGCGGCGCCTGCCGTACATGTCGCCGAAGCGCGACAACAGCGGCGTGGAAACCGCGGCGACCAGCAGGCTCACCGTCAGCGTCCAGCTCACGGAGGTGAGCGAGGCGTCCAGCTCACGTTGCAGCACGGGAAGCAACGGCACGACCGCGGTGTTCTGCAAGGCGGCGATCGACGCGGCGAAGGCCAGTGACACCACGGCCGGCCAGGGGTTGCGCGCCGAGGTGTCCCGGCGCGCGGTTGCGACGGCTGTCGCCATGTTCCGCTCCTTTTAGATACTTTGGGTAATTAGTCGAGGAACGATGATACATACCTAAGTTAGGTAAGCAAACCGATGGACGACGATCTCATCAAGACGGTCTCGGCCTACCGCCGGCTCGCGGCCACGCTCCACCGTGCCAAGACGCACGAGCGCCTGACCGAGGCCGCGGGCGTCCGGCTCGACCGGCCCGACGTGCAGATCCTCGTCCACCTGCTGGACGCGGGCGAGCCGTGCAGGATCGGCGCGATCGCCGCAGGACTGCAGGTGGAGAGCCCGCACGTGACCCGGCACGTCGCCGCGCTGGAGGGGCGCAAGCTGGTCGAGCGGGTGCGCGACCCCGACGACGGCCGCGCCTGGCGCATCGCGCTCACCGAGGACGGCGCCGAGGCCGCGAGCAGGTGCCGCCGGGTGACGGCCGCGTGGTTCGAGAGCGCCACGGCCGGCTGGCCCCCGGAAGAGCGAGCGGAGCTGGCCAGGCTGATGGACAAACTCGCCGAAGACTTCACCGCGCACCTCAAGGCGCGCTATCCGGCTAGGTGACCAGCACGTCCTCCGCCCGGTGGCAGGCCACCTGACGGCCCCGCACGTCCCTGAGCGCGGGCGGCCGCTCGCACTCCGGCACGGCCAGCGGGCAGCGGAGCCTGAACGGGCAGCCCGTCCGCGCCGGCACGGCCTCCGTCGCGCCCCTGGCCCGCGGCGGCGGGCCGCCGCGCTCGGGCACGGCGTCGCGCAGGGCGCGGGTGTAGGGGTGGGCCGGGTTCGCCAGGAGGTCGCGCGTGGCTCCCGACTCGACGACCCGCCCCGCGAACAACACGTGCGTGGTGCGGCAGAGCCGCCGCACCACGGCGAGGTTGTGCGTGATCAGCAGGCGCTCGGTGTCCAGCGAGGCGATCAGGTCGAGGATCCTGGCCTGGACGGTGACGTCGAGCGCGCTCGTGGGCTCGTCCAGGATGAGCAGGCGGGGGCCGACCGCCAGGGCCCTGGCGATCACCACCCGCTGGCGCTGGCCTCCCGAGAGCTGGTGCGGCCTGCGGCCGGCCAGTGCGGGGTCGAGCCCGACCTGTTCGAGCAGTTCCGGCACCCTGGCACGGGCGGCGCGGGGTCCTCGCGCCGGCAGGGCCTCGGCGACGGAGGCGCCGATGCGCATCCTGGGGTCGAGGGCCTCGGCCTGGAAGACGGGCTGGACGTCTTTCCGGAACGCCCGCATGTCCGCTTTTTTGAGGATTTGGTCGCCGTACCAGATGTTTCCGGCCATGGGGGTGAGGAGGCCCAGGAACGCGCGCGCCAGGGTCGTCTTGCCCGAGCCGCTCTCCCCGATCAGCCCGACGCCACCCGCGGTGACGTCCAGGCTCACGTCGTGCACGACGGCCCGCCCGGCGTACCCGAGGGTCACCCGCTCGGCCCTGAGCATGGTCACGGCAGCGCCTCCAGCAGCTCGCGCGTGTAGGGGTGCGACGGCTCGGCCAGCAACCTCGCGGCTGGACCCGACTCCACCACCTCCCCGCCCTTCATGACCAGCACCCGGTCGGCGATCGTCGAGACCAGGGCCAGATCATGGGAGACGAGCAGGAGTGCCAGCCCTCGTTCCACCCTGAGCCGGTGGAGCACCCCGACCACCTCGGCCTGCACGGTCACGTCGAGGGCGCTGGTCGGCTCGTCGGCGAGGATCACCTCGGCGCCCAGGGCGATGGCCAGCGCGATGGCGAAGCGCTGGGCCTGGCCGCCGGAGATCTCGTGCGGGTAACGCCGCAGGATCGTGCGGTCGAGCATGACCGCCGCCACGGACTTCGCCATGATCTCGTCCAGGCTCCCGCCCCGGCCTGCGCCTTTCCCGACGCCGTGGAGCCTGAGCGCGCGGCGCATCAGCACGCCGAGACGGGTGGCGGGGCTGAGCGCCGACTGGGGTGACTGCATCACGAGCGCCGCCCTGGCCCCGCGGATCTCGCGCAGCCGGCGCGGCGAGGCGGCGAGCACGTCGACCCCGCAGACCCTGACGTGTCCCGAGACCTCGGCGCCCTCGGTGAGACCCAGGAGCGAGAGCAGCGTCGTGGACTTGCCCGAGCCGCTCTCCCCCACGATCGCGACGCACTCGCCCGCGCCAACGTCCAGCTCGGGGACGTCGGCCGCCAACCGCCCGGCGTAGCGCACCTGGAGGTCACGCACCTCGATCACGTGACCGTCCTCGCCCTGGGGTCGAGCGCGTTGCGCAACCCTTCCCCCAGCATGTTGAACGCGAACGCCGTCACCAGGATCGCCAGCCCGGGGAACGTGCCGATCCACCAGTTCGTGGTGAACAGCGTCTGCCCCTGCTGCACCATCAGCCCCCACTCCGCCGTCGGCTCCTGCGCGCCGAGCCCCAGGTACGACAGCGCCGCCGCGGTGAGGATCACGCCGCCCGCGTCCAGCGAGATCTGGACCAGGACGGGGGTGAGCGAGTTCGGCAGCACGTGCCGCAAAACGATCAGCGGCGCGGGCACGCCGAGGCACCGGGCGGCGTCCACGTACGGGCTGGCGGCGATCGTGGCGGCCACGGACGCGGCCAGCCGGGTGTACCACGGCCACCAGGTCACCGCGATGGCCAGGATGACCGTGTTCACGCTCGGCGGCAGCACGACCGCCAGCGCCAGCGAGAGGAGCAGGGCGGGGAAGGCCAGGAACACGTCCGTGACCCGCATGATCACGTCCCTGACCCAGCCGCCCGCGTACCCGGCCACCACGCCCAGCGTCACACCGCCGAGCGCCGAGACCGCCAGGACGGACACCGCGATGGCCAGCGAGGTGCGGCCGCCGTACAGGATCCTCGTGAGCACGTCGCGGCCGAGCTGGTCGGTGCCGAACCAGTGCGCGCCGCCCGGCGGCAGCGACCCCTCCAGCGGGCGCGGCTCGTCCGGGTACGGGGCGAGCCACGGCGCCATGATCGCGGCCAGCACGATGAGCACGATGAGCACCGCCCCGAAGGCGGCGAACCGGTCGGGCACCCGTGGCAGGGAGCGCCGCAGCGGCACCTCGGCGCGCGGGCTCCTCATCGGCTCCTCGCCCGGGGGTCGAGGAAGCCCTGGAGCACGTCCACGACCAGGTTGGCCAGAACGTAGACCAGGGCGACCAGGAGGGTGACGCCGGCGATGGCCGGCGTGTCGCGCGAGCGGATCGACTCGGCGGCGTAGCGGCCCAGGCCCGGCCAGTTGAAGATCGCCTCGACAAGGAAGCCGTTGACGAGGGAGTAGGCGAAGACCAGGGCGATCAGCGACAACACGGGGCTCAGCGCCGGCCTGAGGGCGAACTTGGTCAGGATGGACGTCTCGCCGAACCCGAGCGCGCGTTCCAGCCTGGCGTGGTCCTGGCCGGACTCCTCGATGAGGGTCGCCCTGGTCATCTGGGCGATGACGCCCGCTGGGTAGGCGGCCACGACCAGGGCGGGCAGCGCCAGGTGGTGGAGGGTGCTGGTGAGGATGGGCCAGTTGCCGGTGATGAGGGCATCGACGACGGTGATGTTCGTCCACAGGGTGAGAGGGCTCGTGGTGTCCAGCGAGGAGTCGTACTCGCCGGCCACGGGGAACCAGTCGAGCTTGCCGGCGAAGATCAGCTGCAGGGCCAGGGCCAGCCAGAAGACGGGGACGGAGACGGCCAGCATGCTGCCGAACCGCACCCCCAAGTCCGGAAATTTCGTCTTATAGCGGGCGGCCAGCACCCCGACCGGGATCCCCGCCGCCACCGCGATCAGCAGAGCCGCCCCGACCAGTTCGAGCGAGGCGGGAAAGGCGAGATAGAGATCCTCGCGCACGGGTTGCCGGGTGCGCAGGCTGACCCCCCAGTCGCCGGTGAACAGGTCGCGCACGTAGGCGAAGAGCTGCGCCGGCAGCGGATCGTCCAGCCCGAACCGCTCGCGCGCCGCGGCGAGCTCCTCCGGCGAGGCCTTCGGCCCGGCGAACGCCACCGCCGGATCCCCCGGCACCAGCCGCATGACGGCGAACGTGAGCACGACCACGCCGGCGACGACCAGGAGGGCCTGGCCGAGCCGGCGGGCCAGATAGCGCAGCATGGGCGTCAGCGTGCGCGTTCGAGGTCGTAGAAGAAGACGACGTTGGGATAGGCGGGGTTGTCCACGTACCCCTTGACATCAGCGGTCAGCGCGCGCTGGTAGGTCTGCACGTACGGCACCGCCACCGCCGCCTGCTCCCCGATGATCTTCTTCTGCAGCTCCTCGAACGCGTCCTCCGCCTTGAGCGCGTCGGTCGCCATGAGCTCGGGCAGCTTCTCGACGGCCGCGTCGATCTCGCGGTCCTTCAGGTACGACAGGTTGAACCGCGGCTCGTCCTCGCTCTTGAACACGTTGAGGAACCACGAATAGGCGTCCGGATAGTCCGGATACCAGTACATGACGAAGATGTCCTGCCCCTGCTTCTTCCCCAGGTCCCACTGGGCGCTCCACGTCATGGGCTTGGCCTGCAGCGTGATGTTGAGCTTCTTCAGCGCCGAGCTCAGCAGCGTGACCAGCATCTTCTGGTCCTCGTCGCCCTGCGCGTAGGTGAGGGAGAGCCTGAGCTCGGCGAGGTCGGGGCCGTATCCGGCCTCGGCGAGCAGTTCCTGTGCCCTGGCCGGGTCGTGCTCGGGCTCCATGCCGTTCACGTGGCCGAGCAGCCCTTCCGGCACCAGGCCGCCGGCCTTCAGCCCCGCCCCCTTCAGCGCCGCCGCCAGGCCGTCGTAGTCGATCGCGAGCTGGAGCGCCTTCCGTACCCTGACGTCCTTCGTCGGGCCCGCGGCCGTGTTGAACAGCACCAGCAGGTTCTGGAACGACGGCGACCGCGCCGTCTGCACGTTGTCGGTCATGCCGGCCTGCTCGAACAGCTGCGGGTTCAGCCGCTGGACGAAGTTGACCTCGCCCTTCTGCAGCAGCTGCCACGCGGTGGTGGTCTCGGGGGTGACCCGGAAGGCGACCTTCTTGTACTGCTCGGGCGTCCAGCCGCCCCAGTAGTCCTCGAACGCCTTCAGCGTGAGCTCGGTCTCCTTGCCCTTCTGCCAGGAGTCGATCGTGTACGGGCCCGTGCCGGCGGTCGTCTTGCCGTCGGCGTCCACCGCGCCCACGTCGTAGATGTAGGCGGCGTAGCCCGAGGAGGCGATCAGGTCGAGCGGCGCGGCGCGCCTGAGCGTGAACTTCAGCGTGGTCGCGTCCACGGCCTCGATCGTGTCGACCGAGTCCCAGATGTAGGCGGCGCCGCCCTTCTTCTCGATCGTCCGCTCGATCGCCTTCTTGGCCGCCTCGGCGTCGAGCGTGGCGCCCGAGTGGAACTTCACGCCCTGGCGCAGCTTGAACGTCCACTCCTTGCCGCCGTCGGCCGAGCTCCACTCGGTGGCCAGGCGCGGCTCGGCCTCGCGGGACTGGAAGTTGTAACGGGTCAGGCCCTCGTAGATGTTCGACAGGGCGACGATCTCGTTGGAGTAGGAGGTGGCCGGGTCCCAGTCGGTGACCACGTCCAGGTTCGGCACGTAGACGAACGTGCTGTCGTTGGCCTTCGCGGTCTGCGTGGCGGCCGGGCCGGAGCTCTTCGCCGGCTCCGGCGTGCCTCCGGCGCCGCGCACCTGGCCGCCCGCGCACGCGGCTGCGGTCAGGGCCAGGGCGCCGGTGAGCCCGGCTACGAGCAAGCGCTTGTGCCAGCGCATGGTGGGGGGATCCTTTCGATCTTTCACCGGGCGAGGGGTCCGGCTGCTTTGACGTGTACGCGTACGGCGGGCTCGGAGAGATAGCTCAGCGGCACCTCGAGGAGATCGACGATCTCGACGCCGGAGGGATCCGCCCCCGCCGCCACGGCTCGCGCCACCGCCTCTTCCTTGGCCCTTTCGATCGCTTCTGGCCGACTATCTCCCGCAGGCAAGATCGTATCGACTCTGCCACTCGCGAGGGCGATGGCCGCTCCCACGGCGTTGGCCACCTCGGCGTGCTCGGGGCGGATCACCCGGCTCACGCCCGGGATGCGGGCGGGCAGGATGAACGCTCCCCCACCGACCGCGACCAGGGGCCGGTCGGTCCTGCCGAGCGCCATGCGATCCACGGCGTCGATGACCATCTCGTCCGCGACGGCGATCGCCCTCGCCAGGATGTCGGCGATCGTTTCCGTCCCGTCCCGCGCGACCGGCCCTCCGCCCGGCCCGTCGCCCGCCGCCGCTGCCCGCGCGTCCGCGCCGTTCCGTCGTGCGGCCGCGCGGGCCAGGACGGCCGCGGGGAGACGCCCGCGCCATGCGGCGGCCCCCGGCGGGGTGCGGCCCGCCGCCACCGCCGCGTCGGTCATCGTCGCCGTGGCCCCGCCGAAGACCAGCGCCTCACCGGCGATCCGGTAGCCGACGGAGTCGGGGCCGACCCCGCGTCCGCGCACCACGCTCCCGCCGCCGAGGGCGACGGAGAGGATGTCCGGCATGCGGAAGTTGGTGAGCACCCCGCCGATCTCGACCGCCGCCGCCGACTCGCGGGGGAAGCCGCCGGCCAGCACCCCGAGATCGGTGGACGTGCCGCCGACGTCCACCACGACCGCGTCCGCCACGCCGGACAGCAACGCGGCGCCGCGCAAGGAGTTGGCCGGGCCCGACCCGATCGTCGCGACCGGCAGCCGCGCGGCGTGCTCCACCGTCATGAGCGTGCCGTCGTTCTGCGCCAGGTACGGGCGCGCGTCCAGCCCGCGCTCGGCCAGGACGGCGCTCAGCGCGCCGGTCACGTGGGCGGCGACGCCGTAGAGGGCGGCGTTCAGCACGGTGGCGTTCTCGCGTTCGAGCAGCCCCAGCGTGCCGATCTCGTGGCTCAGCGAGACCGGCAGGCCGTACTCGGAGGTGACCAGCTCGGCGACGAGCCGCTCGTGCCCGTCGCTCGCCGGGCTGAAGACGCTGGTGACGGCCACCGCGTCGGCCTCCACGCCGTCCAGGAAGCGGCGGACCGCGCCGAGGTCGGGCGCGCTGATCTCGCGGCCGTCGACGTAGTGCCCGCCGGGGACGACGGCCTCCCCCGCCGACACGGCCTCGCGCAGGTCGTCCGGCCAGCCGGAGAGCGGGGGCACGGCGGTGGTGGCGGGCGCGCCGAGCCTGAGCACGGCGACCCGGCCGAGGTTCCCGCGCTCCAGGATCGCGTTGGTCGCGTGGGTGGTGCCCAGCATGACCCGGCCCACCCGGCTCCGCACGCCGCCGTCCGGCGTCCGCGCTCCCGCGGCCCCTTCCAGCTCCGCGAGCACCGCGTCCATGGCCGCCCGCAACCCTCCGGTAACGTCCCTGCTCGTCGGCCGCTTGGCCTTGGCCACCACCCGGCCGTCGGCGCCGAGCACGACCGCGTCGGTGTTCGTGCCGCCGACGTCGATCCCCATCCGCAGGTCAGCCATGCGCCGTCAGCTCCTCGACGGGTACGTAGTCGAGGTCGTAGCCGAACGCCACGGGCCCGGCCGTCTCCAGCCCTCTGGGCGTGCGCCAGAGCGGGTCGCAGGGCCAGGCGAGCACGCTGACGCGCTGGCCGTACCGCAGGCTCTCCGTCTGGACGGCGGCGGCGGTCTCGGTGTCCACGATCGTGATGAGGTCGGGGACCATGGCCCGCACGGCGCCGTCCTCGACGGCGACGAGGTTCTCGTTCTGCAGTTCCACGGTGAGGCGGCGGCCGCGGTCGTCGCCGGTGCCCTCGATCGTGGCCGTCCCCCGGACGAAACCGCCGGTGGTGCGCCGCTCCACGTCGGTCAGCTTGCCGGTGATCAGGCGTACCGCGCCGAGCCGGTCCTGGAGCGCTCCGAGCGGGTCGGCCGCGCCCTCCGTGGCCCTGCCGATCGCCAGCGCGCGGGTGACCGTGCCCTCGATGACCGCGCCGCGGGCCCGGCCGGCGGTCAGGACGTAGTCGGCCATCAGCGCGTGCGAACCGGCGGCCACGCACACGGCCCGTGCCAGACGCTCGGACCAGAGCCCGTCGATCGGGCGGATGGTCACGACGTTCCCCACGATGTCAGACATGATCACCAGGTCGGCCGGGATCCCGGCCACGTACATCGACACCATCTGGACCTCGGGGAACGCCCGGCCCATGCCGTCGGCGTCGAGCAGCGGCACCCCGAGGCGCGCGGCCCAGGCGACGGGTGCGACCCCGTTCGAGCCGCCGATCTCGGAGGACATGATCGCGCTCGGCGGCCGGCCGAAGAGCCGCTCCACCTCATCGGCGACGCGCTCGGGCTCGTCCTCGCCATGGATCATCTCGTGGCCGACCGTCGGCGCACCGATCCCGGACAGCGGCACGACCAGCGCGTCGCCGGGCAGGTCGGCCAGCTCGACCAGCGGCACCTCGCCGTACGCCCGGATGGCCCTGACCGCGGCCAGCGACCCCGTACGCACGTCTCCCCCGCCGCCGGTGCCCAGGATCGCGCACCCCCGGGCGAGCGCCGGGATGTCACTCTCGTCAATGCTCATATGGCTGCACAACCAAGCACATACCGCACCAATGCGCCAGTCTGACATGTGCGGCATAAACGCGTTGCGCCGTCACGCGTACGACCGCCATGCTCGATACCGGCACCTGATCCAGCGAAAGGACCTCCCATGACCACCCGGCGAATGCGCGTGCGGCGCCGCACGGGCGTGTCCTGGGCGCGTCGGGGCTGATCTCCGGCCCCGGCCCCGCCCGGGCGTCTTCCCAGGCGGGTGGGGGCGCTGGTGTGCCCGGCGATTTCATGCGTCGCTCCAGGCGGGTTCGATTCCCGCACCCGCCACGGGCCCTCGTGGCGCAGCGGAGAGCGCACCTGTTTCCGGAACAGGAGGCCGCTGGTTCGATTCCAGCCGGGGGCGCTGGTACATCTGAGGTGAGCAGCCGGGAGGACACATGCGGATTTCGGTGGCCGCCGACAGCAAGGACGGCGTGGCCGAGCGGGTCGTGGCGGACTTGCGCAGGCGCGGGCACGAGGTGGTCGCCCACGGCGCGCTCGGCGACGGCGAGCGCGCCGACTGGGCGTGGGCCTGCGAACTCGCCGCGAGAGACGTCAGCGAAGGGCGTGCCGACCAGGCGGTCGTCTGCTGCTGGACGGGCACGGGCGCGTCCATCGCGGCGAACAAGGTGCCCGGCGTCCGCGCCGCGCTCTGCGTCGACGCCTACACCGCCGACGGCGCCCGCACCTGGAACGACGCCAACGTGCTCGCGCTCAGCCTCCGGCTGACGTCCGACGTGGTGCTCGGTGAGATCCTCGACGCCTGGTTCGAGGGGCGGCCCAGCACCGACGCCGCCGACATGGCAAACGTCTCCCATCTCGACGAGATCTGACTACGCTCGGGCCGCATGTCCATTCTGCGGTGCACGCATTGCGGGGAAGAGTCGCTGGAGCCCGGGTTCATCATGGATTCCGGCCAGAGCTCCCAGGGATACGTCAGATGGGTGGAGGGCCCGCTCGAACGCGGTCTGTTCGGCGGAGCCAAGCTCTTCGGCCGGCCCAAGTGGCAGGTCGAGGCCTACCGCTGCCGTACGTGCCACCATCTCGAACTCTTCGCCCGCAACCCCAGCTGACCCGATCACCCAGCCCGTCCACCCCGGGCATCCGTCACCCTGGATGACGTCCGCGCCGCCCGCCGGGTCCGGAACCGTCACAGCGGCGACACGGAAATCGTCGGTCCGGCCGTTTAGGGTGCTGGGCATGACCGACGTGCTGATCCGTGGCGGGCACCCCTGGGGGCTCGGCGCACCCGCCGACGTCCTCGTCCGCGGCGGCCGCGTCGCCCGGGTCGGCCAGGGCATCGACGCGCCCGCCGCCCGGGTCGTCGACGTCACGGGTCAGCTGGTGCTGCCCGGCCTCGTCGAGGCCCACTGCCACCTCGACAAGACGCTTCATGGCGGGCCATGGGTGCCCCACTCGGCCGGCGACACGCTCGCCGGCCGCATCGGCAACGACCTCGCCCGCCGGGCCGAGCTGGGCGTGCCGAGCGTCGAGCGGATCGGCGCGCTGCTGGAGCGCATGAGCGCGGCCGGCACCACCCATGTGCGCACCCACACCGACATCGATCCCGAGGTCGGCCTGCGCGGCCTGGAGGCCGTGCGCGAGGCCGCCGCGCGCTCCCCTCTCGACGTGCGCCAGGTCGCCTTCCCGCAACACGGCGTGCTGACCAACCCCGGCACCGCCGAGCTGCTCGAAGAGGCGCTGAAGGGCGGCGTCGAGGCGGTCGGCGGGCTCGACCCCGCGGGCATCGACCGCGACCCGGTGCGCCACCTCGATCTGATCTTCGGCCTGGCCGGGCGCTACGGCACGCATCTCGACATCCACCTCCATGACGGCGGCTCGCTGGGCGGCTGGGAGCTCGAGCTCATCACCGAGCGCACCAGGGTGCTCGGGCTGGGCGGCCGGGTCACGGTCAGCCACGCCTACGCGCTCGGCCAGCTCGACGAGCCCTACGTCGACCGCCTGGCGCAGGGCTTCGCCGACGCGGGCGTGGCGCTGGTGACCGGGGCCGTCTACAACTACCCCGTGCCGCCCATCAAGAAGTTGCGGGCCGCGGGCGTCACGATCGCGTGCGGCCACGACGGCATCCGCGACCTGTGGGGCCCCTACGGCAGCGGCGACATGCTGGAGCGGGCGATGCACGTCGCCTACCGCAGCACCTTCCGCGCGGACGAGGACATCGAGCTGGCGCTGGAGGCCGCCACCTACGGCGGCGCCCGCGCGCTGGGGCTCGCGGGCTACGGCCTGGCCGAGGGTGACCGGGCCGACCTGGTGGTCGTGCCCTCGGGAGGCCCGGCGGAGGCCGTGGTCGTTCACCCTGGGCGCACTCTGGTCATGAAAGACGGCGTAGTCCTGCACAATTGACCGGCGGGACCATCGAAAGGCAGGCAAGTGCTCTCTATTCACCAGCGGATCGCGGCAGAGCTCGGCGTACGCGACGGGCAGGTGCAGGCGGCCGTCGATCTGCTCGACGGCGGCGCGACCGTGCCGTTCATCGCGCGATACCGCAAAGAGGCCACCGGCGCCCTCGACGACGCGCAGTTGCGCACGCTCGAGGAGCGGCTGCGCTACCTGCGCGAGCTGGAGGAGCGCCGGGCGGCCATCCTGGAGTCGATCGAGTCGCAGGGCAAGCTCGACGACGAGCTGCGCGAGCAGATCATGGCGGCGGAGACCAAGGCCAGGCTCGAAGACATCTACCTGCCTTACAAGCCCAAGCGGCGCACCAAGGCGCAGATCGCCCGGGAGCTGGGGCTCGAACCGCTGGCCGACCAGCTGCTCGCCGATCCCGCGTGTGACCCGGCGGCCACCGCGGAGGGCTTCGTCACCGAGGGGGTGGCCGACGCGGCCGCGGCTCTCGAAGGCGCGAGGGCGATCCTGGTCGAGCGCTTCGCCGAAGACGCCGACCTCATCGGCGCCCTGCGCGAGCAGTTGTGGAACCGTGGCCGGCTGGTCTCCAAGGTGCGCGAGGGCAAGGAGGAGGCGGGGGCCAAGTTCTCCGACTACTTCGACTTCGGCGAGCCGTTCACGAAGCTGCCCTCCCACCGCATCCTGGCCATGTTCAGGGGCGAGAAGGAAGAGATCCTCTCCGTCACGCTCGAGCCCGACGACAGCCCCGACTACGAGATGCGCGTCGCCTCCCGGTTCGGCGTCTCCGACCAGGGCCGACCGGCCGACAAGTGGCTGACCGAGACCGTGCGCTGGGCCTGGCGCACGCGCATCCTGGTGCACCTGGGCATCGACCTGCGCATGCGGCTGTGGCAGGCCGCCGAGGACGAAGCGGTGCGGGTCTTCGCGGCCAACCTGCGCGACCTGCTGCTCGCCGCGCCGGCCGGCGCGCGGCCGACGATGGGGCTCGACCCCGGCCTGCGTACGGGCGTGAAGGTCGCCGTGGTCGACGCCACGGGCAAGGTCGTCGAAACGGCCACAATCTACCCTCACGAGCCCAAGCGGCAGTGGGCCGAGTCGCTCGCCGTGCTGGGCGCGCTGGCGCAGCGGCACGGCGTCGAGCTGATCGCCATCGGCAACGGCACCGCGTCGCGCGAGACCGACAAGCTGGCCGGCGAGCTGGTCCAGCACATGCCGTCGGTGACGAAGATCGTCGTCTCCGAGGCCGGGGCCTCCGTCTACTCCGCCTCGCCCTACGCCTCGCAGGAGTTGCCCGAGCTCGACGTGTCGCTGCGCGGGGCGGTCTCCATCGCCCGCAGGCTGCAAGATCCGCTGGCCGAGCTGGTCAAGATCGACCCCAAGTCGATCGGCGTCGGCCAATACCAGCACGACCTCGCCGAATCCAAGCTCTCCCGCTCGCTCGACGCGGTGGTCGAAGACTGCGTCAACGCCGTGGGGGTCGACGTCAACACCGCGTCGGCGCCGCTGCTCACGCGCGTGTCCGGCATCGGCTCGACGCTGGCCGAGAGCATCGTCCGCCACCGCGACGCCAACGGCCCCTTCCGCGCGCGCTCGGCGCTGAAGAGCGTGCCCAGGCTCGGGCCCAAGGCATTCGAGCAGTGCGCCGGCTTCCTGCGCATCCGCGGCGGCGACGACCCGCTCGACGTGTCCAGCGTGCACCCTGAGGCCTACCCCGTGGTGCGGCGCATCCTCGGCGCCGTCAAGAGCGACCTCAAGACGCTGATCGGCAACACCGCGGCGCTGCGCTCGCTCAGGCCCGACGACTTCACCGACGACACGTTCGGCCTGCCCACGGTCACCGACATCCTGCGCGAGCTGGAAAAGCCGGGCCGTGACCCGAGGCCCGCGTTCAAGACGGCCACCTTCAAGGAGGGCGTCGAGAAGCTCTCCGACCTGACGCAGGGCATGATCCTGGAGGGCGTCGTCACCAACGTGGCCGCGTTCGGCGCCTTCGTGGATGTCGGCGTGCACCAGGACGGCCTCGTCCACGTGTCCGCCATGTCCCGCACCTACGTCAAAGATCCCCGCGACGTGGTCAAGCCCGGAGACATCGTGCGCGTCAAGGTCCTCGACGTCGACATCCCCCGCAAGCGCATCTCCCTGACGCTTCGCCTGGAAGACGAGATCACCACCCAGTCCCCGGCCGACGGCTCCCGCCGCGGCCCCGGCCGCCAGGGCCCCCGCGGCGCCGACGACGGTCGCGACAGCAGCCAAGGCAACGGCGGCCGTGGCGACGGCCAGCGCGGACGCGGCCAGGGCGGCCGCGGTGACGGTCAGGGCGCTCGTGGCGACGGTCAGGGCGCTCGTGGCGACGGCCAAGGCGGCCAGGGCGCTCGTGGTGACGGCCGAGGCCAGGGCGGTCGCGACGAGCGTCGCGGCGACGGCGGCAGGGGCAACGGGCAGCGCGGCAACGGCGACGGCCAGCGCGGGCGCGGCGGCCAGCGCCGTCCCGCACCGACGGGCGCCATGGCCGAGGCCCTGCGCAAGGCGGGCTTGGGCGGCGACAACCGCTGACCATCCCGGCCCGACGCCGGCCCTCGCGAAACGCCGCCCAGCGGCTTCCGGCGAGGGCCGGCATCCCCGCCCCGGCACCGGGCAGGTCTTCCCCGGCGAGGCGCACGCCCCCGGCCAGCCCTGACCTTGGACACGCCTCCCCGCGGCGCCGATGCCTTCAGCGCCCGCGAGTTGGTGAGGGTCGTCGTAGGGGTTGCCGATGTTGTGCCGCCACTGCACGGCTCCCCGGGACGCACGTGCCGTTGCCCGGGTTGGCATCCCAGGCGTAGAGATCGGCGTGGTGGGCGCCGTCGGAGGAAGCGCCGCCGGCCATCGACAACGCGGCGGCAATCGCGACGCATACGCGTGGGCTTTGGGTGCGCAGGGCCCAGCGGAGGACCCAGCGGAGGACCCTGCGGAGCGCGCGTTCAGCCGGGCTTGCCTTGCTCCTCGCCGAATCGGGGGCCCGTACGGTTCAGGAGTTCACCCCGAGGCCTGACGGTGGTTACGGAGCTTCGCGCGCACCTCGTCGGCGCCGGGGTGGGAGAGCTCGTCCAGGATGGCCAGCGCGTCCTGCCAGGCCTGTCGCGCCGCCTGATCGTCGTGCAGGGTGGCGTGCACGTCGCCGAGGTGGAGGAGCGTCTCCGCCTCCGTCATGCTGTCCCGCCCGGTTCGGAGGAGATCGAGGGCCTGGCGGTGGCACGTGATGGCTTCTTCGTGGTGGCCGAGGTGGTGGTGGGCGTACCCGAGAGCGTCCCATGCCGCGCCCTGCCCACGCGCGTCGCCGATCTGCTGGAACAGGGCGAGCGCTTGCCGGCAGCAGCTGACGGCCCGGTCGCCGTCGCCGAGGTCGGCGTACAGCCGTCCGAGCCCGCTGAGCATCTCGGCCTGCCCGTGCGGCACGTCCGCGACGCGGTACAGCTCAAGGGCGAGCCGCATGTGATGGGCGGCCTCGTCGACGTCACCGCGCTGCCCGTGGACCCAGGCGAGCGTATGATGCGCCTCCGCCTGCGCCGCCTCGTCGTCGATCTCCGCCGCGAGCTCCAACGCCCGCTTCGCATGGGTGTGGGCGTCGTCGTACCGCGCGAGGCTGCTGGACGCACAACCCAGGGCCAGGTGTGAGAGCACCTGCTGGAAGGTGTCGCCCCGCCGCTTGGCGGCGGCGAGAGCGATCGTCTGGATGCCGGCGAAGTCGCCCCACTGGGCCTGCCAGTCGAGGAAGTTCTCGAGAGTCCAGGCGATCTGCCAGGCCGCCGCATCGAACCCGGCGGCCACCGACAGGTCGATGGCCGCGAGAAGAACGGCACGCTCGTCGGAGAACCAGGCCTCGGCCTGCCGGCTGCCGGTCAGATCGCCGATCGTGACCCCGTGAACGGGATCGTCGAGGGTGATCTCGCGGCGCGCCGGGTTGATCAGCAGCGCTGCCCGGCGGCCCGTGTGCACGTAGTGGTCGAGCAGGCGGCGAAGAGCCCCGTGCGCTTCGGCGCTGCTCTCCTGCCCGCGTACGAGCTCGTTGGCGTACGCGCGAAGCAGATCGTGGAAGGTGAAGCGGCCGGGACGGTGCTCGATGAGCAGCTGCGCGGCGGTGAGGGTGGCCAGCAGGGGCCGCACCTGGGAGACGCGGATGCCGGCGAGACTGGCGACGGCGGTGAGCGAGACGTCCGGGCCGGGGTGGAGTCCGAGAAGCCGGAAGAGCTGGGCCGCGCCCGCGGAGAGCCCGTCATAGGAGACGGCGAACACCGCTCTGAGGTCAGTGGCGGGATCCGGGCCCGAGAAGGCGTCGAGGGTGCTCTCGGCGTCGCGCAGCCGCTCGGCCCACGCATGGAGCGGGAAGCCGGGTTGGGCGGCGGCGCGGGCGGCCATCACCGCCAGGGCAAGCGGGAGCCGCGCGCAGCGAGAGATGATGGCGTCGACGGCCTCACGCTCGGCGACCACACGATCGTCGCCGAGCCGGCGAGCAAGCAACTCGCGCGCTTCGACCTCGGTGAGCAGGCTCAGCGGGATCGGCCGGGCGGCCTGGGCCGCGACCAGGCCGGAGAGCTGGTTGCGGCTGGTGATCAGGGCGAAGCAGCCCGGTGAGGCCGGCAGCAGCGGCCGTACCTGTTCCTCGTCACGAGCGTCGTCAAGGAGAACGAGCATGCGCTTTCCCGCCAGGAGGCTGCGGTAGAGCCCCGCCTGGGCGTCCACGTCGGCGGGGATCCGCTGCGGTGGCACCCCCAGCGCGTCGAAACACCGGCGCAACGCCTCGGCCGGCGACAGCCCGTGACCGAGCGGGTCGTGGCCACGCAGGTTCACGTACAGCTGGCCGTCGGGAAATCGCTCGGCGACCCGGTGCGCCCAGTGCACCGCGAGCGCGGTCTTGCCGACGCCGGCGGGGCCGGAGACCGCCGAGATCACCACGGCGGGCGCGTCGCCGCTCTCGCCGTCGGGCAGCAGCTCGTCGAGCAGCTTGACCTGGTCCCCCCGTCCGACGAAGTCGCGGGTGGCCGCGGGAAGGTGGCGCGGCACGACCGGTACGTCCCGTGGCCCGTGCCCGGCGAGCGCGGCCGAAGCCGGCGGCGGGTCCGGCACCGGCCCGGCCTCCGGATCGGGTGCGCCGGCAAGCATCTGCCGATGCAGTCGTTGCGCGCTCGCGCATGGCTGGATGCCCAGCTCCTCGTCGAGAAGGTGGTACAGCCGCTGGTATTCGGCCAGCGCATCGGCCTGGCGGCCCGATCGGTACAGCGCGAGCATGAGCCGTTCGCGGAACGACTCGCGCAGTGGATGTTCGGCCACCAGCGCCGTCAGCGCACCGATCTGATCGGCATGACGGCCGAGCGCGAACTGGGCGTCGATCCTGTCCTGCACGGCCCCGAGGCGTCGTTCCTCCAGCCGTGGGCGTTCCAGGAGGATCAGCGGGCCGGTCGTGTCGCCCAGTGCGGGACCCCGCCACAGCTCGAGCGCGGCGCCGAGATCGCGGGCAGCGTCGGCCGGCCGGCCGTCGGCGAGCGCGGCACGTCCGCGCTCCGCGAAGCGCTCGAAGACAGCGAGATCGCTCGCCGTCTCGTCCAGGCGCAGGACGTAGCCCGAGGAGCGGTACACGAGTGGAGACTCGCGGCCGGTGTCCCTGCCCAGCGCTCGGCGTAGCTTGGACGCCATCTGCTGGATCTGGTTGGCGACCGTTGCCGGCACGTCCTCGTCCCACAGTGCCGAGATCACCCGATCGACGGAGACCACACCGTTCGCGTTGAGCACCAGAAGCGCGAGGAGCGCGCGCTGTTTCGAACCGCCGAGCGGCACCGGCGCCCCGTCTCGACGGACCTCGACAGGCCCGAGAATGCGGATCTCCATGCTGCCCCACTCTTCGCCTGTGATCAGGATAGGGGGCAGGAGCGAGGGACGAGGGGCGCGCGTCAGCGAGGTACGGTCGGATGGTGAGCACAGAGGCGTTTTCCACGGCTGTCGTCCAGGCGCGTGACCTGCTCAGATGGCGTTCGCCCTTGCGGACAGAGCTCTGGGCGGCCAAGGTCACGGCCGGGTTGGATCCGGCGCAGATCCGGCCGTTCCTGAGCGAGCTGGCGGTGGACGGCGGTCCGGAGGCGCGGCTCACGCTGGTCGCCATCGCGGCGGTCAACGCGGGCCGTCCGCTGTCTCCTCCCGACGCCCCGGGTTTGCCGGACATGCCCGCCCCGGCGGGTGACGCGACGACGGGGGCGGGTGCCGAAGTGTACGCCGAGGCCGCTCGCGGGCTGGCTGGGACGCTCGCCGGGTGGGTGCGCCGGATGGGACGGGTGACGTGCGAGGGCGCCTGGTACGGCAAGGCCGACCCGTACGGCGAGCAGGTGCTGGCCGTGCTCTCCTTCCGCTACGACAACGGCAAGGAGCCGCACCTCCTGGTCGTCGGCATCGACCAGCCGCAAGGCGGGCTGGCGGTCGACGCGCTGGTCGAGGAGGTCAAGTTCCTTGACGATCTGGGGCTGGAGGCGGCCGAGCCCGGGACGGTGGCCGGGCGGATCCTGGACGCGTTCGAGCTGGGTGACCGGATCATGGGAGCGGAGGTCGCGGACACGCTGGCGAGCGTGCGGCCGCTGGCGATCACCCGGGCCCAGGGCGTCCCGGGGCTGGTGCGTGGCGCGTCCGACGACATCTTGGCCCGGTTCCGGGACCTGCCGGAGATGCAGGGGGCGGGGAAGGCGTTCGAGAAGCTGGCCGAGTTCGTCGGGGACCGGCCGCGGTGGTGGAGCCCGCAACGGGTCTCGGCGTTCCTGACGTCGTGGTTGCCCCGGGAGGCGATCCTTTCGGAGGCGGCCATCGCGGCGATGCCGGAGGTGGTCAGGGCGTGGAGTCGTTTCAGCGGCGACCATCCCGCGGTGCTGCGCCGGATCGACGAGGACGCGCCGCGCCTGCCCGCGCTCATGGCCGACGACTCCCTGGCCGGTCTGGGCAAACGCATCGCCCAGAACCGCCTCTGACCCCTGATCGGATCCGGGCCGGCACATCCCCAGAACCGTCCCTCACTCCTGGATTTCGACGAGGCTGGACCGCCCCTCGGAAGCACAGGACTGGGCGGGCAGGTCAGCTGGGCGGATCAGTGCGGTCCCAGTTCCCCGACATTGCAGTTGTTGCTGGAGACATTGCGGTATTCCTGGCCGTCGCGGTTGCCGTAGACGGCGCCGTTGAAAACGGAGGGGACCCGTTCCACTCCCGGTCCGCCCCATCCGGTCTTTCCGTCACCGTTCTTGTCGTACCAGGTCTCGAAGTGCAGGTGAGGGGTATTGCCGTTCGTCCCCGTGCCGCCCACCTGTCCCAGCACGGAACCGCGGGTGAGCCGGTCGCCGACCTTGACGCTGCGGACCCGCAGATGGATGTAGACGGTGTACCACCCGCCACCGTGATCGATCTTGACGCTGTGCCCGGCGCCGTTGCTCCACTTCGACATGACCACGGTCCCGGCAGCCGGCGCGATGAGCTTGGATCCGTTGGTTGCTCTCTGCGGTTCCCGCACCATGTCCAGTGCCGGCGCGTGGCCCCAGGTATTCAGACGCCACTTCTGCTCGCACGGGAACGGGAGCTGCATGGCTGGACGCGGCCCTCTTGCGTGCGAAGCGTCGGCGTGGGCGAGCTGGGCGGGCCCGACCAGCCCGACGCCGGTGAGTACGGCCAGCGTGAGTGCGGCCAGCGGTCTGCGGTTTTCCCCCGTCATGTGTATCCCTCCTGCGCTTGATCACATCCGGTGGGACCAGTGTGAGACGAGGGGGTTATCGCGCCGCTTATGCGCAGGCTTTGGATTCGCTGCGTTCGATCCGGGGCTGGACACTTGAATGACGGTTGAGTACTCTCTTCCAAGTAAAGAATGTGACTTGGAGGAAACATGCCTGAACATGACGAATTGTCAGCGGAAGCCGCCCTTCGCGAAGTGGACCGCGCGCAGAGCGCCGTACGAAGGACGGGCCGACGGGGCGCGATCTTCTTCCTGACGTTGTGGCTGATCACCACCGCCTACTGGCTGGCCGCGCTGCTCGGCCCCGAGGCGGTCCAGGACTACAGCGGCCTAGGGCTCCTCCTCGTCGTCGGCGTGGTGCTCGGCGCTCGCCTCGTCTTCCGCGAGCGGGTCTACAGTCGGCTGATGTCCCGGATCGTCTACCCCGTCACCGGGGCATTCGTGGGGACGGTCGTGCTCGCGTCCCTCTACAACATGTTCCTGCGCCCGATGGAGCCGGGGCCGGAGTCGGTGGTGCCCGACGTCGTGGTCGCGCTGATCGCGGGCGCTCCCCTGCTGTACGGCGCGGTGCGCGTGTTCCGCTCCGGGGAGTGATCGGTGAGCCATCCTCGGCACGCGCTCGACGAGATCATCCACGCACCGGTACGGCTGTCCATCACGGCCATGCTCGCGGCGGCGGAGACGGTCGAGTTCAGCTACCTGAGGGACACGATCGAGGTCAGCGACTCGCTGCTGTCCAAGCACATCCAGACGCTGGAGAAGGCGGGTTATGTGCGGGTGACGAAAGGCTTCGTCGGCAAGCGTCCTCGAACCTGGCTGTCGCTGACCGACGCCGGGCGTGACGCCTTCCAGAGCTACATGGCCACACTCCGGCAGATCACGGAGGGCACCTCTCGCGCACGAGCACAAGAAACCGACTGATCATCTCGAAAGGCGGCTTGATAGATGAAAGCTCTCTTCGCCATGCTCCTGCCCTCGCTGCTGGTCTCCCCGACGAGCGCTGCCCCGGCCGACCTGAAGGACGCTGAGGCCGTACTCTCCTACATCCGCGCTCACCCCGACGACGTCGCGCTGGTGACGCAGGGCATCAGCCACAATGCCGATCGCCTCACCCCCGTGGCGTCGACCATCAAGATCATCCACCTCGCTGCCTACACCGCCGCCGTCCACAAGGGAAAGATCGAGCCGGACGAACGTGTCCCCGTGACCCGGTGGAACTCCTACCACCTGCCCGGCACCGATGGCGGTGCGCACGAAGCGGCGCTCCAACGGCTCAAGCCCGGTACGAGCGTCACGCTCGACCAGATCGTCTCCGCCATGATCGAGGAGAGTGACAACGCCGCCGCCGACCTGTTGCGCGACCGCCTCGGCCCCGGCGCGCTGCGCAAGATCGCGCGAACGCGCGTCGGCACCATCAACGGCGAGATGCTCCGCGCCTTCGGCGGCTGCACGTTCACCGCCGACGTCTGCCTGAAGAACTACGTCAAGGCGGGAAAGCCGGTGCGGCTCACGCTTCCCGGCTTCGCCCAGCAGGCCTCCTTGGGCGAAACCGTGACCCGCGTCGAACCCGGCGTTCTGCGCAGAGTGCTGGCCGGGCTCAGGACGGACAAGACGGCGAGCAGGCACTTGGAATGGCCGATGCGCCAGCCCGGCGCCGATCCCCGCACGCTCCTCATCGGCACCAAGGGCGGCTCGATGCCCGGCGTGATCAGCGAGGCCATGTACATCGTCCGCCCGGATCAGAAGCCGCGCGAGACCGTCCTCGCACTGCGGCGGCTACCGGAGACGACCTGGTTCTCCGGGATGCGCAGCTACGCTCACCAGCAGTTCCTGATTCGAATGGCGACGGATTCCGGCTTCTTCGTGAAAGTCCGCACAGCATTGACGTGAACTCCATCGCTCTTCGGCGCGCCCCGTTGCGCACCGGAGCTCAGAAGGCGTACCGGATGCGGCAGTAAGGCAGCTTGGCGGTGATCAGGTCGGTGAGGGCGGCCACGTAGCGTCCCTTGAGGCCGGTACGGTAGCGGACGTTCCAGCCGCCCGTCTGCGACCGTTTGGCCTGCTGCACGTCCGGCCGCCACAACACCTCCTCCGCCTGGGGATGCCAGCCCAGGTTGACCTCGTGGAGGCGTTCGTTGTGGGTGAGGAACACGATCTCGGCGGCGAGCTGCCGGCGTGCCTCGGGGTTGAGGGCGTCGTCGAGTTGCTCCAGCAGTTCGGCCCAGCTCTCCAGCCAGCCGTCGCGGACCACGACCGGGCTGAGGTTGACGTGCACTTCGTACCCGGCGGCGACGAAGTCGTTGATCGCCGAGATCCTGTCGGTGAGGGGTGAGGTGCGGATGTCGAGGAGCTTGGAGTCGGCGGCGGGCATGAGGCTGAAGCGGATCCTGGTACTCGACCGAGGGTCCCAGTTGAGCAGGTCGCGGTTGACGTACTTGGTGGCGAAGCTGGCCTTGGCGCCGGGGAGGTCGCGGAACGTCTCCACCAGGTCGCGGACGTTCCGGGAGATCGTGGCGTCGACGGAGCAGTCGGAGTTCTCGCCGATGTCGTAGACCCAGTCGTGGGGATCGACCTGGTTGGGCTCGGACTTGACGCCCTGCCGGGCGGCGTGACGCCGGAGGTAGGCGATGATCTTGTCGATGTTGGCGAAGACGGTGATCGGGTTGCTGTATCCCTTGCGGCGCGGCACGTAGCAGTAGGCGCAGGCCATCGCGCAGCCGTTGGCCGTGGAAGGGGCGATGAAGTCGGCGGAGCGGCCGTTGGGGCGGGCCGTCAGCGACTTCTTCACCCCGAGCACCAGCGCCTCGGTCTTGATGCGCACCCATCGGGCGACGTTGCGCTCGTCGCCGTAGAGCTCGGGGATGCGGTGGTGGCCGGCGATCTCGATGAGCTCGGCGCCGGGAAAGCGGGCGAGGATCTCCTGGCCCCGGGGCAGCTCGGCGGCCGCGGGCTCGAGGTAGATGCGCCGGATGTCCAGCAGGTGGTCACGTGTGGTGATGCTCATGTCACTCCTGCTGCCAGGCTACCCGGACTGGTCCACCGGGCAGGCATACGCGGTTCTGGAGGCGAGCTACCAGGTCCGTACGGCGGCCCCGCACCGGCGGCAACGTTCACGCTTGCAGACCCGGCGCTCGTCCGGGGCGTCCGGGTCGCTGACGACCTGCCCGGCGTCCCTGCCGAGCGACATGTACGCGGTCGCCGCCTGCCACATCCCGCGCAGCGGGTCGGGGTCGAGCGAGGCACGCGGGCCGAGCGGCTCGCACTGGATGAGGGCGATGAGGTCGTACGCCACCTCGTCCGTGGCCAGCCGGAGCCGCGTGCCGCGTTGCGGGACGGCCGACGGGTCGGCATGGCGCAGGAAGAGGCCGCGCATGCCCAGGTGCACGGGCATACCTGCGATCTACCCGCTGAGCTGGGACGAAGCGCTGGACAGCAGCATGTCGAGCGCCGTCGGGTAGGCGCTGTCGTTCATGCGGGCGACCAGGAGCGGCGCGGTGGCGGCGATGTTGGGGTGGGTGGTGACGGGCAGCCGCGCGTACGTGTCGCGCCACACTTCCTCGTCGGCCTCCCGCGCCGCCTTGGGGAGCGCCAGGGTGGCGGCGTCGAGGATGGCGAAGGCCAGGCTCTGGTCGATGAACGCGTGGTAGATCCGGACGGCGTCGTCGTCGGGGAAGCCGGCGCCGCGCAGGATGCCGAGGATCGTCTCGTCGCCCGCCACTTCGTTCGGCCGGCCGGTGACGCGGCTGGCGGTCAGCAGGGCGGCCTGCGGGTGGGCGAGGTAGGCGTGGTGGATGCGCAGGCCGAGGTCGCGCAGGTCGGCCTGCCAGTCGCCGGTGGCCGCCCAGCCGGCCATGGCGTGGCCGTACAGCTCGTCCGCGATCGCGAGGACGAGGTCGTCCATGCCGCGGAAGTAGCGGTAGACGGCGCTGGCGTCGGCCCCGAGCGCGAGGCCGAGCCGGCGGGCGCTGAGCCCTGCCGCGCCGTGCTCCCGCAACATCCGCAGGGCGGTCTCGACGATGAGCCGGTGGGTCAGGACCTGCCCTTGCTTGGTGGGGCGCCGCCGCCTGCGCGACGTCTCGCCGACCACCCGTTCGGCCATGGCCCGCCCCTTATGTCAACATCATTGACGTTGATGAGCCTACCGGCATGGGATGGACGACACACCCCTCGAATCCACTTAAAAGGGGATTTATTGTCATGCGCATCCTTCTCGTGGGATCCGGCGGTGTGGGCACCGCCATCACCAGGATCGCGGCGCGCCGCCCGTTCTTCGAGCACATGGTCGTCGCCGACTACGACCTCCCCCGCGCCGAGGCGGCCATCACCGCGCTGGGCGAGCGGGCGGGCAGGTTCACCCCCGCCAGGGTCGACGCCGGCGACACCGCCGCCGTGGCCGCGCTGCTCGCCGTACACCGCTGCGACGTCCTGCTGAACGCCACCGACCCCCGTTTCGTGCTGCCGCTGTTCGAGGCGGCGCTCGCGGCCGGAGCGGACTATCTCGACATGGCGATGTCGCTGTCGCGGCCGCACCCCGACCGGCCGTACGAGGAGGTTGGGGTGAAGCTGGGCGACGAGCAGTTCGCCCGCGCGGACGCGTGGTCCGCGTCCGGGCGGCTCGCCCTGGTCGGCATGGGCGTGGAGCCGGGCCTCTCCGACGTCTTCGCCAGGTACGCCGCCGACGAGCTCTTCGACGAGATCGAGGAGATCGGCGTCAGGGACGGCGGCGACCTGACCGTCGAGGGTTACGCGTTCGCGCCGTCGTTCTCCATCTGGACCACCCTGGAGGAATGCCTCAACCCGCCGGTCGTCTACGAGAAGGGCCGCGGCTGGCACACCACTGAGCCGTTCAGCGAGCCGGAGGTCTTCGACTTCCCCGAGGGCATCGGCCCGGTCGAGTGCGTGAACGTCGAGCACGAGGAGGTCGTGCTGGTCCCGCGCTGGGTGGACGCCGGCCGGGTCACCTTCAAGTACGGCCTCGGCCAGGACTTCATCGACAAGCTCAGGGCCCTGCACACGCTCGGGCTGTCCGGCACCGAACCGGTCAGGGTCAGGTCCGGCCAGGGCACCGCCCTGGTGGCCCCGCGCGACGTGGTCGCCGCCGTGCTGCCCGATCCGGCGGGGCTCGGCGACCGCATGCGCGGCAGGACCTGCGCCGGCACCTGGGTGAAGGGGGCCAAGGACGGGCGGGCGCGCGAGGTGTACCTGTACCACGTGGTGGACAACGCGTGGTCGATGCACGAGTACGGCTCCCAGGCCGTGGTCTGGCAGACCGCCGTCAATCCCGTCGTCGCCCTCGAGCTGCTGGCCGGCGGCGTGTGGAAGGGCGCGGGCGTGCTGGGGCCGGAGGCGTTCGAGCCGCGTCCGTTCCTGGACCTGCTGGTGGCGTACGGCTCGCCGTGGGGCCTGCGCGAGCAGTGAGGGGGCCGGAGGAAGCCGCCGGGAGCGGGCACAGGATCATTGAGGTGCGACGACCCGTACACCGGAGGTTGACCCCTTGAGCATCGCCGACGACCCCGACCGCGCACCCGCCCGCTCCCACCTCTATGCCATGGGCCTGTCGGACGAGGACATGCGCCGCCCCGTGGTGGGCATCGCCTCCACCTGGACCGGCACCATGCCGTGCAACCTGAACCACCGCGAGCTGGCCGCGCACGTGGCCGACGGCGTGCGCGCGGCGGGCGGGCTGCCGATGGAGTTCAACACCATCGCCGTCTCCGACAACCTCACCATGCACACGCCAGGCATGCGCGCCTCGCTGATCAGCCGCGAAGTGATCGCCGACTCGATCGAGCTCATGGGCCGGGCCCACTCCTTCGACGCCCTGGTGGCCATCGTCGGCTGCGACAAGACCGTGCCGGCCGCCATCATGGCGCTGGCCCGCCTCGACGTGCCCGCGGTCGTCCTCTACAGCGGCAGCATGCTGCCGGGCCGCTGGCGCGGACGCGACGTCACCATCCAGGACATGTGGGAAGCCCTCGGCGAACGCGCCGTCGGCCGCCTCGACCAGGCCGAACTCGACGACCTGGCCCGCCACGCCTGCCCAGGAGCCGGCACCTGCGCCGCCCAGTACACCGCCAACACCATGGGCAGCGTCGCCGACTTCCTCGGCCTGGCGCCCTTCGGCATCGGCGACATCCCCGCCGTGGCCCCGGAGAAGGACACCGCCGCCCGCCGCGCCGGCCAGATCGCCATGGAGGCGCTGGCCCGCGACGCCCGCCCCTCCCGCATCCTGACCGCCGACGCCCTGCACAACGCGATCGTCTCGGTCGCGGCCATGGGCGGCTCCACCAACGCCGTCCTGCACCTGCTCGCCATCGCCCGCGAAGCGGGACTTCCCCTCGCCATCGACACGATCGGCGAGGTCTGCCGCCAGGTCCCGATCATCACCGGGCTCAAGCCGAGCGGCGGCCCTCACACCGCCGCCGACCTGTGGCGGGCGGGCGGCACCTCTCTCGTCGTCCGCCGCCTGCTGGAAGCCGACCTGCTGCGCGAGAACGTCACCCTGGTCGACGGCCGCACGCTCGCCGACGTCGCCGCGCAGGCCCGGGAGACACCGGGCCAGACCGTCGTGGCCGACGCGGACCAGCCGTTCAAGGCCCGGGGCGCCCTGGCC
Source organism: Nonomuraea sp. NPDC049378 (assembly GCF_055586745.1). NCBI lineage: Bacteria > Bacillati > Actinomycetota > Actinomycetes > Streptosporangiales > Streptosporangiaceae > Nonomuraea > Nonomuraea sp. NPDC049378. The sequence continues at coordinate 39,468 of NZ_JBVJHP010000015.1, forward strand.
ATCCTGCGCGGCTCACTCGCCCCCGACGGATGCGTGCTCAAACTGGGCGGCAAGGACGACTTCCGCCACGAAGGCCCGGCCAAGGTCTTCGACTCCGAGGACGCGTGCATCGCCGCCATCGAGGCGGACCTCATCGTGCCCGGCGACGTGATCGTGGTCCGCTATGAAGGGCCGGCGGGCGGGCCCGGCATGCGCGAGATGCTCTCGATCACCGGCCCGTTGGTCGGCCGGGGCCTCGGCACCTCGGTGGCCCTCGTGACCGACGGCCGTTTCAGCGGGGTCTCGCACGGGCGGGTGATCGGGCACGTGGCCCCCGAGGCCTACCACGGCGGGCCGATCGCGCTGGTGCGCGACGGCGACCCGATCGTCATCGACAGCGCCGCCGCGACCCTCGACCTGCTGGTGCCCGAGGCCGAGCTGGAACGCCGCCGCGCCGCCTGGCAGCGGCCGGAACGCGAGGTCGAACGCGGCGTGCTGACCAAATATGTGGCCACCGTCCGCTCCGCCTCCGACGGCGCGGTCACCGCCTGAGCCCGGCGGCGAGCTCCGCGAGCTCCGCGACCTCGGCATGGTTGGCGGGCGGCTATGCTGCCCATTGACGTGTGCCTGCCCCGGAGAAGGAGATTCACGCGATGTACAAGGAGTTCGCTGTCGAGGCCGTGATGTGGCTTGTCCCGGTCGTGGTGCTGATCGGGCTGGCGCTCCTCGTCACCGCGTAGGCCCGAGGGCCGGCCGCGACGCGGCCGGCCCTCGTCCGTCGTCTAGCGGTAATACCTGTAGTAGGTCGTGGTGAAGACGTGCCGGTTGTAGTCGCTCCTGCCGGCGAGATACCGGTTGTAGGCGCGGGAGAGGCTCCTGGAGCGCACGGTGCACGAGGCCCAGCGGGTCTTGCGGGCCCTGATGGTTCCGACGTTGTCGTAGCACGTGCCCACGTGCCTGCCGTTGACCTTGAGCCGGGCCTTGAGCCTGACGTTGAAGACGGTCGTACGCGAGATGTTCCTGATTCTGACCTTGACCCGGCAGGTGTGCCCGCACCGGCCGAAGGAGATCTTGCCGCGAATGAGATGAGGCTTGGCGGTGACCGCGACCGCGCCGGCCGAGGACGCGCCGGCCGAGGACGACGTCGCGCCGGCGGGCGCGGCCATGAGCGAGGTAGCCGCAGCGGCGACTAAGAACGTTCCAACCAGACTTCTGATCATGATTCCCCCAGTGATGCCGTCGCCATCCCCCTGTGGCAGCGACCGGTATCCAGTCGATTACAACAAGAATCCGGAAATACCAACATTTCACCAAGGCGATCTGATATGAAACAGTTACATTTTTATGCTGGGCTTATACCCGAATGCCGGAGATGCCCAGCCTGCTGAGCAGGGACAGCACGGCAGACGGCCCTTCGGCTGGGCCCCTTGCCGGCACTCAGTCGGTGAACGGCGGCGGATCGCCCGCTTCGTTGAGCTCGGCGATGGCCAGCTCGGCCGTGCTGCGGATGTCGAAGAACTTGTCGAGCGCGGTGATCGCGAACAGGTGCTTGCAGCGGCCGTTGAGCCCCGACAACAGCAGCCGGCCCCCTGAGGCGGTGACGGCCTTGTGCAGGTAGACCAGCACGGACAGGCCCGAGGAGTCGCAGACGCTGACCGCCTGCATGTCGATGACGAGCAGCGGAGGCTGGGTCAGGTCGAGAGCCTTGGTGACGCGGTCGCGAACCTCCGCGGCGGAGCCGAAGTCGAAATCCCCCGTCAACCGCGCGATGACACAGGGTCCCTGGAGTCCGAGGCTTATCGACAAGGCCTGCTCCGAAGTCACCCAGCTCCACCTACCTGCGTTGCTTGCCCGATCCAACCACTCTACGAGAAGTAGCGCTTCGGGTTGAACACCAGCATCTGCTCAATCTGGCCATCGGTCACACCCGAGTCGAGCAGTGCGGCCAACACGTCGTCGTGAATGTGATCGTAGCGCCAGTTGGGCGCGAGCGTGGCGCGGGCGTCATCCCAGGCACCGCCGAAGTAGTCCATGAAACAGGCGGTGTCATGACTGAGGACCATACGGTCGGCGTATCCGCGCTGACAGAGCTCCGCGATCGTGGCCACCCGCTGCGCGGTCGAGTTGTAGACGTCCAACCCGAAGCGGTCCATTCCGAGGGTCGCGCCGGTGTCGGCCATGCGCATGAGGTAGTCGAGGTCGTTGCTGTCCCCCGCGTGCCCGACGATCACCTTCTCCAGGTCGGTTCCCTCCTCGGCGAACAGGTCGAGCGCGAGAAGTCCGCTCCGGGTGAACGCGTTGGTGTGGACGGTGATCGGCGCGCCGGTGCGCGCGTGCGCCCGCGCGACCGCCCGGCAGATGCGCTCGACGCCGGGCGTCAGGCCCTTGGCCTCGACGACGCACTTCAGGAACGCCGCCCTGACCCCGGTGTCGGCGATGCCGTCGGTGAGGTCGCGGACGAAGTCGTCGACCATCGGGTCGGGCCCGTCGAGGAACAGGCCCGGGCCCCGGTGCTCGTACTGGTGCGGCAACTCCTCGAAGGAGTAGAGGCCGGTGGCGACGATGATGTTCAGGCCCGGCACCTGCTCGGCGACCCGCTGGACGCGCGGGATGTAGCGGCCCAGCCCCCACACCGTCGGGTCGACCAGCGTCCGCACGCCCTTCGCCGCCACCGCGTTGAGCTTCCCGACCGCGTCCGCCACCCGGAACTCCTCGTCCCACCACGCGCCCCTGCCGTAGTTGTCCAGGTGTTCGGCGGCCACGACGAAGATGTGCTCGTGCATGAGGGTCTGCCCGAGATCGTCAACGTCCACGGGACCGCGCATGGTGTCGACGGTGGGCATGCGGCGCCTCCATACCGGCGGGTCTGGTGCGCGCCAACCTAGGCTGGCGACCGCCCGCCGTCAACACCGGCTCGCGGGGCGTCACGTGGCCCGGCGGTCGGCACGGCCAGCCGCCGGAACAACGGCTCCGGCCGGGGCAGCCGCCCGTCACCCGCGGAAGTCACGGCCGCGGCCACGCGCGCCGCCGCCGTGGGCAGGAACGGCTCCAGCTGTACGGCCAGCGTCCGGCACGCGTGCACCAGCGTGGCCAGGGCCACCTCCTGGCCGGCCCGCGACCGCGCCCAGGGCCGGGTCCGCTCGACGTACCGGTTGGCCTGCTCGACCAGCGCCTGCACGGCGCTCGCCGCCCGCCGGAAGTCGAAGGCCTCCAGAGCCTCGTGCACCGCGTCAGCCACGTCGAACGGCACTTCTTCCCGTGCCTCCACGGGGACCCGGCCGTCCAGGAACCGGTGCACCATGGTGACGACCCGGTTGACCAGGTTGCCCAGCCCGTTGGCGAGGTCCTCGTCGGCGCGGGCGGCCAGCCGTCCTTCGGTGAAGTCGGCGTCGCCCACGCGCGGCACCTCACGCAGCAGCCACCACCGCACGGCGTCGACCCCGTACGCGTCCACCAGCGCCACCGGGTCGGCGGCGCCACCAGACGACTTGCTGATCTTGCGGCCGTCCGCCGTGAGGTAGTCGTGCACGAAGATCCCCGTGGGCAGCGGCTTTCCCGCGGACAACAACATGGCGGGCCAGTAGACGGCGTGGAAGCGGATCACGCCCTTGCCCATGAGGTGCACCTTGCGCGGCTCGGCCACCCACCAGCGGTCGTAGTCGCCGCCTTCGAGCGCGGTGACGTAGTTGGCGAGGGCGTCCCACCACACGTAGACGACCTGGCCGGGATCGCGGGGAACCGGGATGCCCCACCCCCGGGCGCGGGCGGCGGACCGCGAGACGCTGATGTCGTCCAGCCCCGCCTCGATGAACGCCAGCACCTCGTTGCGCCGGGCCGCCGGCTCGATCCTGAGCCGCCCGCCGCGGACGAGGTCGAGCAGGATGTCCTGATAGCGGGAGAGCCGGAAGAACCAGTTCTGCTCGGAGACGACCTGCAGCGGGGCCTCGTGGCCATCGGGACAGGGCCCTTCCGGGTAGAACTGCTCGCAGCCCACGCAGTAGAGCCCCTCGTAGTGCCGCTGGTAGAGGTCGTGCCGGGTGGCCTCCCAGATCCGCTCGACGCCGGCACGGTGCCCCGGATGGCTGCTCGTCCTGATGAACGCGTCGAAGGACAGGTCCAGCGGCCCCCGCAGCGCCTCGAACGCGGCGGCGTTCCTGTCCACCAGCTCCCGCACCGGCACGCCCTCCGCCTCGGCGGCCAGCACGTTCTTCAAGGAGTTGTCGTCGGTGCCGGTCTGGAACCGCACGGGCTCGCCCCGCCGCCGGTGGTGCCGGGCCAGCACGTCGGCCTGGACCAGCTCCAGGGCGTGCCCGAGATGCGGGCGGGCGTTGACGTAGGGGATGGTCGTCGTGATGTACATCGGATGCCTCCAAGGGGCCCCGGACACGACGAGAGGCCCCGCTCGCAGGGCCTCAACAAGACGTCGCCGATGATGAGCCCCTAGGGGCTCATCATCACCAGGCACGTCGTCATGATCCCCATGCTACAGGGCGAGCTCAGGAGAATCCGGCCAGTTTGTACAGCACGAGCGACCCGGCCACCGCCACGTTGAGGCTCGCGCCCGTGCCGATCATGGGGATCTCGACCACGGCGTCGAGCAGGTCGAGCGCCTCGCCGGGAATGCCGGTGGATTCGTGGCCCAGCACGACCACGGTGGGCTCCCTGGCCATCGGCAGGTCGGCCAGCCGGATGGCCTCCTCGGCCAGCTCGACGCCGAGCACCCGCTCCTCCCTGCGGGCCAGCCAGCCCAGCGGGCGCACCCAGTGCACGCAGGCCCCCTTGCGCAGAGTGTTGCCCTTGGCCAGCGCCTCGGGCACCCACGGCAGGCGGGGCACTGCCAGGCACGCGCCGACCGCGTCACAGGTGCGCAGGAGGGTGCCGAGGTTGGCGTTGTGCATCGGCCAGAGCGGCGCGACGGTGAGGTGACCCAGGCAGCGGGGCGGTCGCCGCCGTCGCTGGGACCGGAGATCTTTCCTGGTGCGCACCCGGATCCCGCTCATGCGCGCGGGAGGGTGGGCCTCTCAGTGGTGTGCATGTTCGGGGCGCTTTCAGCGGCACGCCCGGGCCATCGACGTCACGGTGCCCTCATCGTACGCGAACACGTGAACGCTCAGTCCTTCCGCTCCGGGGCGGGCACCACCAGCACCGGCCTGCCCGCGTGGTGCAGCACCCGGTCCGACGTGCTGCCGAGCAGCAGCGAGCGCACCCCGCCGAGCCCGCGCGTGCCGGTCACGATGAGCTTGGCGTCGATCTCGCCGGCGACGTCCACGATCGTCGACCAGACGGCCACGCTGTCCACGTCGCACCGGGGGACGGCGTTCAGCCCGCCCTCCTTCGCCAGGTCCGCGCCGCGTCCCGCCAGCTCGCGCATCGCCTTGGCGATCGCCTCGTCCTCGAGGGCGGACTGGTCCATGGCCATCATCAGCCCGGCGGAGGCCCTGGCCGAGGTCATCGCCAGCCGCTCCCACACCGTCAGCACGACCGCGTCCGCGCCGCGGAACATCTCGGCCGCGAACGCGATCGCGGCCTTGGCGTCGTCGGAACCGTCGTACGCGATCAGAATCGTCATTACAGCCACTCCTCAGGTGAATGCGGAACTCTCCCCTTTCCCGGGAGGCTGCTTTCACTCCTGGGGCTAGGCCATGATCGGCGAGACGCCGGAGCGCCGGGCCGAGGGCTTGAGCATCGACAGGCCGGCCAGCGCCAGCACGCCCAGCTCCGTGATGACCACGACCCGCTGGGTCAGGCCGGCCGGGATGTCCTCGTTGGTCAGCGGGACGCCGAGCATGCGGACCACGTACGGGATCACGACCAGCAGCAGCGCCCCCAGCGCCACCCCGCTGAGGACCCGCACCGCTCTGGCGAACCGCACGTTCGCCCGGGCCAGCAACAATCCTGCCGCGGGCATCACCAGGAAGGCGGCGAAGGCGGCATAACGGTGGATGCCTCCCGACAGGGAGAGCGGTACTCCAGGCCGGTCCGTGGGGAAGGCGCCGACCAGGAACATGCTCGTCCCCCACACCAGGAGCAGCGCGACGACCCAGAGGTTCGTCCCGGACCGGCGCAGTGCCTCGGCGATCAGCGCGGAGCCTGCCGCGAACAACGTCAGCGAGGCGGGCAGCAGCCATCCGGCGGACTGCCACGCGTACTCGCTGATCACACTGTGCAGCGGGTCCAGGTCGGATCCCGCGTGCAGGGCGAGCATGGCGCCGCTCCCGGTGCCGATGGCTGCGAATCCCGTGGCAAGCAATCCCTTCATGCCTCCAAGCTCGTGGAACGCGAGCTTTGCGACCATCGGAGATGGGCCCGAACCGGCCCTGAAGGATCCCCTAATACCTTGGTCGCGGCAGACCCTGGCCGACACCGGTGACCTGCCTGGACATGACCCTGGGTAGGGCTCGCCCCCTCAGGGTGGGTGGAGCCGGCCGCAGCCCGATTTGACCTGGAGTGCGCTCCAGAGGTGACCCTGGAGGGAGGACCAAGGAGGCAGTGATGAAGAGGCGCACGCTCGGAAACGGCGGACCCGAGGTCTCCGCGCTCGGGCTCGGCTGCATGGGGATGTCCGAATTCTACGGCCGGGGCGACGAGGGCGAGTCGATCGCCGTCATCAACCGCGCACTCGACCTCGGCATGAACTTTCTGGACACCGCCGATATGTACGGCAAAGGGGCCAACGAGGAGCTCGTCGGCCGCGCCATCAAGGGCCGCCGCGGCGAGGTGGTGCTGGCCACCAAGTTCGGCGTCAAGCGTGAAGGGGACAGCCGCTCGGTCGTGAACAGCCCCGGGTACATCAGGGCCGCCTGCGACGCCTCGCTCAAGCGGCTCGGCGTCGACCACATCGACCTCTACTACATGCACCGCCGCAACCCGGCCGTCCCGGTCGAGGAGTCGGTAGGCGCCATGGCGGAGCTGGTCGAGCAGGGCAAGGTGCGCCATCTCGGGCTGTCGGAAGTGAGCGCGCGCACGCTGCGCGAGGCCTGCTCCGTGCATGCGATCGCCGCGCTGCAGAGCGAATACTCCCTGTTCACCAGGGGTATCGAGGAGGAGATCCGGCCGGCGGCCCGCGAGCTCGGCGTCGCGCTGGTGGCCTACTCGCCGATCAGCCGCGGCTTCCTGACCGGCACGCTGCCGCCGGCCGACGAGCTGCCCGACGACGACTTCCGCAAGCACATGCCGCGCAACGTGGGCGACAACGCCCGGCACAACCAGGCGCTGGTGGCCGAGGTGAAGAAGATCGCCGACGCGGCCGGCGTCACCGCGGCGCAGCTCGCGCTGGCCTGGGTGCTCGCCCAGGGGGAGGACGTCGTGCCGATCCCGGGCACGAAGCGGCTGCGCTATCTGGAGGAGAACGCCGCCGCCGCGGACATCAGACTGACACCCGAGCAGCTCGGCGCGCTGGCCGCGGCCGTGCCCGCCGGCGCGGTGCGCGGCACGCGCTATCCCAGCATGGCGGAGGTCGAGCTCTGACGCCGCCGCTCAGCGGTGGCGGGGGGCGTCGAAATAGGCCCGGGTGGTGGTGCCCTCCGGCGTCGAGTGCACGCGTACGAGGTCGCTGAGCAGGTTGACGATGAGCAGCCCGCGCGAGCCCGCCTGGCGCGGGTCGACCGGGCTGCGCCCGGCCAGCGGGTCGGTGATGTGGCCGGCGTCGCTGACCTCGCACACCAGCCGCCCGTCCGCGAACCACACCTTGATCGTGCCGTCGCCGCCGCCGTGGTCGAGGCTGTTGGCGCCCAGCTCGGCCACGACCAGCCGCACGTCGTCGAGCCGGTCGCCGTCGAAGCCCAGCGTGGCGGCCTCGCGCGCGGCCAGCGCCCGCGCCGCCGACAGGTTGCCGCTGTCGAACCGCAGCGTGGGGCACTTCGGCGGGGGCTCGTCCAGCGGCCGGTTGTGCGCGTCGATCACCAGCTCGGGCGCGTAGGCGGGGCTGCGCCGCTCGCCGGAGGCGTCGCGCAGCACGGGATGGGTGCGCGCCGCCTCCTCGATCACCGCCGGGGCCAGGGCTGCGACGTCGTAGGGGCACAGGATCGTGACGTGCCGGCCCGCGAACGACAGGTTGATCAGCGCCTCGTGCTGGGCGCACGCGGGATATTCGGTCGTGGTGCGGCCCGGCCAGACGGGCTCGCCGATGATGCGCACGTGGTCGCCGGCGTGCCGGTCGGCGAAGTCGCGCAGCACGGCGGGGATGATGCGGCCGGGGTTGCGCCCCTCCTCGCCCATGTCGATCAGGCTGACCGCCCTGGCCTCCGGCCCCAGCGCGGCCTCGATGAGCGAGAGATTGCGGGCGGGGACGGCTACGGCGACGGGATCGCCGGCCGCCAGGCCCTCGCGGACGAAGGCGGTCGTGGCAGCAACGTATTCCGGCTCGCCTCGGTAGAGGAGAGCCGGATGCGAGAACGGTTCTGCCAACATCAGCCTTCACGCTACCCAAGGATCGCGACTTCACGGCGATCCGCCGGGTACCCAATAGATGTGAAGAGAATACAGGTCAGCCACCGCCCCCGGCCTGTGCGCCCGACGCCGCCCCTCGATTTGCGCGCCCCTTCCGGCCGACGTCTCCCGTTCTGAGCGTTGCGAACCTATGCTCATGACATGTCGGAAATGCAGATGCGGGTCTCCGACGAAGATCGGGAACGCACCGCCCAGCAGCTTCAACGGGCGTTCACCGAGGGTCGTCTCACCCAGATGGAGCTCGAAGACCGGCTCGAGGTCGCCCTGAGTGCGAAGACCTACGGCGACCTGCTGAGTCTGATCAACGATCTCCCCGTCGACCAGCCCCAGGTCAACGACGTGGTCGAACTGGAGGCGAAGCACGGCCATCTCAAGCGCTCGGGCGACTGGGCCGTCCCCCGGCGGCTGCGGGTGTCCTCCAAATACGGCAGCGCCGAGCTCGACCTCTCCCAGGCCGTCATCACGCACTCGGTCGTCGACGTCGAGCTCGACCTCACGTACGGCTCCGCCAAGATCATCCTGCCCGAGGGCGCGGTGGTGAACGTGGACGCCTTCCAGAGCGACTGGGGCAACACCTCGACGAGCCACGTCCCGAGCCGGCCTCGCCCCGGCGCCCTCCAGGTGGTGATCAGCGGCAGGGCGAAGTACGGAGGGCTCACCGTGCGCTATCCCCGCAAGCGCTGGTTCACCCACTGATGGAAGAGGGCGATGTGGTGCTCGCTCGGCACGAGCACCCCGCCCTCCACGTACGCCCTTGACGACATGCCGGGCTGGGTCCGCTCGCAGGCGTCGAAGTCCTGCTCGTTGACCCGGTGGAACAACTCGACGGACGTCGACAGGTCCGCCCCCGAGGCGATCACGTCGGGATGGTAGAGCCAGTCGCACTCGACGACCGTCCTGTCGGCGGCCATCGGGTACATGCGGTGCATGATCACGTGGTCGGGCACGAGGTTGACGAACACCTGCGGCCTGACGGTGATCGCGTAGTAGCGCCGGTCCTGTTCCTGTGACAACTCGGGCAGCCGGCCGAAGCCGGGGCCGCCGTCCACGGTGAAGCCCTCGGCCCTGGCGGCGAACTCGGCGCCGTGGCCCACGTAGTACTGGGCCGCGTAGCCGCCGGCGAACTCCGGCAACACGGCCGTCAGCTCGGGATGGATGGTGGCGCAGTGGTAGCACTCCATGAAGTTCTCGACGATGAGCTTCCAGTTGGCCTTGACGTCGTAGCGGATCCTGCGGCCGAGCGCGAGATCCTCGACGTGGTAGCGGTCGATGGCGGCCGGGTCGCCGAGCCGTTCGGTGGCGGCGTTGAGCACCGTCTCCTCGAACGAGGGCGGCTCGGCGGCCAGGCACACCCACGCGTACCCCAGCCATTCCCGCAGGTGCACGGGCACCAGCCCGTACGCCACGCGGTCGATGTCGGGCATCTTCACCAGGTTGGGCGCGGCGGCGAGCCGGCCGTCGAGGTCGTAGGACCAGGCATGGTAGGCGCACCTGATCGTCCGGCGTACCTCGCCCTGCTCCTCCACGCACAGCCGGGCGCCGCGGTGCCTGCAGACGTTGAGGAAGGCGCGCAGCCGGTCGTCCCGGCCGCGGACCACGATCACGTTCTCCCTGCCGACCTGGACCGTCCTGAACGCGCCCGGCTTGGGCAGATCCCCTGCCCTGACGGCGCAGAACCAGAGGTTCTCGAAGATCCTTGCCTGCTCGTGCGCGAACACCTCAGGGTCCGTATAGGAGCTCCCCTGAAGGGTCGCGATCAAGCTTGACGTCGTCGTCAACCGTCACCTCTTGTTGCGTATTACGCACCGAGTTGCTCTATATGCGACATCGTCAGGTCGCGCTCAGGACGCTGTCAAGAGGTATGTGCTGACTCTCCGCAACCACTTGACATACAGCCAGGTCGCGAACCGGTCGGGGAACAATCCGGCGAACGAGCCCTGCCTGTCGGTGATCGCGGTGGCGGCCAGCCGGGCGGGCAGGCGTACGACCTTCGACCTCGCCCGCTCGTACGCGCGCAGCGCGCCGGCCAGTTCGTCGCGACCGGGCCCGGACCCCAGGCCGCCGATCGCCGTACTCAGCAGCCAGGCGTCCTCCAGCGCCTGGTTGGCGCCCTGGGCCATGGTGGGCGGCATGGTGTGGGCGGAGTCGCCGGCCAGCGTGGTCGGCCCCTTGCCCCAGGCCGCGGCGAACGGCTGCTTGTGATGGGGGAAGAAGTCGATCTCGGTGATCGTCTCCAGAATGTCGGGCACCGGCTCCGCCCATCCGCGGAACCGCTCCCGCAGTCGCTCGGCCACGTCGGGATCGCCGTCCCAGAAGGGCCCGCCCGGCGCGGCCTTGACGTCGAACCACCACAACAGCCGGCCCCCGCCCGCCGGGATCAGCCCGCACAACCCCCGCGCGCCGGCGATCATCACGGCCCTGGCCTGCTCGGTGAGCGTCGTGGGCCTGGTGGTGAACCCCTGCCAGGTCACCCAGCCGCTCAGCTTCGCGCGGTCGCCGCCCCACAGGGCCTCGCGCACCGCCGAGCGCCGCCCGTCGGCCCCCACGAGCACGTCGCCGCGGACCGTACGGCCGTCGGACAGGCGCACCTCGGCCCGCTCGGGCACCACGTGCTCGGCGCCCACCCCGTAGGTCACCGGCATGCCGTCGGCGAGCAGCTCGACCAGGTCGCGGCGGGCCACGTGCACGCTCGGGTGGCCGTAGCGGCGTTCGGCCTCGGTCAGGTCGACGGTGAACAGCCTGCGCCCATCGACGGCCCAGGACTCCATGGTCTCCAGGCGCCGCCCGGTCCCGGAGTAGTCGGCCTTGAGCTCGCGGAGGATGGCCGTGGCGGCCGGCCAGAGCGTGACCGAACCGCCGGCCGTACGCAGCTCGGGGGCCTCCTCGTAGATCTCGACCTCGTGACCGGCGTTGAGCAGGCCGCGCGCCACGGCGAGCCCCGCGACGCCCGCTCCGACCACGATTACCCTCATAGCAACCCCTAATTGTGAGACCGTTGATATCTGATATTGGGAGTATCATTATGTCTGCGCGTGGACGCAAGCCCGATCCCACGGTCGATCACCGCATCAGGCAGGCCGTGGCCGGGCTGGTGCTCTCCCAAGGCCTCGACTTCACCGTGGACGACGTCGCGGCGGCGGCGGGCGTGGGCCGGGCCAGCGTGTTCCGCCGCTACGCCAGCAAGCGCGACATGGTGCTCGAAGCCATCACCGGCCTCATGAACGCGCACGTCGCCATCCCCGACACCGGCTCGTTCGAGGGCGACCTGCGCGTGGTGGTCTCCGACACCCTCGCCCTCTGGCACCATCCCGACGTCGCGCGCCTGGCCAGGCAGGTCTTCGGCGAGGCGGGCCGGGACCCGGCGGTCGCCGAGATCATCCGTACCGGGATGCGCGCCAGGATGGAGCGCTCGTGGATCGTGTACGAGCGCGCGATCGAACGCGGCGAGCTGCCGCCGAACGCCGACCTCTGGATGCTTACCGATATGTTCGCCGGTTTCGTCGCTTACCGGGGGCTCCTGGATCTTCCCCTACCCGAGCCGGAGCAGATCGTGCAGGTCCTGCTGCACGGCTTTACGCCTGTCTGACGCCCGTGGTGTTAGTGGGGTGCAAGTGGCGGTCAAGTCGTGCCCCATAATGTTCCCTTCGTTCGCAAACCTACGAAGGGCACGGAAATGACTCCCCCACGCCGTCGTCTGGCCGTCGCGGCCGCGACGCTTACTCTTGCCGTCCTCACCACCGCCTGTGGTGCCCTGGGCAACGCCGTAGACTGCAACACCGCGGCCGGCGAGGCCGGCAAGATCGCCAGTGAGTGGAGCACCGCGGTCACGAAGAACGCCGCCGACACCGACGCGATCGGCACCGCGTCGCAGACCGCGGCCGACAAGACCAAGGAGCTCGCGGGCAAGTACGACGGTGAGGTCGCCGCCGCGCTCAACGACCTCGCGGCCGGGTTCGACTCCATGAAGGGCGGCGACCTGAGCTCGGTCTCCGAGTTCAGCGGCAAGGTGAGCGGCTTCCAGAGCAAGATCACGGCTGCCTGCTCCTAGCCGGGCGCACGGTCGCCGCTCCGCCCGTGGGGGGCGGTAAGGGGCGGCGGCCGTGTCCGGGTTCGGGCTGATCCGTTCTAGTCTTGCTCCCCGTGACGGGACAGACGCTCGAGACGCCGGTGGGGGCCGGCGGCGGCGACGTCCCGTCATGGAAGAGCCGGCTGCCGGGCCACCGCGTGCGGGTGGGCGCCGTCGCGCTCGTCGCCGGGGTGGCCTACGCCGTGCTCGGCCTGGTCAAGCTCGCCACCTTCAGGGCCACCACGTTCGACCTGGTGATCGTGGACCAGGCGGTGCGCAACTACGCGGGCCTGCGGCCTCCGTACATCCCGGTGCGCGGCATGTTCGGCGGCCGGGGCATGGACTACGTCCAGCTCGCCGACCACTTCTCGCCCATCTACGCGGTGCTGGCGCCGTTCTACTGGATCCACGACGGCCCCGGGACGCTGGTCGTCGCGCAGGCGGCGCTGTTCGCCGCCGCGATCCCGTTCGTCTGGCTGTTCACCCGGCGCGTCCTCGGCACCTGGCCCGCCTACCTGGTCTGCGTCGCGTACGCGCTGTCGTGGCCGGTGGCGCAGGCGGTCGCGTTCGACGTGCACGAGGCCATGTTCGTCCCCGTGCTCACCGCGATCATGATCGAGCGTTACCACGCCGGACGCATGCTGCCCGCGTTCCTGGCGATGGCCGCCCTCCTCCTCGTCAAGGAGGACATGGGGCTCATGGTGATCGGCGCGGGGGCCTGCCTGATCGCTCTCGGCGACCGGTGGCGCGGCGTGCTGAGCGCGCTGCTCGGCCTCGGCGCCGTGCTGCTCGTGCGCGGGCTGACGATCTCGGTGTTCGGCGGCGACGCCAAGGACTACTGGGCCTACGGGCATCTCGGGGACGACCTGCCCGGCGCCCTCCTCGGCATCCTGCGTGACCCGTTCGCCGCGGTGCTGCTCGCCTTCAGCGAGGAGGCCAAGGTCGACACCCTGCTCCTGATGGTGTGGCCGACGTTGTTGTTGTGCCTGCTCTCCCCGCTGTCGCTGGTCGCGCTGCCGCACGTGCTCGTCCGCATGCTGGCCGACCGGCCCCAGTGGTGGCAGGCGGACTTCCACTACAGCGCGTTCACCGTGGTGATCCTGCTCTGCGCGGGCGTCGACGGCCTGTCGAGGCTGTTACGGCTGATCAGACGCTCCGGCGACCGCTCGCTCAAGCTGGCCTGGGCGGCGGGCGCCTGTGCGGTGGCGCTCACCCTGGTGCCCCGGTTCGCCCTCGACCAGCTCTACCATCCGGGCTTCTACACCGAGCCCAAGGCGGCCGCCGCCGCCGAGGCCGTCGCCAAGGTGCCCTCGGGGGTCACCGTCGAGGCCGCCAACTCCGTCGGCCCCGCGCTGACCTCGAGGACCACCGTCCTGCTGTGGGGGGCCACGCCGCACGGCGCGCCGTGGGTGGTGGCCGACACCTCCCGCTGGGAGTTCCCCTTCGGCACGCCCGAGCAGCAGCTCGCCGCGGTCGGCGAGCTGGAGGCCCAGGGTTACGTGAAGGTGTTCGAGCGCGACGGCTACGTGGTGCTGCGGCGCGACTGAGGGGGCCGCTCACCTCGCGGCTCATGGGGCCGCTCATGAGGGCTGCGCATGGACCTCGCCTGCGCGTACGCCTGGTCGAAACCCTCGATCACGGCCGGCCACGAGCCCGCGGCGGGCGGCGTGGCACGGTTGTGCGCCGCGATGGACTCGCGCAACCCCGGATCGGCGCACAGTCGCGCCACCGCCCGTGCCAGGTCGCCCGGCGTGCGCCCGAGCAGCCCCTCCGTGCCGTGCTTGACGAAGTCGGCGACCCCGCTCTGCGCCCTGGCCACCACGGGCAGCCCCGCCGCCCGCGCCTCGAGCGCCGCGATGCCGAACGACTCGCGCGGCGCCGGAGCCACGAAGACGTCGGCCGTCTCCAGGACCTTGGCGATCTGCTCACGGGTGTGCCGCCCGGGCAGCGAGACCCAGCCGGTCATGCCGTGTTTGGCGAGGAATCGTCCCATCTGGCCCCGTGCGGGCCCGTCGCCGACGATCGTGGCCCGCATGGGGATCTCGGAGGGGACCCGCGCGCGGGCCGCCTGCAGCAGCTTCAGCAGGCGTACGGGGTGCTTGCGCGGAGCCAGCCGCCCGACCGCGACGACATGCACCTCCTCGCGCGGGGCGGGCGGGCCTGGCGGCGGCGCCCAGCCCGACAGGTCGAGCCCGTTGGCGACCACGCGCACCGGCACCCCGGGCCCCGCCACCTCGCGGATGGGAGCCGCGGCGGCGTTGCTGACGGTGGTCGCCACCAGCCGCCACCGCTGCCAGCCGAACGCGAGCCGCAGCAGCCGGTAGAGGCCCCGCGTGACCGGATCCCACATGCTGTGCACGGTCACCACGCACGGCACCCCGGCACGCACCGCGGCCCGCGCGCCCATCCAGGCGAACGGCGAGACCGCCCCCGCGTGCACGTGGACCACGTCGGGCCGGACCGAGGCGAGCCGGCGCGTGAGATGCCCCACTCCGAACGGGTGCACGGGAAGGTCGAACGGCATCCTGGCGACGATCCTGTGCACGCCCGGCAGCGGCTCGCCCCTGGTCGCCGTGGCCACGGAGACGTCGTGTCCGGCCTCCCGCTGCATCCGCACGAGATCGGCGACCTGGACCTCGATCCCCCCGAGTCGCGGCAGGTAACAGTCGCTCACGTGAAAGATCCGCACCCCTCCCAGACTAATCTGGGCGTGTGCCTCCACGTACCGCTGTGTTCTTTCATGCCCACCCCGATGACGAGGCCCTGCTGACGGCGGGCACCATGGCGATGCTCGCGGCCGAGGGGCACCGCGTGGTGCTCGTGGTGGCCACGGCGGGCGAGCGCGGCCTGGCCGAGATGGAGCCGGGAGAGGCGCTCGGCGAGACCAGGCTCAAGGAGCTCTACGCGTCGGCCGCGCTGCTCGGCTGCGCCCGCGTGGAATGCCTGGGTTACGGCGACTCGGGGCTGAGCCCTCAGGGCGGCAGCGCGGACGAGCGACCCGACAACGCCTTCATCGACGCCGACACCGAGGCGGCGGCCAAGGCGCTGGCCGCGATCCTGCAGGAGGAGGAGGCCGAGCTGCTGGCGATCTACGACCCGGCGGGCGGCTACGGCCATCCCGACCACGTGCAGGTGCACCGGGTGGGCAAGCGGGCGTCGAAGATCGCGGGCACGCCGATCGTCCTGGAGGCGACGGTCAACCGCGATCCGCTCGTCAGGCTGCTGCGGCTGGCGAGCCGCTTCTACCGGTTCCCGCCGGAGTTCGACGTGCGGACGTTCGAGAGCGCGTACTCGGCGAGCGAGACGATCACCCACCGCGTCAATGTCCGGAAATATGCGAAACAGAAGCGGGCGTCCATGGCCGCGCACGCCTCGCAGGCCAGCGGCGGCGACAGCGACCGCACCCTCGCCGTCATGCTGAAGGTCCCCCGCCCTCTCTACCGCCTGGTCTTCGGCACGGAGTGGTACGTTCGCCGTGACCTCCCTCCCGGCGCCCGCCTCACCCATCCGTTCGACCGGTGGCCGACCTAGTCCCCCGCCGGAGTTCCCCCGCAGTTCTCCGAAGTTCCCCGAAGTTCCCCCGAACGACGAGCGCCGCCGCGTCACCCGTCAGACTGGATCCCGATGAAGAACAAGTGGCTCCAGATCGCCCTGTCCGTCCTGTCGCTCGGGCTGGCCGTGCTGCTCGTGGTCTACCTGCCTCAGATCGTGCGCGCGCTCACCGGCAAACCGGTCTCCTGGGCCGAGATCGGCACCTTGTTCGCCGCCCTCGGCGCGGGCGAGATCGCGATCATGGCCGTGCTGTGGCTGCTGAGCCTGGTGGCCTACACGTTCGTGCTGACCAACTCCCTGCCGGGGCTGAACAACCTGCAGGGCCTCACGCTCAACGCCGCGGGCAGCGCGGTGAGCAACCTCCTGCCGTTCGGCGGGGCGGTCGGCGTGGCGGTGTCGTTCGCCATGACGAAGGGATGGGGCTTCTCCAACCGCTCGTTCGTGGTCATGACGCTGGTCAGCGGCATCTGGAACACGTTGTTCAGGTTTATCCTGCCGGCCGTCGGGATCATCGCGCTGCTGATGGCGGACGAGGCGCCCAACGCGACGGTCGCCAAGGCGGGCTGGACGGGCGCGATCTCCATCCTCGTGCTCTGCGCGGTCGTGGCCGCGGCGCTCTACTGGGAGCGCGCCGCCACGCTGCTCGGCCGGGCGCTCGACGGCCTCACCAAGGTGCTGCGGGTGAAGTTCCACGCCTCCGCGGCCTTCCACCGGCTGCGCGCCGACACCGCCGGCGTCGTCAGGACCCGGTGGCCCGGCCTGTCGCTCGGCATGATCTTCTTCCTCGGCTTCCAGTGGGCGATCATGGCCGCCTGCATGCAGGCCACCGGCGCCTGGCCCGGCCTGGCCGAGTCGATCGCCGTTTTCGCGCTGTCGAGGGTCCTGACCAGCGCCCTGATCACGCCCAGCGGCGCGGGGATCATGGAGAGCGGCGTGGCCGCCCTGCTGATCGCGTTCGGGGTGCCGGGCACTCCCGCGATCGCGACCGCACTGCTTTTCGGCTTCTGGACTTACACTATCGAGATCCCGTTCGGCGGCCTGGCACTGGGCGCATGGGCGCTCCTGCGCCGGCGAAACGGCCGAGACGCCGAGGCGGAGCCCCCGTCCACGATCTCGAAGGCCCCCTCTTGACCACCGCTCCGGCCCGCTCGGCCGAAGACGTTCCGCGACCCGGATCGAGCCGTCCGCCGCGCCCGGCGGCCGGTCGGCACGCGCTCCAGGTCACTGCACCACGACCACGAGGTGAACACCATGTCCTGGCACCCTGCAACGACTCACCGCACCGGGGGACGCGGTTTCCAAGCGGAGGTAGATCGGTGACAATCCCAAACCCAACAAAGACCTTGTGCGTGATTCGCAGGCCCGCATAGCGTGGCGGCTGACATGGTGGCGTTCCGAGTTCTGGGGCCAGTCGAGGCGTACGAACACGACGACGAGCTCGACCTCGGCGGGTTGCGGCAGCGGGCCGTCCTCGCCCGGCTCCTCGTGGCCAGAGGCCAGGTCGTGCCCGTTGACACGCTTCTTTACGACTTGTGGGACGACGATGCGGCCAAGGGCGCGCAGTCGGGCCTGCAGGTCTACATCTCGCGCCTGCGCAGGGTGCTGGAGCCCGGCCGCCCGCGCGGCGGCCCCAACCGGCTGCTCGTGACGGTCGCGTCCGGCTACGCGCTGCGCGTGGCCTCCGACCAGGTCGACGCGCTCAGGTTCGAGCAGCTCGTACGCGCGGCCGGCGAGCACCTCGACGAGGGCGATCCGCAGGCCGCCCGCGGCCGCCTGGAAAAGGCGCTGGGCCTGTGGCGCGGCACCCCCTACTCCGACTTCGCCGACCAGCCGTGGGCGGAGGCCGAGGTCAACCGGCTGACCGAGCTGCGCCTCGTGGCGCGCGAGCGGCACGCCGACACCGGCCTGCGGCTCGGCATGCACGCCGAGACCGTGCCCGACCTCGAGGCACTGACCACGGAGCATCCGCTGCGCGAGGAGGGCTGGCGGCTGCTGGCACTGGGCCTCTACCGCTGCGGCCGGCAGGGCGACGCGCTGGCCGCGCTGCGCAGGGCGCGCAACATCCTGGCCGACGAGCTGGGCATCGACCCGGGCCCGGCGCTGCGCAAGCTGGAGTCCGACATCCTGGCCCAGTCGCCCGAGCTGGAGCTGGCCGCTCCGGCGCGGCCCGCGCGGCAAGCGCCGGTCACCGACACCTGGCCGCCCCGGCCGGCCACGCCCGTCGACCCGCCGCCGCTGGAGCCCGAGCCGTTCGTCGGCCGCGACGCCGAGCTGACCAGGCTGACCACGGCGGCCTCCCGCACCGGCAGGTTCCAGGTCGCGATCGTGACCGGGGTCGCGGGCGCGGGCAAGACCACCCTGCTGCGCCAGGTGGAGACCCGGCTGGCCGGCGACGGCTGGATCGCCGCCTCCGGGGCCTGCCCCGACTCCAGCGCCACCCCGCCCGGCTGGGCGTGGGTCGAGATCCTGCGCGCCCTCATCGGCGTGACCGGCGCCGGCGAATACGCCCAGCTGCTCGCGCCGCTGCTCGACGACGCCGCCCCCGACCCCGACGAGGACGAGGTGTCCGGCGGCTTCCGGCTGCACCGCGCGGTCGGCGGCTACCTGGCGGGGGTCGCGCGCAGGTCGCCCGTGCTGCTGACGCTCGAAGACCTCCACTGGGCTGACGACCAGACGCTGGCCCTGCTGCGGGCGCTGCCCAGCCTGCTGGCCACCAGCCGGGTGCTGCTCGTGGTGACGTGCAGGGAGAGCGAGCTCGACGACCGCCAGTCCGACGTGCTGGCCGCCCTCGCCCGGCTCGGCCCGGTCCGCGTGAACCTGTCGGGGCTCGACCCGAAGGCCGTGGCCGAGCTGGTCAAGGCCACCTGCGTGCGCGAGATCGACGATGACGCGGTCGAGTCGATCGTCGAGCGCACCGGCGGCAACCCGTTCTTCGTCCGCGAGACCGTGCGCCTGCTCGACTCCGAGGGCGCGGCCGACCGGGCGAGCGCCACCGAGGTGCTCTCGCAGGTGCCCTCCGGCGTGCGCGACGTGCTGCGGCGGCGCATCTCGCGGCTGCCGTCCGGCGCGCAGCAGATCCTGCTCCAGGCCGCCGTGATCGGCCGCGACGTCGACCTCGACGTGCTCATCGCCGTGGCGGGCGACGAGGACGCCGTCATCGAGGCCGTCGAGGCGGCACTGCTGGCGGGCCTGGTGACCGAGCCGGGGCCCGGGCTGCTCAGGTTCGACCACGACCTGGTGCGCGACACGATCTACTCCGACGCGTCCCGGCTGCGCCGCACCCGGCTGCACGCGGCCGTGGCCGCCGTCATCGAGGAGCGCACTCCGTCCGACGTGGCCGCGCTCGGCCACCACTACTTCCTCGCCGACGCGGCCGAGAAGGCCGTCCACTACGCGGGGCTGGCGGCCGAGCAGGCCGAGCGGCGCTTCGCCCACCGCGAGGCGGCCACGCTGTGGGAGCAGGCCATCGCCGCGTTCGACCGTTCGCGCAACGACGAGCCGGGCGGCGCGCAGACGCCGGAGCGCACCAAGAAGCGGCTGGCGCTCATGCTGCGCCAGATCAGGGCCCTGGCGCTGTGCGGCGACATGTCGGCGGCCAGGGTTCTGCGCCGCCAGGCCATGGACACCGCGCTCCCGCTGGGCGACCTCGAGATCACCGCGAAGGTGGCCGCCTCGCTGGCCGTGCCGCACAAGGGCATGGCCCGCGACTTCACCCGCACCGCGTGGGAGATCGTCGACGTCACCGAGCGGGCGCTCATGGAGCTGCCCGAGGGCGAGCAGCGGCTGCGGGCCAGCCTGCTGACCACGCTCGCCCTGGAGCTGGAGGGCTCCTCCTCCCCCGAGCGAGGCCGGCAGGCGTCGCTGGAGGCGCTGGAGCTGGCCAGGCAGAGCGGCGACTCCGCGCTGATCGCGGCCGCGCTCAGCGGGCGGCTGCGCCAGTCGTACGACATCCCCGCGGTCGACACGCGCGAGAGCATCGGCAGGGAGTTGCTGGAGGTCGCCCAGCGCTCCGGCCAGATGGCCACGCAGGCGCTGGCCCATCTGGTGCTGCTGGAGTGCGCGGCGGCCAGGGGTGAGTTCGCGACCGCCGACGAGCACGCCGCCGCCGCCGACCGCCTGGCCAAGCAGTACGACCTGTCGGCGCCGGCCGCGGTCGTCGTCTGGTACGCCGGCCAGCGGCTCATGATCGCCGGTGACTACGCCGGCGCCGGGCGGGCCTACCGCGACGCGGCCAGGATGACGGAGCGGGCCGGCATGCTGGAGGGCCGCCAGGACCTGCCGCTGATCACGACGTTCTGCCTGCACCTGGTCGACGGCCGGGCCGCCGGGATGGTCGACCAGCTCGCCGAGGCCCACCTGCGGGGCGCCAAGTGGACGCTCGACGCCTACGCCCTCGCCCTCGCCTCGGCGGGCCGTCTCGACGAGGCCAGGGCCGTGGCCGCCACCCGTCCGCCGGTGCGTCCCGACTTCCTCTACGAGCTGGTGATGACCTGGCGGGCGCTGGCCGGCATGCTGCTGGACGACCGGGAGCGGATGGTCGACTGCTACGACAAGCTCAAGCCGTTCGCCGACCGGGTGGCGGGCGCCGGCACCGGCGTGGTGGCGCTGTGGCCTGTCGCTCTGACGCTCGGCGACCTCGCCATCCGCCTGGGGCAGCCCGACGCCGCGCGCGACCACTACCACAAGGCCCTCGAGGTGGCCGGGCGGGTCGGCGTGCCGCGCTGGGTGGAGGCGGCGCGGCAGTCGGTCAACAGCTGACCTGGAATCGCTCGCTCCTGATGGTCTCGGCGCCTTCGACGGCCAGCTCGACGCGGTACCACCCGGGGTTGCCCGAGACGTGGGGCCGCCACTCGACGGTGCTCGCGGCGGCGGCGAAGCCGCCGTGGTCCACCAGGTAGGTGCGCCAGGCCCGGCTCGCGGGGCTCCAGCGGGTGAGCCGCCAGCCGTACGTCACGGCCTGGTCGGGGTCGGGGTTGACGACCACGCTCCGGGCCACGTACGGGTCGGCGCAGCCGGCGCCGCCGCCGACGGAGACCTCTCCCGCCGTGGCGGCGGGGGCCGTCCGCCTGGTGGGAGCGGAGATGGGACTCTCGCGGGCCGACAGGGTGATGGTCGTCACGGGCTCGGTGGCCGAGATGGCGTTGTGGTAGGCGGAGAAGCCGACGTAGGCGCTGGTGAACGCGAGCGCGGCCACGAAGAGCTTGACCGTGTTCGCGGTGCCGCTGGCGAGGGCGGCTGCGCTTCTCGTCGTCATCGTCAACACCTCTTTCGCCTCCGCCATAGAGTGAGGCAGGGCGGTTGAGTCCCGCTTGTCGGCTGGTTGCACCCGTTGCGGGAGACTTGCAGCCGCTGTGGCAGGCAAGCGGGACTTTGATTAAGGTAAGGCTGACCTAAGGCATTGGGAGGGGTGGCTGCGGATGGTACGTGCGATCGCCCCCGTCTCCGACGGCTTCGCCGAGCCGTTCTGGCTCGGCCTCCCCTACTGGCTCGTCGGCGCCATCCTGATGCTCGCCCTGTTCGGAGCGTTCCAGGTCTACTACTGGGTAGGCCGCAAGCTCGGCGAGAAGCTCTACGAGTCCCGCGTCGGCGTCAAGTTGGGCCGCGAGCGCATCACGAAGATCGAGCAGGTCGTCGAGAAGTGGGGCGCGCTGGCCGTCTACGGCTGTTTCTGGGTGCCCATGTTGCGCCACACGTTGCCGTGGGTGGCGGGGGCGCTGCGCGTGTCCTACCCCTGGTACGTCGTCGCCAGCGCGCTGGGCTGCCTGACCTGGGCACCGCTGTGGTGGTTCGGCGGCACGGCGATCGTGTGGGGGTGGCTGCAACTGGCCGCCGCCTCGCCCTTCGCCGCGGCCGCCGTGGCCGTGGTGGCCGTCGCCGCCGTGGCCGCGCTCGTAATCCGCCGCCGGCGGCGCCGCCGGGCCTCCGAGGACGAGGCCCTGGTCTCCTAGGTCTCCTGCCCGCTCCGGTCGTCGATGACGGCTTCGGGGGCGTTCCTGCGTACGGTCTCGATGCCGTTCACGCAGGCCACCTTGGTCGGGAATCCCGCGCCGACCGCGAGCGTCTGCCCGTTGTTCGCCACGAGCGCGAAGCGGTAACCGCCCTGTTCGTCCTTGCTGATGATGAACCTGCCTGCCATGGCCGCCGCCCCCGTCATGTCGGATCTATCAACCATTTACCCGTGCCAGATCCATACCTATGGCCGTGTCAGGCAAACGAACCCTTGATCTCCTGACACCATGATTGCCATGCGTATCGCCGGTTTCATGGGTTCTGTCGTGGTCACTGTGCTGGTCGGGGTCGCCACCCCTGCCGTGGCGGCGGACGAGCCCGCCGTGGCGGCCAAGGCGGCGTACGTCATCGACTCGGCCGGGACGATCCACCTCGACAAGCGCGAGACGCGCCGGATGCCGGTCGCCAGCCTCGTCAAGATCATGACCGCGTACGTCGTGCTGCGCGAGGCCAGCCTGAGCGACACGGTCAGGATCTCCGCGACCGACGTGGCGTACGCCGCACGCAACGGCGCCGCGACGGCGGGCCTGCGCAAGGGCGAGCGCTTCACGGTCAGGGACCTGCTGTACGCCCTCATGCTGCCCTCGGGCGCCGACGCGGCCAACGCGCTGGCGCGGCGCTACGGCCCGGGCAAGACCGCCTTCGTCGCCAAGATGAACCGCACCGCCCGCTCGCTCGGCCTGGACGACACCCGCTACACCAACGCCGACGGCATGCCCACCCCGGGCAACGGCGGCTACTCGACGGCCGCCGACCAGGCGAGGCTGGCCCAGTGGGCGCTGGACGACGACACGTTCACGACCGTGGTCAGGCGCACGGTCCACAGGGTGGCGAAGACGAAGGTGCACCGGGCGCACACCTGGCACAACACCAACAAGCTGCTCACGCGCGCGGACGGGGTGCTGGGCGTGAAGACCGGCTACACGAGGGCCGCGGGATACTGCCTGCTGTTCGCGGGCGTACGCGGTGGCGAGCAGGTCGTGGGCGTGCTGCTGAACGACAGCTCGGCGGAGCGCCGCTTCACCACGGCCGAACGGCTCCTCGACTACGCGGGCGACCGGATCGCCCTCGGCTGACGGACCGGCCCTCGGCGTCGCTCCCGGCGGGTCGGAGTGGCCATGGTGCGCCCGGGGCTGACGGCGCGCTCAACTCAGGAGCAGCAACAGCGCCGCAGCGACGGTGACCGCGGCGGTGCCGCCGTGCATGCCGTACGCCAGCGCCGGGTGGCCGCCGCGGCGGGCCACGATGATCGCGTCGCCCAGCGGGATGACCGCCATGGCCAGGAAGGCCCAGCCCAGGGTGCGCGGTTCGCCGAGGGCGAGCAGGACGAAGATCAGCAGTGCGGTGGCGAGGTCGCGCACGGCCTTGACGGAGAAGTAGGCGCCGGCGGCCGTACCGGGCACCCCGAAACCCGCGGCGGCGGACTCGGGCACAAGGAGGAAGCGCAGGCTGATCACGATCAGTCCGGCGCCGATGAGCGCGGCGATCACGTACGCGGTGGCAACCATGGCATGCATTCCAAGCTTCGGTCCTTGACAGGTACTCCAGTCACCGTAGCTTAGCAATGACCAGACTTCTAGTAATGCTAGAAGCAATCTGGGGCACATCTCTCTCGCACCTGAGGACAGTAGGGTTGGCCTTCACCCCCTCGAAAAGGATGACCATGGCGGAATTCATCGAGGTCCGCGCGACGATCGAGGGCCACGAAAGGGCGGCCGTGCTGGCCAACGGCATCCTCCGCGCGGGACTGGCCACGTCGATCGACATAGCCGAGACGCCACGCCCGACCGCCCGCCACGACGAGATCAGCTGGGAGCTCACGCTCATCACGACCGCGTGGCAGGCTCCCGCGCTCGAACGCCACATCAGGGAGACGGGCCTCGACAGCGCCATCGTGAGCCGTCCGGTCGTCGCCGACCCCGGCAGTCACCTTGACCGGCACCCTGACCTGCGCCCTTACCGGCACACTGACCGGCTCAACGAAGAGCAGCCCTGAGAGGTGCACGGCGGGAAGGCCGAACGGCGCCCGGCGCACGGCCCGGGGACGACGACACGGTCCCACGGCCCCGGACTCCTAGTCGCCGACCGTGATGACGACCTTTCCGGGAGCGTGCCCGGCCTCCTGGTACGCGACGGCCTCCGGGATGCGCTCGAACGGGAAGCTCCGGTCGATGACGGGCGAGACCTCGCCGCCCTCGAGGAGCTCGGTCAGCGCCAGCAGGTTCCGCTTGGTGTCCTCGCAGTTCACCACGTCCGCGGACGACACCCGCTGGGACACGAACGGCCCCGCGGCCAGCACCGAGAAGACGTGCCCGGCGGGCTGCAACCACCGGCCGGCCTGCCCGCCGACGGCGACGAGCGCTCCCCTGCCGGTCAGCACCCGCCGGCAGGCCGATCCCGGGCGGCTTCCGGCGATGTCAATCAGCACGTCGTAGCGCTGCCCGTTCCGCGTGAAGTCCTGCCGGGTGTAGTCGATGACCTTGTCCGCGCCGATCGACCGCACCATGTCCACGTTGCGCGAGCTGCAGACGCCGGTGACCTCGGCGCCGTACGCGCGGGCGAGCTGCACGGCGAACGTGCCCACGCCGCCCGAGGCCCCGTTGACGAGCACCTTGTGCCCTGGCTGCACCTGCCCGTGGTCGCGCACGGCCAGCAGGGCGGTGCCGGCCGCCAGGGGCACCGCCGCGGCCTCCTCGTACGACAGGTT
The DNA here is from genome assembly GCF_055586745.1 of Nonomuraea sp. NPDC049378. NCBI lineage: Bacteria > Bacillati > Actinomycetota > Actinomycetes > Streptosporangiales > Streptosporangiaceae > Nonomuraea > Nonomuraea sp. NPDC049378. Next base: position 64,229 of record NZ_JBVJHP010000015.1, read on the forward strand.
CCTGGGCTTGGGCGCCAGCATGCGCTCGGGTACGCAGGCGTACTCGGCGAAGCCGCCCTGCAGGGGCATCCCGTACACCTCGTCGCCCGGGCTGAACTCCGTCACGTTCTTGCCCACCGCCGCCACCTCGCCGGCCACGTCGGCGCCCAGGATGCCGATCTTCGGTCTGCGCAGGCCGAGCTCGCCGATCAGGCGGGCGACGATCGGCTCGCCTCTCATCAGATGCCAGTCGTAGGGCTGGACGGAGGTGGCCCGCACCCGGACCAGCACCTCGTCGTCACCGGGCTCCGGCTTGCCGAGCTCCTTGAGCTCCAGGACGTCGGGTGAGCCGTACGAGCGCAGAACGAACGCCTTCATGGGATGCTCCTCGTGCCGTTGGTGACGCCGGTCGCGTACCACCACGAACGTCAGTGTGAACAGCCCTGCACGAGGGCGTAACAGCCGAAAGTACGACCTTCCCGTCAGCCGTTCGGACGCCCGGAACCGGTCCTGAAAGGCGATGACCGCGACCGCTCGCGCGGCCACGATCGGGGCATGACCCACGAGAGCACGACGATCACGCGCCTCGGGGCGGGCAGGGCGACCTGGCTCGCGCGCACCGGGCTGATCGCGCTCGGCTTCGTCCCCCTTCTCGCGGGGGCGATCCGCCTGACCGAGCTGACCGGCGGCGCCGAGGTCACGCCGGACAACGCGCGGTTCTTCGCCGCGCCGCTCCCCGTGGCCCTGCACATCGTCGCCGCCTGCCTGTACAACCTGCTGGGCGCCTTCCAGTTCGGCGGGCGGTGGCGGCCGCGGCGGCATCGCGTGCTCGGCAGGATCCTGGTCCCGCTGGGGCTCGTGGCGGCGCTGACGGGCCTGTGGCTGACGCTGTTCTCCGCCCTGCCGCCCGGGGACGGTGGCCTCCTCGCCGCCTTCCGGCTCGTGTTCGGCACGGTCATGGCCGGATCCCTCGTGCTCGGCGTCGCCGCGGTCCTGCGCCGGGACATCGCCCGCCACCGCGCCTGGATGATGCGCGCGTACGCGCTCGGCCTGGCCGCGGGGTCGCAGGCGGTGACGCAGGCGCTCTGGTTCCTCTTCGTGCCCGCTCCCCCTGATGGGACCGGCAGGGCGCTGCTCGTGGGCGCCGGCTGGGTGATCAACCTCGCCGTGGCCGAGTGGATCGTCAGGAGGCGGCGGGCGGGCCGCCCGGTCAGGGCCTGACGCGGCGGGTCTCGTAGGCCCACATGGCGATCTCGACGCGGTTGCGCACGCCGAGCTTGGTCATCAGGCTCGCGATGTGGCTCTTCACGGTGCTGAGCGAGATGTGCAGCTCGGCGGCGATCTCGCTGTTCGTCCGGCCGCGCGCCACGGTGAGCAGGATCTGCTCCTCGCGGTCCGTCAGCGCCTCGACGGGCTGCGCCGGCGGGGTGCCGCGTCCCGAGTCGGCGAAGGCGGCGAGCAGCCGGGCGGTGACGCTCGGGGCGATGAGGGCGTCGCCGCCCGCGGCGGCGCGTACGGCCTGGCCGAGCAGGTCGGGGCCGGCGTCCTTGAGCAGGAATCCGCGGGCGCCGGCCCTGAGCGCGGCGTAGACGTACTCGTCGAGGTCGAACGTGGTGATGACGACCACGGCCAGCGGGGCGTCCACGGCCGGCCCCGCGACGGAGCGGGTGGCCTCGATGCCGTCGAGGTGGGGCATGCGGATGTCGAACAGGCACACGTCTGGACGTAACCGGCGCGCGAGCTCGACGGCCCGCCGCCCGTCGCCGGCCTCGCCGACGACCTCGATGTCCGGCTGGGCGTCCAGGATCATCCTGAGCCCGGTGCGCGCGATCTCCTGGTCGTCTGCGACGATCACCCGGATGCTCACGTCGCCGCCCCTGCCCTGGGCAGGACGGCGGTCACGGTCCAGCCGCGTTCGGGGCCCGGGCCGGCCTCGCAGGTGCCGCCGAGCAGGTCGGCGCGCTCGATCATGCCGAGCAGCCCGTAGCCGGGCGAGTCCGCCTGGCGCGGCGAGGCGGTGTCGCCGTCGTCGCTCACCCGTAAGCGCACCGACGTGTCGTCGGCGGCCACCAGGACGTCGATGCGGGTGGCGTGGCGGGCGTGCCGCCGCGCGTTGGTGATCGATTCCTGGGCGATGCGGTAGATCGCGGCCCCGACCGACGGGGAGAGGCCGTCGAGATCTCCGGCGAGCCGCACGTTCACGGACGGGCCGACGCGGCCCTTGCCGGCGAGTTGCCGCAGGTCGGAGATGTGCCGGCTGGGCGCCAGCTCCGCCGGCTCGTTCCTGCGCAGGACGCGCACCATGGCGCGCATCTCGGCGAGGGCGCGCGTCGCCTCGGCCTCGATCACGCGCAGCGCGTCGGTGGCGGCCTCCGGCCGGTTCACCGCCGTCGCCAGGCCCGCCTGGGCGCGGATCGCCATGGCCGAGACGTGGTGGGCGACGATGTCGTGCAGGTCGCGGGCCAGTTGTTCGCGTTCGAGCAGCTTGACCTGGTCGAGCTCGCGCATCCGCGCCCGCGCCCGGTAACGCAGCGCCCCGCCGAGCGCCATGGCCGAGAAGAGGACCGCGAACGCGCCGACGGCGTCGGCGGGGGCGAGCGGCGCGCCGGCCAGGGAGAAGCGCACGCCGGGGAGCATGACCGCCAGCCCGATCACGACCTCGCGGCCGGACCCCCAGCGGAACAACGAATAGACCAGGATCAGCACGAACACCATCGTGTACGCGTCGGGGCGACCGCCGTCCATGAACAGCGGGACCACGCTCGAGGTGGTGAAGGCGATCACGACCATCAGCAGCGGCCGCGTCCTGCGCCAGAGCAGCGTGGGCACCAGCACGACGGTGACGATCACCGAGACGGCCCGCCACGGCATGTCCGGCCGCACGGCTCCTTCGAGCAGGGCGAGCGACAAGAGCACCCCTACGAGCGCCCAGTCCCGCCGGCCCCGCGCGGGCGGGCTGGGGGGAGGGGGCTCGTTCCACACGGAACGAAGCACGCCCTCATCGTACGAGAGTCCGCCCCGCCGGGGACCGGTCATGGAGCGTTCGTCAGACCTTCGCCCGGCCCTGGATCGACCTGCGCCGGAACGTCTTCGCGCTCGCCCGGTGCACCATGGCCTTGATGAGGCCGAACAGCGCCCCTTGCAAGGCCGCGGCGACCAGGATCTCCGTCAGGTCGCGCTCGAGGTCCTCGGCGTCGGGCGAGTCGTCCTCGCCCGCGGCCAGCTTCCACATCCGGCGGAACAACAGGGTCGCCAGCGCGCCGCTGAGCACGCCCATGCCCAGCGAGGTGGCCTTCTGTACAGGGTGCATCTCCGTCTCCTCACGACGGTTTCGCCGTGCCCCGTGTGCGCGTCCTAAACGCGTCCCGGCCGAGCCACCCGGGATGAGACGTCAGGGGGACGAGCGCATCAGCCCGTGACAGGCGATGGCCGCGGCGGCCACGACGTTGAGGGAGTCGACCCCGGCGGCCATGGCCTCGGCGCTCATGGGGATGCACACGGCCTGGTCGGCCTCCTCCAGCCAGTGGGACGAGAGCCCGTCGCCCTCGGCTCCCAGCAGCAGTGCCACCCGGCCCGCGGCCCTGACCTCGTCTATGGGGACGGCGGTCTGGTCCGGGGTCAGGGCCAGGGTCCGGCAGCCCGCCTCCCGCAGGTGCGCGAGCCCTTCGAACCAGTCGTCCATCCGCGCGTACGGGATCGAGAACACCGCACCCATCGACACCTTGACCGCCCTGCGGTAGAGCGGATCCGCGCACCGGGGCGAGAGGATGACGCCGTCCACGCCGAGCGCCGCCGCGGACCTGAAGATCGCCCCGACGTTGGAGTGGTCGACCAGGTCCTCCAGCACGAGCAGGCGCCGCCCGCCCCGCTTGAGCAGGGTTTCGACGCCGGGCAGGGGCAGGCGTTCCATCGAGGCCAGCGCCCCGCGATGGACCTGGAAGCCGGCGATGCCGGACATGATCTCGTCGCTCACCACGTAGACGGTGGCGTCGCCGAGCACGTCCTGCAGCGGCGCCAGCCAGCGGCGGGTGGTCAGGACCGAGCGGATCGGGTAGCCGGCGCCGATGGCGCGCCTGATGACCTTCTCGCCTTCGGCGAGGAACAGCCCGCGCTCGGCCTCCAGGCTCTTGCGCAGCTCCACGTCCCTGAGCCGGGTGTAGTCGCTCAGGCGCGGGTCGTCGGGGTCGGTGACGTACTCAAGCACCTTCCGATACTGCCATGCGCCGCCTGACCTGCCAGACCACCGCGTAGCAGGTGAGGACGAGGCACAGTCCGATCAGGGTGCCCGCGCCCGTCTTGGTGAGCACGCTGGGGACGCCCAGTTCCGGGCTCGGCTCGTCCACGAGCGGCCACAGGAGGGCGCCCGCCACCGTGCCCGCCGCGCACGCGGCCAGGACCGACCACCGTGCGCGTGGCGAGATCCGCAGGCGGCCGGGCACCAGTTCGGCGGGCATCCTGGCCAGTCCGCGCCGGCCCCACCACACGACGACGGCCAGCCCGATCGCGGAGGAGGCGTACTGCAGGAGGCGGAAGAGCGGGATCTCGCCGAAAAGGGGGTCTCCGAGCCGGCCGCCCCATTCCACGACCCCGGTGGAGTGGGTGAAGGAGTCCCAGAGCACGTGAGAGGCGGCGCCGATCACCGCGCCCGCGGAGATCGGCAGGAGCCTGAGCCGTTCGGGAGCCAGCAGCGCGGCGCGGCCGGCGAGCGCGGCGGGCAGGAGGGCGACCAGCGGGTCCCTGAACACGACGTGGAAGAGCGGCAGCAGCACGAGCACCGCGGCGAGGTCGAGAGTGACCACACCCGGCCAGGAGTGCCAGTCGGTGTAGTCGGGCAGGAACGGCAGGAACAGCGGCAGGTCGGGCGCCATGGCCCCCAGCGCCAGCGCCCACGGGTCGGCGAACCTGCGCACCCGGGAAGATGCCAGCAGCGGCACCACCGCGGCGATGTGACTGGGCGTGAACGGCAATCGTCTCCCCCCATCTGACGATCTTCGTCCATTATGCGCCGAACCTTGAACATCCTTTGCTCCCGCACTCTAGAGTTACAGAGAGTAGTGGGTACGGTACGTAGCGCTGTCGACGGCCGGAAGCCGGGAGTTCGGGGGTTCATGGTGCCTGACCAGCGGATTCGTGAGCATCCGGCCGCGTCAGCAGACTGGTTGCGCGCCGCTCGCGCGGCTCGCTCACTCTCGGTGGCTACGCTCGTCTGGCTGGGCGTGGAAAGCACGCTCGGCCTGGCGGCGGGCCTCGTGGCACACTCCGTCGCGCTGATCGGATGGGGCCTGTGCGCCGTGGTCGAGGCGGCGGCCAGCATGATCGTGGTGTGGCGGTTCACCGGCGCCCGCACGCTGTCGCCGAGCGCGGAGACCACCGCCAGGCGGGCGGTGGCGGTGAGCTTCTGGCTGCTCGCGCCCTATCTGGTCATCCACGTGGCGTACGACCTGGGCGCGGGGCACCGGGCGGTGCCGAGCGTGCTGGGGATCGTGGTGACGGCGGTCAGCCTCGTCAGCATGCCGCTGCTGGGCATCGCCAAGCGGCGGCTCGGCGCGCGGCTGGCGTCGCCGTCGACGGCGGGCGAGGGCACGCAGAACCTCATCTGTGCCGCCATGGCGGCGGGCGTGCTCGCCGGATTGTGGCTCAACACGATCGGCTGGTGGTGGGTCGACCCGGCCGTCGCGGTCGCCCTGGCGGTGGTCGCCGTACGCGAGGGAAGGCGCGCCTGGCGCGGTCACGCATGCTGCCATTGAAGGCAACACACCGTAATCAACGCACCAAAAGGGCTGTTTAACCACACTGACCGCACCGAGTATCGTTCCCGGAGTATTGCGGAGCTTCTCCCGCTAGGGTCTCCGGAAGGTTCCTACACACCTAAGAGGGCATCGTGGGGCGACACCGCACAGACGATCTCGACGGCGGATACCGGGCCAGCGAACCTCCACCCCCGCGCAAACGATCCGGCAACGGTCGCGGCAGGGTGCTGGTGCCGCTGGCGGGCGCCGTCGCGATGGCCGTGCTCCTCGGCGTCGCCGCGTTCGTCATCTTCAACAGGAACCACGACTGCTCCAGCGGCAAGCTGCCGCTGCGCGTCGTCGCGACCCCCGACATCCACCCCGCGCTCAACAAGATCGCCGGCAACTACAACAAGGCCATGCACTCGATCGACAGCAAGTGCGTCGAGGTGACGGTGGCCAAGCAGGCGGCGGCGAAGACCGCGAACGCGCTGGCCGCGGGCAAGATGCCGGCCGACTTCTGGGTGGCCGACTCCAGCCTGCTGATGGAGAGCATGCGCCAGACCTCGGCAGGCAAGGCGCTGCCGCAGGTCGAGGGGTCGATCGCGACCTCTCCCGTGGTGCTGGCGGCGGCCGAGTCGGCCGCGCAGAAGCTCACCGGCACCCTGCAGCCGAGCTGGAGCGCGATGATCGCGGCGGCGAACGTCGCGAACGTGGACGGGCCCGGCAAGAAGGTACGCGTGCTGGCCCTCGACCCCCAGAAGAACTCCGCCGGGCTGGCCGCGCTGCTGGCCGCCGCCGGCACGGCCAGGGAGGCCAAGCAGGACAAGGCGCTCGTGGGCGCGCTGAAGGAGCTGTCCGGCCAGCTCGCGCCCGACCCGACGGCGCTGCTGGCCAGCCTCACGGTGAAGTCCAGCAGGGTGCCCGTCGGGGTGACCTCCGAGCAGGCCATCCACGCCCACAACGCGAAGAAGCCGGAGGCGCCGGTGGTGGCGCTCTATCCGAAGGAAGGCACGCTCAGCCTCGACTACCCCGTCACGATCCTGACCAAGGACCCGGCGGTGCTGAAGGCGGCGGCGGACTTCAAGCAGAACCTGACGACGGAGTCGGCCGGGAAGATCCTGCGCGCCGCCGGGTTCCGCGGCACCGACGGCAAGGCGGGCGACGCGCTGTCGGAGGAGAAGGGCTTCACCGCCGACCCGCCGACCGCGCTGGAACCGCCCGACACCGCGACGGTGGCCAGGATGGTGCAGACCTGGTCCAGGCTGAACCTCGGCTCCCGGCTGCTCACCCTGCTCGACGTCTCGGGAACGATGGCGCTGCCCGTGCCCGGCACGGACATGACCCGCATGCAGGCCATCAACAAGATCGCGACCGAGGGGCTCGCGCTCTTCCCCGCCGACTCCGAGGTGGGTCTGTGGACGTTCTCCACGCATCTGGACGGGCGGGACAAGGACTGGAAGGAACTGGTCTCCGTCGGGCCGCTCTCCGAGTCGATCGACGGGGCGCTGCGCAAGGAGGCGCTGGCCACGACGTTCTCCCAGATCCAGGCGAAGCCCACGGGCGACACCGGGCTGAACGACACGATCAGGGCCGCCTACGCCGAGTTGACCAAGACGTTCCGGCAAGACAAGATCAACACGCTGCTGATCCTCACGGACGGCGCCGGCAACGACGATCCCGACGGTGGCGTCAAGAACGCCGAGATCCTGCGGTACCTGAAGAAGACCTACAACCCGAAGCGGCCCATCAGCATCCTGCTCATCGCGTTCGGCCCGGAGGCCGAGAAGGGCAAGCGGCAGATGGACGCGCTGGCCAAGGCCACGGGCGGCGAGGCGTACATCGCCAAGGACATCCTGCAGGTCCGCGACTTCTTCCTGCAGGGCATGGAGCGCCGCCTCTGCTCCCCCAACTGCGACGGCTGAACCCGCCCACCCTCATAACCGTTCGGCATGGTGGGCGAACCGGCTCAAAGGGGGCGGCGTCCTCTCCGCGTGGGGCTGAGTAGCCCGTACCACCCGCGGGGAGGGAATCCGTGCCTGGATGGCCGAGCGTCGACCGTACCGACGATCAGGAGCTCGTCGAGGCTCTGCGGCGCGCGGACACCGACGCCCCCGCCAGGCTGTACGACTCCTACGGCGAGCGGCTGCACGACTACGCCTGCTCGCTCATCGAGGAGCGGGAGGTCGCCGGGGACGCCGTGCACGACGCGCTCGTCACCGCGCAAGGATGCGCGGACCGGCTGAAGGAGCCCGCCAGGCTGCGGGCCTGGCTGTACGCGCTGGCCCGGTTCCAGGCGCAGGCCAGGATGTCGCACCGGAGCGGCACCCCCGTGGAGGGCCTGCCGCTGCCGGAGCCCGGCGACCACGACGACCCCGAACTGGCCGACCTGGTCCACGAGACGCTGGGCGAGCTGAGCAGGAACGAGCGCGAGGTCCTGGTGCTGTCGCTGCGCCACGGGCTGACCCCGGCCGAGGTGGGCGCGGTGCTCGGGCTGACCTCGCGGCAGGTGACCGCCAGGCTGGGCCGCGCCCGCGACCACCTGGAGAACGCCGCCGCCGCCGTGGTGCTGGCCAGGACCGGGCGGGCGCACTGTCCTGACCTGTCGGCGATGGTGGACTCGTGGGAGGGGCCGCTCACCCCGCTGCTGCGCCGGCGGCTGTCGGGGCACATCGGCGGGTGCGAGGTGTGCACCGAGGGCCGGCACCGGCAGATCTCGGCCCTTCGGCTGCTGGACATGGTGCCGGTCGTCTTCGCGCCGCTCTCGCTGCGCCGCCGGGTGGTCGACACGTGCGTCAACCCGGAGCGCGACCAGACCCGTACGTTGATCACCGACCGCGGCGACAGCTTCGACCGGACGGGGTTCCCCGTGGCCGCCGAGGGCCGCTCGCGCCGGCGCAGGCCGCGCCGGCTGGCGCCGGTCGCGCTGGCCGGGGCCTGTCTGCTGGCCGCGACGGGCGCCGTGGTCGTGATCAACGGGCGGGACGTCTCCAGCGGCGCCGCGCTGCCGCCGGCACCGTCCCCCGCGCTCTCCGTGGCGCTGAGCCCCGATCCCGAGCCCGTTCCCGTTCTGGAGGAGGACGAGCCGGCGCTCTCGCCGACGCCGACGCCGACCCGGACGCCGACCCCGGGCGCGACCCGGCCGGACAGGCGCGCGCCGAGCGGGCGGCCGGTCGCCACGCGGCCCCGCACCAGGCCCGCCCCCGCTCCCACGGCCTCCCGGCGCAGGCCCGCGCCCGGCCCGCGGCTCGTCGCGTCGTGCCCGGAGGGGATGGACGGCCTGGCCAGGATCGGGCTCAGCGCCCGCAACGCCCCGGTCTCCTGGGTGGCCACCGCCTCGCAGGGCCTGGACGTGCACCCGGCGAGCGGGTCCATCAAGGCGGGCGGCTCCGTGCGGGTGGTGGTGACGGCCGTCGATCCGACCGTGTCCGGCCGTGGCCGCGTCGCCTTCACCTCGAACGGCGGCACCAGATCCTGCTCGTTGTCCTGGGTGGCCGACCAGCGGCCGCCCGCCTCCGACGCGCCGGACGGCGACGTGCCCACGGAGATCACCGAGCCACCGGAGACGCCCACCGCCGGTGCGGAGAGCTCCTCCGTGGACACCATGGACGAGTGAACGGGTCATCGTCGCACCAAGCGCTGGTAGATCGGTGCTTAGTCGACAATTGGGCATAATTCGGGCCCTGGCTCGAAGATCCCCTGCCTCATAGGGCATTCTGGTGTGCTTGGGGACCACTCCGGGGCCGAAGAGCGCTTGACCATGTGTTGAAGTTCACATGAGAAATCTCAGCCCGAGGGTGAACCGGTCAGCGTCACCAAGCGTCGGCATTGACGTGCCCAGGCGCTGATTGGTCCCATGAACTGCGATCAAACACGCCCCGACCAGGAAGATCAGGAGAAATCCAGGAGATGCTCAAGCACCGCAGAGCGCTGGCGTGGGTGCTGGCGTTCGCCTGCATAGCGGGGGCGACAGTCGCGCTGTTCGACATCGAGACACCGCTGCGCCCGTTCTTGATCTCCCTGTTCCTGCTGTTCGTTCCTGGGGCCGCAGTGGTGGGACTGTTGCGTGATCGTGATCCCCTTGCCGCACTATCAGTAGGGGCTGCCGCAAGTCTCGTACTGAACGTGCTTCTCGCGCAGGCCATGCTGCTGTTCAACGCGTGGTCGCCGAGGGCCGGTGTGGCGACCGTCGCCGTGCTCGGAGGGTTCATGTACGTGCTTCGCGTGTTGTACCGGGGGAAGAGCATGCAGACCGAACAGGGGGCCAGGGCAAGGTGAACATCCAGGTAGTTCGGCCGGGAGACCTCGGAGACTCCGAACGCGCCCGGTGGCGGGAGCTGCAGAAGGCGGACCCGGGTCTGGACAACCCGTTCCTTTCCGTCGAGTTCGCCGTCGCGATGGACCGTTTGCGCGACTACGTGAGGGTGGCGGTCATCTCCGACGGCGGCGGCATCGCCGGCTTCTTCCCGTACGAACGGCACAGCTTCGGCATCGGCAAGCCGCTCGGCGGCTTCCTGACCACCTGCCACGGCCTGATCGCCACGCCGGACCTGGAGCTCGACGCCAAGGCGCTGATGCGGGCCTGCAAGCTCAGCGTGTTCGACTTCGACCATCTGGTGGCAGGGCAGCCCACCTTCGCCCCCTACGAGCAGGATGTCCGCCCGGCCCCGGTCATGGACTTCACCTCGGGGTTCGAGGCCTGGATCGACCAGGTCAAGGCCAACTCGCCGAAGAACCTCAAGACCGTCCGCTACAAGGAGCGCAAGCTCGGCAGAGACCAGGGAGAGCTGCGCTTCGCGTGGGCCTCGCCCGACCCCGAGGTGCTGCGCACCCTGCTGGCCTGGAAGTCGGACCAATACCGCAGGACCGGCCGGGTCGACAGGTTCGCCCAGCCGTGGATCGTCGAGCTGACGGAAATGATGCATGCCGAAAAGTCATCTGATTTCGGAGGCGTGCTCACCATGCTTTATGCGGGCGACACTCCGGTGGCTGGACATTTCGGCCTCCGTACGGCCACCACGCTTGTAGGGTGGTTCCCCGCCTACGACACAGAGTTCGCCCGTTATTCGCCGGGCATCGTCCATCATCTCCAGATGGCCGAGGCCGCCGCGAACGACGGGCTGCACATGGTCGACATGGGCAAGGGCGGCAAGGAGTACAAAGACTGGCTCAAGAGCGGGGTCCTGTACGTCGCAGAAGGCCGCATCTCGAGACCGTCCGCGACCGCGGCGGTGCACTGGATCGGCCGAACTCCTTTCAACAAGGCCCGAACAATTGTCATGGACCGACCGTCTCTTTATAAGGCGGCCGACCGTGTCCTCAAGGGCTTTGGTCGGGTGCGCACCTCAGTGCAACAGCAGGAGTCACCCAATGTAGTCAAGGAAGCATCGGGAGCGAGCTGACCGCTCCCACCCCCGGCACCAGCACCTAACACCCTCACTCTCCACACAGGACCCCCAATGCACCGCCCACCGGTTTCGTCATTCCCGCAGCACCCGGGGATGGCCTCGTCCGGTTCGCACGACGGGGTCCCGGAAGGAATTCCCTCGCCATGAGTCCCGAGATAACCAAGCACAACGGCAAGCTCCAGGCCGGACCCCTGCGGTCGATGCCGCCACCGTCGAGCTTCACGCCCGTGACGCCGCACCTGGCCATCTCACCGACGGTCAGCGTGGTCGTGCCGGCGATGAACGAGGCCGAGAACCTGCCGCACGTCTTCGCCACCATCCCGCAGTGGGTCGACGAGATCGTGCTGGTCGACGGCAACTCCGTCGACGACACGGTCGCCGTGGCCAGGCGGCTGCGGCCCAACGTGAAGGTCGTGACCCAGACGGGCAAGGGCAAGGGCGACGCCCTGGCCGCCGGCTTCGCGGCGTGCACCTGCGACATCATCGTGATGATCGACGCCGACGGCTCGACCGACGGCCGCGAGATCATCAACTTCGTGGGCGCGCTGGTGACCGGCGCCGACTTCGTCAAGGGCTCGCGCTACGCCGCCGGCGGCGGCAGCGACGACCTGACGCTCAACCGCCGTCTGGGCAACAAGGTGCTCACCGGCATCGTCAACGTGATGTACCGCACCCAGTACACCGACCTGTGCTACGGCTACAACGCCTTCTGGGCGCGCCACCTCGACGTGCTCGACCTCGACTGCGACGGCTTCGAGGTGGAGACGCTGATGAACGTGCGCGCGGCCAAGGCCGGGCTGAAGGTGCACGAGGTGCCGAGTCACGAGCGTAACCGCATCCACGGCGAGAGCAACCTGCACGTCGTACGAGATGGCTTCCGTGTGCTCAAGACCATCCTGAAGGAGTGGCGCCGCCAGCCCTCTCCGCCCCAGCCTGAGCCCACCGCCACTCCTGCCGCTGACCGAGGCGTCGCATAAAAAGGACCGTTGTGAACACGTCTGTTGTCATCTGCGTCTACACCGAGGAGCGGTGGGAGGACATCAGGCAGGCAGTCGAGTCGGTCGAGAACCAGACCCGCCCGGCCCACGAGCTGATCCTGGTGGTCGACCACAACCCCGACCTGCACCTCAAGCTCAAGCGCGAATATCCACAGGCCATCGTGGTGGAGAACACGCACGAGCAGGGGTTGTCCGGAGGCAAGAACACCGGGGCGGCCACGGCCAACGGTGAGATCGTCGCGTTCCTCGACGACGACGCCGTCGCCGACACCGGGTGGCTGGAGGCTTTGGAGGAGGGCTTCCAGGAACCCGGCGTGGTGGGCGTGGGCGGTCGCACCGACCCCCTGTGGGCGTCCGGCAGGCGGCCGCGGTGGTTCCCGTACGAGTTCGACTGGACGGTCGGCTGCACCTACCGCGGCATGCCCGCGGTCAGGGCGCCGATCCGCAACGTGATGGGCGGCAACGCCGCCTTCCTGCGCGACGTCGTGTCCGAGGTGGGCGGCTTCCACAGCGGCATCGGGCGCAGCGTCCAGGGGCGCAAGTCGCGGCCGCTGGGCTGCGAGGAGACCGAGTTCTGCATCCGGCTCACCCAGCGCAAGCCCGGCTCCGTCATGCTGTTCGAGCCGCGCGCGGTGATCGGGCACAAGGTGTCGAAGCAGCGCGAGGGCTTCGCCTACTTCCGGTCCAGGTGCTACGCGGAGGGCCTGTCGAAGGCCCTGGTGACGCAGGAGGTCGGCACCCAGGACGGGCTCGCCAGCGAGCGGGCGCACGCGATCAAGACGCTGCCGCTCGGCGCGCTGCGCGGCGTGGGCGAGGCCCTGCGGGGCGACCTGGGCGGGCTCGGCCGGGCCGCCGCGATCGTGATCGGGCTGGCCTGGACGACCTGGGGATACGTGGTGGGCACGGCACGGCTGAAGGTGGCACGCTCATGATCCGCGTCCCGATCCTGATGTACCACTCGGTCACCGACAGCCCCAACGACGACACCAGGCCGCACGCGGTGCGGCCCTCCGACCTGGCCGAGCAGCTGGCCTACCTGTCGGAGAGCGGCTTCACCCCGCTCACGCTGGGCGACCTGGTGGCCTCGCTCAACAAGAACAACGGCCGCTCGATGCCCGACAAGCCGGTCGTCGTGACCTTCGACGACGGCTACGCCGACTTCCACAGCCACGCGCTTCCACTGCTCGAACGCTACAACTTCCCCGCCACGGTCTTCCTGACCAGCGGCTGGGTGTCCGACGCGGGCGACGACGCGGCGGGCAGGCCGCTGGACGACATGTTGTCCTGGGGCCAGGCCCGCGAGGCCGCGCAGACCGGCATCGAGATCGGCGGCCACAGCCACAGCCACCCCCAGCTCGACCAGCTCCGCACCGAGGACCTCCGGCAGGAGCTGCGCAGGAACAAGGGCCTGCTGGAGGAGAAGATCGGCGCGCCGGTCGCCACCATGGCCTACCCCTACGGCTACTCCAGCGCCCGCGTACGCCGCGAGGTGCGCAAGGCCGGCTACTTCGCCGCCTGCGCCGTCAGCAACACGATCGCCGCGGACCGGCACGACATGCTGGCCATCCCCCGGTTGACGGTCGGCAAGGGCACGACCATCAACATGTTCAAGCGCGCCGTCGAAGGCACCGCCGTACCTCTCATCTACATGCGCGAGCGCATCCTCACCAAGGGCTACGCCGTCGTGCGCAGGACGAGGTACGGGCTGCAACGGGTGCGCGGCAATGTCTAGGGTCTGGGGACGGATCCTCGTCGACCTGCGCAACCCGCTGTTCCGGCAGGGTTACGCGCTCATGGCGAACACCGTCATCACCGGCGTGCTCGGCATGGGCTACTGGCTGCTGGCCGCCCACTACTACACCCCCGACGAGTTCGGCCGCGGCCAGGCGGTGATCACGGCGATGCGGTTGTTCGCGTCGCTGGTCGCGCTCGGGTTCGTCGGAGCGCTCGCCCGCTACCTGCCGGTGGCCGGCCGCCGCACGCCCGAGCTCATCCTGCGCGGGTACGGCCTGGCCGCCGCCACGGGCGGGGTCGCCGCTGTCGGCTTCCTGCTGACGCTCCCCCTGTGGGGCGAGACCTATTCGGTGCTGGCCGGGTTCGGGCCGGGGCTGTTCTTCCTGGCGTCCGTGGTGGTGTGGGCGGTGTTCACCCTCCAGGACGTCGTGCTGACCGGCCTGCGCAGAGCCCCGTTCGTACCGCTGAACAACCTGGTCTTCGGCCTGGTCAAGATGGGGCTGCTGGTCGCCCTCGCCGGCGCGCTGCCCTCCGGCGGCATCTTCGTCTCCTGGGTCGTCCCGACCGCCCTCGCACTGATCCCGATCAACTTCCTGATCTTCGGCGTCGTGGTGCCGCGGCACACCAGGCAGGCCGGCGCGGAGCTGCAGCCTCCTCGTCTGCGCGAAATTGGAAGGTTCCTGGCGGGTGACTTCCCCGGGACGCTGTCCATCCTGGCCATCGTCTACCTGGTGCCCGTGGTGATCGCCACCCAGGTGGGCGAGGCCACGTTCGGGCGTTTCTCGATGGCGCACACCCTGGCCAGCATGATCGAGCTGCTGGCCATGAACATGGCGGTGTCGCTGACCGTCGAGGGCGCGTTCGACCGGTCCCAGCTGGCCGAGAACTGCCGGCGGGCGTTGCGGCGCGCCTTCATGATCGTCGTTCCGATCATCGCGGTGGCGATCGCCGGGGCGCCGCTCATCCTGACCATCTTCGGGCCCGCCTTCGCCGAGGAGGGCACGACGCTGCTGCGGCTCATGGCGCTCGCCGTACTGCCCCGGGTGCTGATCGAGGTCTATCTGAGCGCGCTGCGCGCCCAGAGCAGGGCGCGCACGCTGGCCGTCGTCCAGATCGGGCTGGCCGTCCTGGTGCTGGTGTCCACGCTCGTGCTGTTCCCCTTCGCCGGAGTGAACGCGGTGGGATACGGTCTGCTGGCCAGCGAGCTCCTCGTTGCGCTGTTGATCTTCGGAAATCTGCGTAAGATTCTCGGATTCGGCGATACAGGTCGACCGGCTGTCACTCAGGGGTCGTCCGGGACCGCATGATGGTCAACGCGAGGCAACGGGACAGCAATGGCGTGACACCGGGGACCACGGGCTCCCAGGATGCGCGCGGGGACAAGGAGGACTCAGACGTGCCCTTCGATCCGGAAGCTACCGGGATCATCCCGAAGCTGACGTTCGAGCCCCCTGGTGAGGGCTCCGGCACGTCTGAGGAGACCGAGGCGGAAGCCGCGGAGAGCGCCGCCGAGCCCGGCTCCGAGCGCACCACGGCCATCCGCCTCCCGGTGACACCTCCGCCAGGGAAGGGCGACGCGGGCTCCTCACCGGAGACCGCCCCGACCAGCCCCGGGCTCCGCCCGCCACCCGCCGCCGACGCCCAGCCACCCGGCGGCTCCCAACCGTCCGGCAAGTCGCAACCCTCCGGTTCGCAGCCGTCCGGCGGATCGCAGTCGTCGGGCGGTTCCCGACCCTCCGGTGGAACGAAGGCCGCCACCGGCCCAGGACCGTCCGAGGAGAAGCCTTCCAGCGGCACCCAGCCGCCCGCAGCCGCACCGGGCACCGGTACGTCACCAGGTGCCGGTAAGCCGCAGGCTGCCGGCGGGACGAAACAGGCGGGAGGCGGGCAGGCGGGTGTGCCTCCGCAACCGGCCGGGAAGGCCGAGCCGGGAGCTCGCGGCGGAAACCCGGGTGGCGCAGCGCCGCCCGCCACAGACAGCCCTCACACCGGGAACCCGAACACCGGAACGCCACCCACAGCGGGGAGCCCCGGCGCGGGGAACCCGAACACCGCAGCGCCGCCGGCCACGACCCCGGCCGCGGGAAGCCTTCACGCCGGAAATGTGAACCTCGGAACGCCACCCGCAGCGGCAACCCCACACGGCGGGAACCCGAACACCGGAGCGCCGCCCGCAACGGGGAGCCCCGGCGCGGGGAACCCGAACACCGCAGCGCCGCCCGCGACGGGGAGTCCTCATGTCGGAGGACCCGCCGGTGGAGGACCCGCCGGCAGGGCGCACGTCGGGGGGCCGCCGTACGGGCGCGTGGGTGTGGTGCAGGAGGCGCTGCCGCAGGGTCCGGCCGGAGGGCCGGTCGCGCAGCGGGCGCCGGCGCGACCGCAGTCGCTGAAAGCCCGGGTCAGCGCGCTGATCGCCAGCGCGCCCCGGTGGTTGCCCGTGGTGCTGGTCCTCGAGGGCCTGCTCATGTTCGTGCTCGCCGTCAAGGTGTCCCCGGGGCCGCTGCGGGGTGTGGACCCGGCTGACATCGACGGTCTCGGGCTGATCTCGGCGCTCCCGGTCACCGCGTTCCTGGCGATCCTGATCATGCTCGTGTCGTTCTTCGTCACGGTCGCCCAGAGCACCGACCGCAAGTTCCTGCTGCTGTTCCAGATCGCCGCGATCGCGTTCGCCCTGCACGGCGTGGGGTCGCTCGTGGCGAGCGAGCCGCGTTTCCCGACGGCGTACATCCATGCCGGTTTCGTGGAGTTCATCAGCAGGACGGGCGAGACGGCGATCGGCATCGACGCCCGCATGGGCTGGCCGGGCTTCTTCGCGTTGTTCGCGTTCGTGACGAAGGCCGCCGGCATCAGCGACATGACGACGATCCTGCAGTGGACGCCGCTCCTGTCGAACCTGCTCTACCTGCTGCCGTTCGTGCTGATCCTGCGCCAGGTGGTGGCGACCACGCGGGCGCGGTGGTTCGCGGCGCTGCTGTTCGTGCTGGTGCAGTGGATCGGGCAGGACTACTTCTCGCCCCAGGGCTTCACGTTCGCCCTGTATCTGGCGTACGTGGCGATCCTGCTGCGATGGTTCGGGCGGGTCGAGCCGCGGACCAGGCCGATCGCCCCGAAGGGCCTGCGCAGGCTGCTCGGCAGGCTGGACGCGATGACGCCGGGCGAGCTGGCCAACACCGGCACCTACCGGGCCGACAAGCTGCTCATGCTGATGATGTTGCTGGCGCTGTTCATCGCGTCGGTGGCCTCGCACCAGATCACCCCGTTCATGATGCTCGGCGTGCTGACGGCGTTCCTGCTGGTGAAGCGGACCTCGCTGACGTGGGGGCTGCCGTTCTTCCTCGGGCTCGTGGTGGCGGCCTGGATCAGCTACATGACGGTGGGCTTCTGGGCGAGCCAGATCGACACGATCTTCGGTGGCCTGGGCAACGTCCTGTCCAACCTGCGCAGCAACACCGGCGACCGGATCGAGGGCACCGACCCCGCCCACGCGATGGTGTTGCAGGCCCGGCTCGGCATCCTGGTGGTGATCCTCGGGCTGGCGGCGGCCGGGTTGTTCCGGCGGCTGCGGCGGGGGGTGTTCGACAGGTCGGCGCTGATCCTGCTCTGCGTTCCCGTGCTGGCGCTGGGGCTGCAGAGCTACGGCGGCGAGATCGGGCTGCGCATCTACATGTTCGCGCTGCCCGGCGCGTGCCTGCTGGCCGCGTACGCGTTCTTCCCCAACCTGCCGGCCGACAGCGCCGACGTGCGCGAGGAGACCGTGCCGCTGCGCAAGCGGAACGTGCGCTTCAACCCCGAGCTGACCAGGAAGATCTCGGTCGTGCTCGCGGCGTGCTTCGCGGTGTTGTTCGCGATGGCGTTCCTGCTGGCGAGGTACGGCAACGAGAAGTTCGAGCGGGTCACCACCGGCGAGGTGGCGGCCCTGCACTACGTCTACGACCACGACAAGCCCAGCGCGCGGGTGCTCTATCTGGTGCCCAAGCTGGGGCCGGAGGTCACGCCGACCCTGCCGTGGGGCGAGCGCGACGTCGAGCGGGTCAGCTTCAACGTGCAGGCGCTCGTGCACAAGGATCCGACGAAGATCGCCGACGCGGTCAAGGCGTTGCAGGAGCAGCCGCGTAACTCGTACCTGATGGTGAGCACCGGCCAGGTGAGCTACCTGCAGCTGAACGAGGGTTATCCGGCGGACTGGGGGGCCAAGTTCCGTGCGGCGCTGGACACCTCGCCCAGCCTGAAACGGGTGTTCTCCAACGAGGACGCGGCGCTCTACACCTGGAAGAAGTTCGTCAGGGGGACGGAGATCCCCGAACCGAACTCCTACAAGAGCCGCGGCGACCCCACCTCGCCGTGGACGCCGGTCGGCATCGGGGCTCTGATCGTGACGTGGGTGGCGCTGCTCGGCTACGAGATCATCCGCCTGAACGGTCCCAACCGGGCGCGCAAGACGCGCAAACGCCTGTTGTTCCTGGCGGTCCCGGCGTTCGTGGTGGCCATCGCGGTCATCATCGAACGGTTCATTTACATCGCACAAAATAACTGAATTCCCAGGAAACTCTCAGGTTCTACGGGATGATGCCCTCAATGAGGGCACAGAGGGCACTTCCCGTAGAACCGGACGCACGTACCGCTGCCGCACGGATCGTCTCCGTCGACGCGTTGCGGGGCTTCTCGCTCCTGGGCATCCTCGTCGTCAACATCGCCTTCCTGGCCTCCGGATACCGGATGGCCGGGATGGCGGAGCCCGCCTTCGGCTCGCCGTCCGACTGGGCCGTGCGATGGTTCGTGACGATGTTCGTGGAGAACAAGTTCTACCTGCTGTTCTCGTTCCTGTTCGGCTACAGCTTCACGCTCCAGCTCGACTCGGCGGCGCGGCAGGGGCGCGCGTTCCGGCCGATGTTCCTGCGGCGGCTGGCCGGGCTGCTCCTGATCGGGCTGGCGCACGCCGTGCTGCTGTTCCCCGGGGACATCCTGACGACGTACGCCGTGGTGGGCCTGGCCCTGCTGTTCCTCCACCGGATCAGGCCCAGGACTGCCGTGCTGCTGGCCGTCGCGCTGACGGCGGTGCTGGCGCTCGGCTTCGTGCTGGCGGCCGTGCTGGCCACGCTGGGGCTGGATCTGTCGGGCACGATGACGGACGGCGCGGCCGAGGCCGCCAGGTCGGACGCGGCGCTGGGCGGGGGTTTCTGGCAGATCGTGTCGGAGCACCTGAGGAAGCTGTCGCTGATCACCGTGCTGCGCGTCCTGTTCCAGGGGCCGGCGGTGCTGGCCGCGTGCCTGCTCGGGCTGGCGGCCGGCAAGTCAGGCGCCCTGCGCGACCTGTCCGCGCACGCGACAACGCTGCGCAGGCTGCAGTGGACGGGCTTCACGGCCGGTCTGGCGGGGGCGTCCTTCGCCGCGCTGGCCGCCTGGACCGGCGTGGTGCACAAGTTCTGGGGCGAGGCGGTGGACCTGGCGACGGCGCCGCTGCTGGCGGCCGCGTACGCGGCGACGTTCCTGCGGCTGCTGCCGCGCGTGCCGCGCATCGGGCGAGCCCTGGCCGCGCCCGGCCGGATGGCGCTGTCCAACTACCTGGCGCAGTCGCTGATCTGCGCGCTGATCTTCACGGGGTACGGGCTGGCGCTCGTGGACCGGGTCAGCCCGCCGATGGAGCTGCTGATCGCCGCGGGCGTCTTCGCCGCCCAGGTCGTCTACAGCCGGTGGTGGCTCGGCGGGCATGGGTACGGGCCGGTGGAGTGGCTGCTGCGTTACCTGACGTACGGGACCAGGCCGGCCCGCCCGATCGGAGCGAGCCGTCGCCTTCCCGGTCGCCGATGAGGAACCCGGCAGGCATGCTCACATGCCTCTGCCGGACCACCTGATCTCGTACGGCCGCAGGGTGACCTGCCTGCCGTCGACGGTCGCGGTGACGTCCTCGCCGGACGTGTTCACCATGACGCTCTGGCGCTGCTGGGCGATGGCTCTGATCCGCTGGTCGGAGGTCCTGACCTTGGAGACCTCGACCCCGGCGGGGAACCACTTGGCGAACCCGCTCAGCAGGCCGGCCATCGGCATCTCGCCGCCCACCTTCGGCGCCCACAGGCAGCCGGGGCACTCGCCTTCGTCCTTCATCTGCGGGTTCCAGTAGAGCGCCGTGGTGACGCCGCTGGTGGCGAACTCCATCAGCGCCGTCGCCTGCACCGCGGTGCGCTGCTCCTCCGTCCATCCGGAGTTCTCCGGCTCGACGTACCACTCCGCCCACCACACCGGCAGGTCGCCGCTCTTCTGCCGCAGCCACGAGGTGATGGCGCCGAACTTGGCCTGGGCGGCGAAGTCGTCGGGGACGTTGCCCTTGTCGTTGGTCATCGACGCGCCGTCGACCACGATGAAGTCGGCGCCCTGCTTGTGGTCGATCCAGTGCTGGACCGCGTCGAGCGCGCGCTGGTCGACGGACCCCCAGGAGCCGCTGAGCTCGGAGGGCTCCTGGCTCCTCGCGTTGCTCTCGATCGGGATGTACGGTCCGCCGATCTTGATGTCGCTGTTCACCTTCTTCAAGGCCGTGTAGACCTTGTTGTACAGCTCGGTGTATCCCTTGGCGTCCCACTTGTTGGTGGCCGGATCCCAGAAGCCCTTGAACTCGTTCCAGACCATGTAGTGCTTGACGGTCGGATACTGCTTGGCGACCCTGACGGCGAGCTTGGCGAAGTCGTCGAAATGCTCGGGTTCGGGGGCGACGGTGTGGTTCTTGCTCCAGTCCGTACGCCCGGCCTTGCCACCCTTCATCCAGTCGGGCGCGCAGCACAACGTGATCACCGGCAGCCCTCGCGACGACGACATGAAGGTCAGCCGCCGGTCGAGGTCGCCGAAGTTGAACTGTCCCGGGCTCGGCTCGGGGTTGCCGACGCCCCAGCCCATGATGTGCTGGTTCTGCACCATGGGCACCCGGCCGAGCACGCCCCTGGCCTGCTCGAGGACGTGTTCTGGCTCGTTGTCTGCGCTGAACTGCGTGTGCGTGACGCCCCAGCGCGGCCAGTTGGGCAGCGCGGGCGGCTCCTCCAGCCGGGGGGCCGGCTCCGTGGGCACCCTCGTGGCGACCTGACCGTTGAAGTCGCTGCGCCCCTGCGACCTGAGCGAGGCGTAGACCATGATGCCCGCCACGAGGACGACCGCGAGGATGCCGGCTCCAAGGGCTATGGGCCAGGGCGATCGTCGGCGCGCATGACGGCCATCGGTCGGGATCACTGAACGCTCCTCATTCCTCACGAGTCCACAAGAGGACGAACATACAGAAAGGCTGGGCGTAGGCCAGCCTTAATGACACTATGTGTCCCACTTGTAGATCGCGTACCTCAATCCACACGTGGTGGCCGCTGGCCGCCCGCGGGGCCGGGGACCCCGGCATAACGGTACGGCACCGGCTGCCTACCAGGCTGGACGATGAGGAGGGTGCCCGGGGTTTCCGCGTAGAAGGCGGACTCCACGGCGGCGGCCACGTCGCCGGCGGTGAGCAGCGGGAAGCCCGCGTTGACGAACACCTCGCGCGACTCCGCGACCAGTGGTGTGTCGGTGAAGCCGGGGCACACGGCGCCGATGCGGATGTTCTGGGCGGCCAGCGGCTCGGCCAGCGCCCTGACCAGGCCGACGACGGCGTGCTTGGTCATCGTGTAGACGGGGTCGCCGGAGAAGGCCACGAGCCCGGCCAGCGACGAGGTGGCCACGATGGCGCCGCCGCCGGAACGGGCGAGGAGCGGGACGCTGGCCCGGACACCGAAGACGACGCCGTCCACGTTCACGCCGACCACCTGGCGGTAGCGCTCGACGTCGAAGTCGGCCAGGTCCACCCGCCCGCTGACTCCGGCGTTGAGGTGGACCAGGTCGAGCCGGCCGTACCGCTGCTCGGCCAGCGCGACGGCGTCGAGCGAGGCCTGCTCCTCGCTGACGTCGGCGGCCAGCCACGCGCCGTCGACCTCCTTGCCCAGCCGTTCCACGCCCTCGCCGTCGCGGTCGACGAGCACGCATTTGACCCCGCCGGCCGAGAGCCGGCGTGCCACGGCGGCTCCGATGCCGCTGGCCGCTCCGGTGATCAGTGCAACTGTGCTCATGGCGCTCCTTGCGGGGTCGGCCCGGGGTCCAGGCTGGTCGAGCGTCTCGGCGGCGGTCGAGTGCCGGTCGTTCGCCGGCCGAGCTTCTTCAGTGCTGGTCGAGCATGCGGTGGGCGCGGGCGATCAGCGTGGGTACGGCGGAGCCGATGTGGTCGAATCCCTCTCCCACGGTCTTACCTTGCCGGAAGCGGGCGTGGATACCCTCCACGATGACCGCCAGCTTGAAGTTACCGAAAGCTACATAGAACCCAAGATCCGAAATATCCCGACCTGATGTTTTGATGTAGTGGCTCGCGAACTCGGAGGCGTTCATGAACCCGGGCGCCACCGTCACGTCGCCCGCCACCGGGATCCCCGCCCGCTCGTCGTCCCCCGCGTCGTGCCAGTACGTCAGCGTGAGCCCCAGGTCGGCCAGCGGGTCGCCGAGGGTGGACATCTCCCAGTCGACCACGGCCGCGATCTCGAGCTCCCCCAGCCTGATCAGCGTGTTGTCGAGCCGGTAGTCGCCGTGCACCAGCGTGCCGGCGGACTCGGCGGGCAACCGCTCCCGCAGCCGGCCGACGAGCCGGTGGTATTCCGGCGACTCCGACGTCTTCGACCGCTCCCACTGCTGGCACCACCGGTCGAGCTGCCTGGCCATATAGCCCTCCGGCCGCCCGAAGTCCGCGAGCCCGACGGCGCGGTAGTCGACGGCGTGGATGGCCGCCAGCACCTCGGCCAGCCGCTCCGACAGCCGCCGCGCCTGCTCAGGCGTGTGGTCGCCGAGCTCTTCCCTGGTCCGTACGGCGGCGCCGGCCACGTATTCCATGAGGTAGAACGGCGCCCCGATCACGTTCTCGTCGCCGCAGAACGCGACAGGACCCGGCACCGGCACGGGCGTCGGCGCGAGGGCGGAGATGACCCGGAACTCGCGCCGCATGTCGTGGGCGGTGGGCAGCACATGGCCGAGCGGCGGCCGGCGCAGCACCAGCCGGCGCTCGCGGGCCTCGACCAGATACGTCAGGTTCGACCGCCCACCCGAGATCAGCGAGACGGACAGGGGCTCGCCCGCGTCGGGCACGTTACGGCCCATCCACGCGACCAGGCTGGGATGGTCGATGCCAGGTACGGTCATGAACACACATTAGAACCTCATTCTGTGCTGAATGCCAGCTGGGAGTTGCGTAACGTTCCAGACCAGCGGCGATGTGCATGGCGCGAGATCCTTTACCCTGGGGAGTACACGTCTGCCCAGACGCTGGACACAGAGTGGCTGCACACAGTAGGAGCCCATGCGCGTCACCCTTGCCCTGCCTCGTGAGCTGGGAGAGCCCGAGATCGATCGGTGGCGGAGCCTGCAGGAGCCCGGCACCGTCTTCGACAACCCGTTCCTGTCGCCCGAGTTCACGATCACGGTGGGCGAGGTCCGCGATGTCGTCCGCGTGGCCGTGCTTCACGACGGTCCGGAGATCGTCGGGTTCTTCCCCTTCGAGCGGCATCCGCTGGGCATCGGCAAGCCGGTCGCCGCCGGGCTCACCGACGCGCAGGGCATCGTCCACGTCAAGGGCCTCGACCTCGATCCCCGTCGGCTGATCAGGGACTGCGGGCTGTCGGTCTACGAGTTCGACCACCTGGTGGCCGGGCAGCCGTTGCTGGAACCCCGGCACGAGCGGCACCCGTCGCCGATCATCGACCTGAGCGACGGCTACGACCGCTACACCGAGTTCCTGAGGCAGCACTCCGGCAAGACGTACAAATCAACCCTGGCCAAGGCCCGCAAGCTGGAGCGCGAGGTCGGGAAGATCCGCCACGACTACGCGAGCGCCGACGTGGCGCCGCTGCGCACGCTGCTCGGCTGGAAGACCGACCAGTACCGCCGCACGGGCCGCACCGACCGGTTCTCCCAGCGGTGGATCGTGGAGCTGGTCGAGCGGCTGCTGGCCACCCGGTCGGAGAGCTTCGCCGGGGTGCTCGACATGGTCCACGCCGACGACCAGCCGGTGGCCGGGCACTTCGGGCTGCGCACCGGCACCGCGCTGGTCGGCTGGTTCCCCGCCTACGACCCCCGCTTCGCGAAATACTCCCCCGGCCTCATCCATCATCTCGCGATGGCCGAGCGCGCCGCCGAGGCCGGCATCCGCGTCATCGACATGGGCCGGGGCCAGAAGGAGTACAAAGACAAGCTCAAGACCGGCGAGCTGCAGGTGGCCGAGGGCCGGGTGGCCAGGGTCGGCGCCGCGGCGGGGCTGCACTGGATGGTGCGGGTGCCCGCGCGCAAGACGCGCGCCACGGTGATGGCCAACCCGATCTTGCTCAAGACGGCCGACAAAGCGTTGAAAACGTATGGAAAGCTGCGTACTGTCCTACAAGGATGAAGGCAATCGCAGAGCGCACAGGCCGTCACTGCCTGTCGCTTCCGTCCAACCGGTTAGGCCTCTACCTGGCGTTACGCCACTGGTGCCGGCCCGGCCAGCGGCTGCTCATGTCGCCCATCTCCGCCGACGAGATCCTGTTCCTGGTGCTGGCCGCCGGGCTGCGGCCGGTGATCGCGCCGCTCTCCCCCCGTGACGGCAACATCGACGTCACCCGCGTGGACCTCGACGGCGTGGACGCGGTCCTGACCACCAACCTGTACGGCCTGCCCGACCGCGTCCCCGCCCTCACCGGCAAGATCCTCATCGAGGACGTGGCCCACGCCCTGGACAGCCACGTCGACGGCCGGCCGCTGGGAACGTTCGGCCAAGCGGGCGTCTTCAGCCTCTCCAAACACGCCGGGGCCGGCTCGGGCGGCGTGCTCGCCGTCGAGAGCGTGTCGGACATGAGGGCGCTGGCCCGCGCCCGCGACGAGCTGCTGGCCCCCGGCTCGCTGCGCGCCGACCTGATGAGCGTGGCCACGTCCATGGCCCGCCAGGCAGCGCTCCGGTCCAACCTCGTACGCCCCGCGCTCGCCCTCTCCAGGGCTCTCGGCCTGCACGAGTCGCGCGAGGGTTACCGGATCCCGCTCGACCCCGACGGGCTGCGGGCGGCGCTCAAGCACGCGCCCGCGCTGCCGCCCTTCGACCCCTGGGTCCGCGCCGACCTGCACGACTACCGCCGTCACCGGGGCCGGCTCGTCCGCTGGTACCGGTCAAGGCGGCTGGCCCAGGTGCCCAGGACGCGGGCCCGCCGCCTGGCGGGCGTCCGGCGGCTGGCCGAACTGCCCACGGTCGCTCCCGCCGTGCGCGACAACCTGGACCAGCCGTTGTTCCGCGTGCCGCTGCTCGTGCGCGACAGGGACGCGGCCATCGCCGAGCTGGAGCGGCACGGGGTGGCGACGGGCTACCTGTACGACCCGCCGTACGACGACTACGCGCCCGGCTACGCCGAGGCGTCACCGCACCCCGCCCCCGCGCGCTGGTGGGCCGGGCACGTGCTGCCCGTCGACCCGCTGTACGCCGCCCGCGCCCTGCCCGTCCTGCGCCGTCTGGAGCCCTCGGAGGGCCCCGTCAGCCGGTCGCCCGCCTGATCAGGCCGGCCAGGATGTGGCAGCCGCGCCGGACGTCGGCGAGCGAGGCGGAGCCGTACCCGATCACCAGGCCGTGCAGGCGGGGACGGCCGTGGTGGTGGTGCTCGATGGAGTCGAGCAGGATGCCGTGTTCCCTGGCCCGCGCGACGACCGCGGGCGCGACGGCCTCGGGCAGCTCGGCCAGCACGTGCAGCCCCGCCGTGTCGCCCCGCAGCCTGCAGACGGGCCCGAGCAGGTCGACGACCAGCGCCCGGCGGCGCGCGTATTCCAGGCGCATCCTGCGCAGGTGCCGGTCGAGGTCGCCGCGCTCCAGCAGGGTGGCGACGGCCTGCTGCACGGGACCGCTGGTGCGGTCGGCCACCGTGTGGCGCAGCCCCGCGATCCGCTCGACGAGCGCGGGGTCGCCGACCAGCCAGCCCACCCCGACGTCAGGGGCGAGGATCTTGGACAGCGTGCCCAGGAGCACCACCCGCGCGGGGTCGAGGCCGTAGAGGGCGGGCAGCGGGGCGACGTCGTAGCGGAACTCGGCGTCGTAGTCGTCCTCGACGATCGTCGCGCCGGTGCTCCTGGCCCAGGCCAGCAGGCGTTCCCTGCGCGGGATCGGCAGCCTGCCGCCCAGCGGATACTGGTGGGCGGGCGTGGTGTAGAGCACGCGCAGGTCGCGCGGGAGCCCGTCGACGACGACGCCGTCGGCGTCCACCGGGCACGGCACCACCTCCGCGCCCCTGGCCGCGAAGACCGTGCGCGCCACGTGATAGCCGGGGTCCTCGACCCCCGCTCTGGCGCCCGTGCCGAGCAGCGCCATCGCGCACAGGTCGAGCCCGTTGCCGGTGCCCCGGGTGACCAGGACGTTCTCCGGGCCGACGGCCATCCCTCTGGCGCGGCGCAGATGGTCGGCGAGGAGCTCCCTCAGCCGCGGCAGGCCGTAGGAGTCGGGCGAGCCGCCGGGCGGCAGGTCGGCCGCCTTGCGCCAGGCCCGCTTCCACGCCGCCCTGTCGTAGTCGCGCACCCAGGGCCGGCCCGGCCTGAGGTCGATCCCGCCGTCGACCTCCCTGCCGGGGAGCGGCTCGGCGGGCACGCGCGCCTCCTGTGACGGCCTCTCCTGGGGCGGCCGCGGCGCCTCGATGTCGGCCACGTACGTGCCGGAGCCGTGCCGCCCGTCCAGCCAGCCCTCGGCGTAGAGCTGCTGGTACGCCTCGGTGACCACGGTCCTGCTCACCGCCAGCTGCACCGCCAGCGCCCGCGTGGACGGCAGCCGCTCCCCCGGCGCCAGGGCGCCGTCCAGCATGGCGCGGCGCAACCAGCCGGCGAGCTGCGCCGTGAGCGGCTCGGCCGAGTCGCGCGACAGGGACACGGGCAGGTCGACGTGGGTGCGGGCGGTAGGCTGCGGCCGACGGCCCGCGGTGGATGGCGGAGTGTGCACCGGCGGAAGTGGTCTCTACGAAGGGGCTGATAGTGGCCCTACAGAATAGGTCCACTTCGCCCGTACGGTCGAACCATGCTCTCCACCACTTCGCGCACCACGCTCGGCCGTGCCAAAGAGCGCGGCAGCACCGACAGGAACGATCTCTACGAGGTGCTGGACACCGGGCTGGTCTGCCACCTGGGGGTGGTCGTCGACGGCCACCCCATGGTCGTGCCGACCGGCTACGGGCGCATCGGTGAGACCCTCTACCTGCACGGCTCCACCGGCGCGCGGTCCCTGCGGGCCGGTGACGGGAGCGAGGTGTGCGTCACGGTGACCCACCTGGACGGCATCGTGCTCGCCCGCTCGATCTTCAACCACTCCTTCAACTACCGCTCGGCGATCATCTACGGCCGCCCCAGGCTGGTGACCGACGCCGACGAGCGCATGGATGCGCTGCGGGCGCTGTCCGAACAGCTCGCGCCCGGCCAGTGGGACTACGCCCGCCTGCCCTCGCGCAAGGAGCTCGCCGCCACGGCCGTGCTCGCGCTGTCGCTGGAGGAGGCGTCGGTCAAGATCCGGCGCGGCGCGCCCAAGGACGAACCCGAGGACTACGAGCTGCCCGTGTGGGCCGGGGTGGTGCCCCTGGTCACGTCCCGGGGCGAGCCGGAGCCCGATCCGGTGCTCCCAGAAGGTATCGCCACACCTGTTCACGTCCTCTCCCGTGAGTAGTTCCATAAAGCAGGCGCACCTGGAAAACCTGACTGCTTGATCACGCGTCTCATCAGGTGGGCCGGCCCTGATGGGAGAGGCATATGCAGTGGAGCGCCCCCGGTTACACGGAGATCAAGCAGCTCGGGCAGGGTGCCGGCGGGCGGGTGACGCTGGCCGTCCATGACGAGACGGGCGTCGAGGTCGCCGTCAAATACCTGTCGACGCGGCTGCTGCACGATCCCGCCGCCCTGGCCAGGTTCCAGTCGGAGGCGCGGCTGCTGATCACGTTGCGCGACCCGCACATCGCCACGCTGTGGGAGTACATCCAGGACCTTCACGGCGCGGCCATCGTCATGGAACTGGTCAACGGCGTCTCGCTGCGGGCGCTGTTGCGCGAGAACGGCACGACCGGGCCGGAGGCGGCGCTGGTCGTGCTGAAGGGCTCGCTGCTCGGCCTGGCCAAGGCGCACGCCCTCGGCCTGGTGCACCGGGACTACAAGCCGGAGAACGTGATCGTCCGCGACGACGGGGTGAGCAAGCTCGTCGACTTCGGCATCGCGGTACGCCAGGGCACGGTCGCGCGCACCGAGGGCACTCCTCCTTACATGGCGCCCGAGTTGTGGGAGGAGCGGCCCGCCTCCCCCGCCACCGACGTGTACGCGGCCACGGCCGTCTTCTTCGAGTGCCTGACCGGGCACCGTCCGTACCGGTCCACCGAGCCGAGCGTCCTGGGCTACCAGCACCTGTACGCCCCGGTGCCCGCCCACGACGTCGCCGAGCCGGTGCGCGGGCTGATCAGCCGTGGCCTGGCCAAGGACCCGGCGCTGCGGCCGGCGAGCGCGTCGGCGTTCGTGGCCGAGGTGGAGGCCACCGCGAGGGCGGCGTACGGGGACGACTGGGAGGAGCGCGGCAGGCGGCGGCTGGCGGCGCTCGTCGCGCTGCTCGCCCTGCTGCTGCCCCGGCCGGAAACGCCCGCCCCCGAGGTCGGCACGTCGCTGGCCAGGACGGTGTTCCGCGGAACGGGCTCGAAAGCGAGCCGCGTGAGGATGCGGCCGGGAGCGGCCCGTGCAAGGGTGCTCCGCGGGATGCGCTCGAAGGCGGCCCGCGTGGTGGTGACCGCCGGCGTGGCGGCGGCGACGGCCGTGACGGTGGCGGTCGTGCTGGTCAACCGGCAGCCGCCACCGGCGCAGATCGGCGCGGCTGCGGCGGTGCCGCCGACGGAGCTCTCGACGGCACCGGTCTCCGGCGGGCCGGAGACGACGCCCGCGACGACCCCGGGGACACCCTCGGAGAGCACGGCCGGCACGCCGCCGGAGGGCACGCCGACGAGGGACGCGAGCACGCCCGAGGAGAGCGGCGCCCCGCCGCGCGCGACCACCGGCCCCGCGCGGACACCCCGCGCCACCGCACCGGCACGAACCCCCGGCGCGACCGTGACGCCCGTGACGCCGGTGCGCAGTCCCGGCGCGACCACCACGCCGGTACGGACCCCCGACGCGTCCGGGTCCGCGCCGGGCGGGCCCACCGGCACCTCCACGCCGACGTCCGCACCGGCCACCACGGTGCTGCGGATCGGCGTGGGCGCTCTCGCGGTGGATGAGAAAGGGGTCGCCCGCGCCACGGTCACGCTGCGCACCAGCGGCACCGCCCCCGTCGTCGCCGTCGCGACCTGGCGGGCCCCCGGCACGGACGGCCATGTCCAGCGCGTACGCCTGAGCGGCGACACGTCGTACACCCGCACGCTCACCTGGGCCATGGGAGAGCGCCCGTGCGGCGGCGCGCTCCGGCTGGCCGTCACCACGTCACCCGCGGCGGCCGGTGGCGCCGGGTCGGGCACGTTCTCCCTGCCGCCCTGCCCGACCGAGGTGACGGGCCTGCGCGTCTCGCTCGGCCTGCCCGCCGCGCCGGGCCGCACCGCGACCGCCCGGCTGCGGGTGAGCGCGAGCGGCACGGCGGAGATCCCCGTACGGGCCGAGTTCGCGGTCAACGGGGACCAGGTCGCCACCCGTTCCGCGAACCTGTCCGGCCGGACCTCGTACGCCCGCTCGCTCGCCCACACCTTCCGGTCACGCCCGTGCGGCGCGACGTTGTCGGTGACCGTGCGCGCGGGCGGCAGGACGGCAGGCGCGCGGGCCCGGGTCCCGTGCCCTCCGGCCGTGCGGCGGGTGTCGGTCCAGCGGGCCGCGGCGTCCGGCGACGGGCTGGCCGCGACGGTCGCGGTGGTCACGTCGGACACCCAGCGGGTACGCCTGGCCGTCTCGTTCGCGGCCGGCGGCGAACGCCTGGGCACCCGGGCGGTCACCCTGTCCGGCGGCACCTCGTACACGAGAACGCTGCGCTTCCCCGCCAAGCTCCGCTGCGGCTCGACGTGGACGGTGACGGCCGCCACCGTGCCCGCGGCGGGCAACGGCGACGCCGGCGCCTCCGGTAGCACGCCGGAATGTCCCAAGGAGGAGCCGGAGGACGAGCCGAGCCAGAGCCCGAGGGCGGAGTCACCCGGCACCATCAGGTGACAAAGCTGACATCTAGCGATATCAGTAGCGGGATTGTGGTTCCCTCTGGTTAAGCTACGGACCGTTTGATGAGGTGGGGGCCCGTACGACTCCGGAGGAGACCGCTATGCATGGTGATGGTCAGTGGGGGGTCCCTGGCTATGCCGCGGTTCGTGAGCTCGGGGCGGGCGCCGCCGGTCGCGTGGTCCTGGCCCGGCGCGACTACGACGGCGCCGAGGTGGCCATCAAATATCTCAGCGACGAGCTCCGCTCCGACGTCGGCTTCGTCGCCCGCTTCCGGCACGAGGCCCGGCTGCTCTCCACGCTGCAGAGCGCCTATCACGCCCGCCTCATCGACTACGTCGAGAGCGGCCAGGGCGCGGCGATCATCATGGAGCTCGTCAACGGGGTCTCCTTGCGCGAGCTCATCCGGTCCGAGGGCCCCACGGGCCCCGAGGCGGCGCTGACCGTGCTCAAGGGCTCGCTCAGGGGCCTGGCCTCGGCCCACGCGATCGGCGTCGTGCACCGCGACTTCAAGCCCGAGAACGTCATGGTCCAGAGCGACGGCACCAGCAAGCTGGTGGACTTCGGCATCGCGGTCAGGACGGGCCAGGGGGCGAGCCCCGCGGGCACGCCCCCGTACATGGCTCCTGAGCAGTGGTCGGGCGCGCCGGCGGGGCCCGCCACCGACGTCTACGCCGCCACCGTCGTCTTCTTCGAGTGCCTGACCGGCTCCCGCCCCTTCCGCGCGGCCAACGTGGCCGCGCTGGCCCACCAGCACCAGCGCGCCACCCCGCCGGTCGGCGACGTGCCCGAGCACCTGCGCGGCCTGGTCGAACGCGGCCTCGCCAAGGATCCGGCCGCGCGCCCGTCGTCGGCCGAGGCGTTCCTGGCCGAGCTGGAGACCGTCGCGGCCGGGGCGTACGGCCCCGACTGGGAAGAGCGCGGACGCCGCCGCCTTGCCGCCCTGGCCGGCATGCTGGTGCTGTTCTTCCCGACCGGGCTCGACGAGCCGGCCGAGACGGGCACGACGGTGGTCGAGACCCGCTTCCGCGACCCGTCGCGCCTCCTTCGCACGCTTCCCGCCAAGCTCGCCATCGGCGCCACCGCCGCCGTCGTGCTGGTCGCCGCGATCGTGCTCCTCGTCAACGCGGCCGAGGACAAACCCGTGTTGCAGGCGCAGCTCACCCTGGTCACGCCGGCCACGACCGAGCCGGGGGCACCGGAGCCCCCGATGACGGATGAGGAGCCGGCGCCCTCGCCGGAGGAGACCAGCCGTACGCCGGACGCCACGCCGGCCACGCCGGCTCCCACCGTGAGCGGCACGGCGCCAACCGCCCCGCCCAGCGACCGCCCGGCCACGCGGACGCGCACCCCGAAGCCCCGGCCCACGCCGACCCGGGTCAGGACTCCCCGCCAGAACAGGAAGCCGACCGCGACCCCGACCCCGACGCCGACCCCCGAGCGGCCGCGGCTCAGCGGCGACGTCCACGTGCCCGACGGTGACCGGCCGCCGTCGACGTCGCCCGACCCCACCCCGACGTCCGCGCCCACCTTCACCATCCCGACGAACCGGCCGACCGAGCCCACGCAACCGCCCGCCTCCGACGGGCCGGAAGGCGAGCAGCCGCCGGGGCCCGGGACGCCGCGCAGCGAGCCGGGAGACGACCGGCCCGCCGGTGACCTGCCGACCGCCGGGGAGCAGCCCCGGCAGGACGCCTCGGCCCAGGCGCAGGCCCTGCTGTTGGCGACCGGACTCGTGACGACGGGCACGCTTCCGGTCACACTTGCGGTGCGGCGCCGCACCCCGCGACGCCACGGAGGCAGGCGCTAGACACTCACAGGCGGGGGGGTAACGGCGATGGACGACCCTGCGAACGGCCCCGGTAACGGAATCGCCGGCTTCCGGCTCACCCAGCACACCTGGGTGACCGAGCTCGGCAACTGGATCGACGCCATCTCCCCCGACGGCCGCAGGGCCGGGGCGCTGCTGTTCGATCCCAAGATCATCGTACTGCCCGGTGTCCGCGACCGGGTCGTCCAGTCGGTGATGACCGACCAGCGGCTCGTGCTCGCCGGCCTGACCGGGCTGATCCCGGTGGCCGACGTCGTGGCCACCGGCGAGCAGGTGTGGCTGCTCACCGCGCAGGCGGCCGGCCCCACCGTGGCCGACCTGCTCGCCTCGGGGCCGATCCCCGCCGACGGCGCGGCGGCCGTACTGGTGGAGACCGCCCAGACCCTGCTCGCGCTGCACGCGTCCGGGGTCACGCACGGCTCCGTGCATCCGCGCACGGTGGTGATCACGGCGGAGGGCGCCGCGCTGCTGTCGGAACGCGGCCTGTCCGACGCCGTCCGCGGCCAGGCCTCCGCACCCGCGCGGGACGCGACCGGCTGGGCGTCCCTGGCGCGCGGGCTGGCCGCCTCCTGCGAGCAGAGCACGCCGGAGGCCGCCGGGCTGTTCACCCGCGCCGCCACCTCGGCCACCACCCTCGGCCTGGCCGCCGCCAGGGACACGCTGGTCACCGGACGTTCGGCGCTGCCCGGCGGCACGGTCAGCAGGGACGCGCTGGCCCGGGCGGCCCGCGGCAGGTCGGCGTTCGCGCAGCCGCCCGCGCACGCGCGGGCGCCGGTCGTGCCGCGGGACGAGGGCGACGTCGTCACGCTGCTGCACGTGCCCGGCCGTTCCCCTGGGCCCGTGCGGTTCGGGCCGGGGGTGGGCACGGAGCCGCAGCGCCCGCAGACCACGGCCGAGCGGATCTGGCGGGACGGGCGCGGCGAACCCGCCGCGCACCCGAAGCAGGCGGGCAGGGCCTCGCGAGCCCGGCGCCGGCGTACGATCCTGTCCACCGCGGTGTTCGCCGCCGTCATGGCGGGGGCGATCCTGGCCTGGTACAGGCTGGGCGGAACGCCCGGCCTGGCGATCACGTCGGTCGAGGTGACGGCGCCGGAGAAGACCCAGGGTTGCGACAGCTCCGTCCTGATCACCGGCACGGTGGTCACCAACGGAGCGCCCGGCGAGATCGCCTTCGAATGGCGCAAGAGCCTGGACGAGGAGGTCGTCAAGGGGACGCTGCGCACCAGGGCCGGCGAGACGTCGTACGCGCTGCCGCTGCGCTGGAAGCTGCAGGGGAAGAGCACCGTCAAGGCCACGGCGACGCTGCGTGTCCTCACGCCGGGCCCCGTGCGATCGGGCGAGGCGACCTTCACCTACAAGTGCTGAGCGCCGGGGCCGGCTGCCAGGAGAGCTCTCACTCCCGGCTCGAAGGGGTCACGGGCCGGCCGCCGTACCGGGAAGTCCGAGTTTCGCGTGAGAGAGGACTAATCTGGCGAACATGACCACGCAGACCCCCGCGGGGTGGTACCCGGACCCCTATGGAGAGCCCCGGCTGCGCTGGTGGGACGGCAGCCAGTGGACCGACGCCACCCACGCGCAGGAGCCGGCCGCAGGCGCCCCCCAGCAGCCGGTCACCGGGCCCCAGGCGCACGGCCCCGATCTCCAGCCGCCCGGTTTCGAGCCCCCGTCGCAGGGTCCGGGGCCCAGGTCACCCGGTTCCGGACCGCAGCCGGACCCTGGCTGGTCGGCGACGCCGGCCAACCCCACGCTGCAGTACGGCGGGCCGACGTACGGGCAGTCGGCCTACGGCCAGCCCGCGCCGCCCGCGCAGCAGTGGGGCGGCGTTCCGCTGCCGGGGCCCGGCCACGGCCCGCCGCCCAGGCAGGGCAATCCGATGCCGTGGGTGTTCGGCGGGCTGGCGGCACTCGTGGTGGTCGCGCTGATCGTGGTCGGAGGCGTCGTCCTCGTCAACCGCGGCGGCACCGAACCCATGGCCGGCCCGTCGCCCACCGACACGTTCCAGCCGGACCCGCCCACCAACGATCCCCCGTCGAACCAGCCGCCGCCCAGCCAGGGCGCCGTCGAGCTCCCGCAACCGGTGAGCGGCCGCGTCACCGACCCGCAGGCCGGGGTCTCCTTCCAGGCGCCCGACGACTGGACGGTGCCCGAGTCCAGCGCCATCAACGGCCCCGACCCCGCCCAGCAGAAGTGGTCGAGCGGGGTGCAGAAGGTCTCGCACGAGAACTACGAGGGCGACGGCGACTGGATCGGCAACGTCTACGCGGGCGTGCTCAACCCGATCTACCCCTACACCGGCGCCTCCCGTCTGGGTGACACGGCCAAGGCCGTCTTCATGAACTTCGGCAGGTACTACCGGCTCGCGCACGAGAGCAAGATCGTCGAGGACAAGGCGATGAAGATCGGCGACAGTGACGCCTGGATCCTGCAGTTCGAGCTCGACTTCAGCAAGGTGTCGGAGGAGAACGACTACAAGTGGAAGAAGGAGAACGGCGCTATCGTGCTCATGGACCGCGGCGACGGCCGGCGGCCGGCCATCGTCTACGTCTCCGTCCCCGACAATCTGGGCACCGATGTGGTGGGTGACGTCATCGACTCGCTCAAGCCCGCATGACCGGTGGCACTAGGCTGGTGGGGGTAACAAGCGGGCGGATTGCTCCGAGCCGCTGTGCGAGGAGAGCGAATGAGTGACTTGCTGGTCTGGATCGACTGCGAGATGACCGGGCTCGACCTCGGGCGCGACGCGCTCGTCGAGGTGGCGTGCGTCATCACCGACAGCGAGCTCCGGCAGCTGGACGAAGGCGTCGACGTGGTCATCAAGCCGCCGCCCGAATCGCTGGAGCAGATGTCGGAGGTCGTGCGCGAGATGCACACCGCCTCCGGGCTGCTTCCCGAGCTGCCGGGCGGCGTGACGCTGGCGGAGGCCGAGTCCCTCGTGCTCGACTACATCCGCCGCCACGTGCCCGAGCCGAAGAAGGCGCCGCTGTGCGGCAACTCCATCGGCACGGACCGCACGTTCATCGCCCGCGACATGCCCGGGGTCGATGCCTATTTGCACTACCGGATGGTGGACGTTTCGTCGATCAAGGAACTGGTCCGCCGGTGGTATCCCCGGGTCTACTTCGCCGCCCCGGAAAAGCAGGGCGGACACCGTGCTCTGGCGGATATCAAGGAGAGCATCAGGGAGCTTCGCTACTACCGCGCGGCGATCTTCGTGGCCCAGCCGGGGCCCGATTCTGCCACCGCGAGATCGCTTGCCGAGCGTGTCGGAGACTAAACCAGTGGCGTAAAGACTCCCGAACACCGCTACACTTTTCTTGTGCCACCGCGCAGCGGCGGCCATGGTGGGTGTAGCTCAGCTGGTAGAGCGCCAGGTTGTGGTCCTGGATGTCGAGGGTTCAAGTCCCTTCACTCACCCTGAACGAACGGCCGGTCCTTCGGGACCGGCCGTCGTCGTTTTCTTCCAACAACGCCCCCAAATCCTGACAATGCGAGTTATGCTCGCTGTCTACCGCTAACGCCGGAGCACGGGGGCCATCGGCGATCTGACCGTCTGCGCGCCCCCGGAGGCCGGATGAGAGTCGACGACGCAGCGTTCGATAGCGTATTCACGTCCTTGAGCAAACGCGAAGCCGAGGTCATGGACCTGATCGCCACTGGCCAGTCCAACGGTCAGATCGCGCAGCGCCTGTTCCTCAGCGAGAAAACGGTGAAAAACCACGTCAACCGTATCTACGCGAAGCTCGGCGTCAGCTCACGCGTCACCGCCATCGGGTTGTGGCAGTCACGCCAGAAGTAGCCGTCCGCGCCCGGGAACGCCCACCGGAACGGGTTCGCCGGTGGGCCGTGTCCCTGCGCCCCTGACCTCCTGACCGGCCGCGCCGCATGGCTGCGGCGCGCCCATGCTCCCCGGCCGGGTTCGTCGCACCCGCCCTTGGCCGATCCGCCCCTTGAGGCCACGTCCCGGCGGCCGCGCAGGAGGAGCGCTCTTCTCCCCGTGGTGGTTTAAAGGCCGCTGTCGGTGCCATAGGGATGCATGACGCCGTTTCGCGGGGAGAGGACTGTCATGACGAGGAGACCACGAGTCATCGTCGTAGGAGCCGGCTTCGCCGGTCTGAACGCGACCCGGGAACTGGCCAAGGGCGGCGCGCTGGTGACGCTCGTCGACCGCAACCCCTACTCGACCTTCCAGCCGCTGCTCTACCAGGTGGCCACGGCGGGGATGGGAACGGCCGACGTGTCCTATCCGATCAGGACGTTCGCGGCCAGGTGGCCGAACGTGCGGGCTCGCCGGGCGGCGGTGAGCAAGGTGCTGCCCGCGGAGCGGCGGGTGGAGTTCGAGGACGGCAGCGGGCTCGACTACGACTACCTCGTGCTGGCCACGGGCGTCACCACCAACTGGCTGAACGTGCCGGGCGCGCCGGAGAACGCGTTGCCGATCTACTCCCTCGGTGACGCGGCGGCGCTGCGCCGGCGGCTCCAGCACTACCTGGAGGACACCGCGGCGGGCCGGCGCGCGAGCACGCACGTCGTGGTGGTGGGCGCGGGCGCGACCGGCGTCGAGATGGCGGGCACGCTGGCCGAGCTGCGCCGGCACACGACGCCGCTGACGCATCCCGAGCTCCGCCCCGACCAGACCAGCGTGACGCTCGTCGAACGGTTCGACTTCGTGTTGTCGCCGTACAAGCCGCGGCTGCGCGACGCGGCGGCCGAGGCGCTGCGCAGGAGAGGGGTGCAGCTGCGCCTGGGGGCGACGGTGGCGTCCGTGGAACCGGACGCCGTGGTGCTGGAGGACGGCACGCGGCTGCCGAGCGACGTGACCGTGTGGGCGCTCGGCGTCGCCGCGCCCAAGCAGGTGTCCGACTGGGGCCTGCCGCAGGGCAAGGGCGGCCGGGTGACGCTGACGGAGGCGCTGAACGTGCGCGACCACCCCGAGATCTTCGTGGCCGGCGATCTGTCGGGGCAGCCGGACCCGCTGCCCCAGCTCGCCCAGCCGGCGATCCAGATGGGCAAGCACGTGGGCAGGCAGATCCTGGCCGCCGCGCACGGCAGGCCGCTGCGGCGCTTCTCCTACCGTGACCCAGGCATCATGGCCACCGTCGGCAAGGCGGAGGCGGTGCTCCAGCTGTCCAACGGGATGACCATGCGCGGGCTGCCCGCCTGGCTGGTGTGGATCTTCGTGCACGTGGCGTACCTGCTGGGCGGGCGCAACCGGGTCAACGTGCTGATCAACTTCTTCTGGCGCTACCTCGGGCCGCGCCGCACCGCCACCAGCGTCACGCAGTGACGGCGCTCAGAGCACCGCGGCCAGGGCCGCCATGCCGTGGTCGATGTCGCTCTCCAGGATGTTCAGCGCCGGCCGGAGGCGTACGGAGCGGGGGCCGCACGGCAGCACCACCACCCCCTGCTCCTCCCTGAGCCTGGCCACCAGCGCGTCGCGGGCGGCCCTGTCGGGCAGGTCGAACGCGCACATGAGACCCCGGCCGCGCACGTTCGCCATGGTCTCGGGGTGCTCGGCCTCCAGCTTGGTGAGGCGTTCGAGCAGCACGGTGCCCAGGGTGGCGGCGCGCTGGATCAGGCCGTCGCGCTCGACGATCTCGAGGATGCCCCGGCTGCGCACCATGTCCACCAGGCCGCCGCCCCAGGTGGAGTTGATGCGGCCGCTCAGCTGGAACACGTTGTCCGGCACCGCGTCCACCCTGCGACCGGCCATGATCCCGCCGACCTGGACCTTCTTGGCGAACGCCACCACGTCGGGCTCCAGTCCGAGCTGCTGGTAGGCCCACGGCGTCCCGGTCGTCCCGCCGCCGGTCTGCACCTCGTCGAGGATGAACAGGGCGTCGTACTCGTGGCACAGGCGCTGCATGGCCTGGAGGAACTCCGGTCGCATGTGGTTGTCGCCGCCTTCGCCCTGGACGGGCTCGGCGATGAAGCAGGCGATGTCGTGGGGGTGGCGTTCGAACGCCTCCCTGGCCTGGGCGAGGGCGCGCTGCTCGGCCGCCTCGACGTCGCCGAAGTGGATGGCGGGCACGTCGATGCGCGGCCAGTCGAACATGGGGAACCGGTCGGTCTTGCCCGGCTCGGTGTTGGTCAGGCTGAGGGTGTAGCCGCTGCGGCCGTGGAAGGCCTTGGTCAGGTGCAGAACCTTGGTGCCGAGGTCGCGTGAGCGGCCCTCGGCCTCGTTGCGGCGGCTCTTCCAGTCGAAGGCCGTCTTGAGCGCGTTCTCGACGGCGAGGGCGCCGCCCTCGACGAAGAACAGGTGCGGGAGCGCGGGGTCGCCGAGCACGCGGACGAAGGTGTCGACGAAGTCGGCGAGGTGCTCGGTGTAGATGTCGGGGTTGGCCGGCTTGTTGCGGGCGACCTGGCCGAGGAGCTGGGTGAAGTCGGCGTCGAAGGGCGGGTTCACGCCGAGGGGGGCGGAGGCGAAGAAGGTGTAGAAGTCGAGGTAGCGGCGGCCGTCGCGGGCGTCGACGAGCCAGGAGCCGCGGCTGAGCTCCAGGTCGAGCACCAGGCGGTAGCCGTCGACGAGCAGGTGGTGGGCAAGGCGGGTGTGCACGTCCATGGCGCCTCCACGTAGGGTCGTACGTTCCTTTCGAGGAACGCCTTCTCACACATAAAATTTACGGCACACGTGGACTGGAAGTGAAGTT
This sequence comes from Nonomuraea sp. NPDC049378, assembly GCF_055586745.1. Lineage (NCBI taxonomy): Bacteria > Bacillati > Actinomycetota > Actinomycetes > Streptosporangiales > Streptosporangiaceae > Nonomuraea > Nonomuraea sp. NPDC049378. The sequence goes on from NZ_JBVJHP010000015.1 coordinate 102,746, forward strand.
CTTCACGCGAAGCGCCAGAGCGACCTCGGCGATGCCATACAGGATGGCGAAGATGCCGAGGAGCCAGACGAGGCTGAGCAGGCCCGGCCCCGGCCAGATGAGCAGCAGGACGCCGAAGATCACCGACAGGATGCCGCCGACGATGAGCATCCACTCGTTCTCGATGTCCTTGCGCAGCTGGATCCCGGCGATGGCCTCGGCGACGCCGGCGACGATGGCCCAGAAGGCCACGACGTAGAGCAGGGCGATGGAGGTGATCCCCGGCCAGGCGAACGCCACCACGCCGGCCACGATGCCGACGATTCCGGAGATGAGCAGCCAGATCCGCGACCCGGCGCCGTGACGGAAGGCGGACAGCAGCGCGAACACCCCGTTCACCAGGACGTACGCGGCGAAGAAGATCACCAGCACGAGCAACGTCATGCCCGGCCAGATGAGCGCCAGGAAGCCGAAGACGATGGCCGCGAGGCCACGGATCAGCAACATCCACCACGAACTTGCGATATCACCCATACTGGTCTGTTTTCCGGGAAACACCCGAGAACAGACCAGCACCGGGTCAAATGTCAGTGACCCGGCCGCCGTCGCCGGCCACGGGTCGCCGCCGCGCTCACCCGTGCGAGTAAACCACGATCGAGACCGCGATGTACTGCACCAGGTAGGCGGCGACGGTGCAGGCGTGGAAGACCTCGTGGAAGCCGAACCAGCGGGGCGCCGGGTCGGGACGGCGCAGGCCGTACACGATCGCTCCGGCCGAGTAGAACACGCCGCCGACGGCCACCAGCACGACGGCGGCCACGCCCGCCCCCTGCAGCAACTGCGGCATCACGAAGATCGCGGTCCAGCCCAGCGCCAGGTAGAGGACCGTGTAGAGCCAGCGCGGGGCGCTCATCCAGAACACCCGGAACAGCACGCCGGCCAGCGCTCCGCCCCAGATGACGGAGAGCACCGCGACCCTGGCCACCCCGTCGAGCGCCAGCAGGGCGAAGGGCGTGTAGGTGCCGGCGATGATCAGGTAGATGTTGGCGTGGTCGAACCTGCGCAGGAACTCCGCCAGGCGGGGACCCAGCGTGCTGCGGTGGTAGGTGGCCGAGATGCCGAACAGCAGGGCCGAGGTGATCGCGTAGACGGCGGAGGCCAGGCGGGCCTGCAGGGTCGGGCCGAGCGCCACGAGCACGAACCCCGCGACCAGCGTGACGGGCAGTGCTCCGGTGTGCAACCAGCCCCGCAGCCGTGGCTTGACGGTGAGGGTCGTCATGGAAACCTACGGTACCGTAGGTTTGTTCCCTCACGCGGCCGGCCCCTCAGCTCAGAGGCCCCAGAGGTCACAGCCCGTTGAGGAACCGGGCCGCTATGGGGACGGCCGCCCGGCGCCCCGATCCCCCATGCCGGACGAACACGCAGAAGGCCAGGTCATCGCGGTAACCGATGAACCATCCGTGCGGCCCCTCGCCGTCCACGGCCTCGGCCGTGCCCGTCTTGCCCGCCACGCCCTCGGGCAGCCCGGCCTCACTGGCCGTGCCGTGATCGACCACGGCGGCCATCATGTCGCGCAGCGCGCTCACGACCGCCTGGTCCATGGGCACGTCGTCGTGCGGCGGACCGTCGATGCGGCGTACCAGCTCCTTCGACAGCAGCCGGGGCGAGCGCCAGACGCCGCTCTGCACGGCGGCGGCCAGCGTGGCCATGCACAGCGGGGTGGCGACCACCTCACCCTGGCCGATCGCGTCCGCGGCGAACATGTCGAGATCGTCGGTGTCGGGCATGGCGCCGCAGGTCCCGCCGATGCCGGTCGCGATGGGCCGGCCGAACCCCCACAGGTCCGCGGTCTCGCGCAGCGCGCCGGCGTCGATCCTGGTGGTGGCCTGCTGGACGAAGGTCGTGTTGCACGAGTGGGCGAACGCGTCGGCGAAGCTGACGACGCCGCGGTCCACCTGGCCGTCGTTCTGGAAGGCGCGGTGGAACGGGATGGTGTACGTGCCGGGGCACTCGACCTGGGCCGACGGGTCGAGCCCCGACTTCAGCAGCGCGGCGGCGGTGATCGTCTTGAAGACGGAGCCGGGCGGGAAGACGTCCCGTACGGCGCTGTAGTTGTTCCTGAGGCGGTCGGCCAGCGCCAGGATCTCGCCGGTGCTCGGCCGGATGACGATGACCGCCGAGTCGTCCACCCCGTCCAGGGCCCTGGCGGCCGCCGCCTGGACCGGGCGCGACAGGGTGGTGCGCTCGACGTTCGCCTCGGGCGCGCGGGCCAGCACCCGCCTGGCGGGCCGGCCCGGGACCCTGGACACCAGCTCCCAGCCGTGATGGGCGGTCTCGAACTCGGGTTTGAGCGGATCGAGGTACGCCTCCGCGTAGCTGTCGTTGGGGATCTTGTGGCCCTCTCTGGTGACCAGTTCGGCCGCCGGCGCCTCGACCTCGCCCAGCTCCAGCGTGCCGCCGTCCTTGAGCAGGGGGTGCAGCGTCTCGGGCGCCCACAACACCTTCCAGGCCCGCTCGCGCACGCCGAGCCGTAACACGCCGGTGAACGGCCATGCCCCGAGCTCGGCGAGCCGGCGCACCCCCGAGAACGGCACCTCGGCACTCTCGTCGCCCGCGCTCTTCACCTGGCCGGAAGTGAGCTGGATGGACTCGACGCGCAACTCCTCCGTCAGCGCGTAGTGCCGCTGGGAGAAGTCGGGGGGCGGCCGGTGCACCAGGCGGACCATGCCCAGGACGTCGCCCTCGCGCCACGCCGCGAAATACGCCGCGGCGGTCTCGGACGCGCTCCCCCGGACCCGGCTCGACGCCATCACGGCGAACGCACCCGCACCGAGCACCGCGACAAGAGCGACAACGAGCACCATCAGTCTTCTTCGTCGCATACGGTTCTCCCAGGAGGGATCAGCGTGGCACGTGGACAGCGGGAACCGATGCCCGGCCTTTATCCGGTGACGTTCGGCGAGATCGAACTTCTCCGGGATCTGGACAGGCAGGACGGCTGGGTGCTGTCCAAGGATGGCGTACCTCAGTCGTACGTAGACCTACAAGACCCGACATTTCTGGAATTCGAGTATGTCCGGCTCATGGCGGACGTGATCGACCTCCTGGCGGAAGGGCCGCTGAGCTGCCTCCACGTGGGCGGCGGCGCCTGCACGATCCCCCGTTACGTCGCCGCCACCCGCCCCGGCTCCCGCCACATCGTCATCGAGCCCGACGGCCTGCTGGTCAACCTCGTACGCGAGCAGCTGAACCTCCGGTCCGTCCCGAAACTGAAGGTCATCGTCGACGGAGGCCGCGCGGGCACCGCCAAGATCTGGGACGCCTCGGCCGACCTGGTGGTGCTCGACGCCTTCTCCGGCGCGACGATGCCGGTGGAGCTGGCCACGACCGAGTACATGGGCGACATCGCGCGCGTCCTCCGCCCGTCGGGCACCCTGCTGATCAACCTGGCCGACGGCAAGGGGCTGGCGTTCGCCCGGCGCCTGATGGCCACCGTGACGGCCACCTTCGGCCACGTGGCCCTGATGGCCGAGCCGGGGATCATGCGCGGCCGACGCTTCGGCAACCTCATCGTGGCCGCGTCCCGCACCGCGCTCCCGCTCGACCTGCTGAGCCGCAGGGCGGCCGGGGGCCTGACGCAGGCGCGCTGCGTGCACGGCGAGGCGCTGACCAACTTCGTCGCCGGGGCCGCCCCCATCAACGACGGCGACCCCGTCCTGGCGCCCGTCCCCCCACCCGCCGTCTTCGGCTGATCCCGAACCACCCCGCCCGCACGCGCCCCGCTCCGGGCGGGGCCGACCTGTGCCCGGAAATCCCTCTCGCCCTCTTGCTCAAAAAATGATATCACTTAGATAGCAACGTGAAATCGGCAGAGAAGGAGACCGGCCATGAGCGGCACAACAGGCGGGGTCACAGTCGAAGGGGCCGTCATCGACATGCCGGCGCCGCGCACGAACGAGCGCCCGGTCCGGGCGGCCAACGGGTTCGTGATGGCCGGCGTGTCCACGCTGGTCACGCTCGCGGGGGTGGCCCTGCTCGTCGTGGCCATCGCCATGCTCGCCTCGGAGGCAGGGCAGGGCGGCGTGTGGCTGCTCGTGGCGTCCGTGCTGGCGATCCTCATCGGCATCGTGCTGTCCTTCGGGCTCACCGCGGTGGCCCCGGGTGAGGCCAGGGTCGTGCAGCTGCTCGGCCGCTACGTCGGCACCCTGCGCACGCCCGGCCTGCAGTGGGTCAACCCGATCACCCTGCGGCGGCGGGTGTCCACCAGGATCCGCAACCATGAGACGGACGTGACGAAGGTCAACGACGCGGACGGCAGCCCCATCCAGATCGCGACCGTCGTGGTCTGGCAGGTGGAGGACACGGCGCAGGCGGTCTTCGAGGTGGACGACTTCGTGGAGTTCGTCGCCATCCAGGCGGAGACGGCGGTGCGCCACATCGCGGGCAGCTACCCGTACGACTCGCACGGCGAGCCGCGGTTGTCCCTGCGCGACAACGCCGACGAGATCAACGAGAAGCTGTCCGCGGAGATCTCGATCAGGGTGGCCGCGGCCGGGGTGAAGGTCATCGAGTCCCGCATCATCCACCTGGCCTACGCGCCGGAGATCGCCCACGCGATGTTGCGCCGCCAGCAGGCCGGCGCGGTGGTGGCGGCCCGCCAGCGGATCGTCGAAGGAGCGGTCGGCATGGTCGAGACGGCGCTGGCCAAGCTCGCCGAGCACGAGGTGGTCGAGCTGGACGAGGAGCGCAAGGCCGCCATGGTGAGCAACCTGCTCGTGGTGCTGGTGGGCGATCGTGACACCCAGCCGATCGTGAACACCGGAACGCTCTACCAGTAAACGTCGTGGAACGGAAGAAGATCCTCCTTCGGCTCGACCCGGTGGTCCACGACGCGCTGGCCAGGTGGGCTTCCGACGACCTGCGCAGCACCAACTCGCAGATCGAGTTCCTGCTGCGCAGGGCCTTGTCGGAGGCCGGGCGCCTGCCCGACGGCGTGGGACGGATGCGGCCCCGCGGACGCCCCCGGAAGAACCAGGAAAGCCAGGAGGAAACCCAGGAGGACAAGGAGCCGGCGGATGAAGACGGAGATACAGGTGAAGCGGGATGAGTCCCTGCCGAGGTCGGCGTTCCTGCTCGCCTTCGACCTGCGCAAGGAACGACTGGCCAACCGCGGCGAGCTGGGCTACCTGCTGCGCGCGGCGGCGCTGGCCGAGCTGCTGGTGGCCGGCAACCTGACGGACGACGCGGGCATGGCGCGGGCGGTCATCGCCCCCGTCGACCCCGGCCCGCTCCAGGCGGCCGTGTGGGAGCAGATCTCGAACTCCCCGCCCAGGTCGTGGCGGCAGTGGATCCGCAAGGACCGCGCGGACGCGTTCCGCCTCGTCCGCGACGAGCTGGAGGCCGCCCGGCTCATCCGGGTGGAGCGGCGGCGGGTGCTGCTGTTCCCCGTCGAGCGGATCACGCCGCGAAGGCCGTACCTGTCGCGCAAGCTCGCCGAGCGCGTCAGCAGGGCCGCGCTCGGCGGCCGGCCCGTGAGCCGCCTCGACCAGGACGTCCGGATCCTGGCGGCCCTCGCGGCGGCGGCCAGGCTGAAGATCATGCCGCCGGCGCGGGAGCAACGCCACCACGGCAGGAGACGGATCGAGCAACTGTCGGAGCCGGTCGAACCGGTGGCCACCGCGCTGCGCAAGGCCGTGCAGGCCGCTCACGCCAGCAGCGAGGGCTGAGCGGGGGCAGCACGCTACGACGGGTCGGGTCCCAGGTAGGCGAGGACGGCGGCCACCCTGCGGTGCACGTCCCCGCTGTTCTCCAGGCCGAGTTTGGTGAAGATGGCGTTGACGTTCTTCTCCACCGACGAGATCGACAGGTGCAGGGCCCGGGCGATGGCCGAGTTCGAACGGCCGTGCGCCATCTCCCGCAGCACGTCGCGCTCGCGGCCGGTCAGCTCCTCCCGCTGGCCGCGCACGTCACGCCTGGCCAGCAGGCCCTCCACCACCTTCGGGTCGATGACCGAGCCGCCCGAGGCCACCGCGTTGATCGCGCCGAGCAGCTCGTCCAGATCCCCCACCCGGTCCTTCAGCAGGTAGGCGTAGCCCTCGGTGCCGTGCTTGAACAGCTCGAACGCGAACAGCGCGTCCGCGAACTGCGACAACACCACCACCCCGACGCCCGGGTGGGCGGAGCGGATGCGGTGGGCGGCGTCGATGCCCTCGAAGCCCGGCCGCCACTCCCCTCCCGGCATGCGGATGTCGGTGATCACGACGTCGGGGCCGAGCCGGCGTACGGCGTCGAGGAGTTCGTCGGCGTTGCCCACCGCGCCCACGACCGCCACCTCGCCCGACATCTCGAGCAGCCGGCGGGTGCCCTCGCGCACCAGATAGTGGTCGTCGGCCACGACCGTGCGGATCGGCTCACTCATCGACCGGCACCCACGCGTTCACCCGTGTCCCCTTCCCCGGCTCGCTGCCGACGGCGAGGCCGCCGCCGAGGGCGTCCAGCCGGTCCGACAACGTCGCCAGTCCCCTGCGCCGCGTGAGCGCGGCGTCGAAGCCCTTCCCGTCGTCGGTGACGGCGGCGGTCAGGCGGCCGCCCGCCCGCGACAGGCGTACGTCTATGGTCGCGGCCTTAGCGTGCTTGAGCGCGTTGGCCACGGCCTCGCTCACCGTGAAGTACATCGCACCTTCTATCTCGTCGGTGAAGCGCCTCGACCGCAGGTCCGGGGACGAGGTCACCGTCGTGCGCACGGGCAGGCGCGAGCAGCGCTCCTCGACGGCCTCCACCAGGCCGCCCTGGCTGAGGGACGACGGGTGGATGCCGGCCGCCAGCTCGCGCAGGTCGGCGAGCGTCTGGCGGGCCTGCTCGCGCAGGTGGGCGAGCATGTCGGCGCCCGCTCCCGTGGCGCGGGCCAGCTCGATGCCGGCGATGAGGGCGACGAGCTGCTGCTGGACGCCGTCGTGGATGTTGCGTTCGATGCGGCGGCGTTCGGCCTCCTGCGCGTTGACCAGCCGGGTGACCAGCCCGGCGCTCTGGATCGCCAGGCCCGCGGGCACGGCCAGCGCCTCCAGGAGCCGCCGGTCCTGGGCGGTCAACGGTCCGGCGTCCCTGGGGCCGCATTCGATGTGCCCGAGACCGCCGCGTACCGGCATCGTCAGCGCGGCCGGGCCCTCCGCCCGGCCCGCCACCACGCGGGTCCCGTCGGCGAGCGTCACGGCCGCCCATTCGAGCTCCAGCCCGGCGCGCACCGCGGCGGCCAGCCGGCCGAGCTGCTCCACCGGCTCCGGCGTGTCCTCCAGCGCGGTGCCCAGGTCCGACAACATCTCGCCGACCGTCGGCCGCACGTCGAACACCAGGTGCAGGCGCGACCCCCTGATGCCGAACCGGATGTCGAGCAACCGGTGCCGCACGATCGCCACCCCGAGGGCGGCGGGAAGGGATCCGACCAGCGCGAGGCCCGCGATCGCCGTGAGGGTCGGCGTGCTCAGCCCGAGAAGGAAGAGCGACGTCAGCACGCCGCCCGCCGCGGTCGCGGCGATACCCGCGACCATGCACGCGTACTGCCCGCGCTCGGGCGGCTCGCTGCGCCGCCAGCGGAGCACCAGGCCGCAGAACACGACCCCCGCGATGACCCACGTGACGAACTGCCCGAAGCCGCCCACCGACGCCGCGACCAGGCGGTCAGCCGGCAAGGACGTCATCGCCGGGCTGCCGGGATCCAGCCCGGCCATCGCCGTGCCGATGCCGTGCACGGCGATCGCGATGCCCGAGATCCACGGGACGGCCCGCCAGCGCCTCGAGGGCAGCCGGCCGTCGGGGAACAGCAGCGGGACGAAGATCCAGGTCAGCCCGTAGAACAGAGCGTACGCGACGGTGGACACGTGGTTGAACAGTCCCGCGGGGGCGCCGGAAGCGGTCAGCCCCACGCCGAGCGTGCCGATCCCCAGCGACAGGCCGGCCGCGAGCAGGACCCAGCCGTAGCGGATCTCCGGACGTCTGAACGCCAGCAACCAGCCCACGGCGGGCAGCATCAGGACGATCATGATGGACACCAGCGCCACCAGTGAGGAGGGCCAGCCTCCCACCAGCGACATGCCCGTCACGATCCCCATGGCCGAGGCCACCGCGAGCAGCCCGGCCACCAGCCTGGATGTCATAAGCCTCCATCGTCATGGGGGATCGGGAGGGCGTCTATGAGGTTATCCGCATATTTCCTACGGACAGCCTTACCTGCGAGAACGGCGGTCCACCTGGTGGCCCGCGACCCCGCGCTCCGGTTCGCTGGTGATACGCCGAAGTCGAGGTCGAAGGAGCCCCCTCATGAACATCCCGTCGAAGCCCACCCGGGTTCTGGCGACTGCCGCGGTCGCGGTCTCCATGACGGCCTGCGTGAACCAGCCCATTCCCGCTGGGGCCGCGAGCGTCCAGGCAGCCACCGTGCCGGCGACCGCCGTCGCCGCGCCCGGAATCCCTGACACGCCCGCAGGCAAGCAGCTGGCCTGGCTGCTCGACGCGTTGACCTCCCCGCCGGTCCCGGAGGCGGAGATCGGCAAGCACTTCGCCGCCGACTTCCTCAAGGGAACCCCGGCCAAGGTCATCAACCAGGTCCTGGCGAACTACAAGGGTCTGCGGCTGGAGAAGGTCACGACGTCGAAGGAGAACGCGCTGATCGCCCTGGCGACCGAGGGCGAGTGGCGACACGAGATCTCGGTGTCGGTGGACACCGCCGGGCTGATCAACGGCCTGCTGTTCCGTGCGCCCGCCCCCAAGAGCTGGGCGGAACTGGACGAGCGGCTGAAGAAGGCGGCGCCGCAGGCAGGCTTCGTCGCAGCCGAGGTGGCCAAGAACGGCGACTGCCGCCCCGTGCACGCCATCGCCCGCGGCAAGAAGCGCCCGCTGGGCTCGATCTTCAAGCTGTACGTGCTCGGCACCGTGGCCCAGCGCATCAAGGCCGGCGCGTTCAGCTGGGACACCGAGCTCACCATCACCCCCGAGCTGAAGAGCCTGCCCAGCGGCGAGCTCCAGGACCGGCCCGACGGCAGCAAGGTCACCGTGATGGAGGCCGCCAAGCTGATGATCTCCATCAGCGACAACACGGCCACCGACCTGCTGATCCACAAGGTGGGCCGCAAGGCGGTCGAGCGCACCATGCGCGCCTGGGGCGCCACCGACAAGCGCAACTTCCCGCTGCTCAAAACGCGGGAACTGTTCGTGCTCAAGGGCGCCGACTATCCCCGCCACGCCAAGAGGTACCTGTCGCTGAGCACCGCGAAGAAGCGGGACTACCTGGAGAAGGTCGTCGCCGAGGTCCCGCTGACCCGCGTCAAGGCCTGGACCAAGCCGCGTGAGCTGGACACGATCGAGTACTTCGCCTCGCCCTCCGACATCTGCCGTGCCCAGGCCCAGCTGATCAAGATGGACGACAAGCAGGTCGACAAGGCGATGTCGGTCGAGCCCGCCGCGCTCGGGCTCGACCCGAAGCAGTGGCCGACGGTGTGGTACAAGGGCGGCTCGGAGCCGGGCGTGCACGACCAGAGCTTCCTGGCTCGCACCTCCGCCGGGAAGACGTACGTCGTGACCTCGATGGCGGTCAACCCCAAGGCGGCGTTCGACGACGGGAAGCTGGGCGCCGAGCTGACCGCCCTGGCCCGCGGCGCCTTCCCCCTGGCCGACGGCTCCTGAGCACGCGGCTGCGGAACCGGGGGGGGGGGGGGGGGGGGGGGGGGGGGGGGGGGGGGGGGGGGGGGATGGGTGGGGGGGGGGGGGGGGGGGGGGAAGAGAGCCACTTATAGAA
>NZ_JBVJHP010000015.1:112521-253911 GCF_055586745.1 Nonomuraea sp. NPDC049378
GACGTGAGCCTCCCCCCCCCCCCCCACCACCCCCCCCCCCCCCTCCCCCCCCCCCCCCCACCCCCCCCCCCCACCCCCCCCCCCCCCCCCCCCCCCCTCCCCCCCCCCCCCCCCGGTCCGGCGACTTCGCGCAGGCGGCGCGGCTTACAGGAAGCCGTCCCCGTCGAAGAGGTCTCCCATTTCGACGGTGTTGCCGAGGTTGACGGAGGGACCCGCCTGGTCGGCCACGGTGGAGTTGGACACGATGACCGCGGCGCTGGAGCCCGTTCCGATGCTGTTGCCGACCTCGGTCGCGGTGTTGCCGACGATCTGGGAGTTCCTGACCGAGATGGTGCCCTGGGTGTAGACGGCGCCTCCCTTGGCGGCGGAACTGCCGGTGATGACGCTGTCCTGCAACGTCAGGGCACCCCCGGTGTCGACGAGGATCGCGCCGCCGTTCGCGCCGTTGACCCGGCCGTTACGGAGAGTGACCCGGTTGAGGGTGAGCTTGCCTCCGCGCTTCACCTGGAAGAAGCGGAAGGCCGAGGCGTACGCCGCCCTTTCGATGGTCGCGCCGTTGCCGTTGACCGTGACATCCGCCCTGATCACTGGCAGCCCGTTGGCGCCGTTGTCGGCGTTCGCCAAGCGATAGACGCAGCCGGCCTGCAGGTCCAGAGTCCCGCCGACGGTGTTGGCCCTCTCGATCGCGCGCTTCAACGCGGCAGCCGAGCAGGTGACGGGGGCCGCGACGGCGGGAGTGGCGACGGGCCCGAGAGCCGCCCCCGCCAGGGCGACGACCGTGCAGACTTTGGACGTGAATCGCATGTGGACTCCTGTGTTTTGCGAAAAGCCTGGTGGCTGTGACCGGCTCGGACAGGAACCAGGGGGCCTGACGCGCTCTTCACGCCCACCGTCGGGCCCAGGTCGGGTCGCCGCAGGAGCACGGCATGGGCATGCGGTGTGTGCCGGCGGGCGGGTGAGAGGGTACGACTCGCCGGTTCCATCACCGAACGTAATCGACCGTGCCGAGCGTGTAACGCTACGACGCGCACAACTCCGCCAAGGACTCGTCACCCTACGGGAAAGCGGCCGGCACACGGCGTCGGCCCGCCTCCTGAGCGTTCGGGAGGCGGGCCGAGAGAGAAATCGGGACGTGTCACACCTTGGCGAGCGTCAGGCAGGCGACGCGGTCACCCGCCATGCCGGCCTCGGCCCCCTTGGGCGTGGTGGGCTTGGAGTGGATGACCAGCGAGCTCGGCAGCTTGTCGGGGTCGAGCGCCCAGTCGTTGCGGGCCGTCGAGCGACCCGCCCCCTCGCCGTCGGTGCGGATGTCGAGCCAGACCTCGCTCTCCGGATTGATCTTGCCCGGATTGTGCTGGAAGTGCGGACCGGAGTCGTCGGGCTTCTTCCCGCACGGCTTGGTGTGCAGGTGGACGCCGTAGCGCCGGTCGGGCAGCAGGCCCTCCGCGACGAGCGAGGTCGTGGTCTCGTCTCCTGACGACTCGACGGTGACGCTGGCCTGGGCGCCCTTCGGGGCGAGCTTGCGGTCGTAGGCGATGGCCGAGGTGTCGTCGTCGGTGAACTCGCCGGAACCGGACAACGTGATCGCGCTCTCCGGGCTCTTGGCGGCCTCGGGACCGGCCGCGTTCTGGACCGGGGCGGGCGGACCCGCGCAGGCTCCGGCGCAGGCGACGGCGAGCAGGACGAGCGGAAGTTTGGACACGCGCATGAGACCCCCATGGTTCGAGCCCCTCCGGCATGAGGGCTCCGAGAGGCACCCACCCTAACGAGTGACCGGCCGATCACATAACGTGTTGGGGGAACCGGTACCAGGTTGTGTGGCGGCCGTCAGCCGACGTGGGCGCGGGTTTCCGCGAACGCCCGGTCCGTGCCCTCCAAAGCCTTGGCCACGTCGTCCTCCGTGTGCGCCGCCGACATGAACCAGTTGTGCCACGGGTGCAGGTAGACGCCGTGCCGCAGGCAGGCGTCGCTCCAGTGCATCGCTACAGACAGGTCGGCGTCGCCGTCGAAGCTGAGCCACGGGATCGTGACCGGTCCCGTCTGGTTCACGGCGAACCCGTGCGACTTGGCCTGCGCGTAGAGCCCCTCGCGCAGTCGGGCGCCCGCCCGCTCCATGGCGGCGATGCCGTCCGTGTCGCGCAGGGTCTCGATGGTGGCCTTGGCCGCCGCCATCGCGACCGCCGAGAACCAGAACGACCCCGTCGAGTACAGCGTCTGCGCCGGGCCGCGCAGCGCGTCCGTGCCGGTCACGGCGGCGATCGGGTAGCCGTTGGCCATCGCCTTGGACCAGGCCGTCAGGTCGGGGCGCACCCCGTACGGCTCCCACGAGCCGCGCAGGTCGACGCGGAACCCGGCCCGCACGTCGTCGATCACCAGGGCGGCCCCGAGGCGGTCCGCCAGGGCGCGGGCGCCGCGGGCGAAGGCCGGCTCCACCAGTTCCTGGTCCTCGAACGAGTCGTGTTTGAAGGGGGTGACGATGATCGCCGCCACGTCCCCTTCCACGGTCGCCGCGGCGGCCTCCAGCGACTCCAGCGAGTTGTAGGTGAACTCCACCAGGTCGGCCCGCTCGTTCGGCGTCGTGCCCGCGGGTGACGGCGTGCACCAGGGGTCGGCCCCGTGGTAGGCGCCGTGCGCCATCAGCACCTTCGCCCGCCCGGTGGCGGCCCTGGCGACCATGAGCGCCTGCGTGGTGGCGTCGGTGCCGTTCTTGGAGAACATCGCCCAGTCGGCGCTCGGCACCGTGTCCACCAGCAGCTCGGCCAGCTCCACCATGATCGGCCCGGGCCCGTTGAGGCAGTCGCCGAGCGCGGCCTGGCGGGCGGCGGCCTCCTCCACGCGGGGGTGCCGGTGCCCGAGCACGACGGGGCCCCAGCTGCACATGAAGTCGATGTACTCCCTGCCGTCGGCGTCCCACTGCCGGCAGCCCTCGCCGCGTTCGAAGAACTGCGGGAAGCCGGGGGCGAACAGGGCGGCGTTGAGGTGGCCGTACATGCCGCCGGGGACGACCTTCGAGGCCCTGCGGCGGAGTTCTGCGTCGGTCATCTTGGGGTCCTTACAGGAGGCTGAGGGTGGATGCGAGGTCGGTGAGGCCGGCGTCCGAGCCGAGGCCGGTGGCCACGCGGGCGGCGGCGGCCGTGCCCCAGCGGGCGGCGACCGGCACGTCCTGGCCGTGCAGCAGGCCCGTGAGGAAGCCGGCGCAGTAGGCGTCGCCGCAGCCGGTCGTGTCGGCCACCTCCGCCTTGATCGCGGGCACCCGCTCCGCGCCGTCCGCGGTCACGACGAGGCTGCCCGCCGCGCCGAGGGTGACGAGCACGCCGCGCGGCCCGCGGGCCAGCAGGGCGTCCGCGGCCGCCGCGACGTCGGTGGCGCCCGTCATGAGGAGGGCCTGCGACTCGTTGGGCAGGACGTAGTCCACGTGGGGCAGGAACGCCGTGGCCATGTCCAGCAGGTCGGGCATCTCCGAAAGCAGGTCCATCGTGACGATCGTCCCGGCCACGCGTACCTCGTCCAGGAGCGCGAAGAAGGCCGGGTCGCCCAGGCCGAACGTGACGTCCATCCCGCCGAGGTGGATCGCCCGCGCGCCCCGCAGCACTTCGCGGTCCAGGTCGGCGTACGTCACCCCGAGGTTCGCGCCGGGCACGTGAAAGCTGGGCCGGCCGCCGTCGGGCCTGATGGGCAGGATCGACGCGGCGGTCTGCTCCCCCGCCCTGCGGGCGAGGCGCGAGACGTCCACGCCGCGCTTGGTGAGCACCGCCAGCAGGAAGTCGCCCAGCTCGTCGTCGCCGACGGCGCCCATGGTGACCACGGAGTTGCCCAGCCTGACCAGGTCGACCGCCGTTCCCGCGGCGGCGCCCGCGGCGGTGAGGCGGATCTGGTCGACCAGCACGGTGTCCTGGCCGTCGGGGATGTGCTCGACGGGTCTGGCGAGGATGTCGACGATGTGCACGCCGACGGTGGCGACGGTCATGGTTTAAATAGACAGACGTCCGAATAAAAAGTCAATATGGTGAGGTACGCCTACGAGAGGGGCTACCCGATGCCGAAAATCGTCGACCACGACGAACGCAGGCGCGAGGTCATGGCGGCGGCCGGCCGGGTGATCGTCAGGGACGGCATCGACGCCGCCACCACGCGGGCCATCGCCAAGGAGGCCGGCTACTCCAACGGGGTCCTCGCCCACTACTTCGCCGACAAGGACGAGATCCTGCTCTCGGCGCTGCGCCAGTCGCACCAGCGCATCCGCGCCCGGCTGACCGCCAAGGTCGAGGGGGCGACAGGGCTGGCCGCGCTGCGCGAGCTGCTGCTCGACAACCTGCCGCTGGACGACGAGCGCGGCCGGGAGACCCGGCTCGAGGTCAGCTTCTGGAGCCGCAGCCTGACCTCCGAACGCCTGGCCGAGGTCCAGCGGGCGGAGGCGGCCGAGCTGCGCGCCGCCGTACGCGACCTGCTCGGGCAGGCCCGCGCGGCCGGCGAGCTGCGCCCGGACGGCCACCGGGACGAGCACCGCGACGATCACTGCGACGATCACTGGGACGATCACTGGGACGATCACTGGGACGACGAGCTGGACGACCTCGCCGAGCACCTGCTCGCCCTGGTGGACGGCCTCAGCCTGCACCTGCTGCTCTACCCCGGCCGGCTCACCCGGGAGGGCGCGGAACGCATCATGCTGGGCGCCCTCGACCGCCGCTGATTGCCGCTTTTCGGACGACCCGCTACATTCGACGCACATGAGCCTCCGCGAGCAGCTGTGCGAGTACGGGCGGCGGGCCGTCGAGCTCGGCCTGGTCATCGGCACCTCGGGCAACCTGAGCGTGCGCCAGGGCGATCTGGTGGCGGTCACGCCCTCAGGGGTGGCGCTCGACCGGCTGACGCCCGAGTTGTGCCCGATCGTGGACGTCTCGGGCCACCTCGTCGAAGGCGACGCCCAGCCGTCCAGCGAGACCCCCATGCACCTGGCCGTCTACGAGGCCACGGACGCGCTGGCCGTGGTGCACACGCACTCCGTGTTCGGGACGGTCGTGGCCACCACGATGACGGAGCTGCCGCCGGTGCACTACAACGCGCTGGCGCTCGGCGGCGTGGTCAAGGTCGCCGAATACGCCACGTACGGCACTCCCGAGCTGGCCGCCAACGTACGGGCGTCGCTGGAGGGCAAGCAGGCGGCCCTGATGGCCAACCACGGCGGGGTGACCATCGGGCCGACGCTGGAGCAGGCGTTCGAGGCGACCCGCCTGCTGGAGTGGTTGTGCGAGGTGTACGTCAGAGGGCTCGGCGTCGGCAAGCCGGCCATCCTCACGGAGGAGCAGCTCGCCGCCGTCGTCGACCGCGCCCTCAACCCGCCGGCCTTCCCCCGCCGCCCCTGACCCGCCCGGCCCGGCCGTACGGTCCGAGCGCACCGCCGGTGACGGTCAGGCGAGCGCGGCCTGCTCGGCCAGGCCCAGGGGCAGGCCCCCTGACCCGGCGATCCGGTCGTGGAACTCCTTCGGCGTGCCGCGGAACGACTCCCGGATCCGGTCGATCTCGATCGCGCCCGTGAGGTAGGACGGCGCCTGCGTGGGCCAGGCGCAGTAGCGGTTCACCTCGCCCTGGGCGGTCCCCGGCGACAGCGACGCCTTCGTGGCCATGAACGTCTCGGCCTCCTCGACGGACATGTCCTCGCAGTGCAGCGCGGTGTCCACCACGATCCGGGCGGCGCGGAAGATCCGGCAGTCGAGATGGGCCAGCTCGGTGGCGGGGGTGTCGAAGTAGCCCTGCTCGTGCAGGACCTTCTCGACGTACAGGGCCCAGCCTTCGGTGAAGTACGGGGTGCGGAAGACCTTCCTGACCGGGCGCGGATTGCCCGCCATGTACGACAGATGCCAGTGGTGCCCCGGGTAGGCCTCGTGGACGGCGATCGACGGCATCTGGGCCCGCGAGTTGGTGCGCAGGCGCTGGCGTATCTGCTCGGGGGTGAAGTCGTCGGGCGTGTAGGGGACGAAGAAGACACCCGTGCGTGAGGCGCTCAGCGGCGGCGGCGACAGGTAGTGGGCGACGGACAGGACGGGCCGCGTGTACTCGGCCGACGGCAGCACGTGGCACTCCTCGCCGCCGGCGAACGTGACCAGGTCGTGCTCCTTGACGAACGCGCGGGCCCGCCGGGTCTCCGCCTCGTATTCGGCGCGCATGTCGGCCAGCGTCGGCGGGTGGTCGTCCATGAGGGACTCCATGGCCGCTCGCCAGTCCTCGCCGCCGTTGACCCCGAGCGCGACCTGGCGCATCCGCGCGTCCAGCTCCGCCCAGGCGGCCTTGCCCTTCTCGTGCAGTTCGGCGGCGCCGTACGCGAGCATCTCGCGCTCGCGCAGCAGCGTGGAGTAGAGCTTCTCCCCCATCCGCCAGCTGCCGCCGCACTCGAAGCCCTCCAGGAAGGTGACGAGCTCGTCGAACGCCCGGGCGGCGGGCTCGGCGGCCTCGGCGAGCGTCGCGCGTAGGGCCTCGTCCTGGACCATGGACGGGATCGTGCGGGTGAGGAAGTTGCGGCCGGTGCGGGCCTGGCCGAGCCCGCGCTGGACCAGCAGCGGGGCCGCCAGGTCGGGGTCCAGGTTGGCGCGGCAGGCGGCCAGCACGCCGGGCACCTCGGCGAGACGGGAGACGGCGGCCGTCACCAGCTCGGGCTCCGGCTTGAGGCGGTGCTGGAACGGCGTGAACATCGAGGCGAAGATCGCGGACAGGTAGGTGGCGGGGTCGCGCCGCCATGCGGGCCAGGACGCCAGCGCGATCGAGCCTCTCAGCTGGGAGAGGACCAGGTCTCTGTCGATCGTGTCGTCGAGCGACGTGGTCTCGAGTGCCGACAGGCGGTCGAGCCAGCGGACCTCCTCCTGCTCGCGGGCGGTCCAGGCGGTGGCGGTGAAATCGCCGAGGGTGTGATCGTAGCCGTCCGCCCCCAAAGTGCTGGCGATGACGGGACGGTCGGAAAAGTACCACTTGAGAAACTCGTCCACCGGTGCACCATATCCTGATGAAATGCCCCTGCAGATCACCGGCGCGCTAGGCGACCCTGACCTGATCCGCCTCCCCTGGGAGGTGCCCCTCCAAGACTGGCCGCAGCGTCACCTGGTGGATCTGCCCCGCGGCATCTCGCGTCACGTGGTGCGGTTCGCCAGGCTGTCCGGCAAGGTGTACGCGATCAAGGAGATCAGCGAGCGGTACGCCAAGCGCGAATACCAGTTGTTGTGGGACCTCGCCCGGCTCGACGCCCCCTCCGTGGAGCCCGTCGCGTACGTCACCGGCCGCGAGAACGGGCTCGACGCGGCACTGATCACCAGGCACCTGCAGTTCTCGCTCCCCTACCGCGCGGTCATGTCGGGCACCCTGCGCCCCGACACGCTCACCCGCCTGCTGGACGCGCTGGCCGTGCTGCTGGTCAGGCTGCACCTGAACGGCTTCTACTGGGGGGACTGCTCGCTGTCCAACACGTTGTTCCGCAGGGACGCGGGGGCCTTCGCGGCCTACCTCGTGGACGCCGAGACCGGCGAGATGCACCCGATGATCAGCGAGGGGCAGCGGCGCGGCGACATCGACGTGGCGCACACGAACATCTTCGGCGAGATGCTCGACCTGGAGGCCGGCGGGCTGCTGCACCCGTCGATCGACCCCATGGACACCGCCGAGGACATCGTCGCCCGCTACCACCGCCTGTGGGACGAGATCACCCAGAGCGAGATCATCGAGGAGGTCGACTGGCACCGGGTGGAGCAGCGGATCAGACGGCTCAACCTGCTCGGCTTCGACGTGGCCGAGATGATGGTGCGGCGCAAGGTCGGCACCGGACGGCTGATCGTACGCCCCAAGGTCGTGGACGCGGGGCACCACCAGCGGCGGTTGCTCAGGCTGACCGGGCTCGACGTGGAGGAGAACCAGGCGCGGCGGCTGCTCAACGACCTCGACGGCTTCCGGGTCGCCAAGGGCCTGCGGCACGAGGACGAGGCCATCGTGGCGCACCGGTGGCTGGCGGAGGTGTTCCAGCCCACGGTCGAGGCGATCCCCGCCGGGCTGCGCGGGAAGCTGGAGCCCGCGCAGCTCTTCCACGAGATCCTCGACCATCGCTGGTACCTGTCGGAGGGTGCGGACGCCGACGTGGGACTGGCCGCGGCCGTGAAGTCGTACGTGGACAACGTGCTCGTGCACAAGCCCGACGAGAAGGCCCTGCTCCCCGACGAGGACGCTCGGGCTCAGTAGGCGGCGGTGATGCGGCTGCGCGGGTGGGTGTTCTGCTCCACCTCGTCGGCGATCGCGACCGCGAGGTCCTCGGCGCTGATGGCGCTGCGGCCCCGCTCGTCGGTCAGCAGCATGTCGCCGCCGAGACGGAAGGCGCCCGTACGCTCGCCCGGCGCGAGCTCCGCGGCCGGCGAGACGTAGGTCCAGTCGAGGTCCGTGACCTCCCGGTAGAGCTCGAGCGCGGCACGAGCGGCCAGCGCCTCCTTTTTCAGGCTCTCGGGGAAGCCGGGCGTGTCGACCAGGTCGACACCGGACGGGACCTTGAGGCTGCCGGCGCCGCCCACGACGATGAGCCGGCGCACCCCGGCCGCGCGCACACCCTCGATGAGGGCGCGGTTGGCGGCGAGGAAGGGCGGTCCCGGCTCGGTGCCGTCGCGCGGCGGCGCGATGGCGGAGACGACGGCGTCGTGGCCCTTGGCCAGCGTGGCGGCGTCGCGGACGTCGCCCTTGACGGGCCCGCTGCGGCTGAGGCCGGTCACGTCGTGCCCGCGACCGGCCAGTTCGGCGGCTATGCGCTGACCGAGCATGCCGGTCGCGCCGAAAAGCAGGATCTTCATGGCGTCACGATATCCATCGGATACTGGTTACTTCACCGTGCTATAAGTACCTTGTGGATACCGGTGATGTCTTCGACCCGAATTGCCCGACGCGGGTGGTTCTCGATCGGATCGGCGACAAATGGTCGGCACTGGTGCTGCTCTGCCTCGCCGACGGGCCGATGCGCTTCACCCGGCTGCGCTCGCGGATCGGCGGGGTCACGCCCAAGGTGCTGACACAGACGTTGCGGACCATGGAGCAGGACGGGCTGATCACGCGCGAGGTGTTCGCGGAGGTGCCACCGCGGGTGGAGTACGGGCTGACCGACCTCGGCCGCTCCCTGCACACCCCGATCGCGGCGGTGGCCGCGTGGGCCGAGACCCACGTGGCCGAGATCCTCCGGCGCCGGGAGCGGTCCGCGTAGCCCGGGAGCGGCCGCGCGGTCAGGCGGCGGTCAGCTTGGTGATCTCGCGGGCGATCTCCGGCCAGAGCGGCTCGGGCAGGTCGTGTCCCATGCCCGGATAGGTCACCAGCCGGGCGCCGGGAATGGCCGCCGCCGTGGCCCGGCCGCCCTCGACCGGGACCAGCGGGTCGTCCTCCCCGTGCAGCACCAGCGCCGGCATGGTGAGGCTCGCCAGCAGGTCCGTACGGTCACCCGAAGCCATGATCGCGGCCAGCTGCCGGCCCGTGCCCGCCGGGTCGAAGCAGCGGTCGAACGCGCGCCCGGCCCTCCGGACGACCCGCTCCCGGTCCATCGCGTAGCCGGGCGAGCCGATCACCGCGTACGTCTCCAGCGCCTGCGCCATGACGGCCGCGCGCTCGGCGGCGGGGCGGGCGGTCAGGGCCGCGAACGCGGCCTCCGTCGGCGGAGCGACCGTGGGGCCGGGCGTCGACATGATCGAGGTCAGGGTCAGCACCCGTGCCGGATGCCGGATGGCCAGGGACTGGGCGATCATCCCGCCCATGGACGCGCCGACCACGTGGGCGGCCGGCCAGCCGATGGCGTCCATGAAGCCCGCGGTGTCGTCGGCCAGGTCGTCCAGCAGGTACGCCGAAGGCGCCCCCGTCGTGGGAGCGCCCTGGTCGTGGAGGTGGGTCGACAGGCCCGCGTCGCGGTTGTCGAACCGGACGACGTGGTGCCCCTGGTCCACCAGGAGCTCGCAGAACCCGTCGTCCCAGTGGGTGAGCTGCGCGCCGAGCCCCATGATGAGGAGCAGGGGCCGCCCGTCGGGGGAACCGATGCTCTCGTAGGCGATGTCGATGCCGTTCGCGGCTACGCGGAGGGTCACGGTGACCAGAATGTCATTCTGGCGCTGCGTTCGTAAAGTCAGCCCCGCCGGGCGTAGGCGCCGGTCGAGAAGGGCACCGGCCGCCCCTTCTTGCCCAGGCCGTCACCCCACTTGGTGATGACATAGTCGATCTTGATGTGCCCCTTGCCGCCGTTGCCGTTGACCATCAGCGAGCGGGGGTTGAAGGTGCCGCCGGTCAGGTCGGCGAACGTCTTGGCGTCGAGATCCAGCATGATGCCGCGGCTGGAGGGCTCCCCCGGCCCTCTGTCCCCGACGAAGAAGGGCATCTTCTTGCCCTTGTAGATCACGTACCCCTCGGTCAGCAGCGGCCAGCTCGGGCTGGCGGCCATGCCTTTCTGCATCGGCTTGCCGCTGGCGGGCAGGCCGGTGTCGCCCGCCCTGCCCGAGCCGTCGTCCCAGAAGTACGACGCCGTGGTGGAGCCCTTGTACAGGGCCTTCTCCTCGGCGCCGGGATCGGCGTGTGCCGCGGTGCAGACGACGCTCATCGAGCCGACGGCGGAGGCGGTGAGCAGGGCAAGGGAACGCAGGCCAAAACGGGGAGACATGAAAGTGTGAAGTCCTTCGCGAGGGGACGAGGGGGAGGCACGCCGGCAAGAGGGCACGGCGCTGCGGCACGCCCGAGCGACTACATCGGGCGAGGGAAAGAAAGGGGGGAAGGGGGGCCGCTCAGGCGGCGGCCGGCGCTACGCGATTCGGGGGTGCGCTGCGGTCATACATGCGTTCTGTCCTCTCCATCACACCTACCGGGTTAGCTGACGGGTTCGGGCGTGGAGATGCCCTACCGGCACGGGCCGGATTCACCCCAGTGAGGTGGGTCCCCGGTTCCCGATCGAGTCGGGATTCGGCGCCAGCCGGAGGCCCTCTCTTGGGTAAGGGCCAGGTCACCGGCTGGTAATGGCGGCAACTCTAGCAGCGAATCGGACATACGCAAACGATTCGCCATGAACCGGGCAAAGATCTACCTTGCGCGGGAATACGAAAGGGGGTACGGCATGCCGTACCCCCTCAGTCCTTTCCGGCTCAGCCGCCGCTCTTGCGCCTGAACGATCTCTTACTCGCAGCCGGGCCGTGCGCCCCGTGAATCTTCGATGGGTCGACGCCCCTGCCACCAGCGCCGGAGCCCGCGTGCTGGTTGCGCTTGCGCTCCAGTGCTTCGCGGAACTTGCGCTTCATCTCGTCCTCGGGAGTTTCGCTGACTTCCGGCTCCGGTGATTCCGCCATGAGGACCTCCATGGTGTTGGGGACAACCACAGCTTCGCACGGCGTCGCTTTCGATGCGAAACCGACTCCGCCCTGTCACCCGTCGCGGGTGAACGCCAGCAGCCGGAACACCGGGTCCGGCCCGTCCCGCCCCTGCCCGTGACCCACGAACGTGGTCTCGCCGGCCTGGCGCAGACCGTGCCGGACCGCCTCCGCCACGACCAGTTCCCGGCCGTCGGCGGGACGCCGCCGCCCTCCAGGCCCGTGGGCGGCGCGCTTGTCCACCGTCGTGACGTACACCCCGCCCGGCCGCACCACGCGCGCGGCCTCGGCGATCACCGGGCGGGCGTCGTCGAGCAGGTGCAGCAGCCAGATCGTGGTGACCGCGTCGACCGACCCGTCGCGTACGGGTAACGCGCAGCCGTCACCCAGGACCACGTGCACGCGCCGCGCGGCGACCCGCGCCATGCCGGCGGAGGCGTCCACGCCGAGCACCCGCAGGCCACGCCCGGCCAGTTCCCTGCTCACCAGCCCGGTGCCGCACGCGACGTCGAGCAGCGTGCCCCCGGGCAGCAGAGCGCGCACGGCCTCCGCGGCGGCCTCGGCCCGCGGCAGACCGCCACGGGTCTCGTCGTAATGTGCGGCTTCGAGGTCATAGTCGAGCACGACCCGAATCGTACGCCGCCGGGTAAAAGGAGACCGTTCGGTTCCTGGTGTTGTGTTGGAGTGGCCCAGGAAATACACCCCGCATGTTGGTCGACGCCCCAGGCGCCACGATGGACGGTCCGCGATGAACGTGCTCGGTCATGACCTGGCGATGGATCTGGGTGCCGCGAGCACCCGGATCTACGTCAAGGGCAGAGGCATCGTGCTCGACGAGCCCTCCGCCGTCATGCTGGACAGCCGCACGGGCCGGGTCGTCGGGTACGGCGCCGAGGCCGCGCAGGGCGAGCGGGGAGAGACACGCTGGCCGGTCAGCGGCGGCCTCCCGGTCGACGACGAACTCGCCCGGCACCTGATCAGATACTTCCTGCGCAAGGTGCACGGGCACCCGTTCTCCAGGCCGCGCGTCGTGCTGGCGCTGCCGAACAACTCCACCCCCATCGAGCGCGCGGCGCTGCGCGACATCGCG
The DNA here is from genome assembly GCF_055586745.1 of Nonomuraea sp. NPDC049378. Lineage (NCBI taxonomy): Bacteria > Bacillati > Actinomycetota > Actinomycetes > Streptosporangiales > Streptosporangiaceae > Nonomuraea > Nonomuraea sp. NPDC049378. Next base: position 124,957 of record NZ_JBVJHP010000015.1, read on the forward strand.
TTCGAGGCGGAGGCCAGGGGGATCCTGCTGATCCCGCACGCGCTGGCGGCGGCGCTGGGCGTGGGCCTGCCGGTCAAGGACTGCGCCGGGCGCATGGTGATCGACATCGGACGCGACACCACGCGGATCGCCGTGCTCTCCCACGGCTCCGTGATCGCGGCCGCCACGGTCCCCGGCGGAGGCGACGGCATGAACCGGGCCATCATCCGCCAGGTCGAACGCGACCACGGCCTGCAACTCGACGAGGAGGAGGCCGAGTCGGCCAAGCGGCGCGCCGGCACCGCGTGGAAGCCGCTGTATCGGCAGGTCACCGTGCGCGGACGCGAGAGCGACACCGGCCGCGAGCGCTCGGTGCCGCTGCCCGTGCAGCGGATCTACGAGGCGACCAGGCAGCCGATCGAGTCCATCGTGCGGGCCGCGATCGAGACCGTCGAGCAGTGCCCGCCCGAGATCTCCGTGGATCTCGCCGACCGCGGCGCGGTGGTGGTGGGCGGCGGCGCGCTGCTGCGCGGGCTCGGCCGGCGGTTGCGGGCGGCGCTGGGCATTCCGGTGAGCAGGGCGGAGCGGCCGCTGGAGTCCGTGGCGCTCGGGCTCGGCCGCTGCGCGGAGGACCTGGGGCTGATCTCCAAGCTCCGCGGCCGGTGACGCCGGCGCGAGAGAGGACGACGCGACGGCGTCAGGACGACGACGGCTCGACGACGGATCGGCAGCGGCCCGGCGGCGGTGAGGGGAGACAGTCCATGACCGTGCACGGCATCGACCACGTCGGGGTGACGGTGCCCGACCTCGACGAGGCGACGAAGTTCTTCGCCCGCGCGTTCGGGGCCGAGGTGCTCTACGACACCCTGCCCAAGGAGCGGGGACCGAAGGGAGGCTGGGCGGTCGAGCGGCGGCTCGGGGTGCCCCAGGGGACGGTCGAGGTGGCGATCCGCATGCTGCGGCTGCCCAACGGGCCCGGGATCGAGCTGTTCGAGTTCGGCGGGCCGCGGCAGGCCGACCCGGTCCTCATGTGCGATCTGGGGTGGCAGCACGTCGCCCTGTACGTGGACGACGTGGACGCGGCGGTCCAGCGGGTGATCGAGGCCGGCGGGTCGCCGATGGGCGAGCCGGTGCCGCTGCCGGGGCCGGAGTCGGGCGGGCGCAACCGGTTCGTCCACTGCCGCACCCCCTGGGGCAGCGTGGTGGAGCTGGTCACCTACCCGGACGCGCAGCCGTACGAGCAGGACACCGGGCTGCGCCGCTGGCGCCCCTGACGCGCCGCCGGCCCCGCCGCGCCCGGCGGCTCACGGGGTGGACAGGGCCTCCGTCGGTGACAGCCGGGAGGCGCGGATGGCGGGGTAGAGGCCGGCCACGGCGCCGATCAGCAGGGTGGCCGCAAGACCGCCCACCGTGGCCCAGGCCGGCACCACGGACGGCCAGCCGCTGTAGAGCGCGTACCCCATGGTGACGCCCGTGCCGAGCAGGATCCCCCCGCTCCCGCCCATCGCGGACAGCAGCAGCGACTCGGCGAGGAACTGCGTGCGGATCTGGCCGCGCGTGGCGCCCAGGGACCGCCGCAGGCCGATCTCCGCACGGCGTTCGAGCACCGAGATGACCATGGTGTTGGCCACGCCGACGCCGCCGACGAGCAGAGCCACCGCGCCGACGCCCAGCAGGAGGTTGGCGAACGCCTGGCTGGTCGCCTGCTTGGCGGCCAGCGCGTCGGACGGGCGGGAGACGTCCACCTCGTTCGGCGCCTCGGGGTTGGCCGTGCCGGCCAGCACCTGCCGTACCGACTCCAGCTTGGCCTCATCCGACCGGGTGTAGAGCGTGGTCGGGTGGCCGTCGAAGTCCAGCCTCGACTCCGCCACCGGCCATCCGACCAGTACCCCGCTGTCCAGGTCGGTGGCGAGCGCCACCGGGTTCAGGACGCCGACGACCGTGAACCGCACGCCGCCGACGACGATCTGGGTGTCCGTTCCCGCAGCGCCGATGCCGAGCCGCTGGGCGGTGACGGAACCGAGCACGGCGGCGGGGTAACGTTCGGTGGCCGCGTTCAGCCACGTGCCGCTGCTCAGGGTCGCGCCCACCGTGGCGGGCAGGTCGAGGCTCGCGGCGTACGCGCTGATGCCGCCCGTCTGCGCCTCGGGGATCCGCTCCGACCGGTACACCTTGGCCTCGGAGACCTTCCCGACCGACGACGCCCGCTCGACGGGGCCGATGCGTTCGATCATCACCTCCGCGTCCTTCGGCATCTGCGCCGCCTCGCCCATGAGCGTGGTGCCCGACGACACGGTGAGCAGGTTGGTTCCGAGCGCCGACAGCGTACGGTCGAGCTCGGCGCCCGACGAGGACGAGAGCCCGACGACGCCGACCATGGCGGCGATGCCGATCGCGATGCCCAGCGCCGACAGGAACGCCCGCAGCGGTCGCGTGCGCAGACCGATCGCGCCGACGCGCAGGACGTCGCCCGGCCGCATCCTGGCCGGCGACGGCTTGAGCCGCGCCACCTCGATGCCCGCCATCACGCCACCCCTGATCCGGCGTGCCGGGGCCAGGGCTCGCCGTGCGGGGCGGCGGCGGAGTCGGAGACGATCCGGCCGTCGCGCATCCGCACCTGCCGGGGCAGGCCGGCCGCGATCTCCCGGTCGTGCGTGATGATCAGAATGGTCGTGCCGCTCGCGTTCAGCTCGTGCAGCAGCTCCATCACCCCCGTCCCCGACACCGAGTCCAGCGCCCCGGTGGGTTCGTCCGCCAGCACCAGCGGCGGGTCGCCCGCCACGGCCCTCGCGATGGCCACGCGCTGCCGTTCACCACCGGACAGCTCGTGCGGCTCGTGGTCCATCCGGTGCCCCAGCCCCACCCGGTCCAGCGCGGCCGCCGCGCGGCGGCGCCGCTCCTGCCTGCTCAGGCCCGTGTAGATGAGCCCGTCGGCCACGTTGTCCAGCGCGGGGACCTTCGCAGCGAGGTGGAACGACTGGAAGACGAAGCCGATCGTGGTGGCCCGCAGCGCCGACAGCTGCCCGTCCGACAACGTCGAGACGTCGTAACCGTCGATGTGGACGGTCCCCGAGGAGGGCCGGTCGAGGGTGCCGACGACGTTGAGCATGGTCGACTTCCCCGAGCCGGACGGCCCGACGATGGCGGCCAGCTCGCCGTGCCGGATCCGCAGCGACACCGACCGCAGCGCCGCCACGCCTCCGGGATAGGTCCTGGACACATCCGTCAGCTCGATCATGGGGTACGTCATGACGTCGGCATCCCCACGGTCATGCCCTCGGCGAGCCCGTCGCCGCTGACCTCGACCCGGCCTCCGGCGAACAACCCCGTCTCCACCGCGACGTACCGGGACCTTCCTCCCTCGATGACCTCGAGGCCGAACCCGCCCTCCTGCAGCGCCACGAGCGCCGCGACCGGCACGGTCAGGACGTCCTCGCGCTTGGAGGCCGTGAACGTCACGTCCACCGCCGCCTTGTCGAGGCCCTTGGCGGCCTTCGAGTCGCCGATCGAGACGAGCGCCTCCAGCCGGGTCTCCGGCTCGGCGTCCTGACTCTCGCCGGGCTGGATGACGGTGGCGACCTCGGTCACCTTGCCGTCCACGCTCCTGCCGTCAGGCAGCGTGACCTCGACCTTGGCCCCCTTCCTGGCCATCCGCTGGTCCTCGGCGTCCAGGTCGACCGTGATCACCTTGGACGTGCCGGTGTAGGTCAGCACCTTCTGCCCGGGCGCGGTCGGCTGGCCCTCCTCGGTCTCCAGGCTCTCCACCCGCACCTTGCCGGGCGCGAAGACGATCCGGCCCAGCTCGACCACGCCGGTCTCGTCCAGCCCTCGATCCTCCTGCCACTGCATGACGGCCTCGGCCGTGTCGTAGGTGTACTCGTCGTCGACGGTGAAGCCGTCGTAGCCGAGCTTGCTGAGGTTGCGTTCCAGCGCCTCGACGTCGTCGCCCTCCAGGCCGGCCTTCAGGTCGCGGTACGCGGGCGTCTTGCCGTACATCAGCATGACCGGCTCGTTGTCGACCCGGTAGAGGGACTTGCCGCGGGTGATCTGCCGGCCGCTGTCGGGCAGCCAGGTGATCGTGCCCGGTCTCCTGCTCACCGCCGTGGTCACGGGGCCGTAGCCCAGCTCGCCGTCGGCGTCCCTGGTGTCGTTCAGGGTCTGCTCGGTCACCTCGGTGGTGGCCGGGGGCAGCGAGCCGGCCGGCTGCGTCGGCCCGGCCTTCCCGTCCAGCAGGCCGGCGCCGTTCACCGCGATCAGCCCGCCGCCGGCGACGGCCACGGCGACCAGCAGGCCGGCGACCAGCTTGCCCCGCCCGCCGCGTCGGCGGCGGGCGGGCGTCGCGCCGGGCTCCGCCTTCCCGTCGAGGGGCGTGGCCCGGTCCGTCGCCGGAGCCATCAAGAATCTCCCATACCGGCGTCGGCGGACTCCTTCTGGCACTTGGCCTGCGCGTCCTTGAAGTCGGGGTCCTTGCCGACCTCGCCCGTGATGCGCATCATGCCGCCCTCGGGGTCGGGGTAGTTCTCGACGCCGTTGTCACGCATGCACTGCGCGAGCTTGCGCAGGTTCTCGCCCATCTTGGGGTCGCCCTGGCCCGACTTCTGCCCGCTCGGGGCGAACTCCTTGCAGGCCTCCTGGGCCTTCTCGATCCGCTCCCGATCCTCCTGGCCCTTCGCTTCCAGCTTCATCCTGACGCCCTTGCCAGGCTCAGGGTCGGGGACCTCCACGCCGTTCTCGCGCATGCACTGCGCGAACTTCAGGCCCTGCTCCTGCGGATCCACGCTCGGCTTGCTGGTGGCCGCGGCCTGGTTGCCGGTGCCGCCGCTCACCGACGCCACATCGGATCCGCCGTCGCTGCCGGATCCGCATCCGGTCAGGGCCAGGGTGAACGCGACCGGCGCCACGGCCAGCGCGCTGAGGACTCGTCCTCGCATCAGAGCTCTCCTCCGTCGAAATGTCGTCGAAGGGAGATGCAATAGAGCCGGCTGTTTCCTCGACGTTTCCATTTCGGCTTACTTCGAGCGAATATCTCTTGCGCCACAATCGGCCTCGGCAAGCGGATGAAAGGGCCTTGGATACGCCATGCGAGTGCTGGTGGTGGAAGACGAGCGAATCCTCGCCGAGGCGATCGCCGAATGGCTGCGGGACGAGACCCACGCGGTCGACCTGGCGCACGACGGCGAGAGCGCGCTGGAGCGGATCGCGGTCAACGACTACGACGTCGTCGTGCTGGACCGCGACCTGCCGCGCGTGCACGGCGACGACGTGTGCAAGGAGCTCGTGGCGTCGGACTCCGACGCGCGGGTGCTGATGCTGACGGCCGCCGCGCAACTCGACGACCGGGTGACCGGGCTGTCCATCGGCGCGGACGACTACTTACCGAAACCGTTCGCCTTCCCCGAGCTGGCCGCCCGCGTGCTGGCGCTGGGCCGGCGCTCCCGCCCCGCGACGCCGCCCGTGCTGCGGCGGGCCGGGATCACGCTCGACCCGGCGCGGCGGGAGGTGTACCGGAAGGGGCGGTTCGTACCGTTGTCCAAGAAGGAGTTCGCCGTCCTGGCCGAACTGATGCGGGCGAACGGTGCCGTCGTCTCGGCCGAGCAGCTCCTGGAGAAGGCGTGGGACGAGCACGCCGACCCCTTCACCGGCGCGGTCCGGCTCACCATCCTGAAGCTGCGCCGCAAGCTCGCCGACCCGCCGGTCGTGGAGACCGTGCCCGGAGTGGGGTATCGCATCGCATGATCTTCTTGCGTCTGCCACGCCCGCAGCCGACGCTCCGGCTGCGGCTCACCCTCGTCTACGGCGCCCTGTTCATGGTCGCCGGGCTGACGCTGCTCGGCGTCACCTATCTCCTGTTCAACCAGCAGCTCAACCATTACTTCGAGAGCCGGTTCACGCCGGAGCCCGGCAAGTTGAAGAAGACCTTCCTCCTCCGCGACGGGGTCGAGCTCTCGGGCGAGGCCGCGAGGGAGTTCATAGAGCAGCAGGAGATGGAGTTGCGCGGCGTCGCCGTCACGTCGCTGATCACCCAGGGAGTCATCGCGCTGATCGTGGTCGGGGCCGCCGCAGTGGTGCTCGGATGGGTGGTGGCGGGCCGGGTGCTGGCGCCGCTGCACCAGGTGACCGCCACGGCGCGCAGGATCGCCGCCGCCCCGATGGCCGATCGCGGCCTGCACGAACGGATCTCCCTGGACGGGCCCGACGACGAGGTCAAGGAGCTCGCCGACACCTTCGACACCATGGTCGAGCGGCTCGACCACTCCTTCGACGGGCAGCGCAGGTTCGTCGCGAACGCCTCCCACGAGCTGCGCACACCCCTGACCCTGAACCGGGCCCTGGTCGAGCTGGCCATGCACCGGCGTACGGCCACGCCCGACGTCAAGGAACTGGGCGAGAACCTGCTGGAGATCAACGCCCGCCACGAACGCCTCATCTCCGGACTGCTGCTGCTGGCCAGATCGGACCAGCACATCGCGGACCGGTCGCCGGTCGACCTGGCCGACGTGGTGACCCACGTGGTCGCCCACACCTCCTCCGACGCCTTCGAGGCCAAGGTCACCATGTACGAGGTCGCCGAGCAGGCCCCCACCACCGGGGACGCGCTGCTGCTCGAACGGCTCGTGCACAACCTCGTGGAGAACGGCATCCGATACAACCTCGACGACGGCACCGGATGGGTGCGGGTGGTGAGCCGTACCGTGTCGGACGGGAAGGTCGAGGTGGAGGTCAGCAACACCGGCCCGAGCGTGCCGCCGTACGACGTCCCGCTGCTCTTCAAGCCCTTCCACCGGCACGGGGCCGAACGGACGGTCACGGGGAAGAGCGCCGGGCTGGGCCTGTCGATCGTGCGGTCGGTGGCGCTCGCGCACGGCGGCGAGGTGCGGGCCCGGCCGCGCGAGGGCGGCGGCCTGGTCGTGATCGCCTCCCTGCCCCGCCCCCGCGCCTAGCGCGTGCCCGCCGCGTGAGCCGGCCCGGCTCGACGGTGACGATGTCGTACGTGGCCGCGCCCTCGTCGGCGAAAGGCCCTGCTCAGTTGACGCAGTCCTGCGTGTTCAGCCCGAACGCCAGCTCCTTGACCGTGCCCTTCTTCGAGGCGATGAAGGCGTAGTAGGCCTTCTTGTTGCCCGGCACGGAGGCGAGAAGGAAGCCGCTCGCGGCGGTCTTCCACCGTGGGTACGCCTTCTTGACCTGCTTGGTCGTGGAGCCGATGCCGATGCCCTCCGGTGTCCTGACCCCCTTCGGGGCGAAGATCACGGCCACGCCGCGCCGCTTGGAGATGTACAGGCCCACGCTGTTCTTGCCGGTGGGGTGCGCCTTCAGGTCCCAGCCCGAGCACGAGCCACCCCGCAGGGGCATCTTGAGCACGACCTTGCCCGTCGCCCTCGCCTTCTTCGCGCTCATCCCGAGCCTGACCTTGCCGTAGCCGTTGGGGCCCAGCCTGGTCTTGGCACCCTCAACGGCCTGAGCGGCCTGCTCCGCACGGACGGTCTGGGCGTGTGCGGGTGTGCCGGTGGCGAGCAGCGCCCCGCCGGCCAGGACGGCTACGAGTGCCTTGCCCATGGTCATCGTCTCCTCGGTCGTGAAGGTGGGCCCCTCTGCAGAGGAGGAGCCGCTGCTTGATGAGAGCGCCGGAGGCGGCAAAAGTACACGATGCGGCTCATCCCGTGGGCTCCGGCACGGGATCCTGGACAGCGGCGGGCTCTCCCCGGACCCGCCACACCGCCGGCGCGAGCAACGCGGCGGCCGTCAGGAGCACGGCGGTCGCGGCGCCGGCGCCCAGCACGGGACGGGTGCCGAGCAGAGCGGCCGCGGGGCCGGCCAGCGCCATGCCGAGCGGTGCGGCCACGAGCCCGCCCAGCATCGTGACCGACGTCGCCCGCGCCACGAAACGCTCGGGCAGGTGCTGCTGGAGGCAGGTGGTCTGGAGCACGTTGTACACCACCAGTTGCAGGCCGGCGGCGACGGCCGCGAGCGCCAGCAGCCAGACGTCGGCGGGCAGAGCCAGCAACGCCGGGAAGGGCGCCATCAGGAGGAAGAGCAGGATCGCCGCCGCCATGGGCCGTGCCGGTCTCCACCGCGCCCCGGCCAGCCCGCCGGCGAGCCCACCGAAGGCGTAGGCGATGCCGATCGCCGACCAGGCGGGGGCGCCGCCGAGGTGCTGGTCGGCGACGTACGGGCCGAGGACGAGGATCGGGGAGACCACGATCAGGTTGGTGACCGCGGCATGCAGGGTCCAGACCTGCAACCAGGAGTGCCCGAGCACCTCGGCGATCCCGCCGCGGATGCCCGCCAGCAGCCCGCCGCCGCGCTGGAGCCGCTCGGCGGCCAGATCAGCGGGCAACCGGTAGAGGAAGGCCGCGCTCACCAGGAACGTCAGCGCGTCGGCCGCGATCGCCCAGCCCGGCCCCGCCAGCGCCACGAGCGCCCCCGCCGTGCCGAGAGCCAGCATCGAGGCCGTGCTCCTGGAGATCGAGATCAGCGAGTTGGCCGCCTGCAGCCGCTCCCGGCCGGCCAGCGAGGCGACCAGCCCCACGGCGGCGGGGTTGAAGAAGGCCGATCCCGCGCCCGCGACGAGCTGCAGGACGACCAGCATCCAGACGCTCGCCGTGCCCGTGAGCAGCAACACCGCCGTCACGCCGTGCGCGGCGAACCGGGCCAGATCGGCGAGCAGCATGACGGTCCTGCGCGAGAACCGGTCGCCGGCCGCGCCGCCGAGCAGGGTCAGCAGGATCACGGGCAGGCGGGTGCTCAGCACCACGATTCCTAGATCCACCGGGGATCCGGTGAGGTCAAGGACGGCGAACGCGACGGCGAGCGGCGTCAGCGCGTCACCGAACGCCGAGGCCGTCTGCCCCGCGTAGTAGCGGCGGAAGCCGCGGACCGCCAGCGGCGCGAACATCATCCGGACGGACCCGCTCACCGGTCACCGCACCTCTTTCCGGCCCTCCCGCGTCATCGGCGCCCGGCCCCTGTGGCGGGGGCGGTCGGGAGGATGCGGAGTCACCCTGCCAGGTCCCACCGACAGAACTCGGCGCCCCGCCGCCGTCCCCGCCGCCGTCGTCAGGCTGGCGGGGTGAGGGCAGGGCGGGGGTTCGCCGGTGAGGGCTGGGCGACACCTGCGGCGGCTCTACGGGCGGTCGCGGACGTAGTAGTCGCCGAGCGTGCCGTCGTAGCGGCCGGTCGGACGGCAGCACCGTCGGAAAGCGCCGCCCTGAGCCGCAGGGGCACGGGTCCTTGCCGCCGAGCTTCTCGATCAGCTCCTTGTCGCGGCCGACGCGCCGGTCGCCGCGCTTGACGTGCGTCTCGCTGGAGGGAACCCCCGGCGGCGCTTGCTGGTGGGCTCAAAAGGACATCTCGTCGCGGTCCATGGCGGGCCTCCTTGGTCCGTGTTCGGCGCTGTCACGATAGGCGCCGGTACGCGGATCCGCGACCCAGTTTTCTGGCTGCGGCGGCGATTTCCTACAGGCCAGTAACATCACTACAAAACTTCTTTCGTGTGAGTATCGTACGTAAAGATCTACCGCACTCGTCTCAGGAGTCACTGCTCTCATGGCGCACGTCGAACCGCTGCGGGAGGACGACCCGACGGCGGTAGGGACATACCGCTTGCTCGGCCGGCTGGGCTCGGGCGGCCAGGGGACCGTCTACCTCGGGCAGGCGCCTGACGGCACGCGGGTGGCGGTCAAGGTGCTGCGTTCGAGGGCCGGGCTCGACGACGGGTTCGCCAAGGAGATCGAGAACGCGCGGCGGGTGGAGCCGTTCTGCATCGCGCAGGTGCTGGACGCCTCGCTGGGCGCGCGGCCGTACATCGTGACGGAGTACGTCGAGGGCCCGTCGCTGCACGAGGCCGGCCGGCACGCCGGGGCCGATCTGCAGCGGCTGGCGGTCGCCACGGCCACCGCGCTGGCCGCCATCCACGCGGCGGGCGTCGTGCACCGCGACTTCAAGCCCGCGAACGTGCTGCTCGGCCCGGGCGGCCCTCGCGTCATCGACTTCGGCATCGCCCGCGCCATGGACGACGCGGCCACCCACACCAGCGGCATCGTGGGGACGCCCGCGTACATGGCGCCCGAGCAGCTGGCGGGCCAGCCGGTGGGGCCGCCGGCGGACGTGTTCGCCTGGGCGTCGGTGATGGTGTGGGCGGCCACGGACACACCGCCGTTCGGGCAGGACACGCTGCCCGCGATCATCAACCGGATCCTGAACAACGAGCCGCAGCTCGGCGACGTGCCGCTTCCGCTGCGCTCGGTCGTGTACGACTGCCTGGCCAAGGACCCGCGGGCCCGGCCGACCATGCGGGACGTGCTGCTGCGGCTGCTGAGCGGGAACAACCCGCCCGTGCCGCACGCGGGCGGTCCGCTGCCTCCGAACGGGCGGCACCCGGGCGGGCCGGGCGCGGGGAGGGCGGCTGGCCGTAGAGGGCTGGTGGTGCCCTTGGTGGCGGGTGTCTCGGGTGTTGTCGTGGCGGCGCTGATCGGCGGGATCGTCTGGATCGCCCCCGGATGGGGTACGCAGGAGGAGAAGCCGATCGCCGCGCCCTCCCCCAGCACCACCACCCCCACCGCCGAACCCACGCCGTCGACCACCCCGAAGCGCACCCCCAGGAAGACCAGGCCCCCCGCCCGCCGTACCACCAAGCCCGCCGGCACTCCGAAGAAGCACACGCCCACGGCGACGCCCGAGCGGAGCACGGCGCGGCCGACGCCGTCCCGCACCCGTACCACCAAGAAGCCGGTCACGAGCGCCAGGGCCAGCATCCTCGCGCTCGAGCTGAGGGGCGGCCCCGGCCAGTCGGAGTCCGGAGGCTGCTACATGCCTCCGGTGCACGTCCAGACCCGCGTGGAGTCGACCAGACGCGGGGTGTGGGTCTCCTACGCGTGGCTGGTCGACGGCAGCACGAAGGAGAGCGGCAAGTCCTGGGTGCCCGAGGACGACTACACGGCGTTCGTGACCGCCAGGCAGTGGAACCTGCCCGCGGGACGCCACACCGTGACCCTGAAGGTCAGCTCGCCGTCCTCGGCGCGCAAGAGCATGTCGTTCAGCGTCTGCGCGCTGGAAACCTGGTGACGCCGGAGGCCATCGGCCCGTACCGGGTCGTCAGGCTGCTCGGCGAGGGCGGCCAGGGAGTGGTCTACCTCGGCACGGCCCCCGACGGGACGCAGGTCGCCGTCAAGGTGCTGCGGGAGGGCGTGCCGGGCGACGGCCGCTTCGCCAAGGAGATCGCGGCGGCGCGGCGGGTGGAGCCGTTCTGCATCGCGCAGGTGCTGGACGCCTCGCTGGGCGCGCGGCCGTACATCGTGACCGAGTACGTCGAAGGGCCCTCGCTCCAGCGGGCCGGCCGCCACACGGGCGCAGACCTGCAGCGGCTGGCGGTCGCCACGGCCACCGCGCTGGCCGCCATCCACCGGGCCGGCGTCGTGCACCGCGACTTCAAACCGGCGAACGTCCTGCTCGGACGGGACGGCCCGCGCGTCATCGACTTCGGCATCGCCCGTGCCATGGACGCCGCCCTGACCCGTACCAGCAGCATCGTGGGGACGCCCGCGTACATGGCGCCCGAGCAGTTCCTCGGCGCGGTCGCCGGGCCCGCCGCCGACGTGTTCGCCTGGGCTTCGGTCATCGTGTACGCCGCCACGGGCGCGCCTCCGTTCGGCAACGACTCGCTGCCCGCGGTGCTCAGCAGGATCCAGTACGACGAGCCGGACCTCGGCGACGTGCCCGAACCGCTGCGCTCGATCGTGTACGGCTGCCTGGCCAAGGATCCGGCCGCCCGGCCGGCCATGCAGGACGTGCTCTTCCAGCTCATCAGCGGCCGGGCCGGGGCGTCAGCCGCCGACGACCGGTACTCCCCCGGCAGCGGCCCGATTCCGTCCCAGGCGCCCTTCCCCGGCGGCCCGGCCCACGCTCCCTTCCCCGGCGGCCCGGCCCAGGCTCCCTTCGCTGGTGGTCCGCCGGTCGCGGCACCTCCGGTGGGAGGGCGCGGGTGGCCGCCGCCGGAGGGGTTGCCCGGCCGGACCGGTCCCACCCGACCGGTGTCGCGCAACCGGCTCGGCATCGCCCTGCTGGCCGGCGCGACCGCGCTGGTCGTGACGGGCGGGCTGGCGTCCGCCTGGGTCCTGCTTCCCACCCCGCCCGGTGACGCGGGCGCCTCCACCGCCACCGTCGCCGCGCCCTCCTCCCCCACCGGCTCGCGTACGGTCGCGGACACGAAGCGGTCGCCCAGGCCGCTGGACCCGTCGGCCGGCCGGCGCCCCGGCAGGAAGACCACGAAACCCACCAGGACCCGGGCCACGCCGACGCCTGCGAAGAGCACGAGGACCACGCCGAGGCCGTCGGCCCGGCCCACCACCGCGCAACCCACCAGGACGAGGCAGGCGGGCGGGGTGACGTCGGTGTCGTTCGACTACGAGGGCATCCGGATGGGGGACTGCTGGCGCTACGACATGAACATCTGGGCGAAGGTGTCGGCGACCGGCTCCTACAGCTACCGGTGGCGGCTCAACGGTCAGAGCCAGGGCGCGAAGGTGGGCAACGCGTCGTCGAAGCCGCTTCTGCCGTCGATCGTGTGGAAGAAGGAGGGCACGTACAGCGTCGTCTTCGAGGTGGTCGAGCCGACGCGCGCCAGGAAGAGCGCCACGGTGAAGATCTGCGATTTCGGCGAGGGCTGGTAGGCGGGCGCTGGCGTCGAGGGGCGGCGGAGGGGCAGGGTGGGCGTGTGATCGTGCCACTATCGGAAGGCAGGCGTTCCCGATGCCCATGATTCCCCGCTTCCACCTGGCCGTGCCCGTCGACGACCTGGACAAGGCCCGCCACTTCTACGGCGAGCTCATCGGCTGCGCCCAGGGCCGCAGCTCTGACAGCTGGATCGACTGGAACCTGCACGGCCACCAGTTCGTCACGCACCTGGCGCCCGCGCGTCCGGAGCGGGTGCACAACCCGGTGGACGGCCACGACGTGCCGGTCCCGCACTTCGGGCTGATCCTGACGATTCCGGAATTTCATGAGCTGGCGGACCGGTTCCGCGCGGCCGGCACCGCCTTCGTCATCGATCCGTACCTGCGGTTCGAGGGACTGCCCGGCGAGCAGTGGACGATGTTCCTGCTCGACCCGGCGGGCAACGCCCTGGAGTTCAAGGCGTTCGCCGACGACGCGCAGGTGTTCGCAGCCGACTGAGCGACCGGCCGAGCGACCGGCCGAGCGACCGGCCGAGCGACCGGCTGGGAGCGGGCGCTAACCGCGGGCGGCGTTGCGCAGCGCGCGGTAGAGCAGGCGCGCGTCGCCCAGGTGGTGGCGGAGCAGCTTCTCCAGGCCGCCGATCGGCACCAGGTTCTGGGGCGCGCGCGGGTCCTTGTAGTCGACTCCGGCCAGCGGAGGCAGGGCCAGGGTCAGCGCGTCGGCGAGCCGCACCACCTGCGCGGGGTCGAGGTCGGCGCCGGCCTCGCAGCGCGCCACGCCCGCCCACGGGGCGGTCGATCTGACGGGCAGGCGTACGTACCAGGCGTGCCGCCGCCAGCTCGTGCCCATGAGGAACACCGGCGTACGCTGCCCCGGCGCGAGCGCGGCGACCACCGCCGACTGCGGCGACGGCAGGTAGGCGGTGTGGTGGGTCTTGATGTAGCCGACCGTGCGCGGCAGGTGGGTGCGGCCCCGCAGCGGCCCGTCCACCAGCAGCAGGTCGTCGCTCGCCGACCGGTGGCGCACGGCGAGGTCGACCTCCAGCTGGGTGACCTGGCGCTGCAGTGCCAGCGACAGCTCCTCGAAGCTGGAGTCGGCGGCCTTGCCGGCGCGGTAGAGGGCGTGGCCGGTCCTCACCTCGGGGGTGTCCGGCGACGCGGAGATCAGCGTGCGGTTGACCTGGATCTCCGCCAGTTCGGCGCCGTCCTGCCCGCACCTGACGATCCCCGCGGCGTAGGAGGCGGCGATGCCGGGCACGGGCATCGGCGAGCCGGGGTCGTGCACCCACACGCGGGCGTCGATCCTGCGGACGCCGTCGGCGACCAGCAGGGTGCGCGGCGGGTCGGCGTCGGGCCCCGGCGTGACGGGTTTCCAGTCGGCGGCCGGGCGTTCGATGTCGAGCACCAGTTCGGCGCTGGTGGAGCCCAGCTCGGACAGGGCCTCGACGGCGAGGGCCGCGGCGTAGCCGGGATCCCACGGATCGACGGTGAAACCGGTCACGTGGCCGCCTTCCGCACGTGGGAGCCCTTGGCGTCGCGCCTGACCTCGAAGCGTACCGGCACCCGCTCCGCCAGCGCGGGGACGTGGGTGACGACGCCGATCATGCGGTCCTGGCCGGCGGCCAGGCGTTCGAGGGTGGTGGCCACCGTGTCGAGGGTGGCCGGGTCGAGCGTGCCGAAGCCCTCGTCGAGGAAGATCGAGTCGAGCCCTCTGGCGACCGCCCCGGACAGCGCCAGGGCCAGCGCGAGCGCGGCCTGGAAGGTCTCTCCGCCGGACAGCGTGCGGGCGCTGCGCCGCATGCCCGCCTCACCGAAGTCGACGACCTCGATGTCGCCGGTCTTGTCACCGAGCGTCAGCTCGTACTGGCCGTCGGACAACTCGCGGAGCGTCTCGGACGCCGACGCGACCAGGACCGCCAGGGCCTCGGCGCACAACCACCGCTCGAAGGCGTTGGCGCGCAGGCGCAGGGCCAGCTCGTGGGCGACCTTGGCCTCGTGCTCCTTCCCGGTGATCTGCGCGTCCAGGTCGGCGGCGCGTTTGCGGTCGTCCCTGACGCGGTCGAGCGCGCTCTCGACGCGCGCGGCGGCCCCGGCGACGGCCGCGCCGAGCTGGTCGGGCGAGGCGTCGCGCGGCGGGACGACGCCGTGCTCGGCCAGGCGTTCGGCCAGCTTGCGGCGCTCGCGGGACAGCGCGTCGCCCGCCTGGGCGAGCTGCCCGTCGCAGGCCGCGAGCGCCGCCTGGGCGGCCTGCGCGGCCCGGTCGCGCCAGCCGAGCAGGTCGGTCCAGGCCCGGTGCAGGTCGTCGCGGGTGAGCGGCGGCGGCGGGTCGTCGTGTCCGCCGGAGACGAGCAGCCGGTCGCGGGCGGACTCGAGGGTACGCCAGGCGGACTCGGCCTGCCGCTCGACCTGCTCGGCGCCCGTGCGGGCACGTTCGAGCCTGCCCCTGGCGGCGCGGAAGGCGTTGCGGGCCTGGGCCGCGACCTCCTCGGCCTTGCCGATCGCGGCCAGCCTCCCTTCGAGCTCCGCCCGGTCGCCGGGCTCGGGCAGCGCGGCCAGCTCGGACGCCAGCCGGTCGGCCTGACCGGCCAGCATCGACGCCGACGCCTCGGCCCTGGCGTGGGCGGAGCTGGCGCGCTCGGCCCGGTCGCGGGCTCCGGCGAGGGCGCGGTCGGCGGTGCGGATGTCGGCGGGCGGCTCGTGGCGGGGCAGCTCGGCGACCGGGTGCCGGCAGACCGGGCAGGGCTCGCCCACGGCCAGCCGGGGCGCGAGGTGGGCGGCGGCGTGGGCGTCGCGCAGGCGTTCGCGCTGGGTCTCGGCGGCGGCCAGCGCCTGCTCCGCGGCCTTCCGCTCGGCGGCCAGGCCGGGCAGCGGCTCCGCCGCGGCCGCCGCCTCCGCGCGGGCGCGGGCGGCCTGCGCGGCGTGCCGTTCGCGGGCGTCCAGGGCGGCCAGCGCCGCCCGGGGCGCCCCGCGGTCGCCGAGCGCGGCCAGCGCTTCGTACGCCTCGTGGTCGTCGGCCTCCAGCGTCGCGACCTCGGCGGCCAGTGCCTCCACCGACTCGGCGGCGGCCCGCCGGGCCGAGGCCAGCGTCGGCACCGCGTCCGGCATCCGCAGCGACGCCAGCACCGACCGGCGTTCGGCCACGGCGGCGCGCTCCTGCTCGGCCCGCCGGATGTCGGCTTCGCGGGCCCGCAGCAGGTCGAGATCGGCGCCGATGGTCTCGGCCAGGCGCCGCAGCGCCGCCAGCCGGTCGGCCAGCTCCTGCTCGGCCTCCGCCGTGGCTCCCGACAGCTTGCCGAGCTGGTCGCGGGCGAAGGCGGCGTCGCGTTTGGCCTGCTCCTCCTCCTGCACGGCCCGCTGCCTGATGAGCTCGTAGACGTCGGCGTCGAGCAGTTGCACCAGGAGGTCCTGCCGCTCGCGGGGCGCGGCGTGCAGGAACTCCGCGAAGCGGCCCTGCGGCAGCACCACGCACTGGGTGAAGAACCGGTATTCCAGCCCGGTCACCCGCTGCGCCTCGGGGGTGACGTTCTCGCCCTCGGCCAGGGGCTTGAGCACCGCGTCGTAGGCCTGGTCGAGCGGGGCCGAGGGGTCGAGCTCGTCGATCCTGGCCTCTTTGGTACGCACCGCGCCCTTGCTGTCGCGCACCATCGCCCTCACGACGCCGTAGCGCCGGCCGCCGCTCTCGAAGACCAGCGCCACCTTCCCCGAGGACACCGAGGGGGCCAGGGCGTGGGCGATGACGTTCTCCTTGCCCCAGCGCGGCACGGTGCCGTAGAGGGCGAAGCAGATCGCGTCGATGATCGTGCTCTTGCCCGCGCCGGTCGGGCCGACCAGCGCGAAATACTCGGTGTCGGAGAAGTCGACGCTCACCGGCTCGCGGAAGCTGCCGAAGTGGTCGAGCTGGAGCAGCAGCGGGCGCATCAGCTGGTCACCTCGTCGTGCAGCCGGTCGAACAGCGCGGCCACCTGGTCGTCGTGCCGCCCGGTGGCGGTGAGATATTCGCGGAACAACTCGCGGGCGCCACGGTCGGCCGAGCCGGTCCTGCGCGTGGCCGGCACCGGCCTGAACCGTTCGTCCAGCATGACGTCCACGGCACCCGGAAGCAGCTCGCGGACGTCGTCGGCCAGGCCCACGCGGGGTTTCTCCTCGACGATCACCTTGAGCCAGTCGTCGCCCTGTTCCAGGCCCTCCAGCTGCTCCAGCGTGCCGCGCACCGTACGCAGCCTGCGGGCCGAGCCGAAGGCCACCTCCCGCACCACGGCCGGGCGGCCGGGCGAGACCTCCACCAGCAGCGCGCCGGGGGTGTTGCCCTCCTCTCCGAAGTCGACGGCGAGGGGCGAGCCGCTGTACCAGATCGGGCACGGGCCCGGGATCTGCTGGCGGCGATGCAGGTGGCCGAGGGCGGCGTACTGGGTGGACGGCGGGAAGGCGGTCGGCTCGAAGTAGTAGGAGAAGATCGACTGGGCCTGCCGCTCCCCGCCGCCGAACGCGCCGCCGGGCAGCGTGCCGTGAGTGGTGACCAGGTTGACGGTGTCGCCGTGGAAGCCGGCCGTCAGCGCGCCGATCAGTTCGGAGATGCGGGCGGCGTAGTCGCGGTTGTGCTCGGCGGCCGTGCCGGCCAGCACCTCGGCGGCGCGTACGACGTAGCGGTGCGACAGGAAGGGCAGCACGGCCAGCCGCACCGGCTCGCCCGAGCGGGCGGTGAAGGCCAGCGTGCCGCCCGCGTCGGGGCGGCGGAAGCTGCCGATGACGTGCAGGCCCAGCTTGCCGAGCACCGGCCGGTAGACCTCCAGCAGCTGCGGGTTGTCGTGGTTGCCCGCCAGCACCAGCACGTCGCGGCCGTCGCCGCGCAGGGCCATGAGCGCGTTCAGCACCAGCGCCTGCGCCTCGGGCGTGGGCGCGGAGGTGTCGAAGAGGTCGCCCGCCACGATGACGGCGTCCACGTCGTGGTCGCGGGCGGCGGCGACCAGCTCGCGCAGCACGGCGCGGTGCTCGTCGAGGCGGGAACGGCCCTTGAGCACCTTGCCCACGTGCCAGTCCGCGGTGTGCAGGATCTTCACGTCATCACCTGTGATCAGAAGGGCGGGATGTCTTCTTCGACGCCGGGCAGCCCCTGGAACGGATCGCCTGAGGCCTTCGCGGCCGGGGCCGCCGCCTCCGCGGGCCGGGTCGCCCACGCGGGGAAGGGGAAGGCGACGGCCAGCGGCACCGGGATCTCCGGCTGGGCGACGAACATGGTGCCAGGCTTGGCGATCGTGGCGCGCTCGCGGACCGCCGGGGGCAGCCAGCCGTACTCCGACCTGGCGGCCTCGGCTGGGTCGAGGCGGCCCGCGACGCGTACGGCGCTGTTGGAGACGATACGGCGCTCCACCTCGGAGGCCGTCTGCTGGGCGCCGATGAGGATGACGCCGAGCGAGCGGCCCCGCTCGGCCACGTCGAGCAGGATCTCCTTGATCGGGGAGTCGCCCTCGCGCGGCGCGTATTTGTTCAGCTCGTCGAGCACGACGAACAGCAGGGGCTTCGCGGTGCCGGACGACTCCTTGCGCTGGAACTCGCCGCGCAGCACCACGCCCACGACGAACCGCTGCGCCCGCTCCGGCAGGTTGTGCAGGTCGACGATCGAGACCTGGGCGTCGGAGGTGCTGACGGTGTGGTTGCGGTAGAAGGGCAGGTCGCCCCGGACGATCGGCGAGAGCGGGCGCACCGCGCTGCGCAGCCGGCGCAGGAAGGCGTTGACCGTGCCGAGCGGGGTCTGCGCGCCGGTCCACTGCTGGCGCGTTCCCTCGTCCTGCAGCTGGTCGGACAGCAACTCGACCAGGTCGGCGAACGTGCGGGCGGCGGTGCCCTGCACCATGACGGCGCCGCCGTCGCCCACCGGCTCCGCCCACGCCTTCAGCCGGGCGGCGACCTGCCCGACCAGCAGCGAGTAGCCGGCCCGCTCGTCGTCGGCGTCGGCGAAGACGAACCGCAGCAGCTCCTCCTCGCAGAACTCGACCAGCGTCCAGTAGAAGGAGCTCACGCCCTGGGTGCGGGCCGAGACGTGGGGCACGCCGTTGGCGTCGCCGGGGCGCGGCGGGGCGAAGACGTGCACGCTGCCGAACGGCCGCGCGGGCAGCCCGAGCCGGGCGTAGACGGCGCGGGCATCGTCGTCGAGCCGGAGGTTGTCGTGGTCGAGGAAGAGCAGGTCCTCCCCCTTGACGGAGAAGATCAGCGCCTTGGTGTTGGCCGACTCGGCGTCGAGGACCCCCGAGTTGAAGATGGAGTAGAGCAGGAACGTGGCGAAGGAGGTCTTGGTCGCCACGCCGGACACGCCGGAGATCGACACGTGGGCGCCGCGGGTGCCGTCGAGGAAGTCGAAGTTGGCGTACATCGGCCGGCCGTCGCGCCCCATCCCGATCGGGATGCGCCGGTCCATCACGTCGAAGTAGAGTGCCTGCTCGCGGTCGTCGGACCCGGCGAGATGGACCTTGGCACCGGGCAGCGGCGGCACGAACACCTCGGGCTCGACCCTGGTCACCCGCACCTCGGCCACCTCGACCACGGCCGCGGGCAACGCGCCGTCGGCGATGAGGAAGACGTCGGAGTCGTAGGCGGCGCCCTCGTGCCGGGCCTCGACGGTCGTCACCACGCCCGCGACCAGCACCGGGCCGTAGCCGGGCACGTCGCGCCTGGTCACCACCACGTCGTCGAGCTGGACGACCTTGCCCGGCTCCAGGCCCACCCAGAACGACAGTGGCGAGGCCGCCTGGGTGCCGAGCACCCGCCCGACCGCGTCTCCCGCCGCGGGTGCCGCCTCCTCCACCGCCTGGCTCGCCCCGTTGACCGTCACGAATCCCTCCGCCCCCAATGATGCCCTTCCATGGGAGCGTAGTAGGGGTCGACCTGTGCGTCCCGCCCATCGGGCGTCCCGGCGGAAACGGAAACGTAACGCGCCGACCGGTAGATCACACGTATGAACACACCCCTTTCACGGCGTACGTTGCTGGCCGGGGCGGGCGCGGGAGCCATCGCCGCGGGCCTCGGCGTGCGGGCCGCCTGGAGCGACACCCCACGGGCCCGCAACGCGGCGCCGCCGAACATCCTGCTCTTCACCGTCGACGACATGCACGGCGGCTCGCCCGGCTGCTTCGGCGGCCGGGCCGACCTCACGCCGAACATCGACCGGCTGGCCGGCGAGGGCGTCGCCTTCCACCGCGCGCACGTGCCGATCGCCCTCTGCCAGCCGAGCCGGTCGGCGCTGATGACCGGCCGTTTCCCCCACCGCAACGGCGCCGAGGGTTTCGAGGACATCGACCCCGGCGTGCCGATCCTGAACGAGCTGCTCCGCCCGCGGAACTACCTGACGGGCATCCTGGGCAAGGTCGCCCACCTCGGCCCGGATGATCGGTTCGCCTGGGATCAGAGCGTGATTCCGGACGAGCAGCTGGGCATGGGGCGCAACCCCGCCGACTACGCGCGGCACGCGACGGAGCTGTTCGACCGGGCGAAGTCCGAGGATCGCCCGTTCTTCCTGATGGCCAACTCCGAGGACCCGCACCGGCCCTTCAGCGGCAGCATGGCCGAACAGAACAGGTTCGACGGGGACGAGCTGGCCAGCATCGCCAAGCCGTCCAAGGTGTACGGCCCCGACGACGCCGAGGTGCCCGGGTACCTGCCCGACCTGCCGGAGATCCGCCAGGAGGTCTCGCAGTACATGAGCAGCGCCCGGCGCGCCGACGACACGCTGGCCGCGGTCCTGGCCGCGCTCGACGCGTCCGGGCTGGCCGAGGACACGATCGTGATCTTCATGTCGGACAACGGCATGGCGGTGCCGTTCGGCAAGGCGAACGTGTACGAGCAGTGCACGCGCACCCCGCTGATCGTCCGGTGGCCCGGCGTGGCCGGCGCGGGCCGCACCGACGACGAGCACTTCGTGTCCACGATGGACCTCTTCCCCACCCTGTGCCTGGCCGCGGGCGCCACCGTCCCCGAAGGGCTGGACGGTCGCGACCTCACCTCGCTGCTGAAGGGCGGCAGCCAGTCAGGCCGCGACCAGATCAACACCGTCTTCCACGAGTCCAGCTCGGACCAGCGCTACGACATGCGCGGCGTCCACGACGAGCGCTGGAGCTACATCTGGAACGCCTGGTCCGACGGCAGCCTGAACTACCGGGCGGAGAACATGCAGGGCCTCACCTGGCCCGCGATGCGCGACTCGACGGACCCCGCGGTCGCCGCGCGTGCCCAGTTCTACCTGCTCCGCGTCCGGGAGGAGCTGTACGACCTCGCGAACGACCCCCACGCGCTGAACAACCTCGCCGACGGGGGCGCGCCCGAGGAGCTGGCCCGCCGGCGCGCCGCCATGGACGCGTGGATGGGCTCCACCGGCGACCCGCTGCACGCCCAGTACAGGGAGGAGGTCATCAACGCGTGACAGACGTTCACGAGCCATCATGGATCACATGAAAGTGATCGTGATCGGAGCGTCGGGAACCGTGGGGCGAGCCGTCGAGGCCGCCCTGAGCCCTCGCCACGAGGTCGTCGCGGCCTCGCGGCGAGGGCCGGTCCGGGTGGACCTCGAAGACGGGAAGTCGCTGGACGCGCTCTTCGAGACGGTGCCCGACGCCGACGCGGTGGTGTGCTGCGCGGCCAGCGGGCCGCTGGTGCGGCTGGAGACGGTGACGGACGAGGAGTTCGCCGCGGGAACAGCGGGAAAGCTGCTGGGACAGGTCGCACTCGCCAGACGGGCGCTGCGTCGCCTGCGCGACGGGGGGTCCATCACCCTCACCGGAGGCACGTTCGCCGCCCCGCTCGCCGGCGGGTCACTGGGCGCGCTGGTCAACGCCGGGCTCGAGGGATTCGTACGGAACGCGGCGAGCGAGCTGCCCCGCGGGCTGCGGATCAACGTGATCGCCCCGGGCTGGATCAAGGAGACCCTGGAGGGCATGGGCCTCGACGGCGCGAACGGGACGCCGGTCGCCGAGGTGGCCCGCGCCTACGTCGCGGCCGTGGAGGGCACCGCGCAGGGCCGGACGATCGTTCCGTGACGAGCGGCGTCCGCTGTCAGCGCGGGCGGCTGAGGGCGGCCTCGGCCAGGTCTGTCCATCGCTCGGCCGCGGTGTGGGGCACGACCACCCAGTCCTTCATCACCCTGCCCCGCCCCATGGGGTCGAACAGGGACGCACCGGCCAGCTGGAGCGCGGCTGCGTGTTCGGGGGTGTCCCTGACCAGCCGGAACACCATCGCGCCGTCGCGCTGCAGGCTCGCGAAAACCTTCCCCGCCTGATCTTTGAGCGCGGGACTCCCCATCATCCTGGAGATCCGCACACCCAGGTCGGCCAGCTCGGCGCCGACCTGCTCGAAATCCTGTTCCGCGCCCATCGTCAGTCGGTCCCCGGCTCCATGGCGGTGTCGTCGAACGGCTCGTCCCGAGAAGGGTATCTTTCGGCGACGGGCGCGGCCCCATAGGCTGGCGCCGGTGACCGTGGATGTGATCGTCACCCAGGTGGAGTCCCTGCTGTCGCGTCACCGTTGCGGCCCTGTGGCCGTGGCCGGGTGGCGGCGGCTGGAGCCGTACGCCATCGCGCGGGCGCGGCTGGAGGGCGGGGAGCGGGTTATCGTCAAGTGGATGCGCCCGCACCCGGGCGCCGCCCGTCTCGCGACGTCGCAGCGGCTGCGCACCGAGGTGGCCGCGCTGCGCTTCCTCTCCGACGACCTGGCGTCCGGCCTGGCGCCTCGGGTGATCGCCGCCGACCTCGACGCGGAGCTCGTCGTGCTGGAGGACCTGGCTCCGCGTACGGCGCTGGACGGGCTGCTGCGTGCGGAGGGCGCCACCGCCCATGCGGAAGGGTTGGCCGCCTTCGCCCGCATCCGCGGTGAGCTCAGCGCCGCCACAGCGGGCAGGTCAGCACTTTACGGCGCGCGCAGGCGCGTTCTCGGACCGGCCGGCGACGCCGAACGGTTCCCCGGGTTTCGCGAGGAGGGACGCAGGCAGGCGGCCCGCCTCGGCGCGCCGGTCGAGGGCGGGGCGGAGCGGGAGCTCGCCGCCGCGCTGGAGGAGCTGGAGCATCCGGGCTCGTTCCTGGCGCTGAGCAACGGCGACCCCGAGGCGAACAACGTCCTCGTGCACGCGACGGGCGACCCGGACGCCCGCCTCATCGACTTCGAGTTCGCCGGCTACACGCACGCGCTGCACGACGCCGTCTGCCTGCACGTCCCCGGTCCCGGCTGGGTGTCGGTGGACGCCGCCTTCGCCGGCGGCTACCGCCGGGCCCTGGCCGCCGGCCTGCCCGAGGCGGAGGACGACCGGCGTTACGGGTTCGGCCTGGCCGCCGCCTGCTTCTCGTACGTGCTGGTCCGGCTGGAACGCCTGGCCAAGGTCGAGGCGCGCCCGCCGGGCGACGGGAGCCGCGTCCAGCTCGTCGCCACCTTGGAGGCCGCCGCCCGTACCGCCGACGAGCACCGCAGCCTGCCCCACCTGGCGGGCTGGGCCCGCCGGTTGGCCGCCCTGCTCCGGCGCCGCTGGCCCGACACGGACCTCGACCTCGACGACAGGACCGCGTTCCCGCCCTACACGCCCCGCCGCCGGTGAACGCCGCACGCCCGCCTCAGGGGTCGCGACGGAGCTCGGACCCGTCCGACCCGAGAGCGGCGAGATGGGCGCGGATGTTGTCGGTGTCGACGCCTGGCTCGTCGGTGTGGTCGGTGCCGAGCTTGCTCAGGATGGCCAGCGCCTGCGACCAGTGGTGGCGAGCGTCGTCGTCCTGGTCCAGCGCGGCGTGGGCGCGGGCGAGGCCGTCGTGGGCGCGGGTCTGGTCGCCCGGCTGGCCCAGGTCCGTGGCCAGCCGCAGCGCCTCCTGGTGGTCGTCGAGCGCCTGGTCGTGATGGCCCTGCTCGTGCCGCAGCCGGCCCATGCCGTGGATGGCCTCGAACTGCCAGTTCCGGTTGCCGAGCTCGCGTGCGAGGTCGAGGGCGTGCTCGTAGCAGGCATGGGCCTGCTCGTATCGCCCGCCGATGCGGTGCATGTCGCCCAGAGAGATCCAGCCGTCGAGCTGGCCGAGCCGGTGCTCGGTGCCGTTGGCCAGGTCGAGGGCCCGGGTGAAGCGGTCGGTGGCCGCGTCGTACTCGCCGCGGCCGAGATGGAGGTGACCGAGCGCGAGCAGCGTGCGCACCTCGCCGGTGCGGTGGCCGGTCTCCCGGGCGATGTCCAGAGCCTCGGCGAGGGAGTCGGCTGCTTCGCCGTGCTGCCCCACCATCCGGTGGATGTGGCCGGCGCCGATCAACGCGTCCAGCTGGCCGCTGCGGTGGCCGGTCGCGCGGGCGATGGCGAGCGCCTGCGCGAAGTTCTCGATCGATCGGCTGTGCTCGCCGTGGACGGCGCGGAGCAGCCCCAGGGAGTTGAGTGCCCGCAGTTCTCCGGAGTGATGCCCTATGGCGCGAGCGATGTCCAGAGCCCGCACGTTGTCCTCGATCGCGGTTTCGTAGCGGCTCTGCCGGTGACGGATCTCGCCGAGCGCGATGAGAGCCTCCATCTCTCCCGTGTGGTCGGCGGCGGCGCGGGCGGCTGCCAGCGCGCGTGCGCTGAGGGTTTCGGCTTCCGGGTTGCGGCCTCGGATGCGCAGGCACCGGTGCAGGGTGGCCGACAGGTGCCGGATGTGGTCCAGGTAGCCGTGTTCGGCCGCGTGCTGGGCGAGGGCCAGCAGGTTGGGCAGCTCCGCCTCCAGCCATGCTTCGGCGTCGTCCATCGCGGGCAGAGGACCGCCGCCCGGCGGAAGGCGCGGCCTCATGTCGGCCTCGTAGGGGTAGAGGCGGTCCATGGCCGCCGTTGCCGCCCCGCTGTAGTGGTCGAGCAGGCGGGTGACCGAGGCACGCCGCTCCGCCTCCGGTTCCTGACCGGCCAGGGCGGCGGCATGAGCGCGGATGAGGTCATGGAACCGGTACCGGCCGGGCACCGGCTCCTGCAGCAGGTTTCCCTCAAGCAGCCGGTCCAGCAGGCCGGTCGCCGCCGCGACGGAGGTGGCCAGCAGCGCGGCCGCCGCGTCCGGGGCGATGTCGGTGCCGGCGTGCAACCCCAGCAGCCGGTACGCGCGCCGCTCGGCCGTCTCCAGCCCCCGGTAGGAGAGATCGAGCGCCGCGGTGACGCTGCGCTCCCCGGCGTGCAGCTCGCCCAGCCGGCGGTGATGCTCCTCCAGCCGTGCCAGCAGATGCCCCACGCTCCACGTCGGATGCGCCTTGAGCCGGGCCGCGGCCAGCCGGATCGCCAGGGGCAACCACCCGCACCGCCGGGCCAGCTCCGCCAGCGCCTGCGGCGGCTCGCCCGCGACGCGCTCGTGGCCGGCGGTACGGGCCAGCAGCGCGACCGCCTCGGCCGGCGGCAACACGTCGACCGACACCGTACGCACATCGTCCAGGCCGATCAGCCGCCGCCTGCTGGTGATCAGAACCAGGCAGCCGCCCGAACCCGGCAGCAGCGGGCGTACCTGCGCCTCGTCGGCGGCGTTGTCCAGCACGATCAGCATCTTCCGGTCCGCCAGCATGCTCCGGTACAGGGCCGCCCGGTCGTCGGCGTGCTGGGGGATGGACTCACCGGGCACGCCCAGCACCGCGAGAACCCTGGCCAGCGCCTCGGCCGGGTCAACCGGGACCATGCCGTGCGTGTATCCGTGCAGGTCGAGGAACAGGTCGCCGTCGGGGAACCGGGCGGCGAGCTGGTGCGCGGCGTGTACGGCCAGCGCCGTCTTGCCCACGCCCGCCATGCCGTCGATGGCGGTGATCAGCACCGTGCCCGCCGTGCCCTGATCGCCGACGCCGTCGAGAGCGGCGAGTTCCCGCTCCCGCCCGGTGAACGCCACCACGTCGGCGGGCAGGTGCCGCGGCGGCACCCGCACGGGCGCCGGACTCGCCGGGGCACTTCTCGCGGCGTGCGTCAGCGTCGCCCGCTCCGCCTCGTCCAGGCCCAGCGCCTCGGCCAGCAACCGCACCGATGTGCCGCGTGGCCGTCGCAACTGTCCGGCCTCCAGCCGGCGGACCGTGCGGGCGTTGAGTCCCGCCCGTGCGGCCAGCTCTTCCTGGGTCAGCAACGCCCGCTCACGCCAGCCCCGCAACATCGTCCCGAACGCCGCCGGCGACTCCTCTGCGGCTTCCGCGTCGGCACCGTCACGCTCTTCTGGGGACATAACGCATCTCCGATGGTCGCCGCGCTCCGAGCGGCCATTGTCATACGTTCGGAGATCGGCGGCAAAGCCGTTTCACACGCCGCGCCTCCCCGCTAGGCGGTCATGGCGCTCCTGACCGCCTCCACCAAGGTGGCGGCTCGCCGGTTCTCGCCGTCCTCCTTGACGTGGTTCATCACGTAGCCGAACGCGAGCCCGCTCTGCGGGTCGGCGAAGCCGAGCGAACCGCCGAGCCCGGCGAACCCGAAGGTCGTGGGGGTGTAGAAGAACATGTCCGGGGTCGGCAGGCCGAAGCCGGTGCCTATCCTGACCGGCATGCGCAGGACGCGGTCGGGGCCGGCGGCCTGTTCGGCGGTCGCCGCCGCCAGGGTGGCGGGGGTGAGGACGCGGTGGCCGTCGACCTCGCCGATGAGGGCGGCGTAGAAGCGGGCCAGCGCGCGGGCCGTACAGATGCCGTTGGTCGAGGGCATCTCGGCCTGCTGCTCGCGGGGGTCGTTGTGGTCGAGCGGGGGCGAGACCACGGACATCGAGCGTACGGTCAGCGACGCCGGGTCGGTGTAGGCCCGCATCATCTCGCGGGCGGGCTCGGGCAGGGCGTCCAGGTCGATCCCGGCCAGGTCCGCCATGCCGGGCATGGACGTGACGATCCGGCTGACCCGGTGCAGTTCGCTCTCCGGCAGCCCGATCCACAGGTCCAGGTCGAGCGGGCCGGCGATCTCCTCCGCGAGGAAGGCGCCGATGCTGCGGCCGCTCACCCGGCGGACGACCTCTCCGACGAGCCATCCGTACGTGAGCCCGTGATAGCCGTGTTCCGTGCCCGGCTCCCAGAAGGGCCGCTGGACGGCCAGCGCCTCCACCATGGGCTCCCAGGCGATCGCCTCTGCCGGGGTGATCGGCTGGTCGATGGCGGGCAGGCCGGCCTGGTGGGTGAGCAGCCAGCGCACCGGGATGCGGTCCTTGCCCTGCGCCGCGAACTCCGGCCAGTATCGCGCGACGGGCGCGTCGAGGTCCAGCTCGCCCCGCTGCGCCAGCAGGAGCGCGCAGGCGGCGGTGATCGCCTTGGTGGTGGAGTAGACGACCTGCAGGGTGTCGCGCTCCCAGCGACGGCCCTCATCGGGGTCGGCCAGGCCGCCCCACAGGTCGACGACCTTCCTGCCGTGCAGGTAGACGGCGACCGCGGCGCCGATCTCCTCGTGCTCGGCCAGGTTGCGGGCGAAGGCCGTACGTACTGCTTCGAATCCCGGTGCGGTCTCCCCGCTGATGTCGGGCATGCGTCATCGCCTTCCGTCGGTGTGGATGGGGTGCTGCTCGGCGGCGGCGCTTACTCCTGAGGGCCGAAGGTGATCACGATGTACCTGCCGTTGGCGTAGCTGACCACGGGCCGTCCGAGCAGCTCGCCCACCCTGCGGGCGACGTTCTGGAACATCTCGGTCAGCTCGGGGGTGTCGGCGCTCACCCTGAACCGGCCGGCGGCGGTGAGGTGCTCGGCGACGAGGGTGACGAAGCTGGCCTCCGCCCGGGACTTCTCCTCCGCGGTGAGGGGGGTGCGGCCGGGCCGGGGAAGGTGGGCCATCGAGGGGTCTCCTTGGGGTCGCCGGTGGATCCGGCAAGCTAGCCGCGCCACTTCTCCATGAGCCAGGCGCAGACCTCCGGCTCGGTCATCTCGGGGAACTCCGCGACGAACGCGGCGAGCGCGCGCAGAGCCTCGTCGCGGTCGAGACCGCGCGCCAGGGCCGCCCTGAGGTAGTCCTGGCGGGCGGCGGACGGACGGCCTCCGCCCGCACCCCGGCCCGGCAGGCCGTCGCGCCATCGGACGATCTCCTCCACCCGGTCGGGACGCCATCCGGGAGCCCCGTCGATCTCGACGTCGGGCTCGGGGAACGGGCGGTCGGAGCCGGCCGGATGGCGGGAGCGCCATTTGTGCACCGCGTGCCGGGTCACTCCCAGCGCCTCGGCGACGCCGAGAACGCCCAGGTAGTGCTCGGTCATGGTGCCAGCTCTGTCTTTCCTGCCTCCTGCGGGGATCTCATTACTACCACGCCGGGAAGTGGCACCCGGGCGGGCAGAACATCGTCTCTGACAGAGACAGACGGTACCCTGGAGCAGGAATCGTCGTCAACGCCAGAGACGATGTTTTTCGGGTCAGCGGGTTCCGTACGCCCGGATCACCTCCTGCGTCACCGTGGAGCCGGCGGCGTCGGAGGCCATGACGCGCAACGACACCGCACCCGGGCGGGGCCGTTCGATGGTGGCCTCGTACGTGCCGTCGCCCTTGTCGCGCAGCCGGCGGGCGGGGCGCCAGGTCCTGCCGTCGTCGGACGACGTCTCGAGGGTCACCTTCTCGATCGCGCTGCCCTCCGAGCCCTCCTGGTGGGCGACGGTCAGGCCGAGCCTGGTGGAGGCGGTGCGGTTGCGCAGGTCAACGGGCACGTCGTACGCGACGGCCAGCAGCGGCAGCACGACGGGATCGCCCTCGGCGCGCTCCGAGTCGAACGTCCACACCGTCCTCGTCCTGGTGGACAGGCGCGCCCAGGTCGAGCGGTTCTCCACGGTGTACTCCACGCGGTAGCCGGCCCGCTCCGGCGGCAGCAGGATCCGTCCGGAGCCGCCGGTCGCCGTCCTGCCGAGCAGCTCGTCACCCTTGTAGATGCGCCAGTCCGACAGGTAGCCGTGCGGGAACGGATCGGTCTGCTGGGCCCCGGTGTTCCCCTCGGCGTCGACGAAGGCGTGCATGTCGACGGTGAGCGTGTCGCCCTGCCGCTGCGTGGGCGAGTCCGCCGGGAACCCGGGCGCCACCGGCTGCTTCAGCCACGTGCGCTCGATCCGCTTGCCCGCCTGGTAACCGCGCACGGTGTCCCTGACGGTCATCACGCCCTGCGGCTCCTCGGGGAGGATCGAGTTGTACGACCGTTCCGGCATGTCGGTCCCGCTGTGCCATTGCACGTCGGGGGCTGGGCTCAGGTAGTCGGTCCGCACGCGCGGCGCCCTGGCCAGCGGCCTGACCGAGTCCCACGAGAAGGTCTCCCACGGCATCCAGCCGTACTTGACCTCGGAGAGGGCGACGTCGTCGGTCAGCTCGCTGTGGAAGGCCGTGTCCACGCGGGCCAGGGAGCGTTTCCCGACCACGTACGACGGTTGCTTCCTGACCTGGCCCTCCTCGCTCAGGTACAGGTCGTAGACGTAAGGGCTGGCCACGATGCCCTTGGCGACGACGTGGGTCGTCCGGCGGCTCGCCCGCTCGGCCAGCCGTGTGCCCTCCGCCTCCGCGAGCGTCACCGTCGGCACGGTGAGCCGGCTCTCGTCCCAGCCCAGGTGCGTGTCACCGTAGATCGCCACCATGCGGGCGCCGGCCGCCCCAGCGGCGTTGGCGAGGGCCGAGACGGGCGTGCCGGGCGTGCGGCGGATGAGCGCCAGCCGGCCGCGCAGGTCACGGCCCTTGAGCGCCGCCGCGCTGCCGTCACCGGCGTCGGCGACGGCCAGCACCGCGGTTCCGTCGAACCGCGGATACTGCGTGGACCGGTTGCTGAAGTGGACCGGGTCGACGTATACGGGGTCGAGGTCGACGCCGGACGTCCACATGGTGAGCGCGGGCGCCTCCAGCCGCCACCGCGTGGCCACCGCGAACTCGCCCTTGGTCACCTTGGCGGTGGGCTGCAGGTAATAGCTCTCCTCAAGGCGGCCGTCCACGAGGAGGCTCTCGGTATACCTGGGTCCCTTCACCGGCTGCCTGGTGTAGACGAGCTTGGTGGCAGCTCCGCGGTTCCGCGCGGTGTGATGGTCAGGCGTGTCGATCTTCACCGCGACCGCCTTGCGCGCGTCGAGCACGACGTCGGTGTCGCGGGTGACCTCCATCTCCGGATACCCGGCGAAGCTCTGGTTGACGATGTCTCCGCGGCCCTCGCTGGTGGCTCCCGGCCGCAGGGTGCTGATGATTCCGGCGATCGAGTACGTGCCCGGCGGGACGAGCCAGCAGTCCCCGGCGTCCGTCTCGCACCGCCTGTCGGGGTCGCTCGGCAGCTCGCGGCCGAAGAGGTCGCCGTTGCCCAGGTCGACCACGCTGGGCAGGATGCGGCGGGGGCGGCCGTCCCGTGCCACGGCGGACACCCGGAGCTCGACCCGCTGGACCTCGACGTTGCCGGTCAGCAGCGTCCGCAGCGCGGCGCCGCCGGCGGGCGTCGCGACGAGTTCCGCGCGGGCCCAGCCCGCCGGTGCCCCGGCGAGGTCGAGGGTGACGTCCACCTGGCCCTTGCCGCCCGCGGGCAGGGTGAGCTCGGTCGTGGAGAGCGTGAACGGGGCACCGGCGTCGAGGGCGACCGTGACCGGTTCCGCACCGACGTTGCGGTAGGAGATCGTACGCGTCACCGGGTCGCCGGCGCCGGCCGTCGCGAGCCCGAAGTCGAGCGTCGCGTCGCCGGCCAGCACCGTGCGCGCGAGCGCCCCTGCCACGTCGAGCCGGCCCGCTCCGCCCTTGTCCACGGGCACGCCGGGCAGCGCTTCCGAGCCGCCCACGAGCGCGGACCTGACCTCGGGAGCGGTGATGCCGGGCCTGGCCTGGCGCAGCAGCGCGGCGGCGCCCGCGGCGTACGACGCGGCGAGGGCGGTGCCGGAGAAGCGCGCGTAGTGGTCGCCGACGGGCTCGGCGGGCGGGAGGTCGCCGGCGCGGGTCGAGACCACGCCGACCCCGGGCGCGCTCAGCTCGGGCTTGACCGCGCGGTGCAGGCCCACCGGCCCGTAGCCGGAGAACTCCGCGAGCCCGCCCTTGCCGTCCACGGCGCCGACCGTGAGCGCGGCCCGGGCGTCCGCCGGACTTTCGACGCAGGCCTCGCAGCCCCGGTCGCCCGTGCTCATGACGAAGAGCGTGCCGTTTTTGGCGGTCAGCTCGTTCACGGCGTCGGTGAGCGGGCCGCCCTTGCCGGGGACGCTCACCGCCATCGTCACGACCTCGGCGCCCGCCTCCCCCGACGCCCACTCCAGGCCCTCGATCGCCCAGGAGGCGAGTCCGCTGCCGGAGCCATCGATGATCTTGCCGTTGAGCAGCCGCGCCCCGGGAGCGACGCCCGTGTACGTGCCTCCGGACGACGCGCCGCTGCCCGCGATGACACCCGCCATGGCCGTGCCGCTGCCGTACCGGTCGACCCCGTCGCCGTCGTAGGTGAAGTCGCGCGTGCCCGCGACCTTGCCCGCCAGGTCGGGGTGGCCGGCGTCTATTCCGCTGTCGAGGACGGCGACGGTGGTGCCGGCGCCGTCGCCGCCGGCCGCCGCCGTCGCCGCGGCCCCGGCGGTGGACGCGCTCGTGACCGGCCGTGCGGTGATCTTGCGGTCCAGCCAGATCTTGTTCACGCCCGCGGCCAGTCCGGAGCCGGTGACCAGGCCGGTCGAGAACGTGGCCGCGTCCTTCTTCGCGAGCCTGACCCCGGTCGCGCCGATGCTCTCCAGCCGGGTGACGGCCGCGAGCCCGGCCAGGGGCGCGGCGCCCGCGTCCTGCCGCACGATCAGCGGGATGGAGTCGGTCTGCTGGTCGGTGTAGCCCTGGGCGGCCAGCGAGGTCACGTTGAACAGTTCTGGGTCGAGCCGCTCCGGCACCAGGTCCGCCACGTCGGCGGGCACCACGGACAGCTCGCCGCCGTGGTCCACCATGCGGAAGCCGGTGCGTGCCGGGTCTCGCGGGGTGACCTTCGCCCGCTGCCGGCCGTCCTCGCCGACGGTGATGTGCACCCTGTCACCGGTGATCAGCGTGACGTCGTAACTTCGCGGGTTGGCGGCCGGTAAGAGCTCCGGTACGGAGTCTGCCCGCGCTCCCGGCGCCGGTGTCATGCTCACCGCCAGCGCGGCCGCCACCGCGGCCCATCGCCGGACTGGGGCCCATCGACCAGGCCACATCTCTTTCCTCCACATGTGCGTCATTTCATCTGGTCTAAGATGGCACAACTGCGCTGGTCATAGGACTTTCAGCCATGGCGAAATTCAGACATGTCATGAACTAGCCACAGATCGGTCGGGTCAGGAAACGCATGCGTTGTCCCGATGCGGACACATCTGTCAACCGAATGCCCTCGCGCCCCGTCTCCTCTTGCGCACCATCTGCCTCAAGGAGCCGCCTTGCGCGTTCGACTGGCCGTCCCGGCCGTGGCCCTGGCCCTCGCGTACACCGCCCTGCCCTCGGCGGCGCACGCCGACACAGTGGCGTACACGTGCGAAACCGTCGCGACGGGCATGCAACAGCAGATCAGCCTCGACATCGAGCTGACCGTGCCCACGGACGCCACGGTGGGCACGCAGATGACGATCGGCTGGCGCGGCTCCTACGTCGGCTCCGCGAGACTGCTCGCCCCCACGACGGCCACGGACGGCCAGCTCAAGATGTACGCCTACGCCGGCATCAGCGGGATCGACAGGCTGACCTCCGCCACGGGAGTCGGCCAGCTCGGCACGGTCACGCCGGGGCAGCCGATCACGCTGCCCGCGACGACCGTCGAGATGAAGACCACCGCGAATTTCCCGGGCACCGGCACGGTGCACGCCGCCGCCGTCAACTTCGGCCCCACCCCGCAGGAGCGCGTGATCGAGTGCGAGGTCGACGACGAGGAGTCGCTACGCGAATATCCGCTCACCGTCACCGGGGAGTCCACCAGCCCCAGTCCCGACGAGACCGCCGGGTCGGAGACGCCCGACCCCGACGTCTCCACCTCTGAGGACACGACCACCAGCCCGGCCTCCACCACGACCAGGACGGTGACCGAGCTCCCGACGGGAGGCGTGGCGACCGGGGGCGGCGGCATGGCTGGGCCGGACGGGCGGGTGCTGGTGGCCACGGGATTGCTGGTCGTCTTCGCCGCCACGGGCGGCCTGTGGTTGCGCAGGCCCGCCCGGCGTTCGCCGAACGGCCCATAAATCCGTACGTGCGGCATGGTGATTATTTGGCAAGGTTAGCCTAACCTATCCTCATGACCGAGGAGATCTCTCTGCGCGGGGCGGAGCTGTGCCTCAGCTACCACGGAGCCACCGTGGTCGAGGACGGCCGCATCGTGCTGCGGCCCGGCCACGTCACCGCGCTGGTGGGCCCGAACGGCAGTGGCAAGTCCACGCTGCTGCGCGCCCTGGCCCGCCTGCACCGTCCCGACCGCGGCACCGTGACGCTGGGCGACGGCGCCTCCGCGCTCGCCCTGTCGGCCCGCGACTTCGCGCGGCGGGTGACGCTCCTGGCCCAGAGCCGGCCCACCCCCGGTGGCGTGCAGGTCCGCGACGTCGTCGGGTACGGCCGCCACCCCTACAGGGGGCGCTGGAGGGCCGGCGACCCCGGCGGCTCCGAGGCCGTACGCCGGGCCATGGAGCTGACCGGGGTGACGGCGATGGCCGAACGCCCGGTCGACGAGCTGTCCGGCGGCGAGCTGCAGCGCGTATGGCTGGCCACCTGCCTGGCGCAGGACACCGGCGTGCTGCTGCTCGACGAGCCCACCACGTTCCTCGACCTGCGCTACCAGGTGGAGCTGCTGGAGCTCGTCCGCGACCTGGCCGACGAGCACGGCGTGGCGATCGGCGTCGTGCTGCACGATCTCAACCAGGCCGCCGAGATCGCCGACCACGTCGTGCTCCTGCGGGAGGGCCGGGTCATCGCCGACGGCCCGCCCGCTCAGGTCCTCACCGAGGACCAGCTCAGCGACACGTACGGCATCCGCATCGAGGTCAGCCACGACCCCAGGACGGGGACGGTGAGCACCCGGCCGATCGGCCGGCACACCAAAAACGTCCCCGCCACGACATGACAGGAACGACCATGACCTCACTGCGCAGCGCTTTGACGGCGCTCGCCGCGATCGTGACCCTCGCCGCCTGCGGCACCACCGAGGCGCCCGTCACCGAGCAGGCCCCCTCTCCCGGCGGATCGACCGCCGCCGCCGTGACCGTCACCGACGACCGCGGCAAGCAGGTCACCCTCGACCGCCCGGCGACCAGGGTGGTCAGCCTGGAATGGGGAGAGACCGAGATGCTGGCCTCCCTCGGCGTCATGCCCGTGGGCGTGGCCGACGTGAAGGGCTACGCCACCTGGAACACCTCCATCAAGCTCGACGCCTCGGTCAAGGACGTCGGCAGCCGGCAGGAGCCCAGCGTCGACTCCATCAGCGCGCTCCAGCCCGACCTGGTCGTCATGGAGTCCGGACGCGACTCGGCGCTGGTGAGCCAGCTGGAGAAGTTCGTGCCGGTGCTGGCGTTCGAGGGCAGCGACGCCAAGGACAACCTCAAGCGGATGCGCGACGACCTCGACAGGATCGCGACCGCGGTCGGCAGGACGGACGAGGCCGGCAAGCTCATGGCCGACTTCGACGCCGCGATGACCGCCGCCAAGGAGAAGATCGCCGCCGCCGGCGCCGCGGGCAAGCCGTTCGTCATGGCCGACGGGTGGAAGCAGGGCAGCACGATCTCGATCCGCCCGTTCGGCGAGGGCTCGCTCGTCTCCCAGGTCGCCATCCGCCTCGGGCTGAAGAACGCCTGGACCGGCAAGGTCGACGAGGTGTGGGGGCTCGGCGCCACCGACGTCGAGGGCCTGTCCGCGCTGAAGGACCCGGACATCCGCTTCTTCTACAACGCCTCCGACGGCGTGGACGTGTTCACCGACGGCCTGGAGAGCAACGCCATCTGGAAGTCGCTGCCGTTCGTGGCCAAGGGGCAGGTCACCAAGCTGCCCGACGGCATCTGGACCTTCGGCGGGCCCCTGTCGTGCCGGCAGTACGCCGAGGCGCTGGTGAAGGCGTACGCGGGTTGAGCGTCCCGGTCCTGGCTCCGGCGCCTCCCGCCACGCCACTGCGGCGGCTGGGGACCGCCGGGGTCTTCCTGCTCGCCGTGGCCGCCACCGTCCTGGTGGCCGCCGTGCACGTGACGCAGGGCACCTCGTCGGTGGGCGCGCTGGACCTCCTGGCGCTCCTCTTCAACGGGCCCTTCGGCGGCAGCGAGGAGGCCGCCCGCGTCCTGCTGGCCTCGCGGCTGCCCCGCCTGCTGGCCGGCGTCACCGTCGGCTGCGCGCTGGGCGTGGCCGGCTCGCTGCTGCAGTCGGTCGCCCGCAACCCGATGGCCTCGCCGGACACGCTGGCCGTCAGCTCCGGCGCCCACCTCGCCATCGCCACGGCCGCCGCGTTCGGCCTGACGCTGCCCCTGCCGGTGTCCGGCGGGCTCGCCCTGGTCGGCGGCCTGGCCGCGGCGGCCCTGGTGATGGCCATGTCGGCGGGCGGGCGCAGCGGCACGACCCGGCTGATCCTGGCCGGCACCGCCACGGCGCTGGCGTTGAGCTCGCTCACCAACCTGGTGATGATCCTCTTCGAGGAGGAGACGACCGGGTTGTACGCCTGGGGCAGCGGCTCTCTCGTGCAGGGCGACCTGCGCGCCGTCACGCAGTTCGCCCCCGTGATCGCGGTGGCGATGGCGGCGGCGATCCTGGCCGGGCCGCGGCTGGACATCCTCGGGCTCGGCGACGACACCGCCTCGGTGCTCGGCGTGAACGTGCGGCGCCTGCGGTTGTGGCTGACGCTGCTGGCCATCGTGCTGGCGGCCGCCGCCGTGACCGTGGCGGGGCCGATCGGGTTCGTCGGCCTCTGTGCCCCGGTGATCGTCCGGCTGCTGCCCCGGTCGATCCCCGGGCTGCACAGGAACAGGTCGATGCTCCCCCTGTCGGGGCTGGCCGGCGTGCTCATCGTGCTGGGCTCCGACATCGCCCTCCGTGCCGTGCTGGGAGCGCAGGCCGGCGTGGAGGTGCCGCCGGGCGTCGTGACCACGCTGCTCGGCGCGGGCGCGATGGTGTGGCTGGCACGCCGCTACCGGGACGCCGGGCCGACGCGCCGCCCTCCGGCCGCGCGCATCGGCGCCACCCGGTCGCGCGCGGCCTTCCTGGCCGTGACCGGCACGTTCGCGGCGTTGCTGGCCGGGGCGCTGGTCCTGGGCCTGCTGGCCGGTGACCGGTGGCTGCTGACCGGTGACGTGCTCAACTGGTTGCAGGGCCGTACGGGCCGGGCCCTGACGTTCGTGCTCGACCAGCGTTACCCGCGGGTCCTGGCCGCCGTGCTGGCGGGGGCGGCGCTGGCCGTGGCGGGCACCGCCGTACAGGCCGTGTGCCGCAACCCCCTCGCCGAGCCGGGCGTGCTGGGCGTCACGGCAGGGGCGGGCGTCGGCGCGATCTCGCTGCTGACCTTGGCTCCGGTGGCCGGGATCTGGGCCATGACCGGCGCGGCGGGCCTGGGCGCGCTGACCGCCTTCGGCCTGGTCTACGGGCTGGCGTGGCGCGGCGGCCTGAGCTCCGACCGGCTGGTCCTCATCGGGATCGCCGTGCAGTACGCCTGTACGAGCCTCACCGTGCTGATCATCGTCAAGGCCGACCCGTGGAACACCGCCCTGGCCCTGACCTGGCTGTCCGGCTCCACGTACGGCCGCGTGCCCGCGCAGCTGATCCCGGTCGCGCTGGCGCTGCTGCTGGCCGTGCCGCTGCTGGCCTGGCTGCGCCGGGACCTGGACCTGCTCTCCCTGGACGAGGACAGCCCGCGCATCCTGGGCGTCCCTCTGGAGCCCGTACGGCTGGCCGCGCTCGCGGGCGCCGTGCTGCTCACCGCCACGGCGGTGTCGGCGGTCGGCGTGGTCGCCTTCGTCGGCCTGGTGGCCCCGCACGCCGCCCGGGCCATGGTGGGCGCCCACAACGCCAGGGTCCTGCCGGTGGCGGCGCTGCTCGGCGCGCTGCTGGTGAGTCTCGCCGACACGCTGGGGCGTACGGTCATCGCCCCCGCGCAGGTGCCGGCGGGGCTCGTCACGGCGCTGATCGGCACGCCGTACTTCGTCTATCTCCTGTGGCGCGCCCGCGCGCACGCGGACGGGTCGTAGTAACCGGTTACACACCGAGGCTTGACGCTCATCGCGGTGCGTGCGTATCTTCGGCGCGGCATCACAGTAACCCGTTACCAAGGAGTCGTCATGCGCGCTGACCACCCTCGCGAGCACTGGGTCAGCGTCGCGGACGGGCTGCTCGACGCGGTGACTCCCTACGCCACGCCCGGTCACGCGCAATACCGGTTGCCCGGCCGCACCAGCAGGTCAGGGCCCGAGTCCGACGGGCTCGAAGGGTTCGCGCGCACCTTCCTGCTCGCCGCGTTCCGCCTCGCCGGCGACCCGGCCGCCGCGCCGGCGCCGCTGCTGGAGCGCTACGCAGAAGGGCTGGCCGGCGGCACCGACCCCGGCCACGAATTCGCCTGGCTGCCCATCGCCGACGGCCACCAGACCATCGTCGAGGCCGCCTCGATCGCGATCGCGCTGCACGAGACCCGGCCGATGCTCTTCGACCGGCTCGACCCCGGGGTCCAGGAGCGGGTGGTCGCCTGGCTGGGCGGGATCGTCGGCAAGCACGCCTGGCCGTGCAACTGGGTGCTGTTCAAGGTGATCGTCGAGCAGTTCCTCGCCGGGGTCGGCGGCCCGTACGACCAGGACGAGATCGACCGGCACCTCGCGGACGTGGAGCGCTGGTACGTCGGCGACGGCTGGTACACCGACGGCGCCGGCCAGAACTACGACTATTACTGCGGATGGGCGATCCACCTCTACACGCTGTTGTGGACCAGGATGTCGGGCGCCGACGCGACGGTCCACCGCGACCGGCTCCGCACGTTCCTCGACGGCTACCGGCACCTGTTCGCCCCCGACGGCGCTCCCATGCACCAGGGGCGTTCGCTCACCTACCGGATGGCGAGCCTGGCCCCGCTCTGGCTCGGCGCGCTCTTCGACGCCTCCCCGATCGAGCCGGGCGCCACCCGCCTGATGGCCGGCCGCACACTCGACCACTTCGCCGCCCACGGCGCGCCCGACGAACGCGGCCTGCTCAGCCTGGGCTGGCACCGTCCCTTCCTGCCCGTGACCCAGGGTTACTCGGGGCCGGCCTCCCCCTACTGGGCGAGCAAGGGTTTCCTGGGGTTGCTGCTCGGCCCCGACCACCCGGTGTGGACCGCACCGGCCGCCGACCCCGACGCGGGCGAGCTCAGCCTGGCCCTGCCCGCGCCCGGCTGGCTGCTGCACCGCCATGACGGGATCACCCGCCTGGTCAACCACGGCAGCGACGGCAACGACCCCGACACCGCCAGGGACGACCCCCACTACGCCAAGCTCGGCTACTCCACCCACACCGCGCCCGAGACCGGCGCCGGCGGCCGGGCCGAGAACATCGACAACCATCTCACCGTGCTCCTGCCCGACGGGCGGGCCACCCGCCGCCGCCGGATCGAGCGCATCGGCGTCGCCGACGGCTTCGCCGCGTCCCGCTACGCCGACGGGGAGGTGGTCGTGGAGACCGCGTCCGTGCTCGACGGGCCCTGGGAGATACGCGTGCACCGGGTGAGCGCCCCCGCGGGGAGCGTGGTCCGCGACGGCGGGCACGCCGTCGCCGCCGACGAACCGTGCACGGTCGCGCCGGGCGGGCTCACCGCTTCGGTGACCACCACCTCGGGGAAGGAACTGGTCAGCGAGATCGCCGGGCTGCACGGCTGGGACACGGCAGCCGCCGCCCTCCGCCACGACGAGAACGCGTTCGGCCCCCACTCCGCGACCCCCTACCTCGTCGGCGCCCACCCGGGCGGTCGCACGGCGATCTTCGTCTCGGCGGTGCGGCTAGGGCGGGCCCCTTCCGCCAAGAGCCCGGAAATCTCGGTGCACGGCGAGCAGGTCTCGTGGAATGATGCCGCCGGCTCGCGGGTCGAAGTCCGGCTCGGACGCGAGCCCGCCTACCGCCGGCATGGATCCGCGGGAGCACGCGTTGTCCGGACCGGCTAGACGCGTCACCATCCGCGACGTCGCCGCGCACGCGGGGGTCTCGGTGGCGACCGTCTCGCGCGCGCTGGCCGGTGACTATCCGGTGCACCCGAGCACCAGGCGCAAGGTGCTGCGCGCGGTGCGCGAGCTCGACTACGTGCCCAACGCCCAGGCCAGAGCGCTGTCCGTGGCCTCGCCCGGCGCGGTGGCCATCGTCATCCACTCGGTCGACTCGCCCTACTACGCCTACATCGCCCAGGGGGTGGAGGAGCAGGCCGCCGCCGAGGGCCGCCTGTCGCTCGTCTGCACCACGGGCAGCGATCCCGAACGCGAGCTGGCCTTCGTCCAGACCATGCGCGAGCAGCGGGCCGAGGCGGTGATCCTGGTGGGCGGCGTGGTCCTCGACGACGACTACCGCGAACGCATGACGCGCTACGCGCACGGGCTGGCGGCCTCCGGTTCCCGCCTGGTGTTGTGCGGCCGGCCCCCGCTCGGTGACGGGGTGCCGGCCTTCACGGTCGACTTCGACAACACCGGCGGGGCCCACGCGATCACCGCGCACCTGCTGTCCGCCGGGCACCGCCGCATCCTCTACCTGGGGATCCGCCCCGGCAACACCACGTCGGACACCCGGGTCGCGGGCTATCGCGCGGCCCTCGCCGATCACGGGGTCGCGGCCGACCCCGCGCTGGAGATGTGCGGCGACTTCGACCGGCGCAGCGGCTACGTGGCGATGAAGCGACGGCTGGCCGAGGGGCCGCGTGACTTCACCGCGGTCTTCGCCGCCACCGACCTGATCGCCGCCGGCGCCGTCAAGGCGCTGCGCGAGCACGGGCTGCGCGTCCCCGAGGACGTCTCGATCGTCGGCTACGACGACGTGCCGCCCGCCGAGGACATCGGGCTGACCACCGTTCACCTGCCGCACACCGAGCTGGGCCGGGCCGCCGTGCGCCTGGCGTTGTCGGGCAGGGATCCGCTGGCCGAATCGCCGATCACGCTCGGCACCCACATCGTGGTCAGGTGCTCGGTGCAGCCGCTGGGGAGCGAACGCTGAAGGCCGGGCGCATGCCGGCCCTCGTGGCGGTAAGACTTACCGCATGGGAGACACGGCATCGCCCTCGGGACGGGGCCTTCTCGCGGCAGCCGCGGGCTGCGCGCTGGCCGTACCGGTGGCCGTCTGGTGGCTGGTGGGCGACCTCAGCGCGGACGTGCCGCCCGGCACGGTCCTCGACCACCTGATCAGTCCACCCGGCCTGGGCCCGTGGGCCGAGCGCGCCGTCGGCCTGGGAGCGCTGGTGGTGGCGGGCGTGACGGCGGCACTGCTGGTGCGGGCGTCGCGGCGGCGCCGGTTCGACCGCCGGTGGTGGGCGGCGCTGATCCCGGTGCTGGCCGCGGGCGCCGTCGTGGGAGCCGGCTGGCGGGTCGTGACGGCGGGCACGGTCGGGGCCAACATCGGCGCCGGGCTGACCATCGTGCTGGGCGGCGCGCTCGTTGCGCTGCTCCTGCTGTGGGCCGCCGGCTGGTCGGCGCGGCTGCTGCTGTCCCGCCGCGTCACCCGCTGACTCCACAGCTGACAGAATCGCGTCGCATTGTAAAGATCAATGCTGTGCGAAGCCTGCCCGGAAGTTTGGGCAAGATCTGCTTCGGATTTTCCCGGAACCGCGCGTCATCGTAAGGACATCAGGCGAACCCTGCCATATCCCCGGGCATCTGGAGCAGGTTTTCATGATCAGACGACCAATCGCCCTCATCACCCCCGCCGTCGTCCTTCTGTTCACCTTATTCGGATTCGCGCTGCCGGCCCACGCGGTGACGCTGGAGCAGAAACTCGCCGCTCTCTCCTCGTTCAGCCAGCCCACCACCACGAGCGCCAATGCGTGGCGCAACGCGTGGGAGAACCAGTCGGCCTGGGCCGACTACGCCTTCGACTGGTCCACCGACCTCTGCTCGAGCAGCCCCGACCAGCCGCTCGGCTTCGATTTCCGCATGCCGTGCAGGCGGCACGACTTCGGTTACCGCAATTACAAGGACGTCGGCCAGTTCCCGGCCAACAAGCCCCGCATAGACGACGCTTTCTACTTCGACATGCGCCGGGTGTGCGCCGGCTATTCGGGAGTGTCGAAGTCCACCTGTGACGGGCTCGCCTGGACCTATTACCAGGCGGTCAAGGAATTCGGCAACCTGGTCGTCACCGACGAGCAGATCCAGAAGGTCAAGCGCGAGGCCGAACGCTCCGCCCAGCGGTAGCCGTCCCCAACCGACCTGGCGGGGACGCCGGCCGCGTCCCCGCCATCGGGCGTGCGCGGGCGGGGCGGCACGATCGATCCGGCGACGTCGGTAGTTCCGTGGAACTAGGCACGTCAGTGCCGCCGGGCGATGTGGCGGATGCGGGCCGGCTCCTACGCTCGACGCCGTGATCAACCGTCTGACCCCGGTTCTGCTCGCCCTTGTGGCCCTGCTCGCCTGGGCGTCCCCCGCGGCCGCGCACGGCCGGGACGCCGAGGCCGATGCGCGTTTCGCCCAGACGATCGGCGGCATGGAACTCACCGTCGTGGTGCGGGCGAGCATACGGGTACCGGCTCCGCTGCAGGTGGACGTGGTCGCGCACGACCCCGGGAAGGGCGGGCAGGTCGAGCTGGCCGTCCGGTCCGTCGAGAACGGCGGGTCGTCCACGGCCTCCGTGCGGGTCGAGGGCGGGCGGCCCGGCATGTACCCGGCCATCCTGCGCGCCCAGGACGTGGGACCGCACGAGCTGGAGGTGCGGGCGGGCGGGGAGCGGTCGGTGCTGCCGTTCAGCCTGCTGGTGCCGACCACGCCGCGCTGGGAGGTCGTCGTGTACGCGGCCTTCGCGTGCGGGGCGGTGGCGCTGCTCGGCGCACTGGCGAGTGCGGCGCTTCGGCGCAGGGGCGCGGCGATGGGGTTCGCGGGGACGTTCGCGGTGGCGATCGTCGTGGCGTTCACCACCGGAGCGATCTCGCCCTGGTTCGCGCCGGAGGGTGCCCCGGCTCCCGAGACGCTCACCCGGCCGAACGCGCAGCCGCTGGTGGAGGTGGCGCCGGAGCGACCCGCCCTCCGGTCGGCCTACCGGCTGCGGGTGACGTTGTTCGACGGCTCTACCGGGGCCCCGGCGGACGACCTGGCCGAGCACCACGCCGCCCTGGCACACCTGGTCGTGACCAGCGACGACGGCCGCTTCTTCCGGCACGTGCACCCGATCAGGACCGCGCCGGGCGTGTACGAGGTGCGGCTGCGCGCGGAGCAGCCGGGGCGGCACCTCGTGTACGTCGAGTTCGAACGGGCCGGTGCGGGCGGCCAGCTCGTCTCGGGCACGTTCACCGTCCCCGACCCGGATCACCGCGATCGGGGGGACAGGCCGGTGACCGCTTCCACCGGCGCGCGGCCGGTGACCGAACCCGCGCATCCCGTAGCCGGACGGCCGCTCCGCCTCACGCTCGACACCGGCGCCACCGCGCTGCGGCCATGGCTCGGCATGGCCGGCCATCTGATCCTGCGCAGCCATGACGGCGGCTACCTCGGCCACGTCCATGAGGCCCGCTCCATGGCCGACGCCACCGCCGCCCGGGTGCCGGACGAGTCGGTCGCCCGCTACGGGCCCCGGCTCGAGTTCGTCTTCAGCTTTCCCCGGCCGGGCCGCTACCTGGTCTGGATCCAGTACGCCCGGGACTACCGGATCGTCACCGTGCCCCACGTCATCGAGGTCGCCGAAGAAGGGAGCGGCCGATGAGGCGCCGCCTGTACATCGTCCTGCCCGTGCTGCTGATCGCGGCCGGCATCGCCTGGATCTTCCACGGGAGTCCCGCCGATCCCGGACCGGCCGAGCTGCGCGGCCGGGGCACCCACCACGCCGTCGTGGTGCGTCTTGAACCCCGGCTCGGCCCTCTCGACGTGCGCGTCGAGCTCCACCCGGCGTCCCCGGCGGACGTCTCGATCTCCGCGGTGATGCCGCACATGGGGCACGCCACGCCGGAGCTCCAGGCCCGGTCCGACGGGCCGGGCCGCTATGTGGCCCGCGGCGAGCTGTTCACCATGACGGGCCCGTGGGAGATCGGCGTCCGCGTGCACGACACCTCGGGCACCGAAGTCATCAAAGTCAACACATTGATCACAGCTTAGGAGTGACTCCCCCATGTCATCCGAACTTCCACACATACCCCGCCGGGAGGTCACCGGCGCCTGGTCCCTGCTCCTCGGCTACGCCACGTTACTGACCG
Organism: Nonomuraea sp. NPDC049378; assembly: GCF_055586745.1. NCBI lineage: Bacteria > Bacillati > Actinomycetota > Actinomycetes > Streptosporangiales > Streptosporangiaceae > Nonomuraea > Nonomuraea sp. NPDC049378. Next base: position 167,752 of record NZ_JBVJHP010000015.1, read on the forward strand.
GCATGGTCTGGGACGGGCAGTGGCACGGCGACGTCGGGCCCGACAACTTCTGGACCGCCCCGCACCTGCTCCTCTACGCCGGCACCGGCATCATCGGGCTCACCTGCCTGATCGTGGTGCTGCAGTCCACGTGGGCGCGTGGCGCGCCCACCAGCACGCCCTCCGTGACGGTGTTGCGCACGTTCCGGGCGCCGTGGCCGTTCCTGGTGGGCGGGCTGGGCGCTTCGGGCAACCTCCTGTACGCGGGCTCCGACCTGTGGTGGCACGAGGTGTACGGCTTCGACATCGCCGCCGGGACCACCCCGTCGCATTTCGGGCTCGGGCTGTCCATCCAGGTCGAGATCTTTGCCATGATCATGGCGTTCGCCGTGCTGCGGCGTACCCGGGCCGAGCGATGGGGCCTGGCCCTGGCCGTCGGCCTGGCCACCCTCGGCTCGACGTCGGCCTTCGGCATGGTGTCGGAGATCATCTTCGAATGGCTGCCCGGCGTGGCGCCCCGCGTGCTGGGCCTGAGCGCGGCGGCGGCGCTCATCCTGAGCCTGGTCATCGGCCTCACTCGTTCCTGGCACTGGCCCGCCGCGACAGGGCTGACGTTCGTGCTCGTCCAAGGCGGGCTCTCACTGTTCGCCCCGGCCGCCACCCGGTGGTACGCCGAGGCGATCGGCCAGCCGATGCGCGACTACGCCGCGAACATGCCACAGGCGCTGATCGGGTTCCCGGTCACCTATCCGCTCGTCGCGCTGCTGGCCGGCTCCATGACGGCGTGGGCGGTCCGGCGCGCGGTGCAGCCGGTGCGGATCGCGATGGCGGCCGGCGCGCTGGCCGGTACGAACACCGCGCTCTTCTACGGCGGGCTCGGGATTCTGGAGATGAACCTGCCGATCACGCTGGCCGCGGCGACCGCCCTGGGCGCGGGGGCGGGATGGCTGGGCTGGCAGTGCGCCGTCCTGCTGCGCCGTTTCAACGAGCGCGGCCTCTCCGTCCCGCAGGCGGTGACGGCATGAGGCGCGTCCTGGTGGCTCTGGCGGCCGCCCTGGCCGTGATGACCGCCGCGGGACCGGCCGCCGCCGCCCCGCTCCCCGGTGAGATCGTGCACACGGAGACCGTCACCATGAGCGACGGGGCCCCGATCACCGTAGGGTTCACGGAGTGGCCGGTCCGCGCCCTGCAGTCCCTCGACTTCACCTTCGAACCGGCGGGCGGCATCGGCGGGCGCACAGGCCTGGTCACGACCGTGTCGCCCAGCGGCGACCGCAAAGGGCTGAAGGGCATCGTCCTGCAGCGCCGCGGCGATGCCATCGTGCTGCCGCGGCATCCCCGCGCGGAGCAGGTCTGGGGGCTGGACGTCGTCTCACTGCCTGAGGAGGGCACATGGCGCTTCGAGTTCGCCGTGGAGAGAGCGGGCGCGACCTCGACGGGAGTCCTGCCGGTCCAGGCGATCGACCAGCCGGGCCCGCCGCTCGGGGTGAGCTGGACGATCGCGCTGCTGCCGTGGGCACCGGTGCTGGTGCTGGTGGCGGCCGGCTGGGCGCGTACGCGGGCGATCCGGCGCAGCGCGAAACCAGGCTGGAGTGGCTGAGCGACGGCCTGCCCGCCCTGCTGCCGCCGCTGGCCGCCTGGCTGGTCGTGCCCGGTGACGAGCCGGGCGTGCAACTGGCGCTGGCGGGCGCGCAGTCGGCGGCGCTGATGTTGTCGCGCCGCTTTCCGCTCTCCGTGCTGGGCGTGAGCGTCGTCCTCGAGCTGGCGCTGATTCTCGTCAAGATGCCCGTCCTGGTGGCGCCACTGGTCGCCGCGTCCCGCCTCGGGGCGTGGGGCCGGGGTGGCCACCGGGTCATCGGCGTCGCGGCGGTGCTGGCGCTGCTGGGCATCGGGTTGCCGGTCACGCTGGTGTCACTCGGCGACCCCCTGCGGGTGGTGGCCGTGTACGCGGTGGCGGCGGTGCTCGTCGTCGGGTTCTGGGCCATGGGGCGTGTGGACGGGCGCCGCCGTGACCGCATCCACGAGTTGCAGGCCCGCTCGCGGCGGCTGGAGGCCGAACGCGAGCTGGCCGAGCGGCGCGCGGCGGAGCGCGAGAGGACACTGCTGGCCAGGGAGCTGCACGACATCCTCAACCACTCGGTCACCACCATGGTGCTGGACGCGGAGGCCGGCGCGGACACCCGTGACGACATGGAGGAGACGCTGCGCCGGGTGGCCCGTACCGGCCGGGAGTCCCTGGCCGAGTTGCGGCGGCTGCTCGGCGTGCTCAGGCAGGCGCCGCCCGGGCACGATCCGCTCGCCCCTCCTCCGCGGCTGCACCAGCTCGACGCTCTGGTGGCGGCCATCCCGCCGGGCGGGCCACGGGCGACGCTGATCCGCTCCGGCGACGTACGGCACGTCGACACCAGCATCGAGCTGGCCGCCTACCGCGTCGTCCAGGAGGCGCTGACCAACGTCACCAAGCACGCCGGCCCCGTGGACGTACGGGTGTCGCTCGACTACACCGCCACCCACCTGAGGGTCACGGTCGTCAACGCCGTCCCCGCCGAGGCCCCCGCCGGCGGGCCGAGCGGGGTGGGGCTGATCGGCATGCGCGAACGCGTCGGGCTCCTCGGCGGCACCGTGGAGGTGAGCTCGGGGCGGGAGATGTTCGAGCTGTGCGCGACGCTGCCGCTGCGGGCGGTGTCGTGACCGCCATCCGCGTCCTGGTCTGCGACGACGAGCAGTTGCTTCGCGAGGCGCTGGTCCGGCTGGTCGGGGCGGCGGACGACCTGACCGTGGTGGCCGCCGTGGGTGACGGTGCCGCCGCCGTGGCCGCCGTCGCGGAGCACCGTCCTGACGTGGTGCTCATGGACATCCGGCTGCCCGGCATGGACGGCATCGAAGCCACCCGCCGCATCGCCGGCGGGCACAGCCGGGTGCTCATTCTCACGACGTACGACCTGGACAGCTACGTCTATGCCGGCTTGCAGGCCGGAGCCAGCGGCTTCCTGCTCAAGGACGCGCCGGGCGAGCGCATCCGCGACGGCATCAGGATCGTCGCCGCCGGCCAGTCGGTGCTGGCTCCTGAGGCGACGACCCGGATGATCGAGGCGTTGCAGCCCACGCTGCCCACCGACGCCGACAGGGCGCTGCTGGCTGCGGCCGACCGGCTCACCGACCGCGAGCGGCAGGTTTGTGAGCTGATCGCCGAGGGCCTGTCCAACGACGAGATCGCCCGCCGGCTCGTCATCAGCCGATACACCGTGAAGGTGCACGTGTCGAGCATCCTGACCAAGCTGGACCTGCCGGACCGGGTGCACGTGCTGCTGTCGTGGACGCGGCTGCGCGGCCTGCGCCTGCCGTAGGCGGCCAGGCCGCCAGGGAATCCGCGAGCCGGGGCGACGGCACACCGGCGCGTCGGGTCCGGCGGCAGCACCGGAAAGCTGGTCCTCGACGTCGAACGCGGCTGGGTGCTCCAGGCATCAGCGTCCTGTGGACGCGGAGTCAAGTGCGGGCGACTTCCCGGCATGGACGCCGCCGTGCCCGGCCAAGATCCTTGGGTGGAGGCCCGCGGGAGCGCGGTCACTCCTACTGAGGGGAAACACCGATGAGAAGGATTCTCGGCCTGGTGGCGGCGGCTGGTGCCGCGATCGCGTTGACGCCGGTGGCGGCGGGGCCGGCCGCGGCCGATCCGGTGAACTGCCAGAAGAGCGTCAACGCGCCGGCCAGGACATGGGGCCCGGTTCAGCAGGGCTGTTCCCACCGTCTCGGTACGCGGCTGTCCTACCGCTGGTCGGCCACCGCCCGCGTGTGCGTCAAGGTGCGCGGCTACGTCAATGGCAAGGAGAAGGGGTTCAAGGCCGAGACCTGTGGGAGGTCGGGCTCGGTCAGCGTCCCGTGGTCGGCCGGGGACTCGGCGAAGCTGGTCGGCTACCGAGCCTCGGCGCTGCGGGCGTACAGCTCATCCGACACCTCGAGCGCGCGCGTCACGTGGCGCACGCAGGTCTACACGCGGTGATCGACGTGCTCGGCGGAATGCCCAGCAGGACGAGGAGCCGGCCGTGCCGCGCACCCGGCTACGCCGGCTCGCCGGCCTCACCGGCCGAATGCTGATCTGACCAAGACCCAAGGAGAGTGCCGTGACGCAGACGATTCTGCTCAGCTTCCTGGCCGGCGTCCTGGCCGCCAACGCCACACCCCATTTCGTGAAGGGCATCACCAGAGAACGATTTCCGACCCTCTTCGGCACCAGCCCGCTGGTGAATCTCGTGGCCGGCTGGGCCATGTACGTGATCGCCATCACTCTGGTGATCACCGCCGAGCTCGGCGGACACCCGATCCCCGCGCTCGCCGCCGGCGCGGCGGGCGTGCTGGCCATGGGTGTCTTCCACGCCCAGGGCGGCGCCTTCGTCCTCGGCAGGCGTCCCGCCGGTGCCGCATCCGGATCCCTTTCCGAGTGAGGGCATCCGATGGCCTGGCTCTGCTCCGTGCGCGAGTTCGCCACCCGGCGTGCTGGACGCCGGGGTGTCCTTCCACGGCATCGAACACCGAACCGCCGGCGGGTTCGGGACGACCTCGCGATCAGTGATGGTGCTGCGGATCGGGCGCGGCCGTGCCCTGGGCGATGGCGTGCACGGCTGGCCGCAGCACGCGGACGATCTCCGCCACTCCGGCGTCCCTCACCCCTTCCAGGTGGAGGAGGTGGCGGCTCAGCAGGACCCCGACGGTGAGGGCGCCGATGAGCCCGGCGCGAAGAACCGCGTCGTCGGTGGAGAGTGCGGCGGCCACCTGCCGCTGCTGCTCTGCGATCGCGGCGCGCACCTCGTCGCCGGTGTCCGGGTGCGTGAGCATGGAACGCAGCATCGCCAGGGCGCCCGGGGCATCGGACTCCAGCTTGTCCGCCATGGAGGCCAGCAGGAGTTCGGCGACCTCTTCCGGCGTCCCGGCCACCGGCCGGTCGGGCGCGACCTCGGCGACCCGGGCGAACAGCGCGTCCTTCGAGCCGAAGTAGCGCATCACCAGCCCGGGGTCGGCCTCCGCGGCGGCGGCGACTCCCCTGATCGTGGTGCGGTCATACCCCAGGGTGGCGAAGAGGTGACGAGCGGCGGCCAGGATCCGGTTCTCGGTCTGTCTGCGCTGCTCGGCCCGGGACAGGCGGGGACGGTGGTCGGACATGAAACTTGAGTCTACAGCCGTTGACCCAACCCGCCGGCTCGCACTAGCATCAGTTCAGTCAACAACCGTAGACCCAATGAGGAGACCCGCCATGCCAACGCCCGACACCCTCCCCAAGGCGATCCTCGAACGCGCGCAGCGGCTCTTCCTCGCCAAAGACCTGAACGGCTTCGCCGACATGTTCGCGGCCGACGGGACACACGAACTGCCCTTCGCTCCACCCGGAGTGCCGAAGTTCCTGCGGGGCCGGGAGGAGATCCGCCGCTATCTCACCTCGATCACCTCCACTCCGCTGGAACTGACCGGCTTTCACGGGCTCCGCGTCTATGAGACCGGCGATCCGGAGGTCGTCGTCGCCGAGTACGAAGGGCGGGGGCGGGTGGTGAGCACCGGCAAGCCGTACCGCATGCCCTACATTCAGGTGCTGCGCGCGCGGGGCGGGGAGATCGTCACCTGGCGTGACTACTGGAGCCCCCTTTCCGGGGTCCAGGCGCTGGGGATGCGCGGGATGGTGCCCACGATCGTCAGGACCGCCGCGGCCCGCTGGCGAAGGGGCCCGGCGACCGTTTGACGACCGGCCGTCAGGCGCCGCCGTCCAGCGCCTGCGCCCGGAAGTCCTTGGCGGGCATGCCGTACGCCGCGCGAAACGAACGGCTGAAACCGGCCGCGTCCGGAAATCCCCACCGGGCGGCGATTCCGTGAATGGGGACGTCGGCCAGCGACGGATCAGCCAGATCGCGGCGCACCCGCTCCAGCCGGCGCGTCTTTATCCATGCGGCGACCGAGATCTCCTGCTCCTGGAAAAGCTTGTGCAGATAACTGACCGAGATGTGATGCGCGGCGGCAACCGACCTCGGCGAAAGTTCGGCATCGGCGAGATTGACCTGAATGAACCGCTGAACCTGCAGGGTCAGGGAATATCTGTCCCGAGCCCTTGGGTCGATCATCTCCTCGCCGCCCGGGCAGGAGAGAAGGACCGTGGCCAGGTCGACGAGAACCATACCCAGCCTGACTCTCTCTGACGTGCTGAATTCGCCCTTTCCGTTGGCGAGTTCGGCGATGAAGCCTTTCAGCAGCGCGCCCGTTCCCTCCGTGCCCGACATGCGCTGCCCGAGCATCTGCTCGTGCCTCGCGTTGCGGGGCAGGAGAACCTTCGGGAACGCGATCACCGCCATCTCGAACAACCCGTGCTCGTGGGGCGCGCTGAACTCGTAACGATCGGCCCGCGCCATGTCGTGCACGTAGAGGTCTCCGGCGCCGACCTCGGCTTCTCGCCCGTCCCAGCAGGCGCGCAGGCTCCCGCGCAGGGGCAGGACGATCTGATACGTGCGATCGTCGATCGTGCTGCCCCGCAGTCGCCGCGCCGCCGCCGACCGGAACGACTTCACCTGAAGGTCCACGGGACCGAGGGGCGTTTCCTGCCCGCTGACCCGTATGTCGTCGGCGAATTCGCTGGCCATCTCCAATCCCGCGCCCTTGCTCATTTGCTCGCGCCACACCTCGAACCAGTCGGCAGGATGCGACCGCACCCGCTCCGCTTCCCCGCTCATATCCGCCTTTCCTGTGGACGCATCGCCAAAAAGCGTGGACCCCGCGACATCGTTTCGCGTGCCAGATTCAATAGCCTAGCCAAAGAACGAACGTTTCAAGCGGAGAAGGACGGAGGTGATTCACGTGAAGGCACGTCGAGGGAACACCTGGTATTGATTCGGTCGTGTGCGCCGATTGAAGGGTAAGGGGTGGGCCCGCGTGCAGGGGTGTGCGGGCCCACCTCGACTGCAGTTGATCCGGGGAAGAGAATGCCGACAGACACAACGGCCGCCACCTATCGAGAGATCTTCCGGCTCCGGGAGTTCCGTGCCCTGTTCGCCGCCCACTTGCTTTCGCTGATCGGCGACCAGCTCACGAAGGTCGCGGTCGCGGCTCTTGTGTTCACCGGCACCGGCTCCGCGTTCCTGGCGGCGGTCACCTTCGGTATCGGTTATCTGCCGTGGGTGGTCCTCGGACCCGTGCTGTCGGCTCTGGCCGACCGCTTTCCCCGGCGTACCGTGATGATCGTCAGCGATGCGGCCCGCATGTGCCTGATCGCGTTGCTGGTGACGCCGGGCCTTCCGGTCGCCGTGTTGATCGGCGTGTTGTTCGTGTCCGCGCTGCTCGCCCCGCCCGCCCAGGCCGCTCGCTCGGCGACCATGCCCGAGGTGCTCGACGGGGGCAAGTACGTCGTCGCCGCCGGCATCAGCAGCCTGACCGGCCAGATCGCTCAGATGCTCGGCTTCGCCGGCGGCGGGCTGCTGCTGGCGGTCCTGTCCGCGCGGGAGGTGCTGCTCATCGACGCCGCCACCTTCGCCATCTCGGCGCTTCTCCTCGCCCGCCATCTCATCCGCCGTCCGGCTCCGGCACGGGCGGGGGCGCCCACCGTACTCCGGTCGACCGCCGACGGCTTCCGCCTCGTCACCCGCGACCCGCAGCTGCGGGCGTATCTCCTGCTCGGGTGGGCGGGGGCGGCCTTCGCCACGGCACCGGAAGGGCTGATGACCGCCTACGCGCAGTGGGTTGGCGGCGGTGACGCGACCGTCGGGCTGCTGCTGTCGGCCATGCCTTTCGGCTGCATGATCGGAGCGATCATCTACGGCCGCTTCACCTCGCCGGCCGCGCGCTGGAGGCAGGTCCGCCCGATGGCGCTGCTGTCGTGCCTCGCCCTCGTGCCGATCGCCGCCGGCCCGCCCCTCCCGGTGGTGCTCGGGTTGCTGGCCCTGAGCGGGTACGGCACGGCGTTCCAGATCGCGCTCAACGCCCGCTTCGTACGCGAGGTGCCCGGCTCCCACCGCGCCCGGGCCTTCGGCGTCGCCGCCGCAGGGATGATGGCCGGAATCGGGCTGGCCACCAGCCTGGCGGGTGCGCTCACCGACCTCGCCGGCAACCCGGCCCTGATCGTGGGCGGGTGCGGCCTCGCCGGCTGCCTGGCCATGCTGCCTGTGGCACGGCGCTGGCCGGCGCACCTCCCGGCACCCACCGAAACCGCCCCAAGGCTGCGAGGCGTCGGAGACCCATGAGGGCGCCGGGCGGCCGGCGAGAGCGGACCGTCGGTCAGAACGTCCTCGAGCGCCGCGGGTCCTTACCCTTGCGGTCGAAGACGAACTCCACGCGGACCTTGCCGACGCGGCGCTGGTAACTCCGGATGAGAAGGGGTTTCCAGTCGGATCCGAAGCTGTCCACCATCCCGTCATCGATCACTGGCCCCGTGTTCCCCCCGCTTGCCGAAGTCCACGATCTTGATGTTGTCGCGGCGGCGCTTCGTCGGGGGCAACCAGTACCGCATGCGGATCACCGTGGAGTTGCTCCAGGTCGACCCCCTTGGAGGAGGACGGGCATGGAATCCCTCCTTTGATCGGAACGGCTGAATCTGGAGGAAAGCCTCACCCATCGCCGCGCGGTGGGCCATGCCGGAGCCTCCACGTTCCCTTGTCGTAGCGTCCACGATCCGCTCGCGCATCGCGGCCGGCCGGACGGATTTTCCCTCCCTCTCGGCCATCCGGTGGACCGACGCCGCGGGGCTCGGGCAGGCTCGGTCCGGTTCACTCACCAAGATCGAAGAGGCCGTGCATGCGGAGCGCGACGTCTGCTCTCGCGTCGGTTGCCGGGCTGGCGGCGAGCCCGGTCATCGCTGCTCGGCGAGCCCCGCCAGCCCGTCGAGATAGCGCATGAGCGAATGCTCGAACACGACCTCCAGGTCTTCGGCGAGCACGGTCTGCTCCACGGCCGCGAGATGGGGAAAGCTCCCCGACCGGAACGTCATCCTGGCCTCGCTCTCCATGGCCGCCCACCAGTCGGTCGTGCGCATGCGCGTCTCGCGCTCCACGCGTACCTCATCCGCCGCCGTCAAGGCGAGCCCGCGCACCAGCGCGGGGAGCGCGAGGGCCGCGCGCTTGCGCTCGTCCGGCGACAGGCCGAGCTGGGCGAGCGCCGCGAAGGTCCGCTCGCTGTGCATCATGGCCTCGGGGACGAACGGCGGCCGCGTCAGCGACAGCAGCCCTGCCAGCCACGGGTGACGGCGGTAGAGCCGCCACTGCAGCCGGTAGATCTCCTCCAGCTGCGCGCGCCACCCCTCGGGAAGGACGGCGGCCAGCGGCTGCGCCCGGAACACCGCGTTGATCATCAGGAGCTCGAGCTCGTCACGGCCGGCGACATGGTGATAGAGGGACATGGCCGCCACACCCAGCCTGCCCGCGAGGCCACGCATGGAGACCGCTTCGATCCCCTCGCGGTCGGCGACCGCGATGGCCACCGCGATGATCTTCGCTCTGGTCAGGTCGCGGGGCGACAACCGTGGCGCGGCGGGCGCGCGGGTCTCGGGGACCCTGACCACGCTGCCCGAGCCGGGCCGCGTGACGATCAGGCCCTCCTCCCTCAGCAGGGTCAGCGCGCGGCTCGCGGTCGCCATGGCGACGCCGAAATCGCGCACGATCTGCCGGGTGGAAGGCACCCGATCACCGGGCCGCAGGACGCCGTCGGCGATCCTGCGGCGCAGCTCGAGAACGACGCGCTGCGCCGGTCGTTGATCATCCCGCACCGCTGCCACGGCCCAACTGTACTAGTTCGGAAGCGAACGCGGGCAACCCGGCGAGCCGCCGTTCAGCGCCCAGCCAGCAGTACGGTTGAAGAAGTGCATCAGGTGATCGAGCCTGCGAGCGTGCCGATCCATACGGTGTACACATGACATTCGCCGACGTACCCATGGCACTCACCCATGTCACCGTGATCGACGTCGCCGGCGGGCCGTCCCTGCCGGACCAGACCGTCCTGCTGGCCGGTGGCACCATCGTGGCGGTGGGGCCCGCATCCCAGGTCGTGATCCCGCCGGGGACCGAAATCCATGATCTTACCGGGCGTTATGTGCTGCCGGGGCTGACCGACATGCACGTGCACAGCGAGGGCGGCGACGACGAACGGCAGTTTCCCGCGCTCTACATCGCCAACGGCGTGACCACGGTACGCGAGATGTGGGGTCAGCCGCACCTGCACGAATGGCGGCGGCGGACGGAGGCGGGCAAGATGCTCGGACCTCGGTCGATCATCGCCAGCCCGATCGTGGACGGCTCCCCCGCCCTGTGGGAAGAGCTGTTCGAAGACGCGCCGATCATCTCGGTCACCACCGAGCAGGAGGCCCGGCGCGCCGTCGGCGAGGCCAAGGACGGTGGAGCGGACTTCGTCAAGGCGTACTCCCGGCTGGGCAGGGAGCCCTACTTCGCACTACTGGACGAGGCGGCCAAACAGGACATCCCGGTGGTCGGCCACCGGTCCGACCTGATCCCGCTCGTCGAGCAGGTCGGCGCGGGCCAGCGGTCCTTCGAGCACGTCCACGGCCTGTGGCCCGCCACCGCCGACGACGTGGAGCGGATGGAGGCCGCGATGGCCCGGATCTCCCCCGAACCCGGTTTCCACTACGCGAACTGGTTCAAGCAGGTCAACGAGGTGGAATGGGAGTCAGTCAACCGCTACAGCCGGGCATCCGCCACGGCGCTGTTCGAGCGGTTCGTCGCCGAGGACGTCGCCTACTGCCCGACGCTCATCATGCACGCCGCGGTCGACCTGGCCGAGGGAATCCGGCTGGACGACCAGCGGCTCGCTTACATGGCCCCCGGCACCTCCGACATGTGGGCGTTCGTCCGGGACCAGATCTTCCACGGCGGCGGGCGTAGTTCGGACGAGGTGACCAAGCGGCGCAGGCTGTTCGACCACCGGCGGGCGGCGGTCGCCGCCATGGACGAGGCGGGCGTGCGCGTGCTGGCCGGCACGGACGCGGTGACCCCGGGTCTGTTCCCGGGCTTCGCCCTGCACGACGAGCTCGAACTGCTGGTCGGCTCCGGGCTGAGCACGATGCGCGCCCTGCGGGCCGCGACGCTCGAACCCGCCAGGTTCCTCGGGCGCGAGCGAATCTCGGGGACGGTCGAGCCGGGCAGGCTGGCCGACCTGCTGGTCCTGGACGCCGATCCGCTGGCCGACATCACCAACACCCGGAGGATCCACGCGGTCGTGGCCGCCGGACGGTACATCGGGCCGGACGAGCGCTGCCGTCTTCTCGAGACCGCGGCCGCCGCCGCGGCGGCGACGCCGATGGAGGGCGCGTGACGAGCCGCGGCCAGGGGAGCGGCCTTCGTCGTGACCGGACACCGGAAGGGGACGCGGGCGCGGCCGTTCGCGTGCTCACCGCCGCTTTCGCCGCCGACGCCGTCATCCGCTGGCTCACCCCGGAGGTCTCCGCCCGGATGTTCGCCTTCGTGGTTGCCGAGTCCGCCGCGGCCGGAGGCCTGGAGGTCCAGGACGAGGTGGCCGTCGCCGTCTGGCTGCCCTGGTCCGCCGACGACTCCACGCCCGGCTCCGCGACCGACGGGCTGCCACCGGAACTGCCCGTCCGCCTGAGGCAGTATGTGGAGCTCACGACCGCTCGGCACCCGAGCGATCGCGACCACCTCCACCTCCAGTTCCTCGGCGTTCACCCCGCCTGCCAGGGGCAGGGCGCCGGTTCCGCGCTGCTCGCCCGCGGTCTGGCACGCGCCGACGCGGCCGGTCTGCCCGCCTACCTGGAGGCGAGCGGGCAGGCGAACCTGCGGCTGTACGAACGCCACGGGTTCGTGCGGTGCGGAGAACCGATCCTTCTGCCCGACGGCCCAGCCGTCTGGCCGATGTGGCGCGTACCGAAGATCAGCTGACCAGCCGGAGCCGGGCCGGTCGGCCACGCGCCCGCCGACGAAGCGAGAAACCCCAGCTCGGCACATCAAGCTGGGGTTTTCGCGCGGTGCGCCGCCAGGGACTCGAACCCCGGACCCGCTGATTAAGAGTCACTAGCCTTTGTGTCAAGCCGTACCTAAATGTACTTGCTTGTAGCGCTCCGTCCCTTTCCGTTGTCCTCGAAATGCCCCAAAATGCCACCGCGGGTTCACGGGTGCCGATGGCCGAAGAGCAACCACCGAGCAACCGACCGGGCAATTGCGCGGCCTCGGCGGCCTAACGAGCGAACCGTAGTCAGGGATCCGCCATCGCCGCAACAGTTCCGGTACGTCTTCCTCGGCGGACATGGCCACTCGGCGCAGCACCTCGGCCGCGTCCAAGTCCGGCGTGACCGGCAGCGGGATCCGGTCCGCCAGTTCACGGCGGGCATGTTCGCCCAATTCAGTCACGTTCAGCCGGGTGTCCAGCGCGCCGAACTCGCGCAGAATGGTCACGACCTGGTCCGCGGGATGCCCGTCGATCAGCCCGGATGCGCGCCAGTCCCAGTCGCGACGCTGCCGCATGACGGCCTCGACTTCGCGCCGCAGCGCCTGCCCGAGCGGCGGCTCCTCCTCGGCGAGCAGGTCGAGCGTCACCTGGCAGCAGATCCGCGGGTCTGCCCCACACGGATCGGTGACCTGCGCCGCGATCACCTGCTCCAGCGCCACATACCCGCGGGCGGCGTCCAGGTGCGGTTCGGGTTCGGAGCGTACGGCACGCGCCCCGCTGACCGTGATCATCTCGATGGCTACCGCGGTCAGCCATGCCCGAAACACCTCGGGAACATCGCTCAGCCGCCGTACCTTGATCGGACAAGGAACGTTGATGGCCTTCGCGACATCCGGGACGAGAGTGGGCTTAAGTACGCCGCCCGGCGTGACCGCACGTCCTTCGCCTACCCAGGCGGCCAGGGCGTGGGCGGCTGCGAACACCGGACTCTCGGCTACGGAGAGCATGACGGCGAGCGTATCGCCTCGCCGATCTCATGTACGCGGCCCGAGACACCCGAAGACGTAGAGTCAGCAGGTGGCTACCGAAAGCGCGAAATGCAGCAGGTGCGGGCAACCCGCCCGGATTCATCTCAACCCGGTGGGCATGCTCTGCGACGCTTGCTGGAACTCGTGGATGTGTGACCGGACCGGACGTGATCCGCTGCCGTCGCCTCCGCCACCAGAGATGTTCGTCGATCCTGACGGTCGGCCGCATGTCCTGGCCTACCGCCTCACACACGGCGCCACCGGCATCGAAGCCGACCTCACGGAAGTCGGCGTCGAGGAAGGGTATGAGTTCCGCTCACTCGCAGCCCCCTACGCCGACCCGCAACGCGCTCTTGACCACGTACGGGAGACCGCCCGCCGCGAGATCGGCAGGCACTACCTCGAGCGCAGCCCATTCAGCGGCAAGCCGACCATCGCCGACCGCGAGGTACGCGGCAGGATCATCTGGCGCAGCCCGGATGAGATGGCCGTGGTCGTCGATGGCCGACAGCTGACCTGGGACGAACTTGGCCAGGCAATCCAGAACGAGGGCTGGAACTTCACGATCACTCTCGACGAGCCGATTGCCATGGTCGACGACTACGATCCCACTCTGGTATTCGGAGAGATCGGACCATAGCAGCGGTCGCGTCGGACGATTTAGGAGGAGTTGCCAAACCAGCGGGTCGACGCCCACTGGCCTGAGATCCTTACCTTCGTCATGGCGGAGTACGCAGCGACCCTTCAAGCATTCCGGCGCGTCAGCGCACTCGCCGTCGCCCATCGCGACGCTCTCGACTCCGCTGCCCGCCAGACGAGCGCCTGCGCCTGGGGCGGTGGCGGCCGCCCCAGGCTTCGCCGACAGCCTCAACAAGCACCGTCGTCTCCTCCAGTCCGCCCTGGCGGACGCGCTCCACCAGCTCGCCACCCTGGCCGTACGGCACAGCGGCCCCACACCAGCCGTCCCCGCCAGCGCGTCCTCAGCCGCCATGATCACAGCCATACGCGGCACATTCGCCGGGATCAACCCAGCCGCGATGACCGCGCTCATCCACGTCCTCGACCAGGCAGCAGCCGACCTCCTCTCGGTCGGCTCTCGTCTCGCCGCCGACCTCACGGCCCACGGGCTGTCCGGCCATCCGGGACAACTCCACTCCAGTCGCTGATCGGAGTCATGTCACGATGACGGTGAGTCTGGAGGGCCTGCTGGCGTCTCCTCCAACTCCGTAAGTTCGTCCTCCAGCATTTGCAACTGGGCACGAGCCACGCGGATTTCTTCCCGGAGATCCTCCGCGTACAGTCTCCGATAAAGAGCGGTGCCCTCATCGAGACGAGTGAAGACCTCGATGCCGTCGCGATGGCACACAACCCGATCAACCAGCAGCGCACGTCCGAGATCCGTAAACACGCCATCGTCGCGCACCGACCTGCCGCGCCAGGGCTCCCGGACAAGTGCATCCAGGCCGGCCACCGCGAACACTCCGTGCTCCTGCATCATCCCGACCTGCTCCAACCGCGCCACCCGGTCGGTGTGCTGCCGCGAAAGAGCCGCGTCTGCCTTCGCCGCGCCGATGTGCGCATCGTAAGTCGCGATCTTCGCCGTGAGATAGTCGGCGTAGGCAACCAGGGCAGCGGGAGCCGGCGCCAGTTCGGGCGCGGTCACCCAGGAGAAGCGTCCGTTGAGCGCGTCGAGCAAAACGCGGTCGACCACACGGTGGACATCAGCCTTCTTCTCGCGGTGGAAACGGCCATCCGTGTGCCGGTGCCCGCACTCGTACACCGAGGGCACGTCCGCACGGCTTGCCCTCTCGTGGAGCGCCATCCGCCGACTGCACAAACCACACCGAACGTTGGGGCCGAGGTCCATGGGCTGTGGGTTCGCCTCATCGAAAACCCGCAGCGCGGCGGTCACCGCTCGCCAGTCATCTGCCCGGGTGCCGTAGACCTCGCTCCAGCAGGGGTCATCCTCAGCGATCAACGAAGCGATGAGGGCAAGAGTGTCGTATTTGGCCTCATCCCAGTGCTTCCATATCTCGTAGGTCTCGTCATCCTTCCAGGCCAGTCGGCCGTGCATCGGATTGGCCCGGCACCGGAAATCGACCTTCAGCGTGCGCGGATCGAACGACACATCGGCTTCTGCCGTGCACATCCCGTCCTCGCAGCAACGAGTCACTGCGCTCAGGACGTCGGCGGATCCTCCTTCAGCCCGCTGCCGCTCCTCAGCGAGCCTCCACTCCCACCCATCGAGGATCGCCCGTGCCCGCTCATCGAGTGCATCAGCAGCACGCACCCGAGCCGCCACAACGCGTTCGGCCTCAGCCCTCCGCTGCGCCGCCTCCAACCGTGGGGGCAGCAACAGCGCCAGTTCCTCGACGCTTGCGATCTCCTCCGGTTTCAACGCAGGCAGGTCCGCGCCGCCGCATGTTCGGCACATCCGCTCGTGATGGCGATGTCCCCGAAACTCCTTCAGGCTCGTGGTTGTGGGTTCCGCCGCGTGTTTTCCCCGCTGCCGGCAGGAAGGGCTGTGCGAGCAGCCGTTCTCTTTCACCGAGTAGGTGATGGCTATGTGCCCCATAGGTCCAAGCTCGTCAAGGGTGAGCAGCGGGGAGAACAGGATTTCCGAAACCTGCAGGCTGCTCTTCCCCGCCTGATTGATGATCACGGCTCGTTGGCCTTTCCGCCCGGCATCAGATTTCAGGGTATGACCGTCAGCGCCATCTTTCCTGTGATTGAGAGATTGCGTCGGTGCGGCACGCAGTGGGGCCCGAGCAGCGCGGGCCAGCGCCGGCATCTCAACAACCATCCGTTCCCCCGGCCGTCCCACGTCCTCATGGGACGGCCGCAGGATCAGGTGCGTGGCGCTGCCGTACTGGCGCAAACCAGCAGACAGGCGAAAACGCTAGGCGCGTCGGTCGCAGGCAAGGTCAGGACGGGACTCGCCGCGGCGTGATGCCCGAGTGAGTTCGACCGCTTCGCCGTTGCCCTTCACATATTTTCGGCATTGGCACCTGGCCGGGTCCGCCCAGACGGAGACGTAGGCCAGAATTTGGGCGGATTCAGCGCAGGATCGATCAACCGCAGCCGACTCGCCACCGTGGGATCGACGCCTCGCAAAGTGATCAAGCGTGGTCCGCTGGATTCTTCCAGCAACGCCAGCACGCTCGGCAATCCAGCGGCGACCGTCGCGATCGCGGCGCCCATCCCGACCAGCCCAGGGTGCTTGTGCGGATATTCGATCCGGTGCAGACCAGAGGCGGCGATAGCGGCCACTTCCCGCGGTCGCTGCATCTGGCGGCCGTCGTTGGTGAGAACCACGTGGAACCCCTCGGCCGCGGCTCGCGGATACAAGGTCTCATCGCGCGTGCCCGACCAGCCAGGAAGATCCAGCAAGTGGACGATGTCGTGGTTCAGTACGAAACTCGTCAGGACCAGGTGCAGCGGACGGGGGACGTTCTCATCCAGCAGCAGCCGCACGCTGCTCCCTGGGAGGCTCGTAACTGTCGACGTAGTCGGCGAAGTCGGCGGCGTCCAACGCCGCCGTGGCCGACACGCTCGGGTAGTACTCCACGATCCGCTCAGCCGGAACGCCATCCCGCAGCAACGCCGCAATCTCGTCGTACGGCACGCGGGTCCCGTCGATCACCGGCATCCCACCGCGGACCGCCGGGTCAACCGTGACGTGCTCCCGGGGACGTAGCAGGTCCGGAATGTGCCGTCCATCGCGGTAGAACGGCCGCAACACCTCGACCATGTCATGGATGACAAGGTTGGCCTTGCGATGCACCAGATCGGTGGCCTGACCCTGCTCGACCAAGTAGATCGTCGAACCATCGGTCACCAACTGGTAAGCCGACAGATGCTCACGCTCCTGCAGGTCGTCACGGAGCGTGTCCAACGCCCGGCGAATCTTCTGCAAGGACGCGTCATTGCGCAGCTTCACACACGTACGCAACGCCACCAGATCCCGAAACGAATACAGCACCGGACGCACCGGAGAGACCTCCGGCACCAGCACCGCGCCACGCCCAGAACTGGCCTTACGCCAGTGCGCGAGCTGACGAAGCGTGGCACCCGACAACGCCGCCGCTAGCTTCGGACTATAGGACACCCACTTCACCTCCCTCGCTCGACCCGGCCCCCTTCATCATCGCAAACATCCCCACGATCCACTCACCATTACCCCATCTTGATCGGAGAGTCGCCATGCCCGTCGCCGGTCACGTCCACAAGCGCTGCGGCTGCCGGAATCCACAAACCGGACGTCAGCTCGGAGCCCACTGCCCCAAGCTGACCACCCGCGGCCACGGCAGCTGGTACCTCACCCTCGACATTCCCGCCAGTCTCGACGGTGCCCGCCGCCGCCTCCGTAAGGGCGGCTTCACCAGCCGCCGCGCCGCTGTCAGAGCACTCGCCAGCTACAGACGTCCGGCTCCGATCCTCAAGCCAGCCTGCTGACCATCGCGCAATGGCTGCGCATCTGGATCGCCTCCAGGGTCTCCCTCCAGCCCGCCACGCTGCGAAACTACACCGCGCACATCGACAGCTACCTCATCCCACACCTGGGCGGCATCCCGCTCCGCGACCTGTCCATCCGCGACGTGCAGCACATGTTCACCACGATCATGCGACACGGCACCATTACCCGCCGGCCAGCCTCGGCGACCTTGCTCGCCCGCCTGCACGCCACCCTGCGAGCCGCGCTCAACGCCGCCGTTCGAGAGAACCTTCTGCCTGACAATCCGTCCCGCTATATCGAACTCCCCCGGCTACGCCGCCCTCACGCAGTCGTGTGGACCAGCGACCAGATCGCCGAATGGCAACGCAGCGGGACCCGTCCCCGGGTGGCAATCTGGACCGCCGCCCAGACCGCTACGTTCCTCACCGCGATCAGCGGCCACCGGCTGTATGCCGTCTATCACCTCATCACTCTGCGCGGCCTGCGCCGCGGAGAGGCCGCCGGACTACGCTGGTGCGATCTCGACCTCGACGCGGCACTCATCACGATCAACAGCCAGACACAACGGTTGGACGGCGGCGGGCTGGCCCAATGTCCGCCCAAGACGCCCACCAGCCGCCGCACCATCGCCCTCGATCGCACCACCGTCACCGCGCTACGCCGTCACCGCGACCTCCAGCAGGCCGACCTCGCCCTCCTCGACTAAGACGGCGGTGGCTACGTCTTCACCACCCAACGCGGCCGGCCGATGACCCCCGACGGCCTGACCCGGACCTTCGGCGCCATGATCCAGGAGAGCGGGCTTCCACCCATTCGCCTGCACGACCTTCGACGTGGGGCGGCCAGTCTCGCGCTTCAGGCAGGCGCGGACCTCAAGGTCATCCAGGACCAGCTTGGTCATTCCAGCATCGTGCTGACGGCCGATACCTACGTAACCGTCGTCCCGCAGGTCGCCCGTGACACCGCCGAAGCCGTAGCCCGCCTCATTCGCGAGGCCGGACGCCGACCGCCTGGGAGCAATCGCCCCCGTCGCCGTAGTGGCTCTGTCCGGAAGCAGAGCCAGACCGTAGGCCGACGGAAGCGTCATCAGGCTGCTGTTCGCTGACGCGCTCACCCTGGCCTCATCACGGCCCCATCAAAGATCAGGCCCGGCTGTCATAACCGAAGCCGGGCCTGATCAGAACTGGTGCGCCGCCAGGGACTCGAACCCCGGACCCGCTGATTAAGAGTCAGCTGCTCTGACCAACTGAGCTAGCGGCGCTGGCAGAGAGGAATATACCGGTGATCCGCATCCTGGTCGAATCGGTATCAGCCGGACCCGAGCCGCTAGAATAAAGTTCGGCCTCGAGACAGGAGCATCGATGTTCGACTCGCCCGCCGACGTGACGGAGCGGCTCGCCGCCGTGGACTACCTCTCCGACGACGCCATCTCCACGTCGGTGTTCCTGGCTGCGGCGCTGGGCAAGCCGCTGCTGGTCGAAGGGCCTGCAGGGGTGGGCAAGACGCAGCTGGCCAAGGCGGTGGCGCAGGCCACCGGCGCCCGGCTGATCAGGCTCCAGTGCTACGAAGGCCTCGACGAGGCCAGGGCGCTCTACGAATGGAACTACAAGAAGCAACTGCTCAGGATCCAGGCCACCAGCGCCGACGACGACATCTTCACCGAGGAGTTCCTGCTGGAGCGGCCCCTGCTCAAGGCGATCAGGTCCGCGGAGCCCACCGTGCTGCTCATCGACGAGACCGACAAGGCGGACGTCGAGGTCGAGGGGCTGCTGCTGGAGCTGCTGTCCGACTTCCAGGTGACGATCCCCGAGCTGGGCACCATCGCCGCGACACGGCGGCCGTACGTGGTGCTGACCTCCAACGCGACCCGCGAGCTGTCGGAGGCGCTCAAGCGGCGCTGCCTCTACCTGCACATCGAATACCCCACCCCCGAGCGGGAGCGGGACATCGTGCTCGCCCAGGTCCCCGGGCTGCGGGCCGGACTCGCGGAGCAGCTGGCCAGGACGGTCGCCACGCTCAGGGCGCTGGAGCTGAAGAAGGCGCCGTCGGTGGCCGAGACCGTCGACTGGGCCAACACGCTGCTGGCCCTCGGGCGGGCGGAGCTGGACGAGGCGACCGTCGCCGGCACGCTGGGCGTGGTGCTCAAGCACGCCTCCGACCAGACCAGGGCGATCAAGGAGCTGGGGCTGCCGGATGCCTGACCGCGAGTCGCTGGTCGACCGGCACGTGGGTTTCGTGCACGCGCTGCGCGAGGCAGGGGTGCCGGTCTCGGTGGCGGAAGGGCTGGACGCCGCCAACGCCCTGCGGGCGATCGAGCTGGGCGACCGCGAGTCGCTGCGCGCCGCGTACGCGGCCACGCTGGTCAAGAAGCCCGCCTACCGGCCGGGGTTCGACGTGCTGTTCGACCTGTGGTTCCCGGCGTCGACGACCGGGCTGGGAGCCGCGCGGCCCGCAGGCGCGGCGGACCCGGACACGGCCACGGTCGCCGAGCTGCGCGAGCACCTGGCCGGGCTGCTGACCGGCGGCTCCGACCCGGAGGTGCGCGCGTTCGCCCAGGCCATGGTCGGCCGGTTCGGCCGCCAGGAGTCCGGTCCTGGGCGCCAGAACTGGTTCTCCTACAGCGTCATGCGCGCCCTGTCGCCCGAGACGCTGATGGCCGGCATCCTCCGCGCCGGGCTGCGGGACGGCGAGCGCGGCGGCCTGGCCGAGAAGACCCTGCGCCAGCGGGTCGGCGCCGGCCTGCGGCGCTTCGAGGAGGCGGTGGCCACCGACGTGCGCCGCCGGATCGCCGAGAACTCCGGCATCGAGCGCATCGCCCGCTCCGCCGTACGCCCGCCGCTCGACCAGATCGACTTCCTGCGCATCACGAGGGCCGACCTGGCCAGGCTGCGCCGGGAGGTGCATCCGCTGGCCCGGCGCCTGGCCGCGCGCCTGACGATCAAGCACAGGAAGGGCAGGCGCGGCCGGCTCGACTTCCGCAGGACGATGCGGGCCTCGCTGCAGAGCGGCGGCGTGCCGCTGGCCGTCCACCTCAAACCCCCGCGCCCGCACCGGCCCGAGCTGGTCATCCTCTGCGACACCAGCGACTCGGTCTCGTCGTTCGCGCACTTCACGCTGCTGCTCACGTACGCGCTCAGGGAGCAGTTCGCCAGGGTGCGGGCGTTCGGCTTCGTGGACACGGTGGACGAGATCACCCGCTTCTTCGCCCCCGGCGCCGACGTCGTCGAGGCCATGGCCAGGCTGGCGGACGAGGCCGACATGGTGCGTTTCGGCCGCACCAACTACGGGCACGCGCTGGAGCGCTTCGCCGAGCGGTACGGCGACGCGATCGGCCCGAAGACCTCGCTGCTGATCCTCGGCGACGCCCGCTCCAACTACCAGCCGCCGGCCCTGGACGTGCTGGCGTCCCTCGTGTCCCGCGCGCGCCACGCCTACTGGCTCAACCCGGAGCCGCGCCGGCAGTGGGACACGGGCGACTCGCTCGCGAGCGACTACGGGCAGGTCGTGCCGATGCACGAGTGCCGCAACGTCGCCCAGCTCGCCGCGTTCGTCGAGACGCTGGCCTGACCTTCAGACGCGCTGGAGCTCCCTGGCCGCCGTGCGGGTGAGCACCTCGATCTGCTCGCCGGTGAGCACGCCGCCCTCGGCCGCCCTGATCAGCTTGCCGGCCAGGCGGGGTTTGAGCAGCGTGAGCCCTTCCGCGTGCACCAAGCCGCCCTTGGGCAGCAGCCCGCAGTGGACGGCGAGCAGGGGCGTGATGGTCACCGCGATGCCCGTCTCGCGGTTGAGCAGCTCGGCGAACGCCTCGGCGGCCTCCACCAGCGGCTTGGCCGTCTTGGAGCCGTATTTCTCGCCGAAGAAGAGCCGCCCCGCGTAGCAGGCGATCTCGGTGTCGGGGCTCCACGACTCGTTGTCGACGACCCAGACGCCTCCCGGGCCGATCACCAGGTGGTCGATGGAGGCCTTCCCGCGGATGGCACGACCGTCGAGGACGTTGTAGCCCTGGCGGCGGAGCGCTCTGCGCAGGTGCCTGCCGGTGATCGCCTCTCCGCGCCGCGCTCCGCGCCAGACCGCCGTGGCGTGGAAGGAGCGCCAGTGGAGAAACCAGTCTCCCCCGGCCACGAGGCCGGCGAAGAGCAGGCCGAACAGCGGTGACAGGGCGGTGAGGTCGAACCTGAGCGCCAGCGCGACGCCGATCACGAGCCCCACCCCGGCCTTGATGTACCGGGACCTGCGCCGGTTCTGGGCGTCCTCGCGCCAGAACTTCTCGTACCACCATTGCGGGGATGAGCCTGTGTACTTTTCGTCCTGCTTCACGTAGATAGAGCCACCTGGCACGGCAAACTCCCCGAATGAGTAGGTGTCTTGCAGGATCTGCCACGCCGAAGATCCCTCGCCGGTCAAGAGATACCCGCTCCCAACCAAGGCGAGCCTAAGGTGACGGAATTAGTACCTGCAAGACCACCCAATGAGCTCAACCGACCAGTCGGTATGCTAGGGCGGGTGACCAAGGGGGACCATGTGAGAGAAGAACCGGTCAGGCAGCGGATCCTCGCCGAGGCGACCAGGCTGTTCGCCGATCGAGGCTTCGAGGGCACCTCCGTGCAGGAGATCGTGGTGGCGGCCGGCGTCACCAAAGGTGCGATGTACCACTACTTCGACTCCAAGGACGACCTGCTGCACGAGATCTACGGCCGGGTGCTCCGCATGCAGACGGACCGGCTGGCGCAGATCGCCGACGGCCCCGGCACGCTGGAGCAGCGCCTGCGCCGGGCCGCGGCCGACGTCGTCGAGACCACGACCGCCAACCTCGACGACTCCAAGATCTTTTTCCGGTCGATGCACCTGCTCGCCCCCGAGACGCGCAAGACCGTACGCGCCGAGCGCCGCCGCTACCACGAGCGGTTCCGCGACCTCGTCGCGGAGGGGCAGCGCACGGGCGTCTTCAGCGACCGCGTCCCCGCCGAGCTGGTCGTCGACTACTTCTTCGGCTCCGTGCACCACCTGGGCACCTGGTTCCACGCGGACGGCCCGCTGACCGGCGCCCAGGTGGGCAGGCACTTCGCCGACCTGCTGCTCACCTCACTCCGGGCCGGGAACGTCGACCAGTGAGGCCAGCGCCTCCCGGTGGTCGCCCGGCGTCCCGAGCGCGATCTCGCTCGCCTTGGCGCGCTTGAGGAACAGGTGGAGGGGGTGTTCCCAGGTCATGCCGATCCCGCCGTGCAGCTGCACGGCCTCCTCCGCCGCGTGCACCGCCACGCCGGAGTTCCACGACTGGGCCACGGCCACGGTGACGGCCGAGGTGTCGGCGGCGGCGCTCCTCGCGGCGGCTCTGGCCCTGACCACGTCCAGCCACAGGTCCGCGAGCCGGTGCTTGATCGCCTGGAAGGAGCCGACCGGCCGGGCGAACTGGTGGCGCTCCTTGACGTAGGCGAGCGTCGTGTCCAGGCACCACTCGGCCACGCCGAGCTGCTCCGACGCCAGTAGCCCCGCCCCGAACCGCAGCACCCCGGTCAGGTCGCACGCCCCCACCCGGCGGGCGCTCGCCCGGTCGAACGTCACGGTGGCGACCGGCCTCGTCAGGTCGAGCGAGGGCACGACCTCGACCGCGCATCCCGTGACCGGACCTCCCTCCGCCGCGCCCGTCTCCACCGCGTACAGGCCGCCGTCCACGGGTGCCAGCAGCACGTCCGCCACGTCCGCCCCCGCCACGCCGGTGACGCTGCCGGACAACCGGCCCGCGCCGTCCACGCTCAGCGACGCACCCCGCTCCGGCCGGTAGGGGGACGCGGCGAACGACACCGCCAGCGCGGCCGTCCGCCTGCCCTCGGCCAGCTCGCCGAGCAGGGCGTCACGGGTCGGGAGCAGCGCCCGCGTGGCCAGCACCGCACTGGTGAGGAACGGCACCGGCGCCACTCCCCTGCCCAGCTCCTCCAGCACGACGGCCGCCTCGCTGGCCGACGCGCCCGCGCCCCCCAGCTCCTCGGGGATGAGCAGCCCGGCCACCCCGATCTCCCCCGCCAGCGTCTTCCACAGGTCCAGGTCGTAGGGCTCGGACTCGGCGCGCTTGAGCACCGCGGCGGGCGGGCACCGGTCGGCGAGCACCCCCCGCACGGCGGCCCGCAGCTCCTCCTCGACGTCCGTGTACAGCAGCGTCATCCGGTCGCGGCTCATCGCGGCAGGTCCTTCCAGGGAACGTCCTTGTCGATGCGAGGTTCGGAGGGCAGGCCGAGCACCCGTTCCGAGATGATGTTGCGCAGGATCTCGGAGGTGCCGCCCTCGATCGAGTTGCCCTTGGCCCGCAGATAGCGGTAGCCGGGGCCGCGGCCGTAGAAGTCGACGTTCTCGGAACGCCGGAACGTCCAGTCGTCGTAGCCGAGATCGCGCCGGAACTCGACGTCGAACCCGGTCAGCGCCTGGTTGAGCCGGGCGAACGACAACTTCATGCCCGAGCCCTCGGGCCCTGGCTGCCCGGCGGCGAGTTGCTCGCGCAACCGCGCTCCCGACAGCCGGGTCACCTCGGCCTCCACCCAGAGCGACAACAACCGCTGGTGCAGGTCGTGGCTGCGCAGCTCGGGGTGCTCGCGCCAGGCGTCGAGCACCGGGGCCATCATGCCGCCGCCGCGCCGCGCGGGCCCGCCGCCGATGGCGACGCGCTCGTTCATCAGCGTGGTCTGCGCGACCCGCCAGCCGTCGCCGACCGCGCCGAGCCGCAGCTCGTCGGGGAGCCGGACGCCGGTCAGGAACACCTCGTTGAACTCGGCCTCGCCGGTGATCTGCCGCAGCGGCCGCACCTCGACGCCCGGCGCGTGCATGTCGCAGATGAAGTACGTCATGCCGCGGTGCTTCGGCACGTCAGGGTCGGTACGGGTGACGAGGATGGCCCACCGGGAGTGGTGGGCGCCGGACGTCCACACCTTCTGGCCGTCGATCACCCACTCGCCGCCGTCCCTGACCGCCCGGGTCGCCAGCGTGGCCAGGTCGGACCCGGCGCCGGGCTCGCTGAAGAGCTGGCACCAGATCTCCTCCCCCGTCCACAGCGGCCGCAGGAAACGCCGCTTCTGCTCGTCCGTGCCGAACGCCAGGATCGTCGGCGCCGCCATCCCGAGGCCGATGCCCTGGATGCCGCCGTCGATCTGCGGGGTGTGCGCCAGCTCCCGCTCCACGACCTGCTGCAACTCCCGAGGCGCCCCCAGCCCGCCGTGCCCTTCGGGAAACCACACCCAGGCCAGCCCGGCGTCGTACCTGGCCCGCAGGAACTCCAGCCGGTCGCCGCTCGGGTCATGCTCGCCGAGGAACGCGGCCACGCGCTCCCTGATCTCCGCCTCGTTCACATCCACCTCTTCAGCTCGCGGTAGGCCAGTGACCTCTTGTGCACCTCGTCGGGGCCGTCCGCCAGGCGCAGCGAGCGCGCGTGCGCCCAGAGCGCGGCCAGCGGGAAGTCCTGGGAGACGCCGCCCGCGCCGTGCACCTGGACGGCCTTGTCCAGGATCCACTCCACGGTGATCGGGGTGGAGATCTTGATGGCCTGGATCTCGGTGTGGGCCCCCTGGTTGCCCACCGTGTCCATGAGCCAGGCCGTCTTGAGCACGAGCAGGCGCAGCTGCTCGATCCTGATGCGCGACTCGGCGATCCAGTCCTGGACGACGCCCTGCTGGGCGACGGGCTTGCCGAACGTGCTCCTGGCCAGCGCCCGCCCGCACATCAGCTCGACTGCGCGCTCGGCCATGCCGATCAGGCGCATGCAGTGGTGGATGCGCCCGGGGCCGAGCCGGGCCTGGGCGATGGCGAAGCCGCCGCCCTCCTCGCCGATCAGGTGCTCCGCCGGGACGCGGACGTCCTCGAACACGATCTCGGCGTGGCCGCCGTGGTCGGCGTCGGTGTAGCCGAACACGTGCATGCCGCGCTTGATGTGCACTCCGGGGGTGTCGCGGGGCACGAGGATCATGCTCTGCCGGCGGTGTTTGGGCGCGTCGGGGTTCGTCTTGCCCATGACGATGAAGATCTTGCAGTTGGGGTTCATCGCCCCCGAGATGAACCACTTGCGGCCGTTGATGACGTACTCGTCGCCGTCGCGGACGATCGAGGTGGCGATGTTCGTTGCGTCGGAGGAAGCCACGTCGGGCTCCGTCATGGCGAACGCCGAGCGGATCTCGCCGTCGAGCAGCGGCCGCAGCCACTCCTTGCGCTGCCATTCGCTGCCGAACATGGACAACACTTCCATGTTGCCGGTGTCGGGCGCGGCGCAGTTGGTGGCCGTCGGGGCGAGCGTGGGACTCCGGCCCATGATCTCCGCCAGGGGCGCGTACTGGAGGTTCGTCAGCCCGGCGCCGTGCTCGCCGGGCAGGAACAGATTCCACAGGCCGCGCTTCCTGGCCTCGTCCTTGAGGTCGGCCATCAGCGGCGGCGCGCTCCAGCCGCTGGTCGCCGCCTGCTCCTCGAAAGCGGGCTCGGCGGGATAGACGCATTCGTCCATGAAGCGCAGCAGTCGCTCGCGCAGGTCCTCGGTGACGGTGTCGTAAGCGAAGTCCATGCCGTGAGCCTACCGACCGGCCGGTATGAGTGTCGACAGTGGTTCCCCGTAAAAAGGCACAGGTGGCCATCACCGCGACCGCCCGGCCCTCCGTAGGGTTGCCGCCATGACCTCCAAGCTGCCCGAGCCCGTGGTGCTCGAGAACGCCGTCGTCCGGCTGGAGCCGCTGGCCATGGGGCACGTGCCCGACCTGTTCGCCGCCGGCGGAGGGGACGAGGAGGTCTGGCGCTGGCTGCCCGCCGGCACGCCGCGCACCGAGGCCGAGCTCGCGAAGGTGGCCCGCCACCTCATCGACGACGACCGGCACGTCCCGCTGGCGGTCGTGCACAAGGAGAGCGGACGCGCGGTGGGCTGGACCACCTACTGCGACGTGCCCGGCTTCGACGAGAGCGTCGAGATCGGCTGGACGTGGTACGGCCGCGCGGTCTGGCGTACGGCCGTGAACACCGCGTGCAAGCTCCTGCTCATCGACCACGCTTTCGCGCTCGGCCACAACCGGGTCCTGCTCAAGACCGACGTGCTCAACATCCGGTCACAGAACGCCATCAGGCGCATCGGCGGCGTGCACGAGGGCACGCTGCGCCGCCACCGCAGGAGGCCCGACGGCACCTGGCGCGACACGGTCTGTTTCGGCATCCTCGACGACGAGTGGCCGCAGCACCGGGCCCGCCTGGGCACGCCGCGGGACGGCGGCGCCTGACCTGCCGGTGACCTGCCGTCACGCACAATTGCACCCATGAGTCTCGATCACCTCGTCTACGCCACCCCGGACCTGGAGTCCACCGCCGCCGAGCTGGAACGGCTGCTCGGCGTACGCCCCGCGGCCGGCGGGCGGCACCCGGGGTTCGGGACGCACAACCGGCTGCTCGGCCTGGGCGGCACGAGCTACCTGGAGATCATCGGGCCCGATCCCGAGCAGGAGGCCCCGGCCGCCCCACGGCCGTTCGGCATCGACGAGCTGGAAGCGGCGGCGCTGGTCGGCTGGGCGGTGGCGGTCGAGGACATCGACGCGGTCACGGCCAGGGCGCGGGCCCGCGGCCACGACCCCGGAGACCCGCGGGACATGTCGCGGCGCACCCCTTCCGGTGACCTGCTCAGCTGGCGGCTCACGCCGCCGGAGCGGGCCGGGCACGACGGCCTGGTGCCGTTCCTCATCGAGTGGGGCGGCACCCCGCATCCGGCCGGGCAGGGGCTGCCCGCGGTCGAGCTGGTGTCGCTGGCGGGCGGCCATCCGGACGCCGAGGCCGTACGCGCGGCGCTGGCGGCCGTCGGCGCCCGGCTCGACGTCGACGAGCAGGCCCATCCCGTCCTGACGGCCGTCCTGTCCGGCGGCTACGGCCTCGTGACCCTCACGGGCCCCTAGGCTGTCCAGGGCCCGGTGACCCTCACAGGCCCCTGGACGGCCGGCCGAGCATGCCGGCCAGGAAGTCCTCGACGGCCTGCCGGAGCTCTTCGAAGGTGGGCGTGCCCCCCGCCCCCACGATCGCGTCGAACATGAGCCCTTCGCTGAAGGCCACGAGCTGGCGGGCGTGCCGGACCGGATCGCGGGAGCCCTGGGCGGCCAGCAGCGCCACCGCCGGATCGCGGAAGCGGCTGCCCGCCGCGTCGTAGATCTCGCGCAACTCCGGCCGCCGCGTCGCCTCCAGGGCCAGCTCGTAGCGGGCCAGCGCGCGCCTGCGGTCTCTGATCTGGATGTGCAGCCCTTCGGCCACGGTGTCCGCCATGTCTGCCTGGGCGCCCAGGGTGCCGTTCCTGGCGGTCGTGTAAGCCGGGCCCAGCGCGCGTATCTCCAGCTCGGTGAGCCGGGACAGGGTCAGCTCCAGCAGGGCGGCGCGCGTGCGGGCGAGGTTGGACGTCGACCCCGGCGGCAGCCCGGCCGCCTCGTCGACGGCCCGATGGGTGAGGCCGCGCATGCCGCGCTCGGCCAGCAGCGTGATGGCCGTGTCCGCGACCAGCTCTGAGCGTTTCACGGGACCCGATCTTACAACCACCCGACTACACGCGTAGTATGCGAAACTACAGACGTAGTGCGAAGGAGGCAGGGACATGCCGAAGGCCGTGGTGATCGGCGGAGGTGTCGGCGGGCTGACCGCCGGGGTGGCGCTCCGCCGCGAGGGGTGGGACGTGACCGTGCTCGAACGGGCCGCCCACCTCGCCCCCGTGGGGTCGGGGCTGGCGATGGCGCCCAACGCGTTGAAGGCGCTCGACACGCTCGACCTGGGCGATCGCATCCGCGAACTCGGCAGGTTCGAGGGGCAGGTGGGCATCCGGCGCCCCGATGGGCGGTGGCTCGTGCACACCACGGAGGACGACGCGCTCGCGCGTTACGGGGACTCGATGGTGGTCCTGTTGCGGGCCGCGCTGATGGACGTGCTCGCCGACGCCCTGGGCGGGGCCCGCCTGCGGCTCGGCGTCACCGTCGCGGACGTGGACGCCGCCCGCGGGGTCGTCCGCACCGGAGAGGGCGACCTGGAGGCCGACCTGGTCGTCGCCGCCGACGGCATCCACTCGGCGACCCGCGGGGCGCTCTTCCCCGGCCATCCGGGCCCGGCCTACTCCGGCGTGACGGCCTGGCGCGCCCTCATACCCAGGTCCGACCTGCCCATCCAGAGCACGGAGACCTGGGGCAAAGGGCTCGTGATAGGGGTCCACCTGCTGGCGGGAGAGGCGGGGGACATCGGGAAGGCCGGGCACGCCGAGGACACCGTGTACGTGTACGCCACCGACGTGTCCCCCGCCGGAGCCGTCCACGCGGACGAGCGGGAGGAACTGCTGCGCAGGTTCGGCGACTGGCATGAGCCGATCCCCTCGCTGCTGCGCGCGGCCGACCCCGCGAACATCATCCGTAACGACATCTTCTCGTTCGGCACGCCGCTGCCCGCCCTGCACACCGGCAGGGTGGCGTTCGTCGGCGACGCCGCCCATCCCATGGCGCCCAACCTCGGCCAGGGGGCCTGCCAGGCGATCGAGGACGCCGTCGTCCTGGCCCGCCTGGCGGGCGGCTCCCCCGCGGTCGAGGAGGTGCTCCCCGCCTACACCGCCGCCCGCCTCGACCGCACGTGGCGGGTCGTCCGCCAGTCCATGACCATCAACCGGATGACCAGGCTCCGCCATCCGCTGGCCGTACGGCTGCGCGACCTCGGGATGTCCACGGCCGCCCGGCTCAGCCCTGACTTGATGTTGCGCTCCATGCACGACGTGCTCGGCTGGCGCCCGCCCCGCGGCGACCGGCCGAAGGAAAGCACCGAGCGTCCCGTCTGACGGCTGAGGCGGGCGCCGCCGCCAGGCCCGTCATGAGCCCGTCACGAGCCGGCTGCCGGGCTCCTCACCGAGGCCCGATGCCGTCCAGGGTGAAATTCCTGTTCCACTCGCGCACCCACTTCGGGCCGAAGCCCTCGGCCGAGTTGAGCGGCGTGGACCTGGCGTCGAACTTCCCCGTGGCGGGATCGAAGGCGAACGCGGCGGCGCTGTCCTTCTTGACGTTGTACGAGTCGAAGTCCGGGTTGAAGGTCTTGACGCTCAGCCCGCCGGCGTCGTCGGTGTAGGCGAAGTCGCCCGTCGCGATGCTGACCGACCGGGTCAGCACGTTGTGCGCGGGCACGTACAGGGAGTCGGGGTCGGTCCACACGTACGCCTCGGTGCACTCGGTGCCGTCGATCGAGGTGCAGAGCTCGCCGTTCGCCTTCGACGGGACGTACCAGTCACGGATGTTCGGATACTGCTTGCCGTAGTGGCGGTACCACTTCTCGATGTTCTCCCTGGTGTTGGTGAAGCCGGTGCCGTCGCCGGGCTTCAGCATGTCGTTGAAGCGCTCGACCACGACCTTCGAGTTCGGCACCGGCAGGTCGTCCTCGTGGTAGAGCTTGTCGTGCCCGAGGTAGGTCACGTCCTTGAACACGTTGTCCGAGGCGACGTTGCTATGGCCGGCCTGGAAGAACAGGCCGTGCTGGACGTTGTCGAAGACGTTGTGGCGCACGACCATCCCCGACATTCCGTCGTCCATGTAGACGGCCTGGTTGCCGTCCGCGCCGATGTCCTTGAACAGGTTGTACGCCACCAGGTTGTTCAGGTACGTGTAGTCGCGGCCCGCGTAGATCACGCCCTGGTCCGAGGCGTGCGTCACCAGCCGCTCGAACCTGTTGTGGCTGATCTCCATGTCGTTGCCCATGATCTGGATCGCC
The DNA here is from genome assembly GCF_055586745.1 of Nonomuraea sp. NPDC049378. Lineage (NCBI taxonomy): Bacteria > Bacillati > Actinomycetota > Actinomycetes > Streptosporangiales > Streptosporangiaceae > Nonomuraea > Nonomuraea sp. NPDC049378. The sequence goes on from NZ_JBVJHP010000015.1 coordinate 197,803, forward strand.
ATGTGGGGCGCGTCGTGGACGTGGTTGTAGCGGAAGGTGTTGCCGACGCCGTACATGTAGCCGGCGGGGGTGTAGGTGGCGAGCTTGGAGAAGTCGTAGATCTCGTTGTGCTCCACGACGTGGTCGCCGCGCTCCAGCGAGTCGCGGTCGCCGCCGGCCGTGAACACCCCGCCGCCGCCGAGGTCGTGCAGCCGGCTGTTGATCACCTTGTTGCGGTGGCCGCCTCGGCTGGTGCGGTATTCGGCGATGGCCGTGATGGCGTCGTTGGCCTCGCCGATCGCGACCGCGTCCATGCTGGCGTTGAGGATCTCCAGGCCGTCGACGGTGCACGACTCCGCGTCGAGCAGCCGTACGGCGGTGCCGGTGGTGCCGTTCAGCTTCAGGCCCTTGAGCGTCACCCCGCGCACGTTCTCCAGCTGGAAGAAGGGCGCGTCGAAGGAGGTCAGGCTGATCTCCTTGCCCTCGACGGTCCCGCCCGGCGGGTAGTAGTAGAGGGTGCCGGCGTCGTTCCAGCGGTCGATGTAGTACTCACCCTCGGTGTCGAGCTCGCTGAGCACGTTCTGGGCGACGAACGACGTCCACTTGTCGGTGGCGGCGTACATCGTGGGATATGTCGTGCGCAGTTCCGCCGCACCGGGGTCCACGGAGGCGATGCGGACGCGGTCGTTGGCGTAGTTGTTGCCGAAATAGCCGGAGAGCCAGCCGTCGGTCTCGTGAACGGTGTTGTCGGCCTCCTGGCCCTGCGGCGGCGCCCACGTGGCGGAGCGCTCCTTGAGCGTGGCGTCGACGGAGGTGTAGACGGGCCCCGGCAGCTTGAGCATGTCCTCGTACGGCATGGTGGTGCCGTCCTCGGTCTTGTCCGAGAAGTAGTCCCTGGCGCCCTTCGGCGCCTCCTTGACGGTGATGGCGGCGCTGTCGAGCTTCTCGTCGCCGTTCGGATATTGGGCCAGGGTCTGGGTCGCGTCGTCGGTGATCAGCTCGGGGGCGAACGGCTGGGGTTTCCAGTTGAACCCGTTCTTCATGATCACCCCGGCGGGGATGCCCTTCGCGCCCAGGTCGTAGACGTAGACGTGGCCGGCCGCCGTGTCGGGGACGCGCGCCTTCGACGACCACCTGGCCTCGTCCGGCACGTCGCTCAGCTTGCGGAAGTCTCCGGGGGCGAGGGTGGTGACTCCGGCGAACTCGACCTGCTCGCCCGGATATGCGGCATAGGTGACGTAGGAGTGCTCAGCGCCGCTGAGCTGGACGGTCTTGGACGTCTGGTAGACGCCCTCCCTGATGTAGACGACGCCGGGCCGCCGCGCGCTCGTCCGTCCCGCCAGCGCGTCGCGGGCCTGCTCGACCGTCGCGAACGGATCGGATTTCGTACCGGTGGCGCCTTCTTCGCCGTCCTTGGCCACGTGGACAACGGTCTTGCCGGCGGGTAAGCCGGGCTCCGCCGACGCCGGCGCTCCGGCCGCCGTGACCACCAGGACGGACGCGATCAGGACACCCATCGCTCTTCTCGGCATGCTCGTGCACTCCGCTCGTTCCGGGGCAATGCAATGTGACAGACCACAAAGGTCATCGCCGATGCACCGTAACCCTGCAGGCCATGTCAATTCAACCGTTTGACCAATGCAGGTGGCCGCCCGCAGGGACGGCCGCGAGAGGGCCGCGCCTCAGTTCACGTCCGACGTCGCCGACACGGGGAGGGAGGCCCCTGCGCCGTCCTCAGCGCTGCCCGCCGGGGTGCCCGCCGGGGTGCCCGCCGGTGCCGGGCGGTGGTCGGGGGCCAGGCGTCCGAGCGTGATCGTGCCGCCGATGGTCAGCGCGCCGGCCAGCAGGGCGGGGATCGCCGTGGCGGGGGACGTGGGCAGCGGCTCGCCGAGCAGGATGGCGCCCGCGAGCACGGAGGTGATGGGGTCGACGACCTGCACGCCCGCGTAGGCGATGCCGAAGTAGCCGACCGCGTACGAGCGCTGGAGCAGCACGACCGCGCAGACCAGCAGCAGGGGCACGGCGAGGGTGAACCAGTGGACCAGCCGCCCCAGGTCGCCCTGGAGGCCGCCGCCGACCACGCGGACGAACGTGGACACGCTCGCGGTGACGGCCCCCGCGCCCACCGAGAGCAGCGCGGCCCTGGCCGCGCCGTGCACCCGGCGCGCCATCAGCTGCGTGACCAGGGTGACCACCCCGATCACGGCGATGAACCCGATGGCCGCGCCGTCGCCCAGGTGCGGCGGCACGTTGTGCTCGGGCACCAGCATCATGAGCCAGAGCAGGCCCACGGCCACGGCGATCGATCCGAAGATCTCCGCGCGGTACGGACGGCGGCCGTACAGGAACGCCGCCAGCGGCACCGCGAACACCAGGGTCGCGACGCTGATCGGCTGGACGGCGACCAGCGGGGCGAAGCTGAGCGCCACCGCGTGCAGGCACGCGCCGGTGAAGCCGATGATGCCGCCGATCCACCAGCGAGGGCGCCGCACCAGCCGGAGCGAGGCGCCCTCGGCGACGGCTTCGTACTGCTGCAGCGCGGCGCCGAGCGCGTAGCCCAGCGCGCCGGCCAGAGCGATCAGCAGGCCGACCCAGGTCATCGCGGCCCGCGCAGGGGCAGGCGTCCTTTCAGAGGCATTGCTCCAGCTTATGAGCCCAGCGAGCTTCTAGAATCCACCTTTAGGCTGATAAATCCACCTGGACCCATCCTGAACAGCACGAACTTGTGGCTCATTCTTGGGGCCGGTCAGGCCCCACCGGCCCGCGCTAGGAGCGCTCGGGGCAGACGCAGAAAAGGTGGCCCTCCGGGTCCTGCAGGACGACCCAGCCCGTGCCCTCCTCGGTGACACCGGGCTGGAAATCCGGCCTGGTCGCGCCCAGCGCGATGTACTCGCCGACCGCCTTCTCCACGTCCGGCACCCGGAAGTCCAGGTGGAACTGCTTGGCCGGGCCAGGCCACGCGGCCGGCTCGCGATCGGGGTTCCTGCCGAAGTAGATGTTCGTGGTGCCGTCGCCCACGGCCGCGTACTCGTCCTCGGAGTACTGGATGTCCAGCCCCGTGACCTCGTGGTAGAACGCGGCCAGCTTCCTGGGCTCCGCGCAGTCGATGGTGACCGCCAGGAGCTTCGCTTTCGTCGTCATGGGGTCGAGCGTTCCAGCCGTACCTGCCATCTTGTGTCAGGTACGGCGAAGGGCCGCGCCCCGGGTTCGGACGCGGCCCTCCCGTCACGACACGGAGTCACCGGGGGAAGCGGTCGTAGTAGTCACCCAGCCGGGTCCGGTATTCGGGCTCCTTGAACGTGGCCTCGTCGAACTCGGGCGCGTCCTTGATCTCGGCCTTGGTGCGCGCCACGTGCACGTCGCGCTCCTGCGGGTCGATGCTCGTGACGACCTGCGCCGGGAGCATGACCTTCTTGCCGAAGATCCAGGGGCCGGTGTCGACGATGATGTAGCTCTCGCCGACCTCGTACGTCGCCTCGTCGACGGTCCCGATCTTCCCGTCGGTCGCCTGGACGCGGAAGCCCGCCAGATCCAGGCTCCTGCCACGGTCGTAGACGTCAGGTCGGTAGTCCCAGAGCTCCATAGGAACTCGTCCTCTCCTCTTCCGTCCTTCTCGGGCCCCCATCCGCTACCCGAACAGAGCTCCGTAAACCGGTAACAAAGCGGTTAACAGCAAGCGATCATTCATCGGTCAGCAAGCGGTCTACGCCACCCTCTTCTTGGACAAGAAGGGTGATAAGAATGCCAACTAGCTCAGACCGTCTATACGAGATCGACGGCCTCCGGCTACTGGCGGCGCTCTGCGTCGTGCTGTTCCACTACACGTTCTCCGGCTGGGCCGGCGACCACAGCCCGGTCGTCTTCGCCGCGGAGAGCGCTTGGTCCAAGTACGGCTACCTGGGCGTGGACCTGTTCTTCCTGGTCAGCGGCTTCGTCGTGTTGATGAGCGCATGGGGCAGGAGCCCGCGCGCGTTCGTGGTCTCACGCTTCGTGCGGCTCTATCCCGCGTACTGGGTGGGCATCGCCGTCACCAGCGTGGTGACCGTGACGCTGGGACAGGGCGTGTTCGAGGTGAGCCTGCCTCAGGTTCTGGCGAACCTGACGATGTTCCAGTCGGTGCCGAACATCGCGAACGTGGACGTCGTCTACTGGACGCTCTGGGCCGAGATGCGGTTCTACTTCCTCATCCTGGCCTTCACCTTCATCGGCATGACGCGGACCCGCGTCATGGTGGGGCTCTGGGCCTGGCTGGGGCTGACGTTCCTCGTGCAGGCGGGGCTGCTGCCGGGGATCGCCGACCTGGTCGTGCAGTCGGAGTTCTCCCACTACTTCATCGCCGGCATGGCGCTGTTCATGCTCTACAAGTTCGGGCTGAACGTGCAGATCGCCCTGCTGCTGCCGATCTGCCTGGGCAACGCCGTCTACCGGGCCATCGGGTACGCCGACGCCGTCGGTGAACGGTACTCCGTGACGTACTCGCACGCCGTGATCATCACCGTGGTCGTGCTGCTCTTCCTCGTCATGACGCTCATCGCGCTGCGCGCCACCCGAGGGCTGGGCAGGCCGTGGCTGGTGACGGCCGGCGCGCTGACGTACCCGCTCTACCTGCTGCACGCGCACGTCGGCTTCGTGCTCTTCACCAGGCTGGGCGACTCGGTCAACAAGTACGTGCTGCTGTGCGGGCTGATCGTGGTCATGCTCGGCGCCGCGTACCTGGTGTACAGGTTCGTCGAGCGGCCGCTCGCGCCCAGGCTGAAGGCCATGTTGGCAGGTGGCGCGTCCGCCCACGTCCCCAGGCACGCCCAGCGCGAGACGCCCCGCCCGACGTCGGACAGGGTGGGCTGACTCTTCTGACAACCGGCCGGCACGCCGGGCATCCGGGCTCCAGGTGCGGATACGATCCGCGTCACGGAGAGTGAAGGGGGCCGGATGAGTGAGACGGACGAGCCGGCGTGGGCTCCGCCCGGTGTGGATCCCCAGCGGCCGAACGTGGCGCGCGTGCACGACGCGCTGCTCGGCGGCACGGAGAACTTCGCCGCCGACCGCTCGGTGGCACGCAAGCTGAAGGACACGGTGCCCGAGGTGGTCGACCTCCTCTGGTGCCACCGCGCCTTCGTCGGCAGGGTGGTCGACTTCCTGGTCCGCGAGGCCGGCATCAGGCAGATCGTCGACCTGGGCGCCGGGCTGCCCACGATCGAGAACACCCACGAGGTCGCCCAGTTCGCCGACCGCGCGTGCAAGGTCGTCTACGTCGACGTCGACCCCACGGTGGAGTCGCACGCGCGGGCCCTGCTGGGCGCCAACCCCCACGCGGGCGCCATCACCGCGGACGCCCGCGACCTCGACGCCGTGCTCGGCCACCCGGTGCTGCGCGGCCTCATCGACCTGTCCCAGCCGACGGCGATCATGGCGATCGGGCTGCTGCACCTCCTCCCCGACCAGGAGGACCCCCACGCCCTGGTCAGGAGATACATGTCGGCGCTGTCGCCGGGCAGCTACCTCGCCGCCGCCAACATGCTCGCCTCCCCCAGCCCCAAGGCCAAGGCGCTCGAGGTGATGTTGCAGGCCACCATGGGCGCCGGCTTCTTCCGCGACCGCGCCGCCATCACCGCGTTCTTCGACGGCCTCGTGCTGGTGGAGCCGGGAGTCGTGCACTTCCCCGAGTGGCACCCCGACGAGCGCGTCCCCGGCCCGCTCGCGCCGTGGGAGGAACTGCTCCTGGGTGGCGTCGCCCGCAAGCCGTGAGTCCCCGCGATCCGGGTGACCGTCGCTGACGGTAAGGTGAGCCCCATGCCGCGACGCATGCTCATCTGCTCTCCCCCGCCCGCCCGCTAGCGGGCGGCTTTCCTGGCATTTCACGGGTCTGACAGATCCGTGAGTGGTTGCTGCCCGCACGCCGGGCCCATCCCAACCACTCCATCCGGAGCAATCTGTCATGACCCATGTCTCCGCGCGGCGGGGCGCCTTCTACGTGACCATGGCCGCGACCGCCTGGGGCACCGGCGGCGCCGCCGGTGCCCTGCTCTTCCAGGCCGGCCAGCTCGGCCCCGTCGGCGTGTCCCTGTGGCGTCACCTTCTCGGCGCCGCCTTCCTCCTCGTGATCGTCCGCCGCTTCGTCCTGGCCGACCACCTCGACTGGCGGGTCCTGCCGGTCGGGGCCGGCATGGCCGTCTACCAGACCGCCTACTTCGCCGCGATCGCCCACTCCGGCGTGGCCGTCGCGACCGTGGTGACGATGGGCGCGACGCCCGTCCTCACGGCCGTGGGCAGCCGGATCTTCCTGCGCGAGCGGCTCGGCCGCGGAGCGCTCCTCGCGCTGGCCGCCGCGCTGGCCGGCCTCGTCCTGCTCACGGTGGGGCCCGCGTACCACGCCGCGGCTCCCTCGGCGGGCTCCCCCGTCGCCGGGGTCGCCTTCGCGCTGGCCTCGGCCACCGGGTACGCCGGGGTGACGTTGTTGTCACGGCGGCACAACGACCGCGACCCGCGGAGCACGGCCATCGGCGGGTTCGCCGTGGCCGCGGTGTGCCTGGCTCCGTTCGCGCTGGCGGAAGGCGTGGTGCCGGACATCAGCTGGCCGTCCATGGCACTGCTGATCTATCTCGGCGCGGTGCCGACGGCGCTCGCGTACGGGCTGTACTTCGTGGCGCTGACCGCGCTGCGGGCCACCACGGTCGCCGTCATCTCGCTCGGCGAGGCCGTGGGCGCGGCGCTGCTCGGCGTGGCGCTGTTCGGGGAGCGGCTCACGCCACTCGCCTGGACCGGCTGCGCTCTGCTGCTGGCCGCGGTGACAGTGCTCGCGCTCCGGGCCGAAGAGGGGTGACTCGGGCGGGTGCGTTGTGACGGTACAGGCCGCCGGATGAGTTAAGGTCCGGTACGGCGGCGCTTGCCGTATCGTCGCTCCGCTCCCACCCCTTGGCCGAGGGAACGGTCTCGGCGAAGCGTGCGTTGGAGGAACTGTGGCGTCAATCTCGGGAATGCTGAGGAACCTGCTGGATCGCCCGGGCGGAGTGCCTCTGGCCCCCTACCAGAAGACCGTCAGGGCCGCCGGATCGCGAGCCGCCAAGATCGGTGAGCTCGACGAGCTGCCCAAGCCGGAGATGGACGATCTGGCCGGGTTCTGTGCCATCGTGCGCGAGGCCGCGGACCGCGAGCTGGGGCTGCGCCCTTACGACGTGCAACTGCTGGGCACGCTGGCCCTGCTCGACGGCAAGGTCGCGGAGATGGCGACCGGTGAGGGCAAGACGCTTTCCGGCGCCATGGCCGCGGCCGGCTACGCGTTGCAGGGCAAGCGCGTCCACGTGATCTCCGTCAACGACTATCTCGCCCGGCGCGACGCCGAGTGGATGGGGCCGTTCTACGCCGCGCTCGGCGTCAGCGTGGGCTGGATCGGCCAGAACTCCACGCCTGAGGAGCGGCGCGAGGCGTACGCGAAGGACGTCACCTATGGCCCGGTCAGCGAGATCGGGTTCGACGTCCTGCGCGACCGGCTGCGCACCGACGCCGCCGAGCTGATCGTGCCCGCGCCCGAGGTGGCGCTGGTCGACGAGGCCGACTCCGTGCTCGTCGACGAGGCCCGCGTGCCGCTGGTCATGGCCGGCGCGGCCGACCCCGGCAACGCGGTGCCGGAGATGGCGGCGCTGGTCAGGCAGCTCGTCCGCGGCTACCACTACGAGATCGACGAGCAGGCGCGCAACGTCTACCTGACGCCCAAGGGCGCCGACAGCGTGGAAAACCTGCTGGGCGTCGAGCTCTACGACGAGCACGAGCCCGGCACCCTCATCGAGCTCAACCTGGCCCTGCACGCCCACGCCCTGCTCGCGCGCGACGTCGACTACATCGTGCGCGACGGCAAGGTGCAGCTCATCAACCCCTCGCGCGGCCGGGTGGCGTTGCTCCAGCGCTGGCCCGACGGCCTGCAGGCGGCCGTGGAGGCCAAGGAGGCGCTGCCGCCGAGCGAGAAGGGCGAGATCCTCGACTCGATCACCGTGCAGGGCCTCATCCGCCGCTATCCACAGATCTGCGGCATGACGGGCACGGCCGTGGCCGTCAGCGAGCAGCTCGGCGAGTTCTACGGCCTCAAGGTCGCGGTGATCCCGCCCAACCGGCCGTGTGTCAGGACCGACGAGCCCGACCGCATCTACCCGACCGTGCCCGACAAGGACGCCGCCCTGGTCGAGGAGATCCAGGAGGTGCACGCCACCGGCCGGCCCATCCTCATCGGCACGCTCGACGTGGCCGAGTCGGAAAACCTGGCCAAGCTCCTCCAGCGGCGTGGCCTGGAGCCGGTGGTGCTCAACGCCAAGAACGACGCGGAAGAGGCCGCGATCATCGCCAAGGCCGGCGAGCGCGACGCCGTCACGGTCTCCACCCAGATGGCCGGCCGCGGCACCGACATCCGCCTCGGCGACGGTGTGGCCGAGCTGGGCGGCCTCTACGTGATCGGGTCAGGCCGCCACGCCAGCAGCCGGCTCGACGACCAGCTGCGCGGCCGGGCGGGCCGCCAGGGCGACCCGGGCGGCTCGGTCTTCTTCGTCAGCATGCAGGACGATCTGATCACCCAGTTCGTCCCCGACGAGCGGCCGCCCGCGGCCGACCCCGACGGCATCGTCCGCCACCGGCGCGGGGCCTACCTCGTCGGCCACGCCCAGCGCGTCGCCGAGGGCGTCAACCTGGAGATCCACCGCAACACGTGGCGCTACACCCGCCTGCTCGAGCACCAGCGCGAGCTCATCCTGGAGTGGCGCGACAAGGTCCTGCACGGCGACGCCGCCTCCAAGGCGCTGGCGAAGGCCGACTCCGAGCGCTGGGAGTCGCTGCCCGAGGACGCCCGCGACGAGACGGCCCGCCAGATCGTCCTGCACGCGATCGACCGCTGCTGGACCGAGCACCTGGCGTTCCTGACCGACCTGCGCGAGGGCATCCACCTGCGGGCGCTCGGCCGGATGAGCCCCGTCGACGAGTTCCACAGGGAGGCCGTGGCCGAGTACAAATCGCTGCTGGCCGAGGTGGAGCGGCGCTCGCTGGAGTCGTTCGAGGCGCCCGAGCCGGATCTGCGGCGGCCCACGGCGACGTGGACCTACCTCGTGCAGGACAACCCCTTCGGCACGGAGTGGGACCGCATCCTCAAGCGCGTCACCGCCGCCACCCGGCGCGGCTGAGCGCGTCACAGGAGACCGTCAGGGCCACTTGGGGTCGCCCGACGGCACGACCGGCCCTTCCAGCACGCCCAGCCGCTCCAGCAAGGTGAGGAACGTCATCGCGTACGGCGAGTCCTCTATCACGGCCGCGACCCGCGGCCAGTCGACCTGCTCGCGCAGCGCGCGCACCTGCGACAGCAGCGCACCGTAGTCGCAGGCGTGCTCCGACAGCGGCAGCAGCCACGAGATCACCAGGTCGGTGGCCTCCAGCACGGGAACGATCACGGCCGACGCCTTCAGCGGCTCGGCCCTGTCGAGCAGCTCGTCGGTGATCGCCAGGTCCGACACCCGGAAGATCAGATCCACCAGGCGGCCCTCGTCGTACGCCTTGACCAGCCAGTCCTCCGGCGGCTTGGCCGTCTGGAAGCCCAGCCCGCGCAGCGCCTCCAGGGCGGCGGGCACGTCGTGCTCGGTGACCACGAAGTCCACGTCGTGCAGCGACGGCGCGGCCCCTCTGGCGTAGGCGGCGCAGCCTCCGGCCAGCGCGAATTTCACTCCGGCGTCCTTCAACCCGGAGCTGGCGCGCTTGAGGGTGTCGAGGATCGCGTCCGTGACCGCGTGACCGTGGCTGCTCATGGTTTCGGGCTACCCACACGATCCCCCACTAGGCGTTGTGTTATAAGGGCTCTCGCGCGAGTACGCCCTGGGCCTGGGGGCAGAGCGAGGAGCATATGACCGAAATCCTGGCTGATGGCGGCCTGCACGCACAAGGTGTCACGGCGGCTGGCGAAGGACCCCGTCACCAGCCCGCTCCGGGCGCCGTTCACCCGCTACAAGGGCGGCGGCGGGCCCGCCGAGGTGCAGGAGAAGCCCCGCGGCCCGGTGGGCGAGCTGCTCGCCTGCCCGCTCTGCCTGTCGCAGTGGGTGGCCACCGCGTACGCCGCCGGGCTGGTGCTGGCGCCCAAGGTCACCCGGCTCGTGGGGGCGACGATGACCGCGGTGGCGATCTCCGACTGGCTGCAGCTCGCCTACGCGAAATTGATGAAGTCGGCCTCTTGAATGACGCGGCGATAAAGGCGCGGCCCGATGTTTCTCGTTCTCGCCTCCGAGCGGAAAAACATGTTAAGCGGCCACCCCTCAGGGCAGAGGCGGAGTCATGGCTACTTTGCTCTGGATCATCGCGGTAATTCTCGTCATCTCCGGGATCTACGTGATCCTCGCCCGCCGCGACCTCCTCTGGGGGATCGTGCTCATCGTGCTCGGTTTCCTGGTCGGGCCCGGCGGGGTCAGCATCTTCAATGTCTAGGGGCGCCACCCGAATGGCTCCCCGCCCGACCCGACCGCTGGGCCGATTCCCCGAGAACGGTCCAGCGGTTCTCCTTCTCGCCGGAATAACGCAACAAACAACCGGAGTACGCATACGTTTCCCTGTGCGTTCTGCGGAGAAGCGCGGTGTTGGTGTCGTCGCCGCCAGATGGACCAGGTCAGGCGGTGCTCGGGGTCCCGTCGCGGGTCGGGGATGACGCCGTCCCCGATGGTCTGCTCGGGGATGTGGGCCAGCTGGGCATCGCCGTACGCGATCGCCAGGAACCACAGCAGTCCCGCTTTCAGACTTCTACGGTCAGCTCCTCACCCCGCGCCACGACGACGGGCTGCGCGTGCCCGCCGGCGCTTTCACCGTCCGGGCCGACCAGGGCGAGGCGGTTCAGGTCGAACCGGCCCGACGCGCACTCCAACGTCACCGCCACGCCGCTGCGGCGGAGCGTGCCCCAGCCCGTGCCGGTCACCACCGGCCACGACCCCCCGTCCGGCGGCAGCGCCACGCGCAGCGTGCCGGTGGTGGCGTCCCAGCTCTGCCCGGTGATCACGTCGAGGACGCTCCAGCCGGCCAGCGCGCGCACGTAGTGGTCGCCGCACTCGATCTTGTTGTACGGGTTGCGGCGGCTGCCGTCGTAGCGCGCCCACAGGCCGGAGAGGATCGCGTCGCCCTCCTCCTGCAGCCCTTCGTACAGGCAGTGCGCGGCGACCTGGTACTCGATCCCGGTCCACACCTCGTCGGCGTAGCGGGTCGGCACCGCGGGCCGTCCCCCCTCCGGCCAGGTGCACATCAGCAGGCCGGTGTCGTCCTCGTCGGCGAACACCCGGAAGACGTGGTCGAAGTCCTTGAACCCGGTGCGGAGATTGTGCCGGACCACCGCGCGCAGCGCGGAGAGCACGTGCTCGCGCGGCAGCAGGTAGCCCAGGTCGAGCTGGTGCGCCCACCACTGGCCGATCACCTGGTCGGCCAGGCAGCCCGACTCCCACTGGAACTCCCGCGACTCTCCCGGCTCCAGGACCTGCGTGTAGTACTCGCCGTTCCACAGCAACTCGTCGTAGGCGGCGCTGCCCCGCTCGAACAGCCCTCGCAGCTCGGTCGCGAAGTCCGGCTCGCCGGTCAGCCGCGCCATCTCCCCGGCCGCCCGCAGCGCCGCCAGCCACAGGGTGCCCATGAAGCTGTTCACGCCGCACAGGTCGATGTCGTGGGTGCTCGGCTGGATGCCGCGCAGCACACCGGTGCCGTCCGGGTCCCACTTCGCGCGGATGTGGTCGAGCAGCCTGCGCACGTTCGGCCAGTACCGCCGGAGCCAGTCCTCGCCCGCGCCCTGCCGTACCTCGCGGTAGGTCTTCAGGACCGTGCCGAGCATGCCGTCCAGCGCGGGCTCCTCCGGGCCGCCGATGATGACGTCCCAGAGCTGGGGCAGGTACGTCGGGGAGATCACCCGGTGCGGGATGTAGCCTTCCGGGGCCTGCATCACGTCGAACTCGGTCTCCCGCATGCTCCGCTCCAGCGAGGGGAACAGCCGGGCCAGCGCCTGCTCGTAGTTCCACACGTGGGTGCAGTTGAGCGGGCACGATCCGCCGGCGTCGCCCGCCCACATCACGGTCGACGCCCCCTGCACGCCCTCGAACCCGAAGAACGCGCCGTCGGCGGTCTGGAAGCAGCTCGGGCTGCGGATGATCGCGGCCTGCGCGGCCATCCGCTCGGCGGTGTCCGCGGTCAGCGAGCCGCTGGTCAGCGTGTCGGTCCAGGCCCGCGAGTCGGCCTCCAGGTCCGCCCAGTTCGCGCCGAGGTGCTCCGCCACCGCCACCGCGTCGGGGAACGCGGTGGCGTAGGCGTTGCCCAGCCAGAACCGGGTCGGTCCCCATTCGGTGTGCTGCGGCCCGAACTGGGTGAAGTTGACGTAGCGGTTGGGGAACCACCAGGTCATGACGTACCGGATCTGGACGCGCTCGCCCGGAGCCAGCCGGAACGGCACCGCCAGGCCCGCGTTCCAGGTGCGCCCGGCCGGGCTCGGACCCTCCGCCGGGTTGGGCCCGCTGACCATGGTGTCCGCCAGGTATGGCACGTGCCGGCTCCGGGCGGCGTCCACCGCGGGCGCGCGTCCCCGCAGGTACGCGAAGAACTCCTCCGGCTCGCTCCACTGCGGCAGCGCGCCCGCGGCGGCGGAGTCGGCGCAGAGCACCATCTGCCCGGCCCCCGGGTGGGCGGCGGGCAGCCCGGCGTTCTCCATCACCACGGCGGTCCACCCGCCGTGTCGGCGGACCCGGTTGGTGTTGCCGCCGTAGCCGGGGCCGGCCGTGCCGGTGATGGGGCTGACCCCGTCGTGGCCGACGGCGTTCTGCAGGGTCGCGCCGAGCTGGCCGTGGATCGGCAGGTCGTCGATGTTGGTCAGGGTGAAGGTGAACAGGGCCGCGGGCAGCGAGCTACGCGCCACATCCAGCGGCACCAGCGGGGTGAACGCCTCCAGGGAGACCCGCACCGGCAGCGAGGCGTCGCGGTAGTCGATCCGCGCGAACGGGTAGGTCGACTCAAAGGTCGTCCCCTCCACGCCGCGCTCGCGGGCCAGCAGGTCCCGCTGCCAGCCGGGCACGTGGTCGTCCGTGACCAATGGCGTGCCCGGCCCGTCCACTGGCGGAGCGGCGAGTACGCGCACCTCGTCCAGCGGCGGCTCGATCCGCGTGGCGCGCAGCGCGAAGAACGACCCTGGCAGGTCGCCTTTGTGGTTGCCGATGTTGTGGAGCTGCCACTGGCGCAGCGCCCCGTCGGCGCAGAGCGCGACGTTGCCCGTCCCGATGCCGCCCAGCGGCATGGCGATGTGGCGACCGTCGCCGTGCTCGATGCGTCGCGGTGCGGCGGCATCCGGCCGGGCGGCGTTGCGCGGGGTCATCGGGTGGTCCTCCCCATGGTCGGTTGTGCGGACGTGGTCGAGGTGAAGGCGGCCGCGACCATCACCAGGGCGAGGGGGGCAGGGAAGAGCAGCAGCAGCGAGGCGGTCAGGCCGGTGGCCGCCTGCACCGCCAGCACCGCCACCGCCGGTACGGCCAGCACCCTCACCGGGTTGCGGGCCACCAGGTGCAGTGCGCCCGCCCACAGAGGCGCGCCGCGCAGCTCCGGCCGGTGCAGCGCCAGCGGGAGTGCGACGCAGGCGCCCAGCCCGGTCACCACGGTCAGGGCGCCGCCGAGCGCGAGCGGCACCAGCACCCACGCCTGCCGGGACTGCGCCCAGACCTCCAGGCTGACCAGCGTCAGCGCGGCGATCCCCGCCGGAACGGCCGTCACCGCGACGCCGCGCGCGGACGCGGAGCGCAGGCAGCCGAGCCAGTCGCGTACGGTGGGCTCCTCGCCGTGCCACATCCGCACGGCGAGGTGGACGAGGGCGGCCAGGGGCGCGCCGATGAGTACGGCGGCGGCAGCCACGGAGATCGGTGTCAGGCCGGGGCCGGTCAGCGCGGTGGCCGCCGCTCCGGCGCAGGCCGCGACGCTGCCCGCGAGCAGCGCCGGTAAGGACGGCCAGGCGGCCCGGAACAGCCGGGGCAGGGACGCACCGCTCATCCGCGGATCCCGGAGATCGCGATGCTGGCCGCGAAGCTGCGCTGGAACGCCAGGAAGAGGATCAGCACCGGCAGCACCACCATGGTGATGGCCGCGAAGACCACCACGGTGGGGCTGGTGCCGAAGCTGCTCTGCAGCGTGACCAGGCCCAGCGGGAGCGTCATGTTGTCCGGGCTGTAGACCAGGATGAGCGGGGCGAAGTAGTTGTTCCAGGACGCCTCGAACGCGAGGATGGCCAGCGCCGACAGGGCCGGGCCCGACAGCGGCACCAGCATGCGGAACAGGATCCACAGGTGACCGGCTCCGTCGATCTTCGCCGCGTCGTCCAGTTCCCTCGGGATCGTGTTGAAGTACTGCCGCAGGAAGAAGATCGCGAACACGTTGATCAGGGCGGGCAGCCAGAGCGCGGGCAGGGTGTCCACCAGCCCCAGGTTCCGCATCATCAGGAACACCGGGATGATCGTGAGCTGCGGCGGGACCATCAGCGCGCTGAGCATGGCGATGAACATCACGCGGCTGCCGCGGAACTCCAGCCGGGAGAACGCGTAGGCCGCGAGCACGCTGGTGAACAGTGACCCGGCGGTGGCCGTCACGGCGACCACCAGCGAGTTCATCGCCATCCGGCCGAACGGCAGCAGCTCAGGCACCTCGGCGAAGTTGTCGAGCGTGAAAGGGCTCGGAATCCACTTGGGCGGCAGGGTGAACGCCTGGCCGGCCGCGGTCAGGCTGCTGCTGACCAGCCAGACCAGCGGTGCCACCATGATGATCCCCACGACCAGCAGCGCCGCGTCGATCACCACGGAGCCGGTCCGCCACCGCCTCCGCCGTGGCGTGCCCACCGTCGTCGATGTCGTCGATGTCGTCGCTGTCACTGCTCGTGCACCCATCGTTTCGACATCCAGAACTGGAAAGCCGTGACGCTCATGATCACGATGAAGACCACCACGGCGACCGTCGAGGCGTAACCGACGCTGAAGCTCTCGAACCCGGTCTGGTAGAGGTACATGACGATGCTCATCGTCGAGTTGTCCGGTCCGCCCTGCGTGATGATCTGCATCGGGTCGAAGATCTGGAATGCGCCGATGAACGTGATCACCGTGGCGAAGAACAGCGTCGGCGACATCATCGGCACGGTGATGTGCCAGAACACGTGCCAGCTGCTCGCCCCGTCCACCCGGGCCGCCTCCACCAGCCGCTCCGGCACGGCCTGGAGTCCGGCCAGCATGATGATGAAGGTGAACCCGATGGTGTGCCAGAAGTCGATGCCGATGATCGCCGGCAGTGACCAGGCGGGGTCGGCGAACCACGACGGCGCGGTGATGCCGAGCACCCCGAGATAGTGGGTCACCAGCCCGAAGTTCGGGTCCAGGACGTACTTCCAGAGCAGCGAGACCGCCGCCCAGGAGATGACGAACGGAAAGAAGATCGCGGTTCGCACGAAGTAGGACAGCACCCGGTTCTTCATCCGGTTCACCGCCACGGCCAGCAGCAGGCCGCCGACAATGTGCGTGACCACGGACGCGAAGGCGAAGGCGAAGGTCGTGCCGAGCGCCTTGATCAGCAGCGGGTCCGCGAACAGGTTGGCGAAGTTCGCCAATCCCACGAACCGTGCGGGGGTCAGCAGGTCCCAGGAGTACAGGCTGAGGGCGAACGCGAAGACCAGCGGGCCGGCCACGAAGATCAGGAAGAGCAGCAGGGCCGGGCTGATGAAGACGTATCCGGCGAGTGACCGTCGCGGCCGGGCGGCCCGCCGCGCTCCGCCGGAGGAGATCCGGCCGGAGGCGAGAGTCGGCGCGGTCACAGCAGCCCGCCCAACTGCCGGTTGGCCTCGGCGAGCGTCGCAGCCGGCTCTCCGTTGCCGCTCAACACCTTCAGCCACGCCTCCTCGATGATCTTCTGCGCCTCCGGGCCGCGGTCGGGGGAGGGGATCGGCGTCGCGTACGAGATCGCCTCCGCCAGACGCTCGCTGTGCTCGGAGGCGTTGCCGGTGAACGCGGGGCCCTCGGCGACGGACCTGCGTGCGGGGACGATGGTGCCGCCGATCGACGCGAAGAACGTGGCCGCCTGCTTGGAGATCAGGAACTTGATGAAGGTCCACGCCTCCTGCTTGTTCTTCGAATCTCGAGTGATGGGCCAGCCGTCCCAGCCCACCGGGGAGCCGTCGGTCCGCCTGGTCGGAAACGAGACCACCAGTGTCTTGCCGACGATGCCGAGCCGGCGCAGGTCGATGACGGGCCACCGGCCGCCGTTGAGCGTCGCCAGCTTGCCCTGGGCCAGCGCGGTCGCCGCGTCGAACTGACCTCCCGGCTTGGGCGCGAGACCCGCGTCGATGAGGCCCTTGACGAAGGTCACCGCCTCGATCGCCTCGGGGCTGTCGAACGTCGGCCGCCGCCAGGTGGCGTCGAATGTGCTGGCGCCGTTCGTGGCCAGCCACGGCATGATGCCGCCGAAATAGCTCAGGTCGGTGGGGACGAGGAAGGCGCCCGTCGCGGCCTTGACGCGCTCGCCGGCGGCCCGGAACTCGTCCCAGGTCCACTTGCCGTCCTCGGGCAGTTCGACGCCGGCACGGGCGAACACCTCGGTGTTGGCGTAGAGGACCACGGTGTTGTACCCGCCGGGCATGTAGTACGTACGGCCGTCGTGGGAGGCGTAGCGGGTGTTCCAGTCGATCAGGTTGGGATCGATGTCGGCGAAGTAGTCGTCGACGATCTTCTGGTCCGCCTTGATGTAGGGGTCGAGCGGTTCGAGCAGTCCCTTCGAGGCGAAGATGCGCTGCCCCTCGGTGGCGACCTGGATGATGTCGGGAACGTATCCGCCCGCGATCCGCGTCGCCACGGTGTTGGCGAACACGGCCCAGTTGCCGGCGGGGATGGCCTGCGCGACCAGTCGGATGTTCGGGTTGACCTTGTTGAACTCGGTGAACAGCGCACGGAACTGCGCCTGCTGGTTGGCGTCCCCCATGTAGACGAAGGTCAGCGTGCCCTCGCCGGTCCCGCCGCACGCGGTGGTCAGTATGGGGAGCGCCGCCGCGGCTGCCGCGGCCTTGAGCACGCCGCGCCTGGTCGGGTCGCCTCCCCGGCCGCCGGGCGGTCCGACGGCCGGCCCGCCGGTGGTTTCCTCCATGGAGGGAAGTCCCTTCGGGAGCGGACGGGGAAATCGATTTCCGACAGCCTAGAGAAGTTGAACAGGGCCGTCAATAGAGCGTTGCGCCAAGCCGCGGCGCCCTCGGGCAGGAACGCATCGCACGGTCAGGTCGTCGCTGGGGAACTCAGCGGAACCGGTCCGGCCGGCAACCGGCGAGCTCGGGGGCAGGCAAGGCGGTGAGGATCTCGGACGCGGCAAGGCGGCCGGCTGCGGCGGCCAGGGTGATCGCCGAGTGCATCACGGTGATGTACAGACCCCGGGTGCCGGCGGGGCGGCCGATGACCGGTTCGCCATCGGCAGGCATGGGGCGCCAGCCGATCTCGCCGGAGACGATCTCCGTGTCGCCGGCGCCGGCGAAGGAAGCAGCGAACCGGTCGCGGACACGCCGGGCGGTCCCGAGCAGCGCGGCCTGGTCCGTCTCCCCGCCGTACGCCACGGGGGCGAGGACCGTGCCGTCGTCGAGCTGCCGGACCTCCAGTGACGGCGTCGCGACGATCGTCCGGACCAGGCCCGGCGTCGCGCGCAACCGGACAAGGACAGCGGGCGACGGCTCGACGGGCAGGTCGATGCCGATCCCCGAGCACAGGGCCACCGTGCCGGTACCGGCGGCCAGGACGACGGTCTCAGCGGGAACGGTTCCGGCGGTCGTCCGGACGCCGCTCACCGTGCCCGCCTGGTGGTCGAGGGCAGTCGCCAGCACGCCCGTCAGCAACCGCGCGCCTCGGTTTCGTGCTGCGGCGACCAGGAGTTCGGTCGCCGCGACCGGGTCGAACGCCGCATCTTCCGGACTATGGGCGGCCTCGGCCGGCGGATGGAGCAGGTGCGGTTCCAGCGCTCCGACGTCGTCGGTGCGCGCCCCCGGGCTCTCGTCGAAGCCGTCCCAGCTGATCGAGCCCGACCAGCGGATCGACAGTCCGGGAAGCTCCGTCTCCAGCCGCCGGTACTCGTCCAGTGCGAGATAGCGCAGCGGCGCCGAGGGCAGGTCGCTGACGGCCGGTCGTCCGATCCAGGCGAACGAAGCGCGGGTGGCGCCCGAACCAGGCAGGCCCGCATCGATCAACGTGACGGGTCGTCCGTGCCCGGCCAGGTGGTACGCCAGTGACGCCCCGACGATGCCGGCGCCGACCACGACGATGCTGCGATCTGTCATTCCAGCGTTCTAGCAGGTGGGGGCATCGCCGCGACACCGGATTTCGGCCACCGGAGGACTCGGCCTGTCGAGCGCGATGGCTCCATCGCATCTGTCCACCCTGCGCGTCAGAACCCGTTCTCGCATTCGAGGCAGTAAACGCCGTACGCCCGGCCGAGCACCGGCAGGGCCACGTTGCGCACCCGGATGCCGCCCGGCGTCATGCCCTTCGGGCTGCCCTTGTGCGCGTGCCCGTGGAGGACCAGGTCCGCGCCGGCCGTGTCGACGGCCTCCGCCAGGAGATAGCTGCCGAGGAAGGGGTAGATCTCCGGAGGCTCGCCCTCCAGCGTCTCCTTGACGGGCGAGTAGTGCGACAGCACCACGCGCTCGTCGGCCACGATCTCCTTCAGCGCGACCTTCCACGCCTCGGCGATGGAGCGGGTGTGGGCGACGAAGTTCTTGATCTCGCGCTCGCCGAACTCGCTGGCGCACTTGCCGGCGAACCCGCCGCCGAAGCCCTTCCCGCCGACGACGCCCAGCTTCGTGTCACCGCACTGGAGCACGACGCCGTCGTCGTCGAGCACGATCACCCCGGCGTCGCGGAGCTCATCTGCGATCTCGTCCTGCAGGTCGGAGTGGTAGTCGTGGTTGCCGAGCACGGCTACGGCCGGAATCGGCAGGTCGCGCAGCTCGTCGGCCACCACCTTTCCCTCCTGCAGCGTGCCGTGCCTGGTGAGGTCGCCCGCGAGCATGAACACGTCGGCGCGCTCCTCGATGCCCTCCAGCCTGCGCCGGTAGTGGCCCCTGCCGTCCTCGCCCAGGTGAATGTCGCCCACTGCGGCGATGCGCAGGTCAGTCAAGATGCTCATCCTCTCCTGGCTCGGTGGCGTCCACGATGTTGATCTCGTTGTGCACGCGGAGCTCGGGCGCGGTCTCGTGCGCCACCTGGCCGAGCCGCGTGCGCTGCTCGGCCTCGCTCACCTGACCGCGCAGGAACAGCTGGTCGCCTCTGATGTCCACGCGGATGCCCAGCTCGTTGGTGCGCCCGTCCTCGGCCAGCGCCTGCTGGACGCGGGCCGCGACGTACTGCGGAGCCTCCATCGCTGTCTCCTTCCCCTGTCGCCGCATTCCCGGGTATAAACCGGTCAAACGGCACGAATTAGGTCTATAACCGCCCGTTCCACCGTGCCCGCCGTGGCCAGCTGCCCGAAGTCGGCGTCCGCCCCGAGCTCGGTCAGCACCGCCGCGATGGTCCTGTCCCGCTCGTACGCCTCGACCACGCGCGGATCCACGTACGAGGCGCGCGCCACGGCGGGGGTGTTGCCCAGGTACTCGGCGACCTCGCGCATGACGCGCACGATCGCCTTCTGCTTCTTCGTCCGCCCCTCCGCGCCGGCCGGCCCGGACACCGCCAGCCCCACGGCGGCCAGCACCGTGGCGTGCCAGGTGCGGAAGTCCTTGGCCGTGACCTCGTACCCGATGATCTGGCGCAGGTAGTCGTTGATGTCCTCGCTCCTGATGTCGCTCCAGCCGCCCGCGTGCCGGTAGCGCAGCAACTCACCGTCCTCCCCGAGCGCCTTGAGCGACCTGAGCACCCGGCACGCCCCGGGATCGGCCAGCTCGACCTCGCGGGCGACGTCGCCCTTGGCCGGGTAGGAGCAGACGACCACGCCGCGGGCGCAGGTGACGTGCTCCATCCTCAGCGTGGCCAGCCCGTAGGTGTCGTAGCTCTCGCCGCCGATGCGGAAGAAGCCGATGTCGAGCAGGCGGGCGGCGGCGGCCAGCACCCGCCGCCGGGTCAGGCCGCGGCCCTGGAGCTGGTCGTCCACGGCCTTCCTGAACGCGGGCAGCCGCTCGGCCACCTCCAGCACCCGGTCGAACTTCTCCCGGTCCTGCTGCTCCCGCCAGACGTCGTGGTAGCGGTACTGCCTGCGCCCTGCCGCGTCCGTGCCGACCGCCTGCAGGTGCCCGTCGGGCGAGGCGCAGATCCACACGTCTTTCCAGGCCGGCGGGATCGCCAGCGCCTTGATCCGCTCCACCGTGGCGCGGTCGCGCACCGGCCCGCCGTCCGGGGCCACGTAGGAGAATCCCCGGCCGCACCGCCGTCGTACGATCCCCGGCTCGTTCTGGTCGCTGGGCCGCAGGTCGGGACCGCCGGCGCGGGGTCGCGGGTCCACGTTCTGGTCAGGCTCGGGCACCGGGCACGGCTACCCAGGACGTTACCTCGCAAACGGGACGGGCAGGTGAGCGGCATGTCTGAACACGGAGAGTGGCACGAGGAGAAGTCCAGCAGAGGTCACGCCATGGTGCCCGCCACCCCTCGCGACGTGGTGCACATCAGGGTGGGCTCGTTCCTGCTGGTGTTCCTGTTCGCGGTCGCGGTGCTCGGGCTCATCGCGGGCGCCCCGGTCATGACGGGCATCGCAGTCGTGCTGGCGGTGCTCACGGTGATCGACATCACGCTGGCCGTACGCCGCCAGAAGCAGCGGAGCGACGGAGAGGCGGGCTGATCCCGACATGGCGCAGTTGAGCGGGCGCGTAGTGGTGGTGACGGGCGCGAGTGGCGGGGTCGGGCGTGCGGTCGTCCGCGAGCTCGGGCGGCGGAGGGCCAGGGTGGCCCTGATCGCCAGAGGCACGGCCGGGCTGGGCGCGGCAGCGGTGGACGTGGGGGTCGAGGGAGGCAGCGGGCAGGTCTACGAGGCGGACGTGGCGGACTATGACGAGGTACGCAAGGCCGCTGAGAAGATCGAGGCGGAGATGGGCCCCATCTCGGTGTGGATCAACACCGCTTTCTCCTCCGTCTTCGCGAAATTTCAGGACATCTCCCCTGAGGAGTTCAGCCGTACGACGGCCGTCACCTACCTCGGCTACGTCTGGGGCACCAAGGTGGCCCTCGACCTGATGCGGCCGCGCGGCTCCGGCGCCGTCGTCCAGACCGGCTCGGCGCTGTCCCAGCGCGGCATCCCGCTGCAGTCGGCCTACTGCGGCGCCAAACACGCGATCAAGGGCTTCTCGGAATCGGTCCGCACGGAGCTGCTGGCGGACGGGAGCGACATCCAGGTCACGCTCGTCCAGCTGCCCGCCGTCAACACCCCCCAGTTCGAGTGGGTGCTGTCCAAACTCCGCCGCCACCCCCAGCCGGTCCCCCCGATCTACCAGCCCGAGGTCGCGGCGCGGGCGATCGTGTACGCCGCCGAGCACCCGGAGCGCAAGGAGTACTGGGTGGGAATGAGCACCGCGGCCACCCTCCTGGCCCAGCGCGTGGCCCCGGCCCTGGTGGACCGCTATCTGGCACGGACGGGAGTGAGCTCGCAGCAGACCGACGAGAAACCCCCCAGCGGCGTGTCCAACCTCTGGGACCCGGCCGACGAGACGACGGACTACGGCGCCCACGGCATCTTCGACCAGCGCTCCCACGCGCGCAGTCCCCAGGTCTGGCTCTCCCGGCACCGCCGGCCGGTCCTGATCACGCTGGCCGCGGGCACGGCCGCCGGCGCCCTCGCCACCCTCGGCCGGCGCCTGCGGCGCTGACCGTCCACGACAGCACCACAGACGACGGGGGCCGCCCGCGTCGAGCGAGGCGGCGGGGGTAGGGCGGGCCGAAACTCTCCAGGAGGTCATGATGGCCGAACACGATCTGCAGTTCCTGGCGGAGCTGGCGGCACAGCTGCGCGTCGACTCCGTCCGCGCCGCCGCCGCGGCCGGCTCGGGACATCCCACGTCATCCATGTCCGCGGCCGACCTGATGGCCGTGCTGTTCGCGAGACACCTCCGCTACGACTTCGACCAGCCGGACAACCCGGCCAACGACCACGTGATCCTGTCCAAGGGGCACGCCTCTCCCCTGCTGTACTCGCTGTACAAGGCGGCCGGTGTCATCGGGGACAAGGAGCTCCTGACGTTCAGGCGGCGCGGCAGCCGGCTGGAAGGGCACCCGACACCTCGGCTGCCCTGGGTGGACGTGGCCACCGGCTCGCTCGGGCAGGGGCTGCCGGTGGGCGTCGGAGTGGCGATGGCCGGGCGGCTGGAACGCATGCCGTACCGGGTGTGGGTGCTCTGCGGCGACAGCGAGCTCGCCGAGGGGTCCATCTGGGAGGCCGCCGAGCACGCGGGCGGCGAGGGCCTGGCCAACCTGACCGCGATCGTCGACGTCAACAGGCTCGGGCAGAGGGGACCCACCCGGCACGAGTGGGACACGGGCGCGTACGCGCGGCGCTTCTCGGCGTTCGGCTGGCACACGATCGAGATCGACGGGCACGACCCCGGGGAGATCGACTTCGCTCTGCAGGACGCCTGCAAGACGCGCAGGCGCCCCACCGCCATCCTGGCCAAGACCCGCAAGGGCGAGGGCGTGCTGGAGGTCGAGAACCGCGAGGGCGCCCACGGCAAGCCGCTCAAGGACGCCGACAAGGCCGTCGACGAGCTGGGCGGGCCGCGGGACGTACGCGTCACCGTGCGCAGGCCGGACGCGGCCGCCGAGCCGTACCGGTTCGGCTCCGGCCCGCTGGAGCCGCCCGCGTACGAGGTGGGCGAGCAGGTCGCGACGCGGACGGCGTACGGGGAGGCGCTGGCGGCGCTCGGCGCGGCCCGCGGCGACGTCGTGGCGCTGGACGGCGAGGTGGCCGACTCCACCAGGACCGAGGCCTTCGCGCAGCGCTTCCCCGAGCGGTTCTTCGAGATGTACATCGCCGAGCAGCAGCTCGTCGCCGCCGCCGTCGGGATGCAGATCCGCGGATGGATCCCGTACGCCGCCACGTTCGCCGCGTTCCTGACCAGGGCGCACGACTTCATCAGGATGGCCGGGGTCAGCCGGGCGTCGATCCGGCTGATCGGGTCGCACGCCGGGGTGTCGATCGGCGAGGACGGCCCCTCGCAGATGGGGCTGGAGGACCTGGCCATGATGCGGGCCCTGTACGGCAGCACCGTGCTCTACCCGTGCGACGCCAACCAGACCGCCTCGCTGATCGCCGAGATGGCCGGCGTCGAGGGCGTGTCCTACCTGAGGACCACGCGCGGCAGCACGCCCGTGATCTATCCGCCGGGCGAGCGGTTCCCCGTCGGCGGGTCACGGGTGCTGCGGCAGTCGAGCGGCGACCGGGCCACGATCGTGGCCGCCGGGGTGACCGTGCACGAGGCGCTGGCGGCGGCCGGCGAGCTGGAGACGGCGGGAGTCCCCGTGGGAGTGATCGATCTGTACTCGGTCAAGCCGCTCGACTCGGCGGTGCTGGTGGAGGCGGCCACCACCACGGGCAACCTGATCACGGTGGAGGACCACCGGCTCGAAGGCGGGCTGGGCGACGCGGTGCTGGACGCCGTCAGCGAGCTCGGGCCGCGAGTGGTGAAGCTGGCCGTGACCGGGCTGCCGGGGTCCGCCAAACCGGAGGAGCAGCTCGCCGACGCCGGCATCGACCGCCGCGCGATCGTGGAGGCCGTCAAGCGGGTGCTGTGACCCGCTCAGGCCGAGCTGCTCGCGCGGCCGGGTGCTCGCGCGGCCGGGCGGCCGGGTGTTAGGCGGGGCATGGAAAGGCCGGCGGTCGAGGGGGTGGCGCGGTGCCGCCTCCCTCTCCCGCCGGCCTCGTGACGAGCCGGCCGCCTCCGGACTGCGCGCCGGTCAGCGAGCCTTCGCCGTGGCCTTCCTGTTGGCCTTCTTGATCGCTGACACCAGCTCCTGCTTGGTCATCTTCGACCGGCCGCGCACGCCCAGCTTGGCGGCCACGCCCTGCAGGTGTTCCTTGCTGGCGTTGGCGTCGACGCCCTCGGCCGTCCTGCCGGACCGGTCCGTGGCGCCCTTGTCGGAAGGACCCTTCTTCGACTTCGGCTCCCAGTGGTCGCCGACCTTCTCGAAGGAGTGCTTCAGCGCCGCGAACGCCGTCATGTGGGCGCGCCGCCCCTCGCCGTACTCCTGCACTGCCGAGTCGTGCGCCTTGATCCACGTGTTCTGTGCCTTCTTCGGCGAGCGCCTGATGGTCGACGGCAGTTCTTCGACTGCTGGCATGTCGCTTCACCTCCTACAGCGGTGGTTCGTCGTAGTGACGCCGTTCCTCGTAGACGGTCGTCCTCCTGGCCTCGGGCTCCTCGTAGATCTCGTGACGGTGGACCGGCTCGTCGATGGGGCCGACCGCCCGGCGGGTGACGCTGATCCGGTAGATGCCGAACCCGAGTCCGACCAGGCCTCCGAGCATGAGGACCAGACCCACTACGTTGATGTCGAGACCGGCGAGGTCGAACTCGACGGCCCAGGTGAGGATCGCACCGAGCATGATGAGGATGATGCTTCCGGCGATGGTCATCTGATTTACCTCCTTAACACGAAGGACCTCTATCCACATGTCGAAAAACAAACCAGTCGTGGTGATCGGGCTCATGGGATCGGGCAAGACGACGGCGGGCGTGCTGATCGCCGAGGCGCTGGGGCGGGAGTTCAGCGACAGCGATCCGTTTCTGAAGTCGAGGTACGGCGGCACCGCCGCGCAGATCGCCGCCCGCGAGGGCGCGGCCGCGCTGCACCTCTACGAGGCCGAACACGTGCTGCGCGAACTGGCCGGCCCGCCCAAGGTGATCGCGGCGGCGGCGAGCACGGTCGAGGACCCCGAGGTCCGGGCGGCATTGCGGGCCGCGTTCGTGGCCTGGGTCGACGCCCCCGACAAGGTGCTGGCCGAGCGGATGCGTTCGAGCGACCACCGTCCCGACTTCGACCCGGCGGCCATGCGGGCCCGCCGCGAGGGCTATTTCCGTGAGGTGGCGGACACGGTGTGCGACGTCAGCGAGCTCAGCCCCGAGCAGGTGCGCGACAAGGTGGTGCGGGAAATGGGTTTGCCCGCCGGTGATCGCGACCGATAGGCAAGGGAGATGTTCGCCGAGAAACCCGTGCTGGAGGGCGCGCGCGTGACGCTGCGCCCGGTCGGTCCCGAGCACGCGGAAGGCCTGTACGAGCTGGTTCGCGACCCGGAGGTGCGGCGGCTGACCGGCTCGCACGGCGAGTTCGACTTCGAGGGCGCCCGCCGGTGGTGCGCGAGCCGGGCGCAGCACGCCGACCGGCTCGACCTGGCGATCATGACCGGCGACGGTTACGCGGGCGAGGTGGTCCTCAACGCCCTCGACCGCGCCAACCTGTCGTGCAACCTGCGCATCGCGCTGATCGGCCCTCGGGCGTTCGGCAGGGGCTACGGCACGGAGGCCATCGAGCTGGTCCTCGGACACGCCTTCGGCACGACCCCACTGCACCGGATCGCGCTGGAGGTCTACGCTTTCAACGACCGCGCACGACACGTCTACAAGAAGATCGGCTTCGTGGAGGAGGGCGTGAAACGTGACTCCTTGTTGTGGGGCGGCGCATGGCACGACTGCGTGATCATGGCGATGCTCCGCCCCGGGTGGCAGGCAAGATCCGGAACCCTGGCATAATGATCATGACGCATGGGTCCCCCGAGGCGCGCGGGGGACCTGTCGCGTCATTTCGGACAACCATTGGACGGTGTCGTGCATCTAAGCCTCAGTGACGATGCGCCTGGTGCCTGGTGACCCCGAGAGGCTTGGCGGCTACTGGCTGGCCGCCAGGCTCGGCGCGGGCGGGCGCGGCGTCGTCTACGACGCCTACGATGACGACGGGCGCAGGTTCGCCGTCACGGTGCCGCGCGGCGAGGCGGCGCCCGAGTCGCGGGGCGAGGCGGGGCGCCGGTTCGAGCGGGTGACCTGCCGCCACCTGGCCGAGGTGGTCGACGCGGGGGTCGACGGCGGTGTCCCCTACGTGGTGAGCGAGTTCGTCGACGGGCCCGACCTGCGGCAGGCGATCGCCCTGCACGGGCCGTACGAACGCGACGAGCTGCTGGCGCTGGCCGGCTCGCTGGGGGCCGCGATCGACGCGCTGCACGAGGAGAAGCTGACGCACCAGGGGATCAACCCGGAATGCGTGCTCCTGGCCGCCGGAGGTCTCAAGGTGATCGAGCTCGGCCTGCCCTCCTGCCGGCCGGTGGGCGAGACGTGCACCTACCTCGCTCCCGAGGTCCTGACCGGGGAGGAGGCGGGCGCGCCGGCCGACGTGTTCGCCTGGGGGGCGGTGGTGGTGTACGCGGCCACCGGGCGCGATCCGTTCCGCGGCGAGAGCCTGGGCGGCATCATGCACCGGCTGCTCACCTTCGACCCCGACCTGAGCGACCTGCCCGAACCCCTGCGCGGCCTGGTCGGACGGGCCCTGGCCAAGGATCCCGCCGACCGGCCCGCGGCGGCCGAGCTGCTGATCGGGGCAGGAGAGGTGCTTCGCCCCCCGGAAGGCCACGCGCGCCCGCGCTCGCTCGGCGAGGTGGCCGAGGAGGTCTACCAGTCGCTCACGCCCCGGCAGCAGGAGGAGGTGCCCGGGCTGCTGCTGCGCCTGCTCGACGGCGACAACCCGCACGACGAGGGCGAGGTGCTCGGCCCGCTCATGGACGCCGGCCTGCTGGTACGCCGGAGCGTGCGCGTGGCGCCGGTCGAGACGTCCATGGGCAAGCTCGTGGCCCTCAGCGACGACCGGGTGGCCCCGGCCAGCGCCGCCCTCTACCGCGCCTGGCCCAGGCTGCGCGGCTGGGCCGCGGACGAGCGCGAGAGCATGCACGTGCACCGCCGGATCCGGGTGGCCGCCCGGCAGTGGTCGGAGCACCAGCGGGGCCGAAGCCGGCTCCTGCGCGGCGAGGCCCTCGACTCGGCGCTCGGCTGGGCCGCGACCAAGCGCCGCCACCTGCGGCTCAACCAGCTCGAACGCGACTTCATCAACGACAGCGTGGCCCTGTCCAAGCAGCGCAGGAAGCTCCTCGCCCCCTCCGTGGTGACGCTCGGCGCGCTGCTGGCCGCGGCGGTGACGATGTCCGTGGTGTCCGTGTACGGCCAGTACGACCTGCGCGACCGGCTCCTCGACGCCGACGCGCGGTCCGTGGCCGCCAGGGCCGAGGCGATGCGGTCGAGCGACCCGCGCACGGCGATGCGGCTCAGCGTGGCCGCCTGGCGGTTGTCACCCGTCTTCGAGGCGCGGGCCGCGCTGCAGGCCTCGCTCGTCCAGCCGGAGCTGGGCGTGTTCACCGACCCGGCCGCCGACCTGCGCGCCCGCTACCTGCTGCGCGGGGACGAGCTGGTCCGGTGGGACACCGGCACGGTCACCGTCTGGGACGTGGCCCGGGGGCGGCGGCTCGCCTCGTACCGGCTGCCGGCGGGGATCGTGGCGCTGAGCGACGACGGGCGCCACGCCGAGGGGGCGGGTGGGAGGCCGCTCGACGTGGCGACCGGCCGGCCGCCGTCCCCGGCCGCCACGTTCGCGATCGCCAGGGCCGGCAGGACGCGGGTCTACCGGGGGTCGCAGGTGTTGTTCGACGTCGCCGACCGCACGGTGGCGCTCGCCCGCGACGGGTCAAGGGCGGCGTTCTCCCGGCTGGACGGGCGGGTCGAGATCTGGGAGCTGGCGCCGAAGGCCCGGACGGGGACGATCGAGGTCCAGCCGCTCACCGGCCCGGGCGCCGCGGCGCCCGCCCTCGCGTTCAGCCCCGACGGGACCACGCTGGCCGTGGCGGGGCGCGAGGGGGTCACGCTCGTCGCCGCCGGCCGCGCCGCCGCCCGTACACCGCGCTCCCAGCCCTCCGGGCCGCTGACCACCGCCACGGCCCCGGCGTCCCCTGCGCCTTCCACCCCGCCTTCCGCCCTGCCCTCCACCCTGCCCTCCACCCCGCCGTCCTCGCACCCCTCCGCCCTGCCTTCCTCCCCGCCCTCCACCCGGCCCTCCGCCCGGCCCTCCGCCCCGCCCTCCTCGGTCGAGAAACCGCCGGCGGCGGGCGACGGACGTCCCTCCACCGGCGCCCTTCCCGGCGGCGGGCGGCCGGGTGCGGACAGTGCGCGGTTCTCGCAGGTGAAGGTGCCCGGCGATGAGGGCACGACGCCTGGCGGTGTGGACGGGGTCAGGAGTCCCAGCCCTGAGAACGGCGCGGAGATGTTCCGTGCGGAGGAGCAGCGGGCACCGACCGAGACCGGCACCCTGGCCCTGGGCACGGTGGACGGCCCGCTGGACGGCCCGCCCGTCTTCAGCCCGGACGGCCGCCTGCTGGCCTTGCCGGGCGCCGGCGAGGTGCGGGTCTGGAACGTGGCCGAGCGCCGGGTCTCCGGCTCCTACCCGCTCAAGGCTCCCGGGCAGGGCCTGGCGTTCTCCCCGGACGGGCGCAGCCTGCGCTACCTGAGCGGCACCGGCTCGGTCGTCTCGCTGGACGTCGCAGGTCTCCCCGCCCCCTCCGACGCGGGCCGCACCGCCACCTTCAGCGGCAACGGCCGGTTCGCCGCCAAGGAGGTCGGCGACGCGATCGAGCTCACCGACACCGTCGCGGGCAGGACGCTCGGCCGGATCGCCGCCGCCGGCGACCTGGCCTTCGACGCGGGCGGGCGCCTGCTCGCCGTCACGGGCGACCCCGTGACCGTGTGGGAGGTGGCCGGCGCCAGGCAGGTCACCTCCATCGACGCGGGCGGCGACGTTGTCGCCGTGGCGCTCTCCCCCGACGGCGGCACGCTGGCCACCGCCCGCGGCAGCACCCTGGAGACGTGGGACGTGCGCGAGGGGCGGCGGATCAAGGTGTACGAGGGCGCGGGAGACCCGGCGCTGGCCTTCTCCCCCGACGGCTCGACGCTGGCCGCGGGCGCCAATCTGCTCGATCTCCGTACCGGCGGGATCACCCCGCTCGACCTCGCGGCGGCGCGGAACGCCCGGACCACGCCGACCGCCCTCGCCTTCTCCCCCGACGGCCGCACCCTGGCGTTCGGGCTGGACGGCGGCCGGGTGCTCCTCTGGGACGTGCACGAGCGCGAGCCGCGCGGCACCATCGGCACCGGCACGACACCGGTGGACGAGCTGCGCTTCTCGCCGCAGGGCGACCTGCTCGCGATCGACGCCGCCCGCACGTCGCTCTGGGACGTGCGCACGCTGCGCGAGGTCGGCGAGCTGGGATCCTGGGCCGCCGGGCCGGCGTTCAGCCAGGACGGCAGGCGGCTGCGCGGGGTGGCGCTCGACGGCACCGTTCGCGAGACCCCGGTCGATCCCGCGCTCACGGCGCAGGAGGTGTGCGCCAGGGCCGACGGCCCGCTGAGCGAGGAGGAGTGGAGCCGCCTGATCCCGGAGAGCGGCTACAGAGACATCTGCTGACTCGGGCGACAAGCCGGCGACCAGAGAACGCAAAGTGCTCCCGCCCATGCTGGCCGCATGGAAACCGTGCGAATCCCAGCCGTCTCCCCCCGCGAGGACGGGGAGCGCGAACCCGACCTCACATCGATGTACGTCATCCACCGCGCCATGCTCGCGGACCTGCGGCGGCTCATCGGCGTGCTGGGCGGGACCGCCCCGCTCACCGGCGGCAGGAACCGGGCCGCCCGCGCGTACGCGGCCTCGGTCCTGGCCGAGGTGCACCACCACCATGCCAACGAGGACGACCTGTTGTGGCCGATCGTGGAGCGCACGGCCGGCCACGCCGTGGACCTCAGCCCGTACACCGACGACCACCAGGCGCTCGGCCCCGTGCTCGACCGCTGCCGGGCCGCGCTGCACGGCGAGCGCCACGTGCTGAAGCGCGCCCTGGCCGAGCTGCTCGGCTTCCTGGACGAGCACATCGCGGAGGAGGAGTCCGACCTTTTCCCGATCATCTCCAGGTTCGTGCCCTACGAGGCCTACGCCTGGACGGAGAGGCAGGTCGCCAAGCGGGCGTCGTTCGGGCAGCTGACGTTCACGGCTCCGTGGCTGCTGCGCCACGCCACAGAGGACGAGGCGGAGCGGCTGCTGGCGGGCGCCGGCGCGCCGTTGCGGGTGCTGGTCGCCCTGACCAGAGGCCGGTACGCCAGGCGCGAGCGCGCGGCCTTCGGCTAGTCGTCAGGGAACATCCTGAGCACCTTGCCCTTCCGGTTGGCGACCAGATAGCCGGACCGGATCCCGTCGGACGCGTAGACGAGCAGCGCCTGCCGGATGCCGTCGAACCCGTAGTCGGGGTCCACGATCACGTAGCGCGAGGTGGGCTTGGGCACGCCCAGGTCCTTG
Source organism: Nonomuraea sp. NPDC049378 (assembly GCF_055586745.1). NCBI lineage: Bacteria > Bacillati > Actinomycetota > Actinomycetes > Streptosporangiales > Streptosporangiaceae > Nonomuraea > Nonomuraea sp. NPDC049378. Next base: position 228,093 of record NZ_JBVJHP010000015.1, read on the forward strand.
GTCGCCTTCCTGACCAGCGCGGGCAGGGCGTCCCAGTTGTACGTGGACAGGTCCACCGTGGGGCCGCGCACCTTGCCGCCCATGGGCGACTGGCTGACCTCGCCGTCGCGGTAGGAGAAGCTGCTGTAGATCTCCGGGTCGCCCTTCACCGGCACGTCGACGGAGGCATATTCCGGATATACGACCATCTTGACCACCTTGGTCCCGCCGATGACGGGCTTGACCTTGGCGATCATGGCGCGGACACCGGCGGTTGTGAGCAGGTTCTCCTTCGCGGCCGGCGTGCCGGCGCTCGGGGACCCGGAAGCTGTGGGCCGGCGGCCGGAGGAGTCGCCGCCGGAGGGCTCCCGGCTGGGCCCCCGTCCGGAAGGCTCGCCGGCGGACGGTCCTGGACCGGACGTCTCGCCGCCGGCCGGCCCCCGGTCCGAGGGCTCGGTCACGGGAGCGTTCGCGAGCGAGCGCGAAGCACCGGGGCCGGCCGTCCCCAGCGACGGGAACCACTGCCACACCAGCACCCCGGCCGCCACGACCACAGCGGTGGACGCCGTGATCGCCACGGTGCGGGCGCCCTTGCGCGGACGGGCGCCGGCCTTCGCGACCGGCGTCCCACCCCGCGGGGGCGGGTGCGGCGCCCCGCGGTGCCCGGGCGGCGCGGTGCCGGCACCACCCGCCATCGGACGTGCAGCCCAGGACCCCGACGAGTGCGACCCGGACAGCTGCGGTCCTGAGGGCATCGGGGCGTGCGGTGCCGGCGGGCCGGAGGCGGCGCCGGGACCGGGCGGGTCCGAGAACGCCGGCGGGTAGGAGCCGGGTGGCGCTCCGCCGGCCGACTCCAGCATGCGGTCCAGGGTCGCGGCGTCCGGCCTGGCCTCCAGGTCGCGTACGAGCAGGGCGGCGAGCACCGGCGCGAGCGGCCCGGCGCGCTCGGGCGGCGGCACCTCCTGGTTGAGCACGGCCGCCAGCGTGGCCAGCGCCGTGCTCCTGCGCAGCGGATGCCGCCCCTCCACCGCCACGTACATCATCATGCCGAGCGACCACAGGTCGGAGGCCGGCTCGCCCTCGACGCCGTTGATGCGCTCGGGCGCCATGTACTCGGGCGAGCCGATGAACGCGCCCGTGGCCGTCAGGGTCGTGGACTCGCGTACCGCCGCGATGCCGAAGTCGGTGAGCACCGACCGGCCGTCCTCGCGCAGCAGCACGTTGGCGGGTTTGACGTCGCGGTGCTGGATGCCGACGGTGTGCGCGGCGCGTAAGGCGGACAACACCTCGCGGCCGAGGCGGGTCACCGCGTCGGGAGGCATGGGGCCGTGCCGGATGCGGTCCTGCAGGGAACCGCCGGGGACCAGCTCCATGACGATCCACGGGTAGTCGTGCTCTCCCGGGTCGACGATGTGGTGGATGACGGCCACGTGCGGGTGGTTGAGCCGGGCCAGCGCCCTGGCCTCGCGCAGCACCCTGGCGCGCAGCTCGCGGGCGCCGGCGGGATCGTGCTCGTCCATGACGGGGTCGGGCGGTCGTACCTCCTTGAGCGCGACCTCGCGGTGCAGGGCCACGTCCCAGGCCCGCCACACCAGGCCCATGCCCCCGCCGCCGAGCCGCTCGACGAGCTCGAAACGGCCGTCGATCACCCGTCTGTGCATGAGGAGCAGATTATCCTTCCGCGGTCAGGCACTCGTGGCCAGCGCGTCCGCCTCGATCCCGTACCGGAAGGGCAGGCCCTGGGCGTACCTGGCGATCTCGTCGAGCGCCAGGTCGGCGATGCGTCCCAGCTCGCCGCCGAGCGAGCCGGCGATGTGCGGGGTGAGCAGCACGTTGGGCAGGTCGTAGAGGGGTGAGCCGGCGGGCGGCACCTCGGGCTCGGTCACGTCGATCATCGCGTACAGCCGGCCGCTGGACAGCTCGGCGACGAGCGCGTCGTGGTCGACGAGCGCGCCGCGGGCGGTGTTGATCAGGGTCGCGCCGTCGCGCATCCGCGCGAGGCGGGCGGCGTCGACGAGGTGCCTGGTCTCGGGGATCGCGGGCGCGTGCAGACTGATCACGTCGCACCGCTCGAACAGCTCGTCCAGCTCGACGTGGGGCACGCCGAGGTCCTCCGTCAGGTACGGGTCGGCGACGAGCACGTCGAGGTCGAACGGCCGCAGCAGCTCGATGACCCGCCGGCCGATCCAGGAGGCGCCGACGATGCCGATCGTGCGCCGGTAGTTGCCGAACCCGGGGAAGAGGCCTTCCAGGTCGAGGGAGGTCCGCTGCTCGCGGTAGAGCCTGGCGATGTCCAGCACGCGCTTGTTGGCGAACAGGATCGAGGCCAGCGTGTATTCGGCGACGGGTTCGGCGTTGGCCGCCGCCGCGGAGGAGACGAGGATGCCGCGCTCCCAGCACGCCTCGGTGACGTGGTGTTTCACGCTGCCCGCCGCGTGGACGATCGCCCGCAGCCTCGGCGCCCTGGCCAGCACGTCGCCGGTGATCGGCGGGCACCACCAGCTCGTGCAGAGCACCTCGGCCTCGGCCAGCGCGCCGGCCACGGCCGGGTCGGCGAAGTCGTCGGCGACCAGGCCGGGATCGGTGTCGGCGACGGCGGTCAGCCGGTCGCGCGCCTGCCCGGTGAAGAGCCTTCCCGCCACCTGCCGCCCCATGGCGAGCAGGGTTTTCGGCCGCACCTCAGTCATGACGCTCCCCCCGATGGTGATCCGATCTTAGCGTTTCACCACAAGAGCTCCCATACTGCTCAGGAGGGTGGCGAGGTCAACCGTGCGCGGGCGGCGTCGATCCAGAGCCTGACGTTCGCCCGTTCACCCACCTCCAGCGCTTCCCTGTAGTGGGGTTCCGCCGGGCGCCCCAGGAAGGCGGCCAGGTCGCCGAGCACCTGGGCGGTGGGCCAGACAGCCAGATAGCCGGTGCTCCCCACCGGCTCGGCCGAGAGCGGCAGCAACGCGTCGTACGCCCGCGGCGCCCGCCCCCGGTCACCGAGGGCGACGCCGAGCAGCCCCCGGACCGCGGTCAGCAGGTGCCAGAAGTAGTCGCGCCGCACGGGAGGCGGCTCGGCGGGCACCAGAGCGCGAGCCTCGCCGGCCCGGCCCGCGCGGCAGAGCGCGAGCGCGTACAGCTCCAGCCACTGTTCGCGCCACGGCCCCACCGTCGCGAACGGCTCCAGGTCGGGCAGGATCGGCGTGAGGTCGCCGCGCATCAGGCACATGGCGTACCTGCTGAGCAGCAGCAGCCCCGTCTCGTGCTGCCACATGCCGAGCCGGCCCGCGAGCTCGGCGGCGGCACGGTAACGGGATTCGGCGGTGTCGAAGTCACCGGCGAGCGCGGCGCGCAGGCCGTCGTAGAAGCCGGTCACGGCGAGGGGCAGCGGCATGTCGTGAAGGTCGGCCAGCTGCCTGGCCCTCGCGGCGTGCCGGTCGGCGACGGAGAGCTCGGCGCGGTTGATGGCGGCCTGCATGAGGATGAGGTGGCCGAGCACCTCGACGGTCACGTCGGAGCCCGACAGGCGCAGCAGTTCGGCGCCGATCAGGGCGCGTTCCGCGTGGCCGCCGTACCGGAAGGTCTGGTGCAGGCGGCCGTTGAGGGCGAGCACGAGCAGGGCGGGGTCGCCGAGGCGGCGGGCCATCGCGACGGCCTCCTGGGAGGCGAGGTAACCGCGTTCGGTCGGCTCGCCCTCCAGCTCGAACGCCAGCGTGGTGAGCAGCCGGCAGCGGGTCGTGCCGTCGCCGGGCGGCAGCCGGGTCAGCGCCCGCTCGACCGCCTCGATCAGGGTGGTGTCGAGGGTGCCGTACTCGCGGCTGCTCCAGAACGTCGGCACCTCGAACGAGACGATCACCCGGGCCAGCAGGTCGGGGTCGTCCAGCGGCAGCGCGTCGCGGAGCGCGCGTTCCCTGTGGGTGCGGGCCGTGACGAGCCGGCCGGTGTTGGCCAGGGCGGACACCAGGGACAGGGTGAGCTCCAGGCGCCGGCGCGGGTCTCCGGTCGCGTCGAGCGCCTGCTGCCAGAGCGCGGCGGCCTCGTGATGGGCGAAGCGGCGCTCGGCCTGCTCGGCGGCGAGCCCGGCGTAGCGCGCGGCCCTGGCCGGGTCGGCGGCCGAGGCGGCGTAGTGGTGGGCGAGCGCGGCCACGTCGCCCGGGTCGTGCTCCTCGATGGCCCGGGCCACGCGCAGGTGCAGGCGGGCCCTGCGGATGCGGGACAGGTCGTCGTAGAGGGTGTCGCGGATGAGCACGTGCGCGAACCTCAGCCGCCCCGCCTCCGGCTCGGTCAGCAGCCCGGTGACCAGCCCCGACTCGATGGCCGCCAGCACGGACTCCTCGTCGGCGCCGCTGACGGCGGTCAGCACGTCGATGTCGCTCTCGCGGCCGATGACCGCGCTCTGCCGCAGGATCGTCTGGGCCTGCGCGGGCAGCCTGGCCACACGGCGGCGCAGCACGTCACGCACGCCCGCGGGCACCGCGGCCACGCCCTCCGCGTCGAGCAGGCGCGCGGTCTCCCTGACGAAGAACGGGTTGCCGCCGGTGCGCTCGGCGACCTGCGCGACCGTGGCGGCGTCCGCCGGACGGCCGCAGGTCAGGCGGATCAGCTCGCCCACCTCGGGCGCCGCCAGGCCGTCGAGCTCCACCCTGTGCGGCTCGCGGGCGGCGATGGCGGCCAGCGCGTCGGCGAGGTGGTCGTTCGGCTCGGTGTGCCGGTAGCCGCCCGCGACCAGGACCGGCAGCCCGGCGGCGGCGCCGATCACGTGGGTGAGCATGGCCAGCGTCTCGGCGTCGGCCCGGTGCAGGTCGTCGAGCACGAGCAGCAGTGGGCGCCCGATCGACGTGACGAACGCGCCGACCGCCCGGTGCAGCCGGAACCTGGCCCCCGGGACGTCACCGCGCACCGGGGCGTCGGACAGCAGCGGCGCGAGCGCCTCAGGATCTCCGGGCGGGAAGCGGGCGGCGAGCTCGCGCAGGAGCTCGGCCCAGGCCCAGCCCGCGGGGGCGCCCTCGTGCTCGGGGCAGCGGCCCCACCCGACGGTCCAGCCCCTGCCCTCCAGCGCGTCGCGCACCTGCTCCATGAACGCCGTCTTTCCGGCGCCCGGCTCCCCGCTGACCAGGACGACGCCGCCGTCCAGCGCGGTCACGCCGGCGAGTTCGGCGCGCCTGCCGACGTACGGCTGCGCGACCGCGGCGGGCCGCGCCGCGGGGGCGGGCGGCGGCGCGGCCTCGCTGAGGTGCGCGGCCTGGGCGAGGATGTCCTCCTCCAGCCGCCGCAGCTCGGGACCCGGGTCGACGCCGAGCTCCTCGGCCAGGTGGGCGCGGGCCCTGCGCAACGCGCCGAGCGCCTCACCTTGCCGGCCGCACCGGTAGAGCGCCCTGGCCAGCAGCGCCCACACCGCCTCGCGCAGCGGGTGCTCCCCCGCCAGCCGTTCGAGATCGGGTACGGCCCCCGCCGCCCGGCCCAGCCGGATGACCGCGTCGGCGTGGCGTTCGATCGTGGACAGCCGCAGCTCTTCCAGCCGTCCCGCCTCGGCGTCGGCCCAGTGGGCGCCGGCGAACTCCTGGTAGGCGGGGCCGTGCCAGAGCGCCAGCGCCTCGGCCAGCCGCTCGTGGCCGGCCGCCGGGTCGCTCACGATGCTCTCGAACCTCCACGCGTCCACCGCCCCCGCCTCCAGGCGCAGCGCGTAGCCGGGCGGCTGGGTGACGAGCACGCCGGCGGGCGCCCGGGGCGACCTGCCCGGCTCCAGGGCCCGGCGCAGATTCGACACGTACGACTGCACGGCCGCGAGCGCCTTGGGCGGCACCTCGTGGGCGTAGAGGTCGTCGATGAGGCGGTCGACCGGCACCACCTGGCCACCGGCGGCCAGCAGGCGGGCGAGCACGGAACGCTGGCGGGGCCTGCCCAGCGCGACCGGCTCGCCGTCGAGGTGTGCGGCGAGCGGGCCGAGCACGCGGAAGGTCAGCACGATGGTGACACGGTACGGCAGCACCGCGCCAGGGGCACCTCCACGCTCACCCTCCACCAGTGGGAGCCGATCTCCGTCATCGAGGAGGCCGAGGAGGAGGGCCGGCGGCTGCTGGAGTTCCTGGCCCCTGACGACAAGCACGCGATCGCGATCGCGGACGGCCCCTCCCGATCGTGACGTCGTCCTGACGCCGGCGGGCCGCCCCGCATGTGAGGACGATGTGCTGCAAAGGTGGTTCTGTCGGTATGTTGGCCCACGTGCCAGAACGCAGAACTGGGCCGACGACTGGGCCGACGACCGAGCTGGTGACCTTCGGCGAGACGATGGCGCTGTTCGCCGCCCGCCGCACGGGGCCGATGCGCTTCGCCCGCGACTTCGACCTCGGTCTGGGCGGCGCCGAGTCGAACGTCGCGATCGGCGTCGCCCGGCTCGGCCACCGCGCGACCTGGATCGGCAGGGTCGGGGCCGACGAGTTCGGCGACCTGATCCGCTCGACCCTGCAGGGCGAGGGCGTGGACGCGCGGGCCATCGCCGACCCCGACGCGCCGACCGGACTGATGATCAAGGGCAGGCGCACGGCCGACCTCATCGACGTGCGCTACTACCGCAAGGACAGCGCGGGCTCGCGGCTGCGCGCCGCCGACCTCGACCCGGAGCTCATCCGGTCGGCCCGCGTGCTGCACGTCTCCGCGATCACGCCCGCGCTCTCCGGCTCGGCCCGCGAGGCCGTACACCACGCGATCGCCGAAGCCCGGGCCGCGGGGGTGCTCGTCTCGCTCGACGTCAACTACCGCAGGGCGCTGTGGACGCCTGCCGAGGCGGGGGCGTGGCTGCGCGAGACGGTCGGCGACGTGGACGTGCTGTTCGCGACCGAGGCCGAGGGCCGGCTGATCGCCGACGTCGAAGGCGCCACCGAGCTGGCCGGGGCGCTGGCGAAGCTCGGCCCGCGGCACGTGCTGATCAAGTTCGGGGCCGAGGGCGCGATGGAGCTGTCCGACGGCGTCGAGCGGCGGGCGGAGCCCTACGCCGTGACCGAGGTCGACTCCGTGGGGGCCGGCGACGCGTTCGCGGCCGGCTGGCTGGCGGACTGGCTGGCGGGGGCGGAGCCCGCGCAGCGGCTCAGCACGGCGTGCGCGGCGGGGGCGTTCGCCGTGACCTCGCAGGGCGACTGGGAGAGCCTGCCGCGGCGGGCCGACCTGAACCTGCTGCGGCGGCCCGCCGACGGTGTGAGCAGGTGATCACGCCACCTCGCCGCCGGTTGTCGAACGGTTGACTCGTACGCCGGCCCGTAGCATGGCCTCCATGAAGCGCCCGCTGGGAGAGCTCGAGTCCACGATCATGGACAGGATGTGGTCCTACCGCCGGCCCGCCTCCGTCCGTGACGTTCTCGAAGACCTCCGCCGGGAGCGCGAGATCGCCTACACCACAGTCATGACCGTGATGGACAAGCTGCACACCAAGGGCCTGCTCAAGCGCGAGCCGGTCGGCCGGGCCTACGTCTACGAGCCGATCTTCACCAAGGAGGCCTACACCGCGGAGCTGATGCGGCACGCGCTGGCCGCCAGCGGCAACCAGGCCGCCACTCTGGTCCACTTCCTGGAGCGGCTCACGCCCGAGGAGGCCACCGCGCTGGAGGCCGCGCTGCGGGTCTGTCCCCCCAAGGGCCACCGGGCCTAGCGAGCAGCCCCGGGCCGGATCCGGCGCCCGCGTCATCGGGGCCATTCCTTTCCCTGTTTCCGCTACGGGCTTGGGGGCAGGCGGGGAGGACTCGTCCGGGGGAAGGAACGATGATGACTGATGTTTCCGGCATGGGTTCCGGGCCGAACGACGAGCGCGAGGTGCTCACCAACCGGCAGGGACACCCGGTCTACGACAACCAGAACCAGCGGACGATCGGCCCGCGCGGCCCCGCGACGCTGGAGAACTACCAGTTCCTGGAGAAGATCAGCCACTTCGACCGGGAGCGCATTCCCGAGCGCGTGGTGCACGCCAGGGGCACGACCAGCTATGGCTTCTTCGAGGCGTACGGCAAGCTCGGCGACGAGCCGATCAGCCGGTTCACCAGGGCCAAGCTCTTCCAGGAGGCGGGCAAGCGCACCGACGTCGCCCTGCGCTTCTCCACCGTGATCGGCGGCCGGGACTCCGCGGAGACCGCCCGTGACCCGCGCGGTTTCGCGGTCAAGTTCTACACCGAGGACGGCAACTGGGATCTTGTCGGCAACAACCTGGCGGTCTTCTTCATCAGGGACGCCATCAAGTTCCCTGACGTGATCCACTCGCTCAAGCCGGACCCGGTCACGTTCCGGCAGGATCCCAACCGCATCTTCGACTTCATGTCGCAGACGCCCGAGAGCCTGCACATGCTGGTCAACCTGTTCAGCCCGCGCGGCATCCCCGCCGGCTACCGGCACATGCAGGGGTTCGGCGTGAACACCTACAAGTGGGTCAACCGGCAGGGCGAGTCGTTCCTGGTGAAGTACCACTGGATGCCCAAGCAGGGCGTGCGCAGCATGACCGAGGCCGACGCCTCGGTCATCCAGGGGAACGACCTCGGGCATGCCACCAAGGACCTGCACGACGCCATCGAGCGCGGCGACTACCCGGAGTGGGAGCTGCTGGTCCAGCTGATGAGCGACGACGAGCATCCCGAGCTCGACTTCGACCCGCTGGACGACACCAAGGTGTGGCCGGAGAACGAGTTCCCCGCCCTGCCGGTCGGCCGGCTGGTGCTCGACAGGAACGTGGACAACCAGTTCGCCGAGAACGAGCAGGCCGCGTTCGGCACCGGCGTGCTCGTGGACGGGCTCGACTTCTCCGACGACAAGATGCTCATCGGCCGGACGTTCTCCTACAGTGACACCCAGCGCTACCGCGTCGGGCCCAACTACCTCCAGTTGCCGGTCAACCAGGCCAGGAACGCCGCCATCCGCACCAACCAGCGCGACGGGCTGATGACGTACTTCGTCGACACCGGGGGCGAGGACCCGCACATCAACTACGAGCCGTCGCTGCGCGGCGGCCTGCGCGAGGCCGAGTACCCGCATCCGGACGAGGTCGGCCCCGAGGTCAGCGGGAGGCTCACCCGCAAGCGCATCCCGCGCGCCAACGACTACGTCCAGCCGGGGCAGCGCTACCTGCTCATGGAGCAGTGGGAGCGCGACGACCTCGTGCACAATTTCGTCTCCGCGCTGCGGCAGTGCGACCGGGGCATCCAGGAGCGCATGGTCTGGCACTTCCTGCTCGCCGAGGACGAGCTCGGGCTGCGCGTGGGCGAGGGGCTGGGCATCAGCCCCGACGACGTGGCGGGGCTGGAGCCGTTGAAGAGCCAGGACCTCACCGACGAGGACCGTGACCGGCTGGCCAAGCTGGGCAGGAACGGCCCTCGTGACGTCGAAGGGCTGAAGATGACGCACTGCGTGCCGAACGGGCGCGCCGCGCACGCCGAGCGCTGACGCCGTGTACTTCCCGCTCGGGCGGCTACGGGCCCCTGTCGTCTCGGGCGCGGGCCAGCAGGTGGTCGAGGAGCGCGCGGGCCGTGTCCGACAGCTCGCGCTCGCTGGTGAAGCAGGCGACCAACCGGCGTGCGGCCCACGGTTCGGCCAGCTCCGTGGCGGCCAGGGCGCCGCCGGCGAGCCGGTCGCGGACGCTGTGGCGGGGCAGGATGGCGATGCCGATGCCCTCCGCCACCGCGTCGCAGACCAGCTCGGCGCTGGGCAGCCCGATGCGGTACACCGGACGGGCGCCCAGCGGCAGGGCATGTGTCTCCAGATGCTCCTGCAGCGGATTGGCGCTGTTCAGGCCGACGAGCGGGCGCCCGAGCACGTCCGGGTAGGACACCTCGGGCTGCCCGGCCAGCGGATCGTCCGGGAGGGTGACGACCACCAGCGGATCGGGGCGGATCACCCGTGTCCCGAGCCGGCCGAGGTCGACCGAGTCGGCGACGATCCCCAGGTCGATCCGCCGTTCCGCCACGGCGGCGACGATCCGCCGGCTCGGGCGCTCCTCCAGTTCGATGCGGGCACGCGGGTGTGCGGTCAGGAACGAGATGGCCGCCGCGGGCACGACACTCGTGCTCGCCGCGGCGTTGGCCTGGACGCGGAGGGTGGCACCATGCCCCTGCGCGTACTCGTCCAGCTCGGTGTGGAGCCGGTCGACCGTACGGCTCACGGTCCTGGCGTGGCGCAGCAGTAACTGCCCGGCCGGGGTGAGGGTCACACCGCGGCGACCTCGGTCGAACAGCGTCACCCCCAGGGTGCGTTCGAGGCCGCGGATGCGTCCGCTGGCCGAGGGCAGGGACAGGCGGGCTCTTGCCGCGCCGTGCGTGATGCTGCCCGTCTCGGCCACCGCCATGACCAGGTCGAGATCTATGAGGTCCACTGGAGGCTCCCGTCTCCGTGCCAGCCTTCGGGTCTGCCGAAGGCACCCTGCAAACACTCCGCATTTACCAGGTTCTTCACAAGTAGCATGCTCAGAACCTGATGACACATTCGGTTCCACCCAGCACTGCGCGCGGGAGCGCGCTCGCCCTGACCGGGATCTGCCTCGGGTTCTTCCTGGTCCTGTTCGACGCCACCGCGGTGAACGTCGCTGCCGGGGACATCGCCGCCGATCTGGGCGCGTCGATGGTCACCCTGCAATGGGTGCTCAACGCCTACACCGTCGCGTTCGCAGCCCTGATGCTCACCGCGGGCAACATCGGTGACCGTTGGGGCGCACGCCGTACCCACCAGGCCGGCGCCGTGCTGTTCGCGCTGGCCAGCGCGGCGTGCGCAGTCGCTCCTGACGCGATCACGTTGATCATGGCGCGGGCCGCGCAGGGGGCCGGTGCGGCAGCGGTGGTGCCGTGCTCGTTGGCGCTCATCGCGCACCGCTTCCCGGAGGGCGCGCACCGAGCCCGGGCGCTGGGCGTCTGGGGCGGCGTGTCCGGCATCGGGCTGACCGCTGGACCGGTCGTCGGCGGCTGGCTGGTCGCGGCGCTGGGCTGGCGCGCGGTTTTCCTCGTTGTGGTGCCGATCTCCTTGGTTTCCATGGGGATCGTCGCCGCGCGCATCGGGGAGACCCCGCGCCACACCGCGACCCGGCCCGATCTGCCTGGTCAGTCGCTCGCCATCGCATCCCTGCTCGCGTTGACCGCTGCGCTGACCATGACCTCGACGCTGGGCTGGCACGCACCTGCGGTGCTGGGCCTGCTCGGCGTCGCCGTGATCGCCGCAATCGCGTTCGTGGTGGTTGAACACCACGTCAGCGAGCCGATGTTGCCGCCGGCACTTTTCGCCGGCAGCCGGTTCGGCGGCGCGACCAGTGTGGGGCTGCTGTTCAATCTCGGGCTCTACGGCGTCCTGTTCTGCCTCACCGTCTTTCTGGAGCGTACGCTTCGCCAGTCACCCCTGGTGGTCGGTGTGGTGCTGTCGCCGCTGACCGCGGTCGTCGCCCTCGGCGCGCTGTTCTCGGGCCGTGTGACCCACCGGTGGGGGCCCCGGGTGCCCATGGTGTCGGGCCTGGCCGGCGGCCTCCTCGGCACCTGTCTGCTGGCCGGCTGGGGAGACGATTCGTCGGTCGCGGTCCTTGCCGGGTTCGGCGCGATCACGGGCCTCGTCGGCCTGTGCATGCCGGCCATGACCGGAGTGGCGCTGGGCGCCGCCGGGCCGCGGCGGGCCGGCCTCGGCGCCGCCACCCTCAACGCGGCACGACAGGCCGGGGGCGCGATAGGCGTCGCGCTGCTCGGCAGCACCGCGGTGCAGCGGTCCGCCACGGGCGTCCCGGCCGCCGGCCTGCCGCACCTGCGACTGCCCATGATCCTGGCGGCCGTCGGCTACCTGGTCGCGATCGCCGTCACGTTCGCCGCGACGCGGAGAACCCCGCCTTCCGAGCGCGCCGCGCACGCCGAGCGCTGACCTGCCACTTTATGTCCGGGCCTCCGGGGTAGGGCTCGGGCATAGGGAGGTGCCCACGATGGATGACAAGCAGTGGAACGTGCAGATCTGGATCCATGAGGACGACGAGGACGCCGTGACCACGGCCACGGTGGTCCTGTTCACGGCGGACGGCAAGCGGCACGAGAGCGTCGGGCGCGCCCGGCGCAATCCCGTCGACCGGCCCGTACCCGGGATCGGGGACGAGCTGGCCGTCGGGCGGGCGTTGTCCGACCTGTCGGCGAAGCTCATCCAGGACGGCGCGGAGGACGTCGCCCAGCTGTCCGGCACTGCCTGACCGGCCCAGCCTGACCGGCCCTGTCCAGCCGGCCCTGTCCAGCCGGCCCTGTCCAGCTGCCAGGGCCTGACCCGCCGGCCTGGCCGGCCGTCTCACCAGGGCTAGAGCAGGCCGGCGGCGGCCAGGAGCTTGCCGATCTCGCCGGTCTCGTCGTCGTTGAGCGGGGTCTGCGGGAGCGCGGTGACCGGGCAGTCGATGATCCCGCGCAGGTGCAGCGCGGCCTTGAACGCTCCAAGACCGGACGAGCTGCCGCCCATGCGCGAGCCGCCCACGCGGACGATCTCGAACAGCCTGACCAGGCGCTCCTGCTCGACCCTGGCCGCCTCCCAGTCGCCGCGGGAGGCGCACCGGTAGAGCTCGGCGTAGCCGTGCGGGTCGACGTTGCCCAGCCCGGGCACCACTCCGTCGGCGCCCATCCAGAGGGCCGAGTCCACGGTCACCTCCGACCCGGTCAGCACGCTGAACGGCGCCGTACCGCCCATGATGACCTCGCGCAGGCCGCCGTCGTCGCCGCTGGAGTCCTTGACCCCGGCCAGCGCGCCCTCCGCGGCCAGTCCGAGCACCAGCTCTGCGCTCAACTTGGTGTGCACCGAGACGGGCAGGTCATAGGCGTAGACCGGCAGCCCGCCCCGCGCGGCGATCGTACGGAAATGCGTGCGGATCTCGTCGGGGTGGGTGCGCGTGTAGAACGGCGCGGTCGCCACCAGCCCCGACACCCCTGCCTCGCGCGCGACGCGGGCGTGTTCGAGCACCCGCGGCGTCGTCATGTCGATCACCCCGGCCAGCACCGGCACCTGACCGCCCACGTGCCCGACCACGGTGTCCAGCACGACCCGCCGCTGCGCGTCCGTCAGGTACGCCACCTCCGACGAGGAGCCCAGCACGAACAGCGCGTCCACTCCCCCGGCCAGCAGGTGGTCGACCAGCCGGGTGAGCGACGCGGTGTCCACCTGGTGGTCGGGGGTCATGGGGGTGCACACCGGGGGGATCACACCGGTAAGCCTCATGGGCGCTCCTGGATCAGTTCGAGGTCGGTCGCTCCTGCCGCCACCGGATGGTGGCAGTGGAACAGATGGTCGTCGTCCGTCTGCGCCGCGGGCATCTCCGCCGCGCAGGCGTCGTCCGCCCGCCAGCACCGCGTGCGGAACGGGCAGCCGCTCGGCGGCCTGGTGGCCGACGGCACGGCGCCCACGAGCGGGATCGGGTTGATCGGCGAGATCAGCCCGGGGGTGGCGGAGAACAGCGCCCGCGTGTACGGGTGCCGGGCGCTCAGCGGCACGGCCTGCGCGGGTGTCTGCTCGACGATCCGGCCCAGGTACATGGTGACGACGCGGTCGCTCATCCTGCGTACGGTCTGGATGTCGTGCGAGACGAACACCAGCGCCAGCCCGAGCCGTTCCTTGAGGTCGAGCAGCAGGTTGAGGATCTGGGCGCGGACGGACACGTCGAGCGCGCTGGTGGGCTCATCGGCCACGACCAGCTCGGGTTCGAGGGCGAGTGCCCTGGCCACGGCCACGCGCTGGCGCTGGCCGCCGGACAGCTGGCTGGGCAGCGCTTCGGCGGCGCTGGACGGCAACCCGACCAGGTCGATCAGCTCGCGTACGCGGGCGTCGCGCTGGGCGGACGTGCCGCGGCGGTGCACGTTGAGCGGGTCGCGCAGCACCTGCCGGACGGGCAGGCGCCTGTTGAGCGCCGTGGACGGGTCCTGGAAGATCATGCCGACGCTCGACCCGACGAGTGCGCGCCGGTCGGCCTCCTTGAGGCCCCACAGGTCCTCGCCGCGGAAGGTCACGGTGCCGGAGGTCGGCCGCTGCAGGCCGACCAGCACCTTGGCCAGCGTCGACTTGCCGCAGCCCGACTCGCCGACGATGCCGACGGTCTCACCGGCGGCGACGGTGAGGTTCGCGCCGGTCAGGGCGTAGACGCGGTCCCGCGTGAAGAGGCCGCCGGAGCGGGCCTTGTGCACGACGTGCACGTCGCCGAGCTCAAGCACGCTGTTCACTCCTCGTCTCGCGGTTCGGGTCCGGTGCGGCGGTCACCGGGTGGTGGCAGGCCACCGCGTGCGTGGCGTCCCCGTTGAGCGGGCCCCGCAGGACGGGGGCCTCGGTACGGCACACGTCGGTGGACATCGGGCACCGGTCGGCGAACCGGCAGCCGCTGGGGAAGTCGGCGGGGGCGGGCACGACGCCGCGGATCTGCGTGAGCCGCTCGGCCCCGGCCTCCAGAGACAGCACCGAGCCGAGCAGGCCGCGAGCGTAGTGGTGGGCGGGCGCGCCGACGAGGGAGGGCGTGGCGCCGGTCTCGACGATCTGGCCGCCGTACATGACGACCACGCGGTCGGTGACGTCGGCGACGAGGGCGAGGTCGTGCGAGACGAGGATCAGCGCGAACCCGAGCTCCTCGCGCAGCTTCAGCAGCAGCTCGATGACCTGCGCCTGGACGGTCACGTCGAGCGCCGTGGTGGGCTCGTCGGCGACGATCAGCTTGGGCTCGCGCGACAGCGCCATCGCGATGAGCACCCGCTGCCGCTGCCCGCCCGACAGCTCGTGCGGGTAGGAGGTCAGGGTGCGGCGGGCGTCGAGGCCGACGAGTTCGAGCAGCTCGGCGGGGGTGCGCCGGCCGCCGCGGCGGGTGAGCTGCTTGAGCTGGGCGTTGATGGTCATGGCGGGGTTGAGGGAGGACAGCGCGTCCTGGTAGATCATCGCCATCTCGTGCCCGAGCAGCCGGCGGCGGGCGCGGCGCGGCAGCGAGAGCAGCTCCCGCTGGTCGAAGCGCACGTGGCCGCTGACGCGGGCGTCGCGGGGCTGCAGGCCCATGATGGTCAGCGCGGTCAGCGACTTGCCGCAGCCCGACTCGCCCACCAGGCCGAGCACCTCGCCGGGGCGCACCTCGAAGCCGATGCCGTCGACGATGTCCACGCCCTCGGCGAACCCGATGCGCAGCCGTTCCACCGTGAGGATCGGCGGCCCCTGGGGCAGCGGGCGGGCGCGTTCGGCCAGCCGGCGCGCGGCCTCGGCCAGCCCGGGCAGCTCGACGGCCTCGCCGGAGCCCGGCTGGGCCCGCTCGAAGGCGTCCTCGTCCTTCCTGACCGGCGCCTTGCGGGCGGCGGGCGCGGCCCAGGCGTCGGAGATGCCTTCGGAGAGGATGTTCAGGGCGAGCACGGTCAGCAGGATCAGCAGGCCGGGGAAGACCGTGCCCCACCAGCCGCCGAGCAGCACCAGGTTCTTGCCGTCCGCGATGACGCTCCCCCACGACGGGTCCGGCGGCCGCACGCCGGCGCCGATGAACGACAGCGACGCCTCGAACACGATGGCGTCGGCCACCATCACCGTGCAGAACACCAGCACCGGCGCCGCGCAGTTGATCGCGACGTGCTTGATGACGATGTGCGGGGTGCGGGCGCCGATGATGCGCTCGGCCGCGACGTAGTCCTCGCCGTACTGGGCGAGGACGTTGGCCCGTACGACCCTGGCCACGGACGGCATGTAGAGGAAGGCGATGGCCATGACCAGGACGGGGATGCTGCCGCCGAACACGGCCACGAGCACGGCCGCCAGCGCGATGCCGGGGAACGCCATGATGACGTCGAGCAGGCGCATGATCGTCTCGTCGACGGCCCTGCGCGAGGTGGCCGCGACGGCGCCGATGGCCGCGCCGGCCACCAGGGCGAGCCCGGTCGCGCCGAGGCCGATGATGAGCGACCAGCGGGCGCCGTACAGGAGCCTGGACAGGATGTCGCGGTTGGCGCTGTCGAGCCCCATCCAGTGCTCGGCCGACGGGCCGCCGCCGGACGCCTCCTGGAAGAACGGCGAGTGCGGCGCGATGAGCGGCGCCAGCACCGCCGCCAGCACGACGGCGGCGATGAGGCCGAGCGAGATCCACGACAGCGGCTTCAGCCTGCGGAACGTCACGCCCGGCCGGGCCAGGCGGTCGGTGAGTCCGCGTCTCATGAGGCGCTCCTGAGGCGGGGGTTGACCAGCAGGTAGAGGACGTCGACGGCCAGGTTGACGATCATGAAGCCGACGGCGATGGTCAGCACCACGCCCTGGACGACGGCGGGGTCGCCGTCGCGCACAGCGTTGATCATGAGCTGTCCCATGCCGGGCAGCCCGTAGATCGTCTCGATGACCACGGTGCCGCCGATCAGGTAGCCGATGCGCAGGCCGAGCACGGTCAGCGGGTTGATCAGCGCGTTGCGCAGCACGTTCCTGCCGATGACCACGATCGGCGGCAGTCCGCTGCCGTACGCGGTGCGTACGTAGTCGCGGTCCAGCTCCTCCACCACCGACGTGCGGATGATGCGGGTGAGCTGGGCGGCGATCGGCAACGACAACGACAGGGCGGGCAGCGTCATCGACCGCAGCCAGCCGGCGAACGAGTCGGCCGGGTTGATGTAGCCGCTGGTGGGGAACAGCCCTTCACCGACCGCCAGCCACTGGATCATCAGCAGCGCCAGCCAGAACGACGGCGCCGCCACCCCGATCAGCGACACCAGGCGGACGAGCTGGTCCGGCCAGCGGTCGCGGTACAGCGCCGCGACCACGCCGAACACGAACGACAGCACGAGCCCCACGACCAGGCCGAGGAGCGTCAGCTGCAGCGTCAGCGGCAGGGCCGTCGTCACCGACTCGATGACCGGTTTCCTGGTGAGCACGCTGGTGCCCATGTCACCCTGCGCCAGGTCCATGACGAAGCGGACGTAGCGCACGGGGAGCGGGTCCAGCAGCCCGTTCTCGAGCTGGAACTGGCGGATCTGCTCGGCGGTCGGGTTCGCGCCCTGGAAGTACGCGTACTCCGGCTTGCTGTTGGAGAAGCGCATCACGATGAACACGAACGCGATCACGCCGAGCACCAGCGGGATCAGGATGAGGAGCCGCCGCAGCAGCATCCGGGCGACGAGCGTCATGTCCTCTTGGCCTGGAGGAGGTTGATGCCGGGGTACGGCTGGGCCTCGACGCCGGACAGCTTCTTCGCGTCCCAGGCGGTCATGAGCTCGGTGTGGACGACCGGGTAGAGCACGGCCTGCTCAGCGATCATGTCCAGGTATCTGTGGACCGTCGCCTTCTTCTTCTCCTTGTCCGGCTCCTTGGTCGCCTCGTCCATCAGGGCGAACAGCGCATCGGCGTCCTTGCTGCCGTCGTAGCCGGCGTACTTCATCCACAGGCCGCCCTTGACGAAGTTGTAGCGGCAGATCAGGTCGGCGTCCATGCCGAACTGGTTGGGGTTCGAGGCCGCGGCGACCACCTGGTAGTCCTGGTCCTGGTCCATCTTGGTGAACAACGCCGCCGTGTCCTGCGGCTCCAGCGTGGTCTTGATGCCGACCGCCTCCCACGAGGCGGCGATGGTCGGCAGGCAGTCGGCGATCCAGCTCACGTTGACGGCCATCAGGTTGACCGTCAGGTCGCTGACGCCCGCCTCCTTCAGCAGCGCCTTCGCCTTGTCGGGGTCGTAGTCGTAGACGACGGAGGCCCGCTTGTGGTCGGGGTGGCCCTCGTTGAGGAAGGAGCTGGAGGCCGTGCCGTGGCCCTTGAGCGCCACGTCGATCATCTTCTGCTTGTCGATCGCGTAGTGCAGCGCCTGGCGCACCCGTACGTCGTCGAACGGCTTGGCCTCCGTGTTGAACATCAGGAACATGTGGTTCATGCCCTTGCCGCCCTCGACCGTCAGCCCCTGCTGCTTGAGCTGGTCGACGTTGGCGTAGGGGATGTTGTCGGCGATCTGCGCCTCGGCCGAGCCGCCGGAGATCTTGGCCACGCGGGCGGCGGCGTCGACGATCGTCAGCCAGTTCATCTTCTTGACCGTGGCGGGGCGCGGGCCGTTGTAGCCGTCGTACGCCTCGAAGGAGGTGTTGGACTTGGGGTTGTGCGCGGCCAGCTTGTACGGCCCCGACCCCACGGCCTTGCCGCCCTTGGCCTGGTCCCAGGCGCCGGCCTGGGAGAACACGTGCTTGGGCATGATCTTGGCGATGGTCAGCCGGGGAGCGGCGTCGGCGAAGGGGAACGTGAAGACCAGCTCGACGTTCCGGTCGTCGATCTTCTTCACCTCCTTCAGCCAGGACCTGAAGAAGTTGCCGATCAGCACGTTGGCCTCGGGGTCGAGGACCCGTTCGAAGGTGAAGACGACGTCGTCGGCGGTGACCGGCTTCCCGTCGTGCCACGTGGCGCCCTCTCGGAGGGTGAACTTCCATGAGGTCGCGTCCAGGTCGGACGGCAGCTCGGTGGCGAGCGCGGCGTACGGCTCGCGGGTGATCGGATCGGTGTCGAGCAGCCCTTCGTAGACGTGGCTGATCCCCGCCATCGCGAAGGCGGACGCGGTCTGCGTCGGGTCCCAGCTCTGATCGTTGCCGTAGCCGATGACGGCGGTGATCAGGTCCTTGTTGGTTCCGGCGCCGACCGAGCCGGTCGACGCCGGGCCTCCGGAACAGGCGGAGAGGGTCGCCGCGATGAACGCCGCCGCACCCGTCGCTCCGCTGTAACGCAGGAAGTCGCGGCGGCTGAAGTCAGAGCTCACGGATGCCTCCTGAGGGGTAGAACATGGGACGTCCCATGTCCTATCTTTTGCGTAAGTGGGACGCTAGATGGCAATCCGGCCTGAGGTCAACCAAAGATTTCCGTAATGTTACGTAAGTGGCTAAGAGAAGGTGACTCTTCATGACGACAGTCCCGCGCCCGGTACGTCCGAGCAGGGCCGTGGAGGCCCAGGAGGGCGTGAAGGACCTCATCGTGAGGCGCGGGCTGGTGGCGGGCGACCCCCTGCCCACCGAGTCGGAGCTCATGGAAGAGCTCCAGGTCAGCCGCAACTCGATCAGAGAGGCGCTGAAAGCCCTGCAGGCGGTCGGAATCGTCGACATCCGGCACGGCTTCGGCATGTTCGTGGGACGGATGTCGCTCGCTGGGCTCGTCAACGAACTGACCTTCCACAGCCGCATCACGCTGCAGAACGGCAAGAACCATCTGGCGAACCTCATCGAGATCCGCGAGATCCTGGAGAGCGGCCTCGTCGAACGCCTCATCGAGCTCGACCCCGCCGCCGACCTGACCCCGGTGGCCGACGTCATCGTCAGGATGGAGGCCGAGGCGGAGGCCGGGCCCGTCTCGCCGGAGACCGACCGCCTCTTCCACGACCTCCTCTACCGGCCGCTCGGCAACCCGCTCGTCGGCCAGCTGCTCGGCGCGTTCTGGGACGTCTACTACCAGCTGCGCGACCAGCTCGGGGTGCCGGACGAGTCGCCCGACGACGTGGTCACGCGGCACCGCGACATCTACACCGCCGTGCTCGCGGGCGACCGGGCCGCCGCGGTGGCCGCCGTACTCGCCCACTTCAAGGGCGTGCGCAACCGCGTGGGCAGGATCAGCGGCTAGCCGTACGGTGCGGGACCAGCAGCGGGCGCGGCGGGGTCAGTGCGCGGGCCAGCGCTCGACGCGGCGCCAGCGTTCGCGCCAGTCCGCGTACCACCTCGCGAACCAGGGATGAGACCCGGCCAGCGGCATGACGTAGGCGACCGTCTCCAGGTAGTAGGCCCGCTGGAAGCGCCACGGCATCCGCTGCAGCTCCTGCACGTTGCTCGCCCGGTCGGCCAGCTTCACCAGCACGGCCTGCGGCGGGGCCTTGACGAGAGAAGCCAGGTAGTCGGCCTTCCTCCCCCCGCGCGGCTTGGTCACCCAGCGCACGAGCGCGGCCACGCGGGGCCCGAACCTGCCCGCGATCTCCGCCTCGGTGCACGACGTGTCCTCCAGCACGTCGTGCAGCACGATCGCCACCAGCACGTCCCTGTCCTCCACCCCGGCGCCCGCCACCGCCACCTCCAGCGCCTCCAGCAGATGGTCGAGGTACGGTCGCCCGGTGGGCCGCTGCTGCGCCCCGTGCCACCTCCGCGCGAACGTCACCGCGTCGCGCAGGGCGCCCACGGTCTCCGGCGGGAGCGCCGCACGGAGAGGCCCCTCCGCCTGCCTCCAGGACGTCCAGCTCGTGAAGGTCTCCATCCCGTTCCTCTCGATATGGCCGTGCCCCGAGGTGTCTTAGGCTGAACACTATGGCCGAGATCGCCGTCCCCGACGGGTCGTGGACGTTCAACGGAGAAGTCCTGCGCATCGTGCCCGGCAGCGACAAGGACGTCCACGAGCTGCGCAGGACGCTGGGCGAGGTCGTGGTCCCGATGACGGCGATCGCGGGCGTGACGTACGAACCGGGGCGCAAGGGCGGGCACGTACGCCTGCGCCTGCGCAAGGGGGCCGACGCGCTGTCCGACGTCGTCGCCGGCCTGCTGGAGCCGCCCGCCGACCCCTACCGGCTGACGGTGCCGAAGAACCGCGCGGGCGCGGGCGAATACTTCGCCGATGAGGTTCGTGACACCCTGCTCGTCTACCAGACGCCGAGCGCACCCTGCGAGGACTACCTGCTGCCGCCCCCTCCGGTGCCCATCTCCGCCACCGCCGGCGACGGCACCGCGCTGTTCGACGGCGAGCGGGTGCGGCTGGAGTGGACCGGCTGGGCGAGCACCGACAAGGAGAAGGCGGGGCCGCAGGAGTTCCCGCTGTCCGACATCGCCGGGGTGGAGTGGAAACCCCAGTCCGGCATGGGCTCCGGCACGCTGCGCTTCCGCATCAAGGGCGAGCGGCCCATCCAGCAGCCGCCGCAGAAGGACCTGCGCTGCGTGTCCTGGGGCATCCAGCGTTTCGGCGGCGCCACCGCCCTGGTCGCCGCCGCCGTGCTCGCCCGGCTGCCGCGCGACGTGCCCGAGCTGCCGCCCGCGCCGGCGCCCGCCTCCGGCGACGTGCACGACGCCGTGCTGCGCCGCCTGGCCGAGCTCGGCGAGCTGCACCGCGCCGGCGTGCTGACCGACGAGGAGTTCACCACGGCCAAGCAGGCCGTGATCCGCCGCCTGGAGCCGTAGGCGAAGGTCCGAGGAGAAATCATGACACCCGACGAAGAAGAACTCCTGCGCCGCGCCATCGCGCTGGCCGCCGAGGCCCGCGCCGGCGGCAACCCGCCGTTCGGCTCGCTGCTGGCCGGGCCCGACGGGACCGTGCTGGCCGAGGAGCGCAACTCCTCGCTCACCGACCGCGACATCACCGCCCACCCGGAGCTCAAGCTGGCCCGCTGGGCCGGCCGCGAGCTCGACCCGGCCACCGCGGCCGCCACGACCATGTACACGAGCTGCCAGCCGTGCGGCATGTGCGCGGGCGCCATCGCGCGCTCGGGCCTGGGCCGGGTCGTCTACGCGCTGTCCGGCGAGCAGCTCGACGGGCTCAAGCCGCCCGGCACCGCCTTCACCGACCCTCCCGGCGAGGGGCCTGCCCTCTACGCCGAGGCCCGCGTACCGGTCGAGGGCTACTACCGCTGACCAGCGGGGACAGGCGGGTCAGAGGCCGGGGAGCCGGGCCACGCCGTCGCGGCGGGCCTGGTCGGCGACCGCGGCGGCGACGGCGGGCACGACCCGGGGGTCGAACGGTTCCGGGATGATCCGGTCGGCCGACAGTTCCTCCTCGACCACGGCGGCCAGCGCGTGAGCCGCGGCGATCTTCATGTTCTCGGTGATGGCCGAGGCGCGGGCCGACAGGGCGCCCCTGAAGACGCCGGGGAAGGCCAGCACGTTGTTGATCTGGTTGGGGAAGTCGCTGCGCCCGGTGGCCACGACGGCGGCGTGCTCCTGGGCGATCCCGGGGTGGATCTCCGGCTCGGGGTTGGACAGCGCGAAGACGATCGAGCCGGGCGCCATGGAGGCGATGGCCCGCTCGCTGATCGTCGAGCCCGACAGGCCGATGAAGACGTCGGCCCCGGCCAGGGCCTCCTCGGTCGTGCCGGTGCGGCCGGACCGGTTGGTGCAGCCCGCGATGATGGCCTTGTGGCGGTTGAGGTCGTCGCGGCCGGTGTGCAGGACGCCCTTGCTGTCCGACACGGCGACCTCGCCGATGCCGGCGTTCAGCAACATGCTCGCGACGGAGAGGCCGGAGGCGCCCGCCCCCGCCACGACGGCGCGGAGATCCCACAACCGCCGGCCGGTCACCCGTGCCGCGTTGCGCAGCGCGGCCAGCACCACGATGGCGGTGCCGTGCTGGTCGTCGTGGAAGACGGGGATGTCCAGCACCTCCCTGAGCCGGCGCTCCACCTCGAAGCAGCGCGGCGCGCTGATGTCCTCGAGGTTGATGCCGCCGAACGACGGGGCCATCCGGACGATCGTCTCCACGAGCTCGTCGACGTCCGTGCAGTCCAGGCAGATGGGCACCGAGTCCACGCCGCCGAACTGCTTGAACAGCAGCGCCTTGCCCTCCATGACCGGCATCGCCGCGGTGGGCCCGATGTCGCCGAGCCCGAGCACCGCGGTGCCGTCGGTGACGACCGCCACGACGTTGGAGCGCCAGGTGTACTCGTCGGCCAGCTCGGGCCGCTCGGCGATGGCGGTGCAGACGCGGGCCACCCCCGGCGTGTAGGCGAGGGACAGATCGTCCAGGTCGCGCACCTGGACGGACGGGCGCGTCTCCAGCTTGCCGCCCTCGTGCAGGCGGAAGGCCGGGTCCTGGTCGAGGAGTGCGGCGAGGCCGATGGCCGGTGCGGTGATTTCGGTAGTCATGTCATGCTCCTAGAACCGCAGCAGCCGGCCGGACGGGGTGCGCGTGTCCGGCGCCTCGAACCTGGGATCACGTGAGGTCTGCCGGCTTTTCTTGAGCTGTGTGCGTTTCATGATTTGCGCACCTTTCTGCGCCTGCCGTACACCGGCCGGCACGCTGGAATTCGGCGAACAACACAAGCCGAGTGTCACACGGCGTCCATTTACCGGTCACCCCACGCACCCCCTACGTCCGAGAGCTCCCCTGCTAGAGGTACGAGGCGATAGGGGTTGTCCGCGATAGGGGTCGCCCGGGACATTTCGAAGGACAGATTCCGGCGAAAGGACAACGATGACGGTCCTGACCGCTTTTCCCACGGAGGCAATACTCGATCCGAGGACTCCATCGGTGCGCTTCTCGCGGCTCCTGGATCCCGGCTCGGTGGTGCCGATACACGGCGACGACGGCAGCGGCGTGCAGGCCGTGCACGGGCAGATCGACGGCTCGCCCGTGATCGCCTACTGCACCGACGCGACAATCATGGGCGGCGCGCTGGGCTGGGCGGGCGCGAACCGTATCGTCGAGGCCATCCAGCTGGCCGTGCGCCGGCGCTGCCCGGTGATCGGGCTGTGGCACTCCGGCGGCGCCCGGCTGGCCGACGGCGTGGAGTCGATGGACGGTGTGGGGCGCATGTTCGCCGCCATGACGGCCGCCTCGGGCCTCATCCCGCAGATCTCGGTCGTGCTCGGGCCGGCCGCGGGCGCGGCCGCGTACGGGCCCGCGCTGACCGACGTGATCATCATGTCGGACGCCGGCCGGGTCTTCATCACCGGCCCCGACGTCGTCCGTACGGTCACCGGCGAGAACATCGACATGGCCGGGCTGGGCGGCCCGGACGCGCACGGCCCCAAGTCGGGCGTCGCGCACGTCACGGTCGACTCGGAGGAGGCCGCGTACGACCGCGCCCGCCTGCTGACGGGGTTCTTCACCCGGCCGGGCGGCTACGACTTCGCCGCGCTGAGCGAGCCGCGCGACCTGCGCGCGCTGCTCCCCGACATGCCACGGCGCGCCTACGACGTCCGGCCGCTGGTCCGCGCCGTGCTGGACCCCGACTTTCTGGAGCTGCAGCCGCGCTGGGCGCCCAACATGGTGGTCGGGCTCGGGCGGCTCGGCGGCCGGGCCGTCGGCGTGATCGCCAACAACCCGCTGCGCAAGGGCGGCTGCCTCGACTCGCTCTCGGCGGAGAAGGCCTCGCGTTTCGTGCGGATGTGCGACTCGCTCGGCGTCCCCCTGGTGGTCGTGGTCGACGTTCCCGGCTACCTGCCCGGCGTCCAGCAGGAGTGGGGCGGCGTGGTCAGGCGCGGCGCGAAGCTGCTGCACGCCTTCGCCGAGTCGGTCGTCCCCCGGGTGACGCTGATCACCCGCAAGTCGTACGGCGGCGCCTACATCGCCATGAACTCCAGGTCGCTGGGCGCGACCGCGGTGTACGCCTGGCCCGACGCGGAGGTGGCGGTGATGGGGGCCGAGGCGGCGGTCGGCATCCTGCACCGCAAGAAGCTGGCCGCGGTGCCCGAGCCCGAGCGGGCGGACCTGCACGCGCGCCTGGTGGAGGAGCACCAGCGCACGGCCGGCGGGGTCGAGCGGGCCATGGCACTCGGCGTGGTGGACGAGGTCATCTCCCCCTCCGAGACCCGGCTCCGGCTGGCGGAAGCACTCGCACGGGCGCCGCAGTCCCGCGGCTGCCACTCCAACATCCCGCTATGAAACGAGGTGACCCATGTCGTACGTCAAAGTCATGCTCATCGGGGGACCGAACCACCTGCCGACCGAACGGCGGTTCTTGACCGTCGCGCCGGGCTGCGAGAAGATCAAACTGCCTTTCGGCAGTGGGTACGAGCACTTCCTCCACAGAGGTGAGCGAACGCGCGTGGACGGGCAGGAGCTTCCCGTCTACACCTGGATCATGCGGACGGCCATCGCGGAGTAAGAATGTCGGCGTTGCTCGCCATCAGCGATCTCCACGTGGGCTATGCGGACAACCGGGAGATCGTGGAGGCACTGCGGCCCCGGTCCGCCACCGACTGGTTGCTGATCGCGGGCGACGTCGCCGAGCTCATGGCCGACATCGAATGGGCGCTGCGCCTGCTCAGCGGGCGCTTCGCCAAGGTCGTGTGGGCCCCGGGCAACCACGAGCTGTGGACCCATCCGAGCGACCCCGTGCGGTTGCGCGGCGTCGAGCGTTACGACCATCTGGTGCGGCTCTGCGGCGAGCTGGGCATCGTCACGCCCGAAGATCCCTACCCGGTCTGGGAGGGCTCGCTCGTCGTGGCGCCGCTGTTCGTGTTGTACGACTACTCCTTCCGGGTCCCCGGCGTGCACTCCCGGGCCGAGGCGCTGGCGCAGGCCTACGAGCGTGGCGTGGTGTGCACGGACGAGATGTTGCTGCATCCCGACCCGTACCCGTCCCGGCAGGCCTGGTGCGCGGCACGGGTCGAGCTGACCGAGCGGCGGCTGGGCGAGCTGCCCGCCGACCTGCCGACCGTGCTGATCAACCACTATCCCCTGGTACGCCGGCCGACCGACGTCCTGCGCTATCCCGACTTCGCCCTGTGGTGCGGCACCGAGCGCACCGCCGACTGGCACGTGCGGTTCAACGCGCGCACGGTCGTCTACGGGCACCTGCACATTCCCCGCACCACCTGGCACAACGGCGTGCGCTTCGAGGAGGTCTCGCTGGGATATCCCCGCGAATGGCGCCCGCGGCCCACCGAGCCCGGCCGTCCCCGGCGAATAAGCTGACCGGGGAATTCGCGTCCACCCTAAGGGTGAGCTAGGGGTGGGAAAAGCCTCCGGGCGGCGCTTGAATACAGGTAACACAGTTTTGAAGGTGTTTATCCCGCCGGCGAGGTGAGGCATTGAGCTAGACGTCGTACCCCTTTTGCGAGGCCTTCCGAGAACGAAAGCCACCGCTCATCGAGAAAATGAGCGGTGGCTTTCGTCGTGCCCGGGAATCATCGGCCGCCGCGCGCGCCGCGCCGTGGAAACGCCGCAGCGGGGGGGGGGGGGGGGGGGGGGGGGGGGGTGGGTTGGGGGGGGGGGGGGGGGGGTTGCTGGTAGCGGTGAAATGCGCTCC
>NZ_JBVJHP010000015.1:253921-293848 GCF_055586745.1 Nonomuraea sp. NPDC049378
CCCCGGGCAAGAGGGGATTGGTTGTCTTTTCTGTCGCCTAACGCCCTCCCCCCCCCCCCCCCCCCCCACCACCCCCACCCCCCCCCCCCCCCCCCTCCCCCCCCCCGCTGCCGGGCTTCTGTCGCGCGCTGGGCGTCAGCTTGCATTCGCGAGCCTGACCTCCGTCCGCCCGCTCCTCCTGGCGGCCGAGCCGACCGCCATCAGGGTCGCGTCCACCACGTTGGTGGCGACGCCGACCCCCCAGACCGTCTCGCCGTCCACCTTGCATTCGGCGTACACCGTCGTCTCCATGCTGGCGACCCGCTCGGCGCCGCCGGACCGGTGCACCGCGCGCACGTCCACGCCCAGGGGCGCCAGCGTGGCGCCGATGGCTCGCACGGCCTGCTCGCGCTGGCCGTCCATGTGCAGCGTCGCGGTGATCCGGTCGCCGCCCGCGCCCAGCGCGCCGGACCGCTCGTCGCGGGAGAGGTACTCCTCCTGAAACAGCTCCCACACCTGGTCGGGCGAGAGCTCGCTGCCCCGCAGGTCGGCCCGCTCCTGCACGAGCCCGGCGAACTCCCGCTGCAGCTCGCGAGGGAGCTCCATCCCGTGCCAGGCGCTCATGATGTACGCGATGCCGCCCTTGCCCGACTGGCTGTTGATCCGCACGATCGCCTCGTACGTGCGCCCGACGTCCTTGGGGTCCACCGGCAGGTACGGCATGGTCCACGGCATCTCGTCGGCGCCGACGCCGGACCCGGCGGCCCGGCGCTCCAGGTCGTCGAACCCCTTCTTGATCGCGTCCTGGTGCGAGCCGGAGAAGGCGGTGTAGACCAGCTCGCCCCCGTACGGGTGCCTGGGGTGCACGGGGATCTCGTTGCAGTGTTCGACCGTGCCGCGGATGCGGTCGATGTCGGAGAAGTCGATCTCGGGGTCCACGCCGTGGGTGAACATGTTCATGCCCAGCGTCACCAGGCACACGTTGCCGGCCCGCTCGCCGTTGCCGAACAGGCAGCCCTCGATCCGCTCGGCGCCTGCCAGCATCGCCAGCTCGGCCGCGGCAACCCCCGTGCCGCGGTCGTTGTGCGGGTGGATGGACAGGCACACGTGCTCCCTGCGGGACAGGTGGCGGTCCAGCCACTCGACCTGGTCGGCGAACACCGACGGCAGGGAACGCTCCACGGTGGTGGGGAAGTTCAGGATGATCGGGCGTCCCGGGCCGGCCTCCCACACGTCCATGACCGCTTCGCAGACCTCGAGGGCGAAGTCGGGCTCGGTCTCGTTGAACAGTTCCGGCGAGTACTGGTAGCGCAGGTCGCAGCCGGCCAGGTCGCGCTCGGCGTACTTCATCATCATCCGGGTGCCCTGCACGGCCAGGTCCTTGCACTGCGCGCGGTCCATGTCGAACACCACGCGCCGGAACAGCGGCGCGGTCGCGTTGTAAAGGTGGAAAGTGGCGCGCGGCGCCCCCGCGAGCGCGCTCACCGAACGCTCGATCAGCTCGTCCCGCGCCGGCACGAGCACCGAGATCCACACGTCGTCGGGGATGCGGTTCTCCTCGATGAGCAGGCGTACGAAGTCGTAGTCGTCCTGGCTGGCCACCGGGAATCCGACCTCGATCTCCTTGTAGCCGATGTCGACGAGCAGCTCGAACATCTGGAGTTTCCTGGCCGGCGACATGGGATTGGCCAGTGACTGGTTGCCGTCGCGCAGGTCCGTCGACAGCCAGCGCGGCGCTGAAACGATCTTCTTGTCCGGCCACGTGCGGTCGGCCAGGGCCAACGGAGTAAAGTCCGAATAGCGCTCTACGGGGCGGGTCGGGACCATGGTTGAATCTCCTTCGCCTTGGTCATGGTCTGCCTGTAGGAGATCTCCGATCACAACGTACAATCGGCCGGGCGCCGCCGAATAGGGCGAGGATCATGAGAGTGCCGGTCCTTACCCATAGATATCCGCCCGGGTATCGAGAGTGCCCACCCCGGTATCTTTAGGCGCACCCCCCTTCTCCGCCTCCCGGCGGTCGCGCACAATCCGATCATGGCGACCATCGAAACCGTGGCGCTGCGGCGCGGCGGTCTGTGTCTGGCAGAGTCTCGCCCTTCTGTGCAAATAATCTTCTTACTGCGTTTTCTGACCGGCACCGCATTGTGCGCGCAGGTCGCCGGCGCCGACGGGCATCTCGGCAGAACGGCCTGGGGCGCCCTGACATGGGTGCTGATGATTTTCTCCGTCTATCTCTTCAACGGCGTGATGGACGTTTCCGAGGACCGCCTCAACGGCTCGCGCAGGCCCATCTGCAGAGGCGACCTGCCGCCCACCTTCGCCACCGCGGTGGCGGTGGGCGCGGCGCTGGTCAGCCTGCTCAGCGGCTTCGCGCTCGACCCGCGGATGGGCCTGCTGCTCACGGTCGTGCTGGTGCTCGGCTACCTGTACTCGGGCCCGCCGTTCCCGCTCAAGCGCAGCTCGGGCGGCACGGTCCTGACCGGAGGCGCCGCCACCGTGCTCACCTACGTCGCGGGCGCGCTCTCCTACGCCAGCGAGTTCCATGTCTCCCTGATGCTGGTCGTCTTCGTGCCGGCGGCGTCGCTCTGGACCGCGCTGGTGGGGTCGACGACCAAGGACCTGCCCGACATCGAGGGCGACACGCAGGCCGGCCGGACGACCTTCGCGGTCACGCACGGCGAGGACGCCCTGCGGCGGGCGATCTGCGCCGTCGCCATCGGCCTGGCGCTCGCGTTCACGGCGGCGGTGCTGCTGCTGGAGCTGCCGCTGTGGCCCAGCGCTCTCGCCATGGTCGCCGGTGCGATCGCCATCACGGTCCTGTGCGTCCAGGGGCGCCGCCGCGAGCCGTACGGCGCCTTCATGGCCACGCAGTACGCCCTGCACGGCCTGGTGATCCTGACCCTCGTCTGAGCCCTCTGACCGTGGCCGCCGGCGAGTCCCGCCTGACTGACGGGGCCTGACCGACAGGGCCTGACCGATCGGCCCGGCTAACCGGGCAGCGGTGCTCCGGCGGCCGCGCCGTGCGGGAAGGCCGCCTCCAGCCGGCGGCACGTCGCGTCGGTCAGCAGCAGCCTGACGGAACCCGCGTTCATCTCCAGGTGGACCGGGTCGCGGGTGCTGGGCACGGGCACCACGTCGGGCCCTCTGGCCAGCAGCCAGGCCAGCGCCAGCCGGCCGGTGCTGACGTCCATGGTCGCCGCCTCGGCCTCCAGTTTCCTGAGCCTGGCGATGTTGCCCGGCAGGTTGGCCGGGTCGAACCGGGGGTCGGTACGGCGGGCGTCCCCCGGGTCGAGCTCGCGGGCGGAGCCGCCGCGCCCGGCCAGGAAGCCGCGGCCCAGCGGCCGGCCGGCGATCAGCCCGATGCCGAGCTCGCGCGCCACCGGCAGCTGGTCGAGCTCGGCGTCACGGTGCCACAGGGAGTACTCCATGGCCAGGGCGGTGATCGGATGGACCGCGTGCGCCCGGCGCAGCTCGTCCCCCGTCACCCCTGTCAGGCCCGCGTAGCGCACCTTGCCCGCCGCCACCAGCTCGCCGAGCCGGCCCGCGGTCTCCTCGACGGGCACGGCGCCCGGCTCCCTGCCGACGACGTAGAGGTCGACGTGGTCGACGCCCAGCCGTTCCAGCGAGGCCTCGCACGCCTGCCGCAGCGGCACGTCTCCCGCGCGGCGCTGGAGGGTGCGGGTCGAGAGCAGGACGTCGTCGCGCCAGGGCCTGACGGCCTCGCCGACGAGCCGTTCGATCTCACCGTGGGCGTGGTCGTCGGACATGTCGAGCAAGGTCACACCTGTGTCGAGCACGTTGTGGAGCAACGCCAGCGACTCCGAGCGGTCCGCTTCGCCGTACACGCCGGAGAGAGCCAGACATCCGAAGCCCAGACACGAGGTGATCGGCCCTGTGTCGCCCAGCCTTCTGCTGTCCACGACACCCCCTCCCATTGGCCCTCACCGTTGCTACATACGATCTGTGGGCCAAGTTCGCGCCACAACCCCTATCCCCCGGGAGCACCGGGCGAATATGGGAAACATCATTACGCTTTATCTGCACTTGACACTGTACGCAACTCTTCGTTATACACATTGTTAATGTCGCTGCCCACCACGCGGGATCCACGCGGTGGGCAGCTCGAGGAGCTCAAGAGGTCAGCGCAGGGTGGGGCTGAGCTCCAGATTGGGAGGGAGATCGGAGCGCTGAGTGATCCCGAGCTTGCGGTAGATGCGGGTCAGGTGCTGCTCGACCGTGCTCACCGTGATGAACAGCTTGGCGGCGATCTCCCGGTTGGTGTAGCCGACCGCGGCCAGGCCGGCGACGCGTCGCTCCGCGTCGCTGAGGATGGCCACCACCTTGCTGATCTCGGAGCCCTGCCCCTCGGCGGCGGCTCCGTCGCCGTCCAGCGCGTGGCTCAGCGGCTGGGCGCCGCACTCCTGCGCGAGGATGCGCGTACGGCTGGCGATGATCCCCGCCCGGCGGAACTCACCGACGCTGTGGAAGGCCTCGGTGAGGTCGAACAACGACCGGGCGAGCTCGTAGCGGTCACCGCAGGCCTGCAGGCGGTCCGTGGACTGCCGCAGCAGCATGGGCCGGTGCCGGAGCTCGCTCGTGGCGGCCAGCAGGCGCAGCGCGATCCCGTGCGTACGGGAGGCCATCGGGCCGCACCGGGAGAGCTGCTCCTCGATCAGGGCGCGGGCCTCCGCCTGCTCGCCCATCCTGATGAGCGCCTCGGCCGCGTCGGTACGCCAGGCGATGAATCCCGGCGTGTCCATCTCCCACTCGGCCATGAGCTCGCCGCAGAACCGGAAGTCGCGCAGCGCCGCCGCCGGGTGGTCGACCGCGAGGTGGTAGCGGCCGCGGGCGTGCAGGTAGTGCAGTCCGAAGCGGGTCTGCAGCATGGCGTCCGGCACCGGCGTGTTGACCTGGGCGAGCGCCTGGTCGTACTGCCCCATGGCCGTGCTGGCGAGCATCAGGTTGGCCAGCGGGCCGCCCACGGTGACACCCCAGCTGGCGGGCGGGATGATCTCCAGGGCCTGCCGGGCGCACGACGCCGCGGTCTCGAGGTCGCCGCGGCGCATGGCGATCTCGGCGCGGATCGCGGTCAGCCGGGCGCGCCGGGCAGGGGCGCTGCGGGACTGCGCCTCCTCGATGAAGGCGTCGCACCAGGGCACGGCCTTGTCCGGCCAGCCACCGTACGTGAGCGCGAGCAGAGAGCTCTCGACCGTGTCCATGGACATCTCGTCCAGGCGGGAGCTGTGCAGAATGCGCTCGACGGTGCCGAGAACGCGCTCGCGCGGCCCGCGGGTGAGCACCGAGATCAGCGCGTTGATCGACTCGAGCCGCCGGCTCACGCGTACCGGCAGCACGGCCTCCCTGGCCTGCTCGCTGGTCGACCTGTTGACGTGGGCCAGCAGCGGCGGCGCGGAGCAGCGCAGCCACAGCCGGGTGCCGATGAGCTCGGCCACGGTCTGCGGCTCGGTGTCGCCGCTCTCCTTCAGGTGCTCGAGCACCTGGCAGGCGTCGTCGACCTTGCCGTGCCACAGCAGCGCCCTGGCCAGCACGACCGCGTCGCTGCCGCGCAGGGTCCCGTTGTGCAGGGCGTCGGTCAGTTCGGCGATGTGCTCGGCCGGCGTGCTGGGGTTGATGCGCCACTCGGCGCGCATCAGGACCGTGGCGATGGTGGTGCGGTGCCGCTCGTCGGTGCAGCCGCGCCAGGCGAGCTTCAGGTAGTCGACAGCCGAGGTGACGGACCCGCCGTCCAGCCGGCTCAGCGCCGCCGCCTCCAGCACGGGCACGGCCCACGGCAGGTTGGTCGCGTCGGCGCCGAGCAGGTGCTCGGCGATCGCGATGTCGTCGGCGCCCTCCTCGTGCAGCAGCTCGGCGGCCCGCCGGTGCACGCTGCGGCGCACCTCGTCGCTCAGCTCGGCCAGCACGGTCCTCCTGGCGATCTCGGCCCGATAGTGGCCCGACTCCAGCAGGCCTGCGGTCTCCAGCCAGTGCATGGCGTGCGCCATCGCCGCGGAGTCGGAGCCGAGCAGGCGCTCGAGGAGCGCCGGGTCGTCCAGCACCGCGAGCCAGCCGGCGACCTGCATGAGCCCGGGGTCGGCCCGGTGCAGGCACGACAGCACGGCCTCGCCGTAGCGCTCGGCGGGAGCGCTCCCGCCGCTCTCGTGGTCCTCGATCAGCCCGCGGAGCAGGAGCGGGTTGCCGCCGCTGAGCGCGTGCCACTCCGGCGTCACCTCCTTGGCCGCCGCCTCGCCCAGGCGCTCTGCCGTCATGCTGAGCGCGGCGCCGTACGACAGCGGCGCCAGCCTGACGGCGGTGCAGTGGGGCTGGCGGAGCATCTCGGTGGCGAAGAAGCCGTGCATGTGCTGGCGGTATTCGGCCTGGCTGAAGACCGCTACCAGCGGCGCGTACCTGGACCTGCGGACGAGGTAGGACAGGCAGAGCAGCGAGGCCCTGTCGGCGAGGTGGACGTCGTCGACGACGATCGCCAGCGGATGGCGCTCGGCCAGCGAGAGCAGGACCGCGCAGAGCGAGTGCACGATCTGCACGTCCACCTGCTCGACGCGGTCCCCCTTGGCGGGCGAGGCCATCTCCGCGCCCTCCCGCAGCAGGTCGGCCGCGACCGCGCGCACGTCCTCGCGCAGCGGCGCGTTCTGGAAGAGCTGGCCGAGCACGCCCAGCGGAATATCGCTCTCCGCCTGGGTGGCGGACGCCACCAGCGGCAGAGCACCCCGTTCGAGTGCCTGTTCGGCGAAGGCATGCAGAAGCTCACTCTTGCCGGTCGCGACGACCCCCGTCACCATCGCGACCCTGCCCTTGCCGCCAACGGCCTCGGCGAGGAGGCCGTGCATGGAGGTCATGGCCGCATCTCTCTCGAACAGCCCCATGATTGGACACCCCTTTTAGAAAGGCAATTCACGACCGGAAGGAGTTCTGAGGTCCAACGAGCTTTTCTGCTCTTTTCTCGGCTTCGATGTCGTGGACTGTCGCACCCGCCGCATGACCTCAACCCCTTCCGCACCCGTTTCTGGGTTGACGTTCATCACGTTAGGTGCGGCTCTGGGGGCTCACAATACGGCTTATCCTTAATAACGCGGGTCGCTCCGTATGGACCAGCCGGTCTTCAACTTTCGGACCACGCCCAGGTCCGAGTCATCGCGGGCCCGCGCCGGGCGGCGCGCCCCCGGCGGACCCCCGGGCCCGCGGGCCCCGCCGCCTGCGCACGCGGGAGGGGGTGGAGAGGCCCCAAACCTTACCGACGAGTATCGTTATGAGTCATTAACGTGAATCGCGCTAATACGAGTCGCGCTCATGTCGACCGCCGCCCCGTCGCGCCACTCCGGCGGGCTGGCGCGCCAGCCCGGGCCTGCGGCGCGCCGTTCACGCAATATTGACATTTCCATGTCGCGCCCCGTTTCAGCAGGTCACAGGGCCGGCAGAGGCTGCTCGGAGGACACTCCGCGTATGCCCGCCATCGGCATACAGTTGCCTACTCACCAGTGTTGACCCAAGATGTAAGCATTCGTGCACTCTCCAAGGGGACACGGTGGGAGAAATTGCGCATACGGGTGAGCAAGACGCTACGGGGCCGGCGAGCCTTATCGAGGAGTGCCGAGCGGACATACTGAGCAAGTACGAGCAGGGACTTGCGGCCATCGGTAGCGTGCTGATCAATGATCAGGTGACGAAAGCCCAGGTCATGACGAACGCAGGCCAGATCCTGACGGAGATGGCGGGGGCACTGCGTGCGGGACGTCTTCAGGACGACGACGAGACGTCCCGTTTCCTGGCCTGGGACATCGGCGTGGCACGGGCGTCGGCGGGCGTCCATCCGAGAGAGTCGCTGATGGCGGCCTCGGTGTTCTTCCGCGCGGCGTTCGCCACGCTGAGCCAGCGGCTCCAGGACGACACCCATGCCGCTCACATGCTCAGGCTCGTCGTGACGGCACTGGAACAGAGCATCTCCCTGCGTATCAGGGAGGCCGCGAACAGTTACACCGGCATCCTGCTCAACAAGGTGACCGAGGCGCAGATGGCCGAGCGCCGGCGGATCGCCAGGGAGCTGCACGACCGCATCGGCCACAGCCTCAGCGTGGCCCAGCGCCAGCTGGAGCTGTCGAACATGTACCGCCCGGGGGAACCGGCGAAGGCACTGGCCAAGCTGGAGATGGCCCAGCAGGCCATCCAGGAGACCATGTACAGCCTGCGCCAGGTCACCTCCGACCTCCATCCCCCAGGGGGCAGCACCTTGGAGAAGGGGCTGCTCAGCTACCTGGACATCATCGGGACGGACGACGTGCAGATCGAGCTGATCGTGAACGGCGACCAGACCTGGGCGCCCCCGACCGTCAGCGAGGAGTGCCTGCTGATCCTGCGTGAGGCGGCGCGCAACGCGCTCACCCACGGGGACCCGTCGGCCATCCTCATCAGGATCGACGTCGCGCCGCACGAACTGGTCGCGTGCGTGATCGACAACGGCTGCGGTTTCGATCCGGACGGCCAGCCGCCGAAGGGCAGCCTCGGGCTGTCGTCCATCAGGGAGCGCACCCAGTTACTCGGCGGCACGGTGACGATCGCCAGCAAGCCCGGCAGGGGCGCCAGGGTCGATCTCGCCGTGCCCATCCAGAGGCGCCTCGATGATCAGGAGTGACCCGCCCACCACGATCGCCATCGTGGACGACCACGCCCTGTTCCGCGAAGGACTCAGGGAGATCCTGGAAGCCCAGGAAGGGCTGGCCGTGGTGGGCGAGGCGGGCACCTCCGACGACGCCCTCCGCCTGGTCGCCGACAAGAAGCCGGACATCCTCCTGCTGGACGTGGAGATCCCAGGCGACTCGGCCACCGACACCGTGACGCGGCTGCGCAGCCAGGTCCCGAACACGCAGATCATCATCCTCAGCATGTACGACGGCCCGCAGCTGCTGCGCAGGCTTCTCGCCGCCGGCATCCGCGGATACCTGCTCAAGAGCGTCCACTGGCACGAGCTGGTGTCGGCGATCCGGAGCGTGCACGACGAGCCAGACCGCATCGTCCTGGCCGTCTCCCGCGAAAGCCTGGCGCAGATGGAGAGCGCGCCCGCCGAGGTGCTGACGAGCAAGGAGCGCGAGGTCCTCGAACTGGCGGCGCAGGCGCTCAGCAACCGGCAGATCGCCGCGCGCATCAACACCACCGAGGCCACGGTCAAGCGCCACCTGCGGAACATCTTCGTCAAGCTGGGGGCCGCGTCGCGCATCGACGCCGTCAACCGCGCGATCGACGCCTCGCTGATCACGCCATCGCGGGCGCGATCCGACAATTGACCATAAATGTGGACAATTTGCGCCGATCGCACCCCCTTCTGAGGGCGGGTTCACCCCGCAACCGGCTCCGGACGGCCCGAGAAGACCTGGTCAAACGTTCTCTCCCGGCAAGGCCGTATCTAGCTTGGAAGGGTGAACACCAATGCCTTGATCGGGAGCATCCTCCCCCCGTGGGTGGTGGCCGTGGACACGTTCGACGACCACGACGCGATGCTCTTCCCCGCTGAAGAAGAGGTGATCAGCCGATCGGTGGAGACTCGGCGCAAGGAGTTCGTCACGGCGCGCATGTGCGCCAGGCAGGCCATGAGCCTGCTCGGCCTGCCGCCGCAGCCCCTCCTGCCCGGCCTGCGTGGCGAGCCCCAGTGGCCCAAGGGCTTCGTGGGCAGCATCACGCACTGCGCGGGTTACCGCGGAGCCGTCGTCAGCCCCGGCGGCGACACCATCACGATCGGCATCGACGCCGAACCCAACGAGCCGCTGTCGAACGGCGTGCTGGAGGCGGTCTCCCTGGCCGAGGAGCGCAAAGCCCTGCGCGCCCTCGCCACCGACCACCCGGAGGTCGCCTGGGACCGCCTGCTGTTCTCCGCCAAGGAGTCGGTCTACAAGGCCTGGTTCCCGCTGGCCAAGCGGTGGCTGGACTTCGAGGACGCGATCCTGTCCTTCAACCCCGTCCTGGGCGCCTTCTCCGCCCGGCTCCTGGTCACCGGCCCGCACGTGGGCGGGCAGCAGCTGACGGGTTTCACCGGCAAGTACATGGCCCGTGACGGGCTGCTCCTCACCGCCATCGTCATGGCCGCCAGCACGGCCTCCCGCCGCCACCGCCCGGTGCTCAGGCGACCCGTGCCGCAGCCGGTCAGGGCCTGACGCGCCGTACGCGTCCGCCGTCAGGACCTGACCCGGCCGGGAGGCGCGGCAGGCCGTACCCGACGCCCGCCATGCCCGGCCCGGGCGCCCGGTCCCGCGCCCTTCTGCAGCCCCGGCTCCCGCCCCCGCGCCCTCCCGCGGCCGTCCCGGGCCCCGCCCCCGCGCCCGCCTTGGCGCCCTTCCGCGGCCCCGGGTCCGCGCTCTTCTGCGGCGTCCTGTCCGAGGATCCTCTCCGGCGCGCTCGTCCGGGGGACCTTCTCCAGCGCCCGTCCCAGGGCGTCCCTCCGGCTGTGAAGGGCCGGCGGCCACGCCCCCGCAGCGGAAGGCGGCGCCGTATCCCGTCCAGGGACACCGCACCGCGTACGAGCACCGCCGTTCATGCGGCCGGACATGAGGATGACGGTGGCGTCCTCAAGGACCCGCCACCGTCACCCTGACTCGTCCGCGCCGCGCTCCCCTCCCCTCGTCAGCAAATCCGCGCAATCCTGTCCTGCCACTACGGTCAGCTGTCCTTGGCGGTCCAGCGGAACGTCTTCATGCACAGCAGCAACGCGCCTACGCACCAGGCGGCGAGCACGAGGGCGATCAGCGGGAGCTGCCACGAGCCGGCCGGTTCGAGCGCCGCCGCGTGCTCGGGCAGGAACACCGAACGCATGCCCTGGGTCATCCACTTGAGCGGGAACAGGGACGCGATGAACTGGAGAAAGGCGGGCACGTCGGAGAAGGGCATGTAGACGCCGGAGATGAACTGCACGATGAGGAAGGGCAGCGTGATGATGGCGTTCGCGCCGCGCGCCGACTTCGGCAGGCTGCCGACCGCGATGCCGAGGAGGGTGCAGGCCACGCCGCCGAGGAGGAGGACCCAGGCGAGGGTCAGCCACCGGTCGAGCGTGCCGGGCACCTGCACGCCGAACATCAGCACCCCGACCACGACCAGGAGGGCGACCTCGGCGACCATGCACACGAGGACCTGAATGACCTTGCCGCCGAAATAGGCGATCCGCGGCATGGGCATGCCGTAGAGCCGCTTCAGCGTGCCGTCGTGGCGCTCCAGCGCGACGTTGATCCCGAGGTTCTGGAAGGTCGTGCCCATGATGCCCGCGCCGATCATGCCGGCGGTGAGGATCTGGGCGCCGGTGACGCCGTTGAAGTCCGGCTTGCCTGACTGCATCGCGCCGAGCAGCATCAGCATGATCGCCGGGAGCGAGAAGATGACGATGAACTGTCCCTTGGTGCGGAAGAAGCTCTTGAGCTCCAGCGCACCTCGCTTGAGAGCCAGCCGGCCGGCGCTGGGCAGGGGCGCCGCCGTCGCGGCGGCCGTCCGGGCCGGTGGTCTTGACAACGTGGTGGTCACGAGTGATCTCCGATTAGGCCGAGGTAGACGTCTTCGAGAGACGGACGTGTCACGGTCAGCTCGGGGATCTCGCCGTCGAACTGGCCGCTGAGCTCGGCGACGACCTGCGTCGGCGTCGCCGTCTTCACGCTGTGGTCGCCGTCGGCGGTGGTCCAGCTGACGGTCGCCATGGCCTGCGCGCGTCCGGCCAGCGTGGCCGGCTCGCCCAGTGCCACGACCTTGCCCTGCACGATCACGCCGACCCGGTTGGCCAGCGCTTCGACCTCGTCCAGGTAGTGCGTGGTCAGCAGGATGGTGGTGCCCTCGTCGGCCAGCCGGGAGATCAGGCTCCAGAACTGGCGGCGGGCCTCGGGGTCGAAACCGGTGGTCGGCTCGTCGAGGAAGAGCAGCTCGGGGTTGCCGAGCACGCCCAGCGCCACGTCGACCCTGCGCCTCTGACCTCCGGAGAGGTTGCGCGTGCGGGCGTCCGCCTTGCCGGCGAGCCCGACGAGTTCGATCACGTGCTCGGGGTCGCGGGGCCTCGGGTAGTAGTGGGCGTAGTGATGGACCATCTCGCGCACGGTCATCTCCGCGGCGTCGGTGGCCGACTGCAGCACCATCCCGAGACGGGAGCGCCACGCCCGGCCGGCCACGCCGGGGTCCTCGCCGAGCACGCTGACCTCGCCGGCGTCTCGCCGGCGATGGCCTTCCAGGATCTCAACAGTGGTCGTCTTGCCTGCGCCGTTGGGGCCGAGGAGCGCGAACACCTCGCCACGGGCGATATCCAGGTCAACGCCGTCGATGGCGACCAGGTCGCCGTATCGCTTGCGCAGCTCACGCACGCGCACCGCTGTATCGCTCATGCATTCAGAGTTGGGGATCAGCGCCGCGTACGACACCCCTATTTAGGGTTTCACCTGGTCGTGAAGCCATTCCGCAGGTCGGACCCGGAATCGGGAGGCTGACCCCCTATCAACCGTTCGGGGGATGTCGCACGCGGCTGATCCCGATGATTCTTTAAACATGACAGTCATCGAAATCGAGGGCATGAGTAAAAGCTACAAAGGCCGCCAGGTGCTGACGGACGTGTCCCTGCAGGTGGAACAAGGCGAGATCTTCGGCATCGCCGGCCCCAACGGAGCGGGCAAGACCACCACGGTGGAGTGCATGTCGGGCCTGCGCGAGCGGGACGGCGGCGTCCTGCGGGTCCTGGGCCTCGACCCCCAGAGCGACCGTCGCGAACTGCTTCCCCGCATCGGTGTCCAGCTCCAGGAGGCCGCCCTGCCGGACGCGCTGAAGGTGGGCGAGGCACTGAAGATGTACGCCTCCTTCTACGACAAGCCGGCCGACTGGCGCAAGCTCATGGACGAGTGGGGCCTGACCGAACGGCAGCGTTCCAGCTTCGCGAGCCTGTCCGGCGGCTGGAAGCAGCGCCTGTTCATCGCGCTGGCCCTGGTCGGCAACCCGGAGGTCGTCTTCCTCGACGAGCTCACCACCGGCCTCGACCCGTCCGCCCGCCGCATGACGTGGGGCCTGGTCCGCGAGGTCCGCGACCGCGGCGTGACCGTCGTGCTGGTCACCCACTTCATGGACGAGGCCCAGGCGCTGTGCGACCGCATGGCGATCATCGACCAGGGCCGCGTCATCACCCACGGAACCCCGGGCGAGCTGATCACCCAGGGCCGCACGGAATCGCTCGAGGACGCTTACTTCGCTCTGACGGGAGGGCAGGCGGCATGAAAGGCATCACACAGGTCATCGCGGTCGAGCTCAAGCTGATCATCCGGGACCCGATGTCGGCGTTCTTCGCGCTGGCCTTCCCCACGATCATGATCTGGGTCAAGCTGCGCAACGGCAAGCCCCTTCCCGGCGGGCTGCCGTCGGTCGACGCCAACGTGCCGATGCTGAGCATCTTCGTCATCGGGCTGGCCACGCTGGTCATCCTGCCGGCCACCCTGGCGCAGTACCGCGAGCGCCGGGTGCTGAAGCGGCTGCTCGCCACCCCCGCCTCCCCCGGCATGCTGTTCGGCGCCCAGTGGATCGCCCACATGTTGATGGCCCTTCTCGGCACGGTGCTGCTCATCGCCATCGGCGCCATCGGCTACGACCTGTCCGCCCCCGCGAACCCGGGAATCGTGGTGCTGGCGTGGGTGCTCGGCGCGCTGAGCCTCAGCGGCATCGGCTTCCTGCTCGGCGCCGTCGTCCCTTCCGGCCGCACGGCCACCGTGCTCGGGCTGAGCGTCTTCTTCCCGATGGTCTTCATCTCCGGCGCGGTGATCCCCCGCGAGTCGATGGGCGGCTCGATGCGAGCCATCGGCGACATGCTGCCCATGGCACCGGCCGTGCAGACCATCCGCAACGGCTGGGAGGGCCACGCGGCCTCCCCCGTGGCGATGCTGGTCATGGTGGGGATCTGCCTGGTCACCGCCGGCATCGCGGTCAAGGCGTTCCGGTGGTAAGCAGCGCCCGCCGTGAAGGGTCGGGATCGGTGGTCGCCTCCACCGGACCCGGCCTTTCGCGTTGGGACCGGGTCTGGCCCGCGCTCCCCTACCTGTTCATCCTGCTGCCCGCCGCCTTCTCGCTGGCCCAGAACTGGCGGCTCGACACGCTGGTGCTGGCGTCGTTCGCGATGGCCTGGCACTGGTTCCTGATCGGCGTGCACCCCGACTGGACCAGGCACCCGGTGGTGGCGATCGTCTACTTCGCCGTCCTGCTCGCCGCCATCGGGGCGCTGGTCAGCATCGACTCGGTCTTCACGGTGACCGGCCCGGCGGCGTTCATCCAGTCGTTCAGGCTGCTGCCCCGCTGGTGGGCCTACGGCGGGGTGGCCGCGACGGCCGGGGTGCTGGTCTCCATGCGGCCGGAGGCCGGGCGCAGCCCGGGCGAGATGCTCTTCTCCTTCCTGATCGCCGCGTTGATCGCCTCCGCGATCGGGCTGGTCATCCAGACGATCTCCGACCAGAACGAGAGCCGCAAGGTGATGATCGAGCAGCTGCGGGAGACCGGCGCCAAGCTGGCCGCGCTCGCCGAGGAGAACGCCAGCCTGCAGGCCCGGCTGCTCACCCAGGCGCGCGAGGCGGGGGTGCTCGGCGAGCGGCAGCGCATGGCCAGG
This sequence comes from Nonomuraea sp. NPDC049378, assembly GCF_055586745.1. Taxonomy (NCBI): domain Bacteria; kingdom Bacillati; phylum Actinomycetota; class Actinomycetes; order Streptosporangiales; family Streptosporangiaceae; genus Nonomuraea; species Nonomuraea sp. NPDC049378. The sequence continues at coordinate 268,506 of NZ_JBVJHP010000015.1, forward strand.
GAGATCCACGACACCATCGCCCAAGGGCTGACCGCCATCGTCACCCAGATCGAGGCCGCCGAGGAGGCGATCGACGACACACCGGCCGCGCTCGCCCGCCTCGACACCGTACGCACCCTGGCCAGGGAGAACCTCAACGAGGCCCGCAGGTCGGTGCAGGCGTTGCGCCCCGCGCCGCTGGCCGGCTCGCAGCTGCCCGCCGCCGTGCGGGACGTCGCCGACAGGTGGTCGGAGACGACCGGCGTGGCCGCCTCCCTGTCGGTCAACGGCGACGCCCGGCCGCTGCACGCCGAGGTCGAGATCACGCTGCTGCGGGTGGCGCAGGAGGCGCTGTCCAACGTCGCCAAGCACGCCTCGGCCGGACGAGTTGCTCTCACCCTGTCGTACATGGAAGATGTCGTGGTGCTGGATGTACGCGACGACGGAGCCGGATTCGTCCCCGGGCCGCCCGACATCTCCTCCCACGCGCCCGCCTCCGAGGCCGGCGGGTTCGGCCTCATCGCGATGCGCCAGCGCGTGACGAGGCTGGCCGGCGACTTCGAGATCGAGTCGGCGCCCGGCGAGGGCACCGGCATCTCCGCGACCGTGCCGGCCATCCCCGCGGCCGCCGTGTCCGACGCCATGTCCGACGCCATGTCAGAACCGTCCGACCGCCTGAGAGACGCCGGGTGACCATGCCGATTCGCCTGATCATCGTGGACGACCATCCGGTCGTCCGCGACGGACTGCGGGGCATCTTCACCGACGACGAGTTCGAGGTGGTCGGCGAGGCGGGCGACGGCTTCGAGGCGCTGGCGGTGGTCCAGCGCACCAACCCCGACGTCGTGCTCACCGACCTGCGCATGCCGAAGATGAACGGCGCCGAGCTCATCCGCCGGCTGCGTGAGCAGTCGCCCGGCGTGCGCGTGCTCGTACTGACCACGTTCGACAACGACGTCGACGTGCTGCCCGCCATCGAGGAGGGCGCGACCGGCTACCTGCTGAAGGACACCCCGCGCGCCGAGTTGCGCAGCGCGGTGCAGGCCGCGGCGCGCGGCGAGACGGTGTTGTCGCCGTCCGTGGCGGGGGTGCTGACGCAGAAGATCCGCGCGCCGCAGCAGCAGATGCTCAGCCGCCGCGAGCTGGAGGTCCTGTCGCTGATCTCGCGGGGCGCGACCAACCGCGACGTCGCCAGGAAGTTGTTCATCACCGAGGCCACCGTGAAGACCCACCTGCTGCACATCTTCGCCAAGCTCGAGGTGAACGACCGCGCCGCCGCCGTCGCGGTGGCCTATGAGACCGGCCTGCTCAGGCCCGGCGCCGACGGCTGATTAAGGGCGCCTAGGGGTGGGCCGCCCGCCGGCGATTTCCTACCGTTGAAGAGGCGGCCGTTCCCTCTTTTCCCTTTTTCCCAGCGACGAGTCAGGTAAGTGGTCAGAGCCTGACCTCCGGCTTTTCCCTTCCCTGACTCGCGTCTTCGGCCTGCCGCCGAATCGGAATGGAGATCGCGTATGAACACGCTTGCCCTGGCTGATCCGAGGGCCGAACTCGACGTCGTCGGCGGAAAAGGCGAATCGCTCGCCCACCTGGCCAGGGCCAGCCTGCCGGTGCCTGCGGGCTTCCACGTCACCACCGGCGCCTACCGCGCGTTCGTGGACCGCCACGGCCTGCGGGACGCGATCCTCACCGGCGACGCCGAGCAGATCCAGGCGCTGTTCGCGGCCCGCGAGCTGCCGCCGGAGATCGCCGGCGACATCCTGGCCGCGTACGCCGAGCTGGGCGACGAGCCCGCGGTCGCGGTGCGGTCGTCGGCGACCGCGGAGGACCTGCCGGGAATGTCGTTCGCCGGCCAGCAGGACAGCTACCTCAACATCCGCGGCGCCGTGCAGCTCCTCGACGCGGTCAAGCGCTGCTGGGCCTCCCTGTGGACCGACCGGGCCATCGCCTACCGCGACCGGCACGGCATCCCGCGCGACGAGGTGGCCATCGCGGTCGTCGTCCAGGAGCTGGTTCCCGCCGACGCCGCGGGGGTGCTCTTCACCGAGGACCGCGACCGGCTGACCATCAACGCCGCGTGGGGCCTGGGCGAGGCGGTCGTCGGCGGCCTGGTCACGCCCGACACGATCACGCTCGACCGCGCCGAGCACACGGTCGTCGACGAGACGATCGCGTCCAAGACCGTCATGACCGTGCGCACGCCTGACGGCACGCGCGAGGACCCTGTCCCGCCCGGCCTGCGCGACGAGCCCGTCCTCACCTGGGCGCAGGCCGAGCGGCTGGCCGAGCTGGGGATGGCGATCGAGGAGCTGTACGGCCGCCCGATGGACGTCGAGTGGGCGCTGCACGACGGGCGTCCCCACATCCTCCAGGCCCGGCCGATCACCGGCAGGCGCGAGGTGTGGAACGACTCCGTCAAGGGCGACTACCTGTGGAGCAACGGCAACCTGGGCGAGGCCATCCCCAGCGTCATGACGCCGTGCACCTGGTCGCTCGTGCAGGCGTTCATCGCCGAGATCATGGTCGTCGGCGACCTCGGCGGCCACCCCATGTGCGGCAACATCGGCGGCCGCGTCTACATGAACATGAGCGTGAACGCCTCCCTCGGCAAGGCCCTCGGCATCACCAAGAAGATCGAGGCCACCCAGGAGCCGATCTACGGCAGGCTGCCGGAAGGTGTCGAGACGCCGCTGCTGCCGATGACGCGCTGGCAGACCCTCAGGGCGGCCAGGCCCATGCTGGGCGGCCGCCGCGAGATCCAGAAGCTCGTGGAGCACATCCCGGCCTACATCGCGGACGCGGAGCGGCGTACGGAGGAGATCCGCGCCGCGATCGCCGCCGGCGACGACCTGGTCGCGCTGTGGGAGAGCGACGTCGAGCCGAGATTCAGCCAGTGCAACCGCATGCTCGCCGCCGCGGCCCGCCAGGACGCCGGCTCGCTCATCTACCTCGGCGCCCAGCTGGCCGAGCTGGTCGGTGAGGCCGACGCCACCGTGCTGATGTCCGGCATCCAGTCGGGAGAGGGCCGGCTCGAGAGCCTCGGCCCGCTGCTCGGCCTGGCCCGGCTCAAGCGGGGCGAGATCACCCGCGACGAGTACGTCCGCTCCTACGGCCACCGCTGCCCCGACGAGTTCGAGATCTCGGTGGCCCGGCCCGTGGAGGACCCGGCGTGGCTCGACGACCAGCTCGCCGGGCTCACCGTCGACCCGGCCGAGCTGCTCGACCGCCAGATCGAGGCGAGCGAGGCCGCCTGGCGGCGCTTCCGCGAGCGCCATCCGAGGAAGGCCGAGAAGTTCCGGCGCAGGATCGACCGCTGGGAGGCCATCGTCCGCTCCCGCGAGGAGACCCGGTCGGAGATGATGCGGGGCTTCTGGATGGTGCGCGACTTCGTGGTCCGGGCCGGGGAGGTGACCGGGCACGGCGACGACCTGTTCTTCCTGACGATCGGCGAGATCATCGACGTGCTGCGCGGCTCGGGACGGCCGCTGACGCGGGTGGCCGGGCGCCGGGCGGCGTACGAGCTGTACCGGTCGTTGCCTCCGTACCCCGGCATCATCCGCGGCCGGTTCGACCCGGAGCGGTGGGCCGCCGACCCGGGCCGGCGCGGTGACGTGTTCGACGCCGCCGCCACCGTGGTGCCCCCGTCGCGGACCATCAGCGGTTTCCCCGGCGCGTCGGGCGTGGTCGAGGGGACCGCCAGGGTGCTCGCCTCCGTGGCGGACGGCGACCGGCTGGGCGAGGGCGAGATCCTGGTGACGACCGTGACGAACGTGGGCTGGACGCTGCTCTTCCCGCGCGCCGCGGCGGTGGTCACCGACGTCGGCGCGCCGCTGTCGCACGCCGCGATCGTCGCGCGCGAGCTGGGCATCCCCGCGGTCGTCGGCACCAGGAACGCCACCATGCTGCTGCGGGACGGCGACCGGATCCGCGTCGACGGGAGCGCCGGCACCGTCGAGGTGATCCGGGAGCGGGCCGGCGAGCTCGTGATGAGCTGAACGTCGGAGGACGCGAAAGGCGCCGGGCTCGACGGGGAGCCCGGCGCCTTTCGCTGCTCTCAGCGGGTCGCGGCGAGCATGCGCATCCCGAGCGGCAGATCGATCAGCCGGCCAGGGGTCAGGTCCGCGTCCTCCAGCAGCGCGCGGTATTCCTCCTCGGTGCGCTCCCGCCCGCCGGTCATCACCATCATGTGCAGGTCGAAGGCGAGCGGCACGTACGATCCGCGCCCGACGACGCGTTCGATGACGAGCAGCTCGGCGCCGGGCTCCATCGCCTTGGCGCAGGTGGCCAGCAGGGCGGCGCAGCGCTCGTCGTCCCAGTCGTGCAGGATGCGCGAGAGCAGGTAGACGTCGCCGCCCTCCGGCACGGAGGAGAACAGGTCACCCGCGGCCAGCTCGCACCTGTCCAGCACCCCCATCCGCGACAGGTGACCGGGCGCGGCGGCAACCACCTCGGGCAGGTCGAACAGCACGCCCGTGGCCTCGGGGTTGCTCCGCAGGATCGTGCCGAGCAGGGCTCCCGTGCCGCCGGCGAGGTCGACCACGCGGCGCGGCCCGGAGAAGTCGTACGCGTCGGGGACCCCGCGGAAGAAGGAGGCGCCCGCCGCCATCCCCGTGTTGAACACCGCCGCCTTGCCGGGATCGGCGGCCAGGTGCGCGAAGACGGGCTCGCCGTGGACGTGCTCGAACGCCGCCTCGCCGGTGCGTACGGACTGCTCCAGGCCGTTCCACGCGGCGGCGAAGAAGTCCTCGCCATAGAGGGCGGCGAGCGGGCCCAGGTCGTCGCGGCGCAGCCGCGCCCCCATCGGGGTGAGCGCGTACCTGCCGTCGTCGGCGGCGGCGGCCAGCCCCACCCCTTCCAGCAGGCGGAGCAGGCGGTGCAGGGCCTCGGGGTGCGCGCCGACCTCGTCGGCGACCTCACCGGGGGTCAGGCGGCGCCCGTCGAGCGCGTCCACGACCCCGAGCCGGACGGCGACGAAGGTCGCCTGCGCCACCCATCCTCCGGTGAGGATGCGCATCAGCTCTTGGTCCATCGTGTCCTTCCTAGGGGGTCAGGGGGTGGACGCCCAGGCCGTGGTGACGGCGCGGGACAGCTCCGCGATCACCTCGTCCTGGCGTGGCACCAGGTAGAAGTGGTCGCCGTCCAGCGTGCGGACGGTGCAGCGGGCCCTGGTCAGCTCGCCCCACCGCGCCGCCTGCTCCGGGGTGACCTCCGGGTCGTCGCCGCCGAGCAGGGCGGTGACGGGGCAGGCGAGCACGCCGCCGGGGCGGTGCCGGTAGGTCTCGTCGAGCCGGTAGTCGTTGCGGATGGCCGGCAACGCCAGCTCGCGGATGTCGGGGTCGGCCATGAGCTCGGGCTCGACGCCGCCGAGCGCGACGATCTCGTCGATCAGCTCGTCGTCGGAGCCGGCGTGCGTGTCGCCGGGGCGGTGCTCGTGGGGCGCGTGCCGGCCGGAGGCGAACAGGTGCGTCACGCCCCTTCCCCTGGCCTCCAGCGTGCGCGCCACCTCGTACGCGATCAGCGCTCCCATGCTGTGCCCGAACAGCGCGACCGGCCGGTCGAGCAGCGGCGCCATCGCGTCGGCGACGAGCCCCGCGAGGTGGTGGGCGTCGTCGACGAACGGGTCGGCGCGGCGGTCGCCCCGCCCCGGGTACTGCACGGCGCGCACCTCGACGGAGTGCGGCGCCGCCGCGTGCCAGCCTCGGTAGAAGCTCGCCGAGCCGCCGGCGTGGGGGAAGCAGAACAGCCGCAACGACGCGTACGGCCTGGGCTGGTAGCAGTGGAACCAGTTCATGCGAGCTCCGTCGCGGACAGGGGGCGGGGTGCCGTCTGGACCAGCAGCTCGGGCCGGCCGATCGCCGCGGTGGCGTCCTGCCACAGGCGGCTGAGCGTCAGGTGGTACTGGCCCTGCCGCAGCGGGTCGCGGCCGTCCTCGGCGGCCTCGCGCAGCCCGGTCAGCGCCCGGCGCACGCCGTCCGGCCACACCTTGGTGACGATGTCGGCGAACGTGGGCGCCTGCTCCGGCCCGATGGTGGTGGCGCTCGGCAGGCGCAGGTGGTCGGCCCTGGTGTCGAAGCGGTCGTCGGCGTCGCGGGCGACGTACATCCGCGGGGTCCACACGATCGGGCCGTGCGTGTTGACCAGCGTGAGGTTGCCGCCCTCCGTGCCCACCGTGATGCGGTGCAGGAGGTGGAGGTGGGCGTCGGGGTCGTTGGGCGCGATCTGGTTCTGCACCCGGAGGGTGAGGGGCACTCCTCCGACCGTACCCGTGACGCACGAGAAGGGCGTGCCCGGGGCCGTGGCGGTGAACGCCCAGGGGCGCAGACCGCCCAGGGCCTGGCCGAGGATGTCGAACAGGGCGTAGGCCACGTGGACGCTGCAGGCGGCGTCCACGTAGAGCGGCTGCTGGAGTTCGCGCAGGCGGCGGGCGGCCTCGATGAAGCGGCGCACGGGGTCCAGGTGGACGTACAGGGTGTTCACGTGGTGCACCGCGGCCGCGGCCCTGGCGGTGCGCAGGGTGCGGGCCAGCTCGTCGGCGTGGACCGGATGTTCCTGGAGCACGTGCACGCCCCGGGACAGCAGCGCCGCGGCCAGCTCGCTGCCCTCGCCGCCGACGACTCCCGACCGTACGACCACGCAGGCCAGGTCCGCGAGCTCGGGCACCTGGTCGGGGTCGGTGAGCAGCGGGACGCCGTGTTCCCTGGCGTACGCGGCGGACCTGGCGCTGCCGCGGGCCAGGATGCCGGTGAGCTCGAAGGGGCCGTCCCGCATGGCCGACAGGTAGATCTGGCCGAACTTGGTGCCGCACACCACGACTCGTTTCACAGCGCGCCCTCCTCGAACGCCGGCGCGGCCAGGTCGATGAGGGCGACCGCGTCCGTGATCTCGGCCGTCGCCACGCCCTCGAGGTCCGCCAGCATCCTGGCCGGGTCGAGCACGGCGTCGGCGTGGTGCAGCCCGTCCGGGACCTCACCCGCCAGGACCGCCCGCGCGGCGTGGGCGGTGACGGCGGCGGTCAGCGCGTAGGAGTCCGCCGTGCGCACCACGAGGGTGCTGGTGTTGTGCGGGCCGCTGAGCTGAAAAAGCAGGACATAGTACGGCGTGCGCCCGGCCAGTTCGAGCTCGGCGACGCGGGCCAGGTCGGCGGCCGACGTGACGGTGCTCGCGGTGGCGAGGACGCGGTCGCCGGCGATCACGTTGTACCAGCGGGCCTCGGCCAGCCCCAGGTCGGCGGCGACCCGTTCCGCCTCGGCACTCAGGTAGGGGTAGGCGGTGACCGGCCCGGGGAAGTAGGGCAGTTCGACGTCGTGAGCGGGGGTGAGGGCGCGGGCGACCTTGCCGCCGTCACGCCACCCGGCCAGCGCCGCGCCCCGCTCCTCCGCACCGGCCAGCAGGAAGTCCCCGGCCGCCGCGGGGGTGAGCCGGTCCAGCCCTCCGGTGTAGACGTCAAGCCTTACCGCCGGGCCGCTGTGCGCGGAGGAGAGGGCGGCGAGGTGGCGGGGCAGCAGGCCGGTGAGGCCGGGGAGCATCCCGGCGGAGATCACCGCTGTACGGCCGCCGGTGCCGGTCGCGGCCAGCCCGGCGAAGGACGCCGCGTCGCCGGCGGCGTCCACGTAGTCGGCTCCTTCCTCGAAGGCGGCCCGTGCCACCCGGTCCCGCAGCAGGTACGACGGGCCCGCGCAGTTGACGACGACCTGGCAGCCCCGGCAGAACCGGGCGAGCGCGTCCGGATCGAAGGCGTCCACCTGCCACGCCTCGCCCTCCCCGCCCAGAGCGCCGGCGACGAACCGCCGCGCCGCCGCACCGTCGCGCCCGCCCACCCGCACGCGCGCGGCGCGGCCCGCGAGAAGGAGGGTGGCGGCGGCGCCGACCGCTCCGTAGCCGCCGAGGACGCCGATCACGCGGTCGTCCCGGTGATCAGCTTGGCGACTCCGGCGGCGTGGCCCTGGTCGAGGCAGGTGAAGTGGTCGCCCCCGACGTCGCGCACGGCGAGCCGTCCCAGGCAGAGGTCCTGCCAGAACTCCGTCATGTCGTCCTGGAGGGTCGGTACGAGGTTGGTGACGCCGCGCTGGCGCAGGAACGTGATGTCGCCCGCGTACGGCTCGGGGTCGTAGCAGGTGACGGCGGTGAAGCTCTGCCTGAAGACCCGGTAGGCGAGGTCGACGCGCTCGGGCGGATGGTCGAGGCCACGGGCGACGGCGGCCAGGCGGTCGGCGGCCGAGGTGACGGACAGCTCGGCGAAGCGGCCGCCGATGGCGGCGAGGCCCGGGTCGGCGGAGCCGGCCAGCGCGGCGAGTGCGCCCTCGCCCACGTGTCCCGGCGAGGACTCCAGCACGGCCCGCAGGGCGCGGGCCAGGTCCTCCCCGGGGTAGCCGAGCCGGACGGGGTCGAGCCCGCACGCCTGGGCGAAGCCGTACTCGAGCATGAGCTCGTCGCTGATCCGGTACGGGAAGCGGGAGCTGCTGATGACGGTGAGCTCGTCGACGGTGGCGCCGCCCTCGGTGAGCCGCCGGGCGACCTCGGTGGCGATCAGCCCGCCCATGCAGTAGCCGATGATGTGGTAGCTGGGCGCGTCCTCCTTGAGCAGCGCCTGGGCGTACGATCCGGCCAGCGACTCCACGGCGGCGGCGGGATCGAGCTCCAGGTAGTGTCCCGCGTCGTTGATCACCAGGCCGAGCAGGGGCCCGCCGGACAACTCCGGGGTGAGCGCCCGGTAGGGGGTCAGCGTGCCGGTGCCGTCGTGGAGCAGCACCCGCACCGGGCCCTGCCCGCCGGACAGGCGCACCAGCGGGCTGACGTCCGTCCTGGACAGGCCGCGGTCGCGGTCGTCGCGGGCCTGGCGGAGGTGGGCGGCGAGCGCGGCGACGGTCGGCTGGTTGACGAGCTGGCGGACGAGGCTGTCCCAGTAGAAGTTGTGCGCCTCGGGCAGCTCCTCGCGGACGCGCCCGGCCAGCCGGGTGACCAGCAGGGAGTCGCCGCCCAGCGCGAAGAAGTCCTGGTCCCTGCCGACCTGCTGGAGGCCGAGGAGTTCGGCCCAGAGCGTGGCGAGCCGCCGTTCGAGGTCGTCGCGCGGCTCCTCGCCGGCGGGCGTGCTCTCGCCGGCCGTACGGGGCAGCAGGGAGCGCAGCCGCGCCCGGTCGATCTTGCCGTTGTCGGTCAGCGGCAGCTCGTCGACCACCTGGACGTGGGTCGGGATCATGTAGCCGGGCAGCCGCTCGCCCAGGAACGCCCGCAACTCCGCGAGGTCGATGTGCTCCCGGTCGGCGGGGAAGCGGGCGGCGAACACGCACTGCCCCAGCGCGGCGAGCGCGTCGTCGGGCCCGGGGAGGCAGGCCATGGTGGTGGCGCCGGCGGCCGCGAGCAGGTCGAGCCACTCCTCGCGGGCGACGAACGTCCGGTCGCGGCCCTGGCGCACGTCGGCGTAGTCGTGCGGGTTCATCAGGAACTCCATCGAGCTCATGATCTGCACGTGTTCGCGGGTCGTCTCGATGAACACCAGCCAGCCGCCCGGCGCCAGCAGCTCGCGGAACCTGGCGAGCACGGCGGCGGCGTCGTGCGAGTTGTGCAGCACGTTGGCGCAGAGGATGACGTCGAAGGAGTTGGGCTCGTATCCCTGGGCGCGGTAGTCGGCGTTGATGTCGAACAGGCCGTAGCGCACCCATGGGTGCTCGGCGAACCGTTCGGCGGCCTGGCCGAGGAAGAACCGCGACAGGTCGGTGAACAGGTATTCGACGTGGTGCCCCGCCAGCTCGGGGATGAGCTCGGCGCTGGTGCCGCCGACGCCCGCCCCGGCCTCCAGGACGCGCAGCGGCCCGCCCGCGTGCCGCTCGGCGACGCGGCCGACGACGGCGCGCACGATGCGGTTGACGTACCTGCTGAGCACGTTGTCCTTGTAGGCGCCCTCGGCGGTCTCCATCTCCCCCTCGGGGAACAGCAGCTCGCGGGCGTCGAGCTCGCCGCGCATCAGCTCCGGCAGGTGCGTGGTGCTGACGCGCAGGAACCTGACCAGCTCGGCGCCGTAGTCGAGCCCTGTCGTGAGGTTCTCGACGCGCTGCCAGAGCGGTTCGAGGGCGGCGGGCTCGCGCAGGTCGTGGTAGCGGCCGGCGTCGTCGCGGCCGAGCCGGCCGAGCTCGTGCAGCGCGGCGAGCCAGCGCCGGACCAGCCGGTGATGGTCGGGCGCGACCCGGGCGCTCTCCAGGATCTCCGCCAGGTCGTGGCGGGCGCCGCCGGCGAACAGCCCGGCCGTGCGCAGCGCCGCCGCCATCGAGGTGAGCGCGATCTCGTCGAGCGTCTCGGCGACCGCCACCACGCGCGGCAGGTCGACGCCTTCGAGCGCGGCACGGGCCGCCGCCTCGGCCGCCGCGGCGACGTCCGGCTCGTCGCCGCCGCCATCCTCCTTCCGTACGGCCTGCGCGAAGCCGACGAGGCGGCGTTCGAGGGCCCGGTCGCCGTCGACGATCACCGTGCCGGCGGCGACCGCAGGGTGCGCCTGCAGCGCGGTCTCCACCTCGGCGAGCTCGATGCGGTGGCCGCGGATCTTGACCTGGGAGTCCTCCCTGCCCAGGAACTCGATCGTGCCGCCGGGCCGGTAACGGCCCAGGTCGCCGGTGCGGTAGAGGCGCTCGCCCGCGTGCTGGACGAACCGCTCCGCGGTCTTGGCCTCGTCGCCGAGGTAGCCGATGGCCACCCCGGCGCCGCCGATGTACAGCTCTCCCGGCACCCAGTCGGGGCTGGGCCGCATGGAGGCGTCGAGCACGTGGAAGGTCTGGTTGGCCAGCGGCCTGCCGTACGGGACGCTCACCCAGCCGGGCAGCGGGTCGCCGATGGGGTGGTGGATGGACCAGATGGCGGCCTCGGTGGCGCCGCCCAGGCTGACCACGTCGAGGCCGGGCAGCCGGCGGCGGATCTGGCCGGGCAGCGCCACGGGCACCCAGTCGCCGGACACCATCGCCAGCCGCAGCTCGGGCAGCCCGGCCGCCGGCTCGGCGTCCAGGTAGTGCTGGAGCATCTGGAGTTGCGCGGGCACGGAGTTCCACACGGTGACCGCGTGCCTGGCGGCGAGGTCGGCCCAGTGCGCGGGGTCTCCCCTGCGCGCCGGGTCGGGCAGCACCAGCGCGCCGCCGGTCGCCAGCGGCCCGAAGATGTCGTAGACGGACAGGTCGAAGCCCAGGTTGGCCAGGCCGAGCACGCGGTCGTCCTGGCCGACGCCGAAGCGGGTGTTGATGTCGTCGATGGTGTTGCGGGCGGCCTGATGGCTGATCATCACGCCTTTGGGCACTCCGGTGGAGCCGGAGGTGTAGATGACGTACGCCAGGTCGCCTGGCCGTCGCCGGGCCCCGGGCGGCGCCGCGTCGACGGGCTGCAGGGTGTCGACGGCGATCCAGCCGTCCTCCGCGCGCCACGACTGCGTCAGCACCAGGCGGGCCGAGGCGTCGGCGAGGATGCGGTCGCGCCTGGCGGGCGGCTGGCCGGTGTCGACGGGCAGGTAGGCGCCGCCGGCCATGAGGATGCCCAGCACGGCCACGACCTGCTCGGCGCCCTTGTCCATGACGACGGCGACGATCTGTCCTGGCTCGTGACCGGCCGCGCCGAGCGCCCGCGCCACCGCCGTCGCCCGGCCGAGCAGCTCGCCGTACGTGAGCGAGCCCTCGGAGGTGACGACGGCGGTGCGGCCGGGGGTGCGGCGGGCCTGGGCCACGACCTCGTCGTGCAGCAGCCCGCCGGGGAGCGGCGCGGCGGTGTCGTTGGCCCGGGCGCGGCTGCCGGCCTGGGCGGCGGGCAGGCCGACGGGGGACGCGGAGGCCCACGTCTCCTCCGCCGACAGGTCGCCGAGGAGCGCGGTGAAGGCGGCGAACATGTCGTCCACCAGCCCGTCGGGGAGCACGCCCGCGCGCACGTCCCAGTTCACCAGCAGCGCGCCGCGGTGTTCCTTGACCTGGCAGTCGATCCACACCTGGGGCGTCTGGCTGATGCCGTACTCGGGTCTGCCGTGCTCCGCCTCGTCCTGGCCGAGGCCGATGGCGCTGGTGAACACCACCGGCATCAGCGCGGCGTCACGACCGCGCCTCCTGGCCAGCTCGCGCATGACCTCGATGCCGCCGCACCGGCGGTGCTCCATGTCGGCGAAGAGCTGCTCGCCGATGGCGCGGGCGCGGTCGGCGAACGGCCGGTCGGGCGTGGTGTCGACGGCGAGCAGGTTGAGCGTGGTGAAGTCGCCCACCACCTGGTCGATCGACGGGTGCAGGGGCGGGCGGTCGAGCAGCGTCAGGTTGAGCGTGAACCTGGGCCGGCGGCTCCACCGCCCGATGATCTCGGCGTAGGCGGCCAGCACGGCCTGCGACGGCGTGGTGCCGGCCGCCGACGCCCTGGCGCGCAGCCTGCTCCACCGTTCCGGCTCGACCCGGCTCTCCCAGCGCTGGAACCTGGCCTCCGCCTGCTGGTCGAGCGCGGGCAGCTCGGGCGCCGGCGGCAGGTCGTCGACGCGGGCCCACCAGTAGGCGCGGTCGCGGTCGTACCGGCCGCTCTCGCGCTGCGCGCGCAGGGCCAGCACGCAGTCGCGGAAGCCGACCGGGACGGGCGGCAGGTCGGCGCCGGGGTTCTCGTGCAGGGTGTGCAGCTCCGCCAGCAGCAGCTGGATGCTGACGTAGTCGGCGATGAGCAGGTCGATCGAGGCGTGCAGGAGCGCGCCGCGGTCGGTGAGCGAGATCCGCAGCTCGAACAGGGGCCAGCTGCCCGCGGGGTAGAGCGTGTGCGCCATCTCCTCGCGGATGGCGGCGAGCCGTTGCTCGGGGTCGGTGCCGCGCAGGTCGCTCACCTGCACGTCGTAGGCGGGCACCTCGGCCAGCACCTGCTGGTGGCCGTCGGGGTGGATGACGGCGCGGAGCATGTCGTGCCGCTCGATCAGCGTGCGCCACGCCGCCTGGACCCGCCCGGGGTCGAGCTCGGGGAAGGCGACCTCGACGTAGCCGTGGCAGGCGACCCCGCCGTAGCCGAAGGCGTCGTTGCGGCCGAGCAGGTAGGCCTGCTGCACGTCGGTGAGGGGGAAGGGGTCGAGGCGGTGTCCCGGGTCGGGGCGCACGGTCTCGGCCTCGGCCTCGCGGCGCAGGTGGGCGATGATCTGGGGCTTGGCGCCGAGCAGCGCCGCCCGGCGTTCCTCGGTCAGGGCTCCCTTGGGGGCGCGGAAGCGCAGGCCGCCGCCGTCCTCCCACAGTCGGATTCCCGCCGCTTCCATGTCGGCGATCAGGTCTCGTACGGTCGGCTCTGGTGCGGCCGGTGCCTGGGTCACAGCACGCCCTCCTCTTCGGTGTCGTCCGTCGTCAGGCCGATCGCCTCGGCGCAGTCCGCGATGGTGGGAGTGGTGAAGAAGCGGCGCAGGGACAGCTCGACGCCGAGCCTGCGGCGGACGATCTCGGCGAAGCGGGTGGCGAGCAGCGAGTCGCCGCCGAGGGCGAAGAAGCTCTGGCCACGGCCTGGCGGCGGGATCTCCAGGAGCTCGGCCCACAGCTCGGCGAGCTGCTGCTCCACGCCCGGGCGTGGTGGGTCGTCCCCGTCCGGTGGTGGCTCCGTCTCCAGGACGAGCGCGGATCTGTCGATCTTGCCGTTGGCCGTCAGGGGCAGCTCGTCCAGCATGGTGATCGCCGGCGGGATCGCGTAACCCGGTAACCGGTCGGCCAGGAACGCGCGCAGCTTGCCTTGGTCCACGTCGCCGGGCGTGACGAACGCGGCCAGCCGCCGCTGCCGCCGATCCCCCACCGCCACCGCCACCGCACGCCCCACCTTCGGGAACGCCTCCAGCGCGGCCTCCACCTCACCCAACTCGATCCGATGCCCGCGAACCTTCACCTGATGATCCGCCCGGCCCAAGAACTCCAGCGTGCCGTCCGGCCAGTACCGGCCCATGTCCCCCGTCCGATACCAGCGCCCGCCCCCAACCTCCACGAACTTGACCGCCGTCGTCTCCGGATCACCCCGATACCCGACCGCCACCCCCGCACCACCGATCCACAACTCCCCCGCCACCCAGTCCGGGCAGTCACGACCCCGGCCATCCACCACCCGATACCGCTGATTACGCAGCGGGAACCCGTACGGAACCGACGTCCAGTGCGCCGGCACCCGATCGACCACCAACGCGTTCGACCAGATCGCCGCCTCCGTGGCACCCCCCAACGCCACCAACCGGCACCGCCCCCCACTCTGCGCCGCCAACCGCGCCTGCAGGTCCAGCCCCACCCAGTCACCCGACACCAGCGCGACGCGCAGGCTCGGGGGCAGTTCCTGGGTGGTGACCAGGAGCATGTCCAGCAGGGTCGGCACCGTGTTCCACACCGTCACCCGGTGGGCGGCGCACAACTCCGCCCAGCGCTGGGGGTCGCGCCGTTCGTCCTCCCGCAGCAGGACGAGCGCGCCGCCGGCCGACAACAGGCCGAAGATGTCGTACACCGACAGATCGAAATCCAGCGCCGACACCGCCAGCACCCGATCCCCGGCACCCACCGCGAACCGCTCGTTCACGTCCACGACCGTGTTCAACGCCGCCCGATGAGAAACCTCCACACCCTTCGGCTCACCCGTCGACCCCGACGTGAAAATCACATACGCCGACACATCCGGCGACACCACCACCGGACCCGACAACCGCTCCCCCACCGGCACCTCGGTCAACACCTGACACACACCCGCCCGCGCCAGAATCCGCTCCCGACGCGCCACCGGCTGATCCACCCCCACCGGCACATACACACCACCAGCAGCCAACACCCCCAACACAGCCACAACCTGATCCGGCCCCTTGGGCACCACCACACCCACCGCATCACCCGGCCGAACCCCCACCCCCACCAGATGACCCGCCACCCGCAACGCCCGATCCGCCAACTCACCGTAAGAAACGGACCCACCCTCAACGATCAACGCCACCCGACCAGGCTCACTCACCGCCCGCGCGAAGAACCCACCATGCAACACCCCATCCGGCAACACACCAGCCGTGGCATTCACCCGCTCCCGCACCACGCTCTGTTCCGAAGGAAGCAGAGCAGGCACCTCACCCGACCAATCACCCTCCGACAACCACTCCAGCAACCCCCCATACGCCCCGAACATCGCATCCAGCACCCCCGGCGCGAACAACTCCTCCACCGCGTCCCATCGGACCAGCAGTTCGCCGTCGATCTCGCCGACCTGGCTGTCCAGCCAGACCTGCGGGGTCTGCGACACGCCCCAGACCTGTTCGGCGAACGACGGCCCGGCCATGCCCTCGCCGCCGACCCCGAGCGTGCTGGTGAACACCACCGGCATGGTCATCTCGATCGCGGCGTTCCGCCTGGCCAGCTCGCGCATCACCCAGACCGCCGAGACCTCGCCGTGCTCCAGGCCGCGCCAGACCTCTTCCTGGAGCTTGCGGGCTCCGTCCAGCCAGCCGGCGCCCTGCCGGTAGCCGACGAGCAGCAGCGAGGTGAAGTCGCCGAGCACGCGGTGGATGTCGGGGTGCACCTCGCGCCGGTCGAACAGCGTGAGGTTCAGCGTGAGCTCCTGCTGGGCGCTCCACGTGCCCAGGACCTCGCCGAACGCCGCCGCCAGCACGGTGGCCGGGGTGAGCTCGTACCGGCGGGCCAGGTCGGTGATCGCCCGCCACCGGGCGGCGGGCAGCCGGAGCTCGCGCCGGGCGAACCTGGGCCGGTCGACCAGCGCCGGGTCGACGCGGAGCGGCAGTTGCGGGGCGGGCGGCAACTCGGGGAGCCGGGCCGCCCAGTAGTCCTTGGCCGTCTCGAAGACGGCGGGATCGGGGTCCTGCGCGAGCAGGTAGTCGCGGAACGACACCCCGATCGGCGGCAGGACGGTGTCGGGGTCGTGGTAGAGCTGGTCGAGCTCGGCGAAGAAGACCATCATGCTCAGCGCGTCGACGATGATGTTGTCGAAGCTGACGCCGAGCCGCACCCCGCTTTCGTGGCGTACGGCCCGCGCGTCGAACAGCGGCCACGCCGAGACGTCGAGCACCTGGTGCGACATCCGCTCGCGCATGGCCTCGACGCTGTCGGCGGCGGCGATGGCGAAGCGCGGCACCTCGGGCAGGATGCGCTGGAGCCCGTCCTGGTCGAAGACGGCACGCAACATCTCGTGCCGCTCGATCAGCAGGTTCCACGCGGTTTCCAGCCGGTCGAGGTCGATGTCGCCGTCGAACTCGGTGTAGAAGTGGCAGCCGACGCCGCCGAGCGTGAAGTGCTCGGCGCGGCCGAGCCAGTAGGCCCGCTGCACCTCGGTGGGCGGGAACGGGTCGTGCCGGTGCGCCACGTCGGGGGCGAGCGCGGGGACCGGCGGGGCCGCCTCACCGAGGGTGAGGGTGGCCGCGAAGTCCGCCAGCACCGGCGTCTGGAACAACACGCTCAGCCTGGCGTCGGTGACGCCTTCCGCGCGCAGCCGGGCGATCATGCGGGTGGCGAGCAGCGAGTCGCCGCCGAGGGTGAAGAAGTTGTCGCTGCGCCGCACCGCCGGGCGTTCGAGCAGGTCGGCCCAGATGGTGGCGAGCACGGTCTCGGCGGGGCCGACGGGCGGCTCGTACGCCGTGGTCTCCGGTGTGTCGGCGACGAGTGCGGTGAGCGCGGATCTGTCGATCTTGCCGTTGGCCGTCAGGGGCAGCTCGTCCAGCATGGTGATCGCCGGCGGGATCGCGTAACCCGGTAACCGGTCGGCCAGGAACGCGCGCAGCTTGCCTTGGTCCACGTCGCCAGGAGTGACGAACGCCGCCAGCCGCCGCTGCCGCCGATCCCCCACCGCCACCGCCACCGCACGCCCCACCTTCGGGAACGCCTCCAGCGCGGCCTCCACCTCACCCAACTCGATCCGATGCCCGCGAACCTTCACCTGATGATCCGCCCGGCCCAAGAACTCCAGCGTGCCGTCCGGCCAGTACCGGCCCATGTCCCCCGTCCGATACCAGCGCCCACCCCCACCCTCCACGAACTTGACCGCCGTCGTCTCCGGATCACCCCGATACCCGACCGCCACCCCCGCACCACCGATCCACAACTCCCCCGCCACCCAGTCCGGGCAGTCACGACCCCGGCCATCCACCACCCGATACCGCTGATTACGCAGCGGGAACCCGTACGGAACCGACGTCCAGTGCGCCGGCACCCGATCGACCACCAACGCGTTCGACCAGATCGCCGCCTCCGTGGCACCCCCCAACGCCACCAACCGGCACCGCCCCCCACTCTGCGCCGCCAACCGCGCCTGCAGGTCCAGCCCCACCCAGTCACCCGACACCAGCGCCAGCCGGAGCCCGGAGGGCGCCTGCTCGACCGTCGTGAGCAGCATGTCGAGAAGGGTCGGCACCGTGTTCCACAGGGTCACGCCATGGGTCTCGCACAGGCGGGCCCATGCCTGCGCGTCCCGCCGCTCACCCTCCTCGGGCAACACGAGCGCGCCGCCGGCCGACAACAGGCCGAAGATGTCGTACACCGACAGATCGAAATCCAGCGCCGACACCGCCAGCACCCGATCCCCGGCACCCACCGCGAACCGCTCGTTCACATCCACGACCGTGTTCAACGCCGCCCGATGAGAAACCTCCACACCCTTCGGCTCACCCGTCGACCCCGACGTGAAAATCACATACGCCGACACATCCGGCGACACCACCACCGGACCCGACAACCGCTCCCCCACCGGCACCTCGGTCAACACCTGACACACACCCGCCCGCGCCAGAATCCGCTCCCGACGCGCCACCGGCTGATCCACCCCCACCGGCACATACACACCACCAGCAGCCAACACCCCCAACACAGCCACAACCTGATCCGGCCCCTTGGGCACCACCACACCCACCGCATCACCCGGCCGAACCCCCACCCCCACCAGATGACCAGCCACCCGCAACGCCCGATCCGCCAACTCACCGTAAGAAACGGACCCACCCTCAACGATCAACGCCACCCGACCAGGCTCACTCACCGCCCGCGCGAAGAACCCCCCATGCAACACCCCATCCGGCAACACACCAGCCGTGGCATTCACCCGCTCCCGCACCACGCTCTGTTCCGAAGGAAACAGAGCAGGCACCTCACCCGACCAATCACCCTCCGACAACCACTCCAGCAACCCCCCATACGCCCCGAACATCGCATCCAGCACCCCCGGCGCGAACAACTCCTCCACCGCGTCCCAAGCCAGGTGGAGCCCGTGGTCGTACTCGTTGATCTGGTGGTCGAGCCAGACCTGCGGGGTCTGCGTGATCATCCATCCGGGTTCGCCGAACGCCTCGCGCACCTCAGGGACGATCAGCTCGGTCCCCAGGTTGCAGGCGAACACGACCGGCGCGCCCGAGTGCTCCCCGTTCCTGGCCAGGTCCCTGAGCACCTCGACGCCGGAGTATCCGGTGTGCCGAGCGTCGGCGCGGAAGCGGGCCTGCAGGGTCCTGGCGCGCTCGGCGAACGGCTGCGGCTCCGAGAGGTCGGCGGCGACCAGGATCAGGTTGGTGAAGTCGGCGACCAGGTGGGCGACGTCCGGATGGACGGTGTCGTCCCGGTCGAACAGCGGCAGGTTGAGCAGGAACCGCGGTTCGCCGCTCCACGCTGCCAGCACCTCGCAGTAGGCGGCGGCGAGCACCATGGCGGGGGTCAGCCCGTGCACGCGGGCCTGCTCCTGGATGCGCTGCCACGCGCTGGTCGACAGCCACCTCTCGCGGCGGGCGAAGCGGGGCCGGGCGATCATGGCCGGTTCGGTGGCGAGAGGGAGTTGTGGCGCGCCGGGCAGCTCGCCCAGCCGGCCGCGCCAGTACTCCTGGTCGCGGGTACGCCGTGCCGCCCGCTCCGCGCCCCTGGCGGCGAGGTAGCGGGGGAACGAGCAGGCCAGGGCGGGCATGGGCGCGTCGGGCTCCAGGTAGAGCCGGGCCAGGTCCTTCAGCAGGATCTGGAGGCCGAGCACGTCGGCGACGAGGAAGTCCACCTCGAAGTGCACCCTCGACCGGCCGCCCGGCAGCAGCGACAGCCGCACGTCGAACACCTCGCCGCGGGAGGCGTCGAAGCGGCGGTGCGACAGCTGCTCCCTGATGTTCTCGGCGGCGTCCTCGCCGAGCTCGGACAGGTCGTGGACGGTCAGGCCGGGCCACGGGCTGGTGTCCATGATCTGCTGGGTGCCGTCGTCGTGGAAGATCGCCCGCAACATTCCGTGACGGGCGACGAGGGCGCGTACGGCCCGCTCCAGCCGGTCCGGCTCGACGCCCGAGCCGTCGAACTCCAGGTAGGCGTGGCAGCCGACGCCCCCGATGACCTGCCCGTCGCCGCGGCCGATCCAGTAGGCCAGCTGGACGGGGGTGAGCGGGAACGGCGCCGTCTCGTCCACGGCCGGCTCCGGCTCCTGTTCCGGAGCGGCGGCCTCGGTCAGCCGGGAGCGGACCAGCGACCACCAGGCCGCGAGGGTGAACTCCGTCGCCAGCTCGGCGAAGACGATCCGGGCCCCCGCCCGCCGCCACCGCCCGGCGAGCCGCATCGCGCGGAGCGAGTCGAGGCCGAGGCTGATCAGGTCGGCGCCGTCCGTGACCTCGGAGGGGTCGAGGTCGAGCTGGGCGGCGATGTCGGCGCGCATCGATTCCATGGTCGGTGGCGCGCCGGGGGAGCGGCCCGGCCGCGCGGACGGAACAGCCCGTACTTCCTCGACTTTCTCCAACACGAGACAACCCGCCTATCCACTAGTGCCGCTTACGTCGTGTCGGCGGCCGGGCGGGGTCGCCCGGCCGCGCCTCGTCAGGAATTTGTGTCGGCGGCCTGCAGCCTGCGGGCGAGACCGGCCGGGGTCGGCTCCTCGAAGATGTCCTTCAGCTTGAGCCGGATCTGCGTCGCCTTCTTGATCTCCTGCAGCAGCTTGACCGCCAGCAGCGAGTGCCCGCCGAGCGCGAAGAAGTGGCTGTCGGGGCCGAGATCGGCACGGTTCAGCATGGCCTTCCAGAGCGCCACCAGGGAGTCGACCAGCGCGTCCCCGGTGCCGGCCGGGAGGTCGGCCTCGTCCGCGGTGGTCTCGGCGGTGCTGCGCAGCTCCGTGGCCAGGTTGCGCAGGGCCGGGTAGTCGACCTTGTCGTTGCCGGTCATCGGGAAGGCGTCCACCGCGACGTACTCCTGGGGGGTCGCCGCGTACGGGAGCGACGCGCTGGCGTGCTCCCACAGCTCCGAGGTGACCTCAGGCCGGTCGGGCGCCACCACGAACGCCCACAGGACGGCGTCCGCGCTGGGGTCGCCGACCACGACGACGGCGGCGGCCCGCACGTCGGGGTGTGCCAGCAGCACGCCTTCGACCTCGGCGAGCTCGATCCGGTTGCCGCGCAGCTTGATCTGGCGGTCGAGCCGGCCGAGGATCTCCAGCTTGCCGTCGGAGGTCCACTGGGCCAGGTCGCCCGTGCGGTAGTACCGGCCGTAGACGGGGTGCTCGCCGAACCGTTCGGCGGTCAGCTCCGGCCGGTTGTGGTAACCGATGGCCACGCCGTCGCCGGCGATGCAGAGCTCGCCGCGGGTGCCGATGGGCAGCGGGCGGCCGTCGGGGGCGGCCACGTACACCTTCGTGTTGGCGATGGGCACGCCGACGTCGATGCGGTCCGCGGCGGGGTCGATGCGTCCGGCGGTGGACCAGATCGTGGTCTCGGTGGGGCCGTACACGTTGTAGAGCTCGCAGCCGGTGGCGGCCAGCCGCTCGGCCAGGACGGCGGGCATCGGCTCGCCGCCGCACAACACGCGGCAGCCCGCCAGCTCGCCGGACGCCTGGTCCACGACCAGCCGCCAGGTGGTCGGCGTGGCCTGGGCGATGGTGACGTCGTAGCGCCGCAGGGCTTCGGCCAGCGGCTCGCCCTGGGTGCGGGCGTCGTCGGGCGCGATGGCCAGCCGGGCGTCCGTCGTCAGGGGCAGGAACAACTCCAGCGCGGAGATGTCGAAGCTGAACGTGGTCAGCCAGAGCACGGTGTCGCGCGGCCCCGCCGACAGCTGGTGCGCGAAGTGCGCGATCAGGTTGGCCAGGCTGTAGTGGTCGATCAGGGTGCCCTTGGGAAGCCCGGTCGAGCCGCTGGTGTAGATGAGGTACGCGCAGTCCTCAGGCCGGACGGGGCTGAACGACGACACCTGCCCGGACACCGGCGTGACCGCGTCGACGGACACGAGCGGCAGGACCGTGCGCTCGCCGGAGACGGTGATGCCGTCGCCCGCGAGGACCACGGCCGCGCCGGCGTCGTCGAGCTGGTAGTCGAGGCGCTGCTGCGGGTGGTCGGGTTCGAGCGGCAGGTACGCCGCCCCGGCCAGCCACACGCCGAGCGCCGCCGCGGCCAGCTCGGGTGAGCGCCGCGCGAGCAGCGCGACGACGTCGCCCCTGCCCACCCCCGCGGCCTGGAGCGCGTCGCGGGTGGCCTCGGCGGCGGCCCACAACCGGCGCAGGCCGACGTGCCGGTCGCCGTCCACCACGGCCACGACGTCCTCGGGCGGCGCGGCGGACACCTTGCGGGCGATCTTCTCCAGCACGGTCGCGGGCGTCACGGTGTGCTCGGTGGCGTTGGCCATCTCGATGGCCGCGCGGTCCTGGTAGCACCAGACGGGGATGTCCGCGAGCGGCAGGTCGGGCTGCTCGGCGAGCGTGACGAGCAGCTCGTCGTAGCGGGCCAGCAGCAGCTCCACGTCGGACCGGTCGAGCACGTCCACGCAGAACGCGGTCCTGATCTTGATGCTGTCCGGGGTGGAGGTGACGAAGAACTCCAGGTCGAACTTGCTGAAGCCGTTCTCGATCACCACCTGTTCGGCCGGCAGGCCGCCCAGCGTGAACCCGGCCGTCAGGTCGGCGGGCACGTAGTTGAACGTGTGCCGGAACAGGTTGTTGCGCCAGCCGTCGCGCGGCACGATCTCCAGCAGGTCGTCCACCGGGTAGTCGGCGTGCGACATGGCCTCCATGAACGTGCGGCGGGTGTTGCGCGCGTGCGTGCGGAAGGTGCTCGCCCAGTGGACCCGCGTGCGCAGGGTGAGCACGTTGATGTGGTAGCCGATCCGGGTGGCGGCCTCGGGCGTGCGCACGCTGACGGGAGAGCCGATCGTGAGGTCGGGGCCGGCGCCGTGGGCGGCCAGCAGCACGCCGTACGCGGCCAGGAGGATGACCGACTCGGGCGCCCGCAGCTCGCGCTGCATCTGCCGGGCCGCCTCGCGCGCGGCGGGCGACAGCTCCCAGTTGATCACGTCGCCCACGAGGGTCGTCTGGGAGGTCTCGGCCTGCTCGCACCACAGGTCGAGGTCGCCGGCGTGGAACCCGTCCAGCTTGTCGCGCCAGAACGCGCCGCTGCGCGGGTCGGGCTCCGGCTCCTCCCAGGCCGGTACGACGTCGCGCGCCGGCGGCTCTCCCGCCACCAGCGCGTCGTAGAGCGTGACGAGCTCGTTCGTCAGCAGCGCCGTCGACAGCCCGTCGAAGACCGAGTGGTGGACGGCCAGGCAGTAGACCTCGCCCGCGTCCTCCTCCAGGACCGCGGCGCGCACCAGCAGCTCGCCGCCGGGCTCGAACGGCCGCGCGACGAACTCCCCCAGCCACTCGCGCGTGTCGTCCCAGCCGGCCTCCTCGAACCGCAGCACGGCCCGCTCCGGGGGCACGACCTCACGCACCATGCCCTCGGGCTCGACCCTGAACACCGTGCGCAGGATCTCGTGGCGGTGCACCACGCGGTTGACCGCTTCCAGCATGAGGTCGCGCCGCGCCCGGCCCGTCACGCTGAACGCCACGGCCAGGTTGTTCACCCCGGCGCCGGGGACGAGCTCTTCCAGCAACCACAGCGCCTGCTCCTTGCGGGTGGCGCGCTGGCCCAGCATCTGCTCCATGATCATCTCTCCAGCAGCTTGGTAATGGCCCTGGCGATCTCGTCGTCGGTGAGCAACACGTCGTGGCCCTTGTCGAACCTGAGCTCCTCGGCCACGACGGGGCCGCGGCCCGACTCGCGCAGCCGGTTCAGGCCGTTGTTCGGGTTGTTCGAGCTCACCGCGGTGGCGCGCTGCCACCCCTCCCAGGGATCCAGGGTGTCGGCGTAGGTGAGGAAGGACAGGAAGGCGCTGAACGTGCCCCACATCTCTTCCGAGTACTCCGGGTCGAGCCCGGCTCTTTCGAACGCGCGCTGCCCGACGTCGCGGAACTTCGCGTACAGCTGGGCGGCGTAGCCCTCGACCGTGACGCCCTCCTGCTGCAGCGGACGGTCCATCGCCTCGCGGGTCTCGGCGACGTCCTCCTCGCTGAGGATCGAGGAGAGGATGCCGAAGACCTTGCCGAACTGGAAGTAGATGTTCTCCAGGCTGGTGGGCTCCGGGTCGAAGACGATCAGCCGGGGCGCCTCACCCTGCTCCTTCTCCAGCAGGTCCACGAGCTCGGCCGCGTAGACGGCGCCGATGCAGTAGCCCATCACCGCGTGCACCTTCCGGCCGCTCGCCTTGAGAGGTTCCATCCACGAACGCACGTAGGCGGCGCCGTCGACACCCGAGCCAGGTGTCACGGCGGGCGGGGAGACATGCCAGAACGTCCCGTCGTAGTCCATCTTCGCCAGCAGGTCAGGGAAGCCGGCCTCCGCCCGGCCGGTCTCCGTGAAGTCGACGCAGAGGACGAGGTTTCCCGAGCCGGATTCTTTGAGCGTCGTCCAAGTGGTAACCAGAGTCATGATCATTTCCTTTGACTAGGAACTCCCGCCTTCAAGGGCGAGCTGAATCAGGAGGTCGGCGTCCATGCTGTCGATCTCCTCGGTCCTGCCGTTCGTCTCCTCGTCCTCCGGGCCGGCCAGGCGGAAGAGGCTGTCCAGCAGTCCGGCCGCACGCAGTCGTTCGATCGGGATGGTCGTCAGGAGCTGCCGCACCTCGGCGTCGCTGCGGGCGTCGGCGGGCTCGGCCGTGCCCGCCGCGACGGCCGGGAAGAGCTGCTCCAGGACGAACCGCGTCAGGTCGTGGGGAGTCGGATAGTCGAAGATGAGCGTGGCCGGGAGTTGCAGGCCGGTGGCCGTGTTGAGCTGGTTGCGCAGTTCCACCGCGGTCAGCGAGTCGAAGCCGAGCTCCTGGAACTGGCGCTGCGGCTCGATCGCCGACTCGTCGGCGAACCCGAGCACCGCGGCCACCTGGCCCCTGACGACCTCCGACAGGGTGGCCTCGATCCTGTCCGGTTCCATCGTGGCGAGCCGTTCCGCCAGCCCCTGGCCAGGCCGGGTACGGCGGGGTCTGGTGCGGTTCCTGACCTTGGTGAACTTCGCCGGGACCAGCACGGGGCGGCCGGAGCGGACGCCGAGGTCGAAGAGCGCCAACCCCTCCTCGGTGGACAGCGGTCTCACGCCCCCGCGCTCCATGCGGCGCAGGTCCGCCGCGTTGAGCTCGCCCGCCATGCCGCTGGTCGTCCACAACCCCCAGGCCAGCGAGGTCGCCGGCAGGCCGTGCACCTGACGGTGGTGGGCCAGGGCGTCCAGGTAGGCGTTGGCGGCGGCGTAGTTGGCCTGGCCCGCGCTGCCCAGCACCCCGGCCAGCGAGGAGAACAACACGAACGCTCTCAGATCGAGGTGCTGCGTGAGCTCGTGCAGGTGCCAGGCGGCATCGGCCTTGGGCCTGAGCACGGCGTCCAGGCGGTCGGCGGTCTGGGCGGCGATGACGCCGTCGTCCAGGACGCCGGCCGTGTGCACCACCCCAGCCAGCCCGTCCACGCCCTCCAGCAGCCGGGCGAGCGCGTCACGGTCGGCCACGTCGCACGCGGCCACGTCCACCCGGGCGCCCAGCTCCGAGAGCTCGGTCGCCAGTTCGCCCGCGCCGGGCGCGTCCGGGCCGCGCCGGCTGACCAGCAGCAGGTGCCGTACGTCGTGCTTGGTGACCAAGTGGCGGGCCACCAGCGCGCCCAGCCCGCCCGTGCCGCCCGTGATCAGTACGGTGCCGTCGGGTCCGAACACCGGCTCGCCCTGCTCCAGATCCGTCGCCCGGCTCAGCTTCGGCGTCAGGAGCCTGCCCTCCCGGACGGCGATCTGGGATTCGCCGGTCGCGAGCGCGTGGCCCACCGTCTCGGCGTCCAGCCGCTCGGTGTCGGCGTCCAGCAGCACGAACCGGCCGGGCTGCTCGAACTGCGCGGCCCGCACCAGGCCCCACACCGCCGCCTGCGCCGGGTCGGGAACGTCGTCCCCGGCCGCCGCGACGGCCTGGCGGGTGACGATCACCAGCTGCGACGATGCCAGGCGCTCGTCGGCGAGCCATTCCTGCACCAGGGCCAGCGCCGCGCGGGTCGTGGCGTGCAGGTCCGCACCCGCGCAGCGGACCACGACCGCGTCCGGGACGTCCGCCGCGTCGATGGAGGCCAGATCCGGGTGGATCTCTGCCCCGGTGCCCAGGTCGTCGGTCCCCAGCACGACC